>NZ_SPNG01000012.1:0-200092 GCF_004563845.1 Rhodococcus sp. 1R11 | reverse complement strand
CACAGGAAAGCCTCGGATGGGCCGAGTGCAGCCGCGTTCTCGCCGTAGCGGGGCTCCCCCACGATCACTGTTGTGGACGTGACGCCGGCGATCGGATCGACGGTGTCGCACACGGTCCACGACTCGGCCTCGCCGTCCGGGTCGTTCGGCAACGCCGACGGGGCACCGGGGATTCCGACCAACGCACCGCGAGGTCGTGACGCCAGTTCCGTTTCCTTCACCGTCACAGGGTTGTCGGGCCTTCCCACGATCAACCGCGCCGACGCCAGATTCAGCACCGGATGGAACACGCCGTCGACGCTGACGAACATGGCGGCCGACTCCTTACCGACCACGATCGATGCGTCGCCGATCTTGTCCTGAGGCCGAAACAGCGCCAGGGCAGCGCAGCCCGCCAGACCGACGCATGCGACGACGACACCCACCATGAGCGCGCGCGACTGCGACTTCATCGGATCGTGCAGCATCCGCGCGTCGCGCCTGATGAGGGCATGTTCCATTCGTCGGACGAGAAAGCGGTATCCGCCGACCTGCCATTTCGTCGTCGGAGTCGACGCCACGATTCCTCCCCAGGATTGTGCCGACCCGATCCCCCATCGGGTCACGCGACACAGTACAGTTCGTCCGCACCCATCGGCGACCGCATCGGCGACGATCGATCGGGCTGCAACCTTCGGGGGGAGGGTGTGTGATGACGCGTTCGAGGAGGCGACGGCGCACGTCGGTCGTGTCGTTCGCCGTGCCGACTGTCCGAGGGTTCCTCACGGCCGAAATTGCCGCTGTGACAACGATTCTCACCCTGCTCGCGGCCGACGTGCCCGTGGAGTGGACGCTCACCGCCGCGGCAACGATGTCGCTCGTCCCGTTCGTTGCCTTTCGGCGCACGTCGATCGCCGGCTGGCTGATCGTCGCTCTACGCTTCGGATTCGGCCGAGTCCCCGCCGTCGGGGTGACAACAGAACATACCGACCCCGACGGCCGACCCGTCGGTGTGCACTGGCAGCGCAATACCGTCACGTGCACCGTGGAGATCATCGCACCGGAACACGACACGACAGTTCTGGCGCGAACGCGAGCCGACACACGACACACGCTGCCCATCGAGACGTTGACGTCGTGCTTTCGGCAGCACGACGTCGACGTTGCCGCAATCGACATCGTCGCGCTCGGGTTTCGAACCGCCGACGGTTCGGTGGCCACCGATGTGTACGAGGGCCTCATCGGGCCGTTGCCCGCCGTCGCGCAGCGGACGGTGTGGGTGTCGGTCACTCTCGACGTGCGCGACAACGCACGGGCGATGGCAGCGAGGGGCACGGGCCGGACGGGGGCGGCCCGAACCGCGGTCGTTGCAGCCCTTCGCGTCGCACGCGCCCTGGAATCTCAGGGGCTGTCCACACGGCTGTCGACGGCCGCACAACTTCGCGCCACTTCTCTACACCTGAGCCGCGGTGTCAGCACCGCCGATCTCACTCAGGTGTGGTCCTTCGCCCCGTTACCGGGCGCGGCAAGTACTGGTTACGGAATCGATTGCAGCACAGTCACTGTCGAGGATCTGTCGGCCTTGTGGGCGGTACCGTCGCTGGGTACGGCCATCTCCGTCCACCTGCGCCCCACCGACGAACCGAGCCGCGTCCGCGTTCGTGCGTCCTGCAGATTCGCCGCGCGAGAGACAATCCCGAGACCCGACATTGCTTCACTGATCTCGATGGCCGGACGTCAACGAGACGGCATTCTCGCGCAGTTGCCGCTGGCCGTCGCAACACACTCGGCAGTGATGCCGGTCGGAACCCTCTCGACCTCCGCACTGCAGGCCTGGGCGTTCCCTGTCAGCGGTTGCGGCCAACTCCTGGGATCGGATGCGAACGGAAACGGTGTGGCAGCGCGGATCTTCGGGGCGAACCTGCCCCGGGTCAGCATTGTGGGCGAGCTCTACCTCGCCCAGCAGCTTCTGTTCAGAGCCGTGGCGATCGGAGCGCGAGTTGTCGTCAGAACGGACAGACTGCACGCCTGGGGAGCCCTCCGCGACGCCATCGGGGAGCCCGACCGGTTTCTGGTCGACAGCGACCACACTCGGGTGCGGCCCTCGTACGACGTCGTCGTGGTCGACTTCGCAGACGGCTCCATCTCGCTCGATCACCAATCTGACCCCGGCGTCACTGTGATCTCGCTGACCGAACACGAACCGCCGCATGATCCGGCGGCACCCCGGCCGACCCGACAGAGATTCACCGCGACGCTGTCGATCGTTCAGCCGCGTGCGTCGGGTGACCGAATTCGGGTGCGTTCTGGTCCGATCGACATCGAACTGACGCTGGTCACCATTCCGCAGGAAACGACGTTCATCGGTCGACCGAGAAGTCTCCGACCCGCCGTCCGAGTCTGAAATGGTCAGCCGGGGTACGGGACGCGCGCCCGCGCGCTCGACACTGCGCCGGCCCACCACTGGAGTTGGTCGAGCAATCGCCCCAAGGAGTCGACAGCAGCGGGATCGTCGACGCCACCGGCCTCGTCGAAACGCCGACGCACGCGATGGAGTGATACCGAATCCCGTACCGACACCATGTGTAGCTCTGCGGCGATGAGGCGCAGTTGCTCGGTCGCACGCACACCACCCGCCAGACCGCCATAGGATACGAATCCCACTGGCTTGGAACGCCATTCGTACTTCACCGTGTCGAGCGCGGTCTTCAGCGAGCCGGGCACAGCGTGGTTGTATTCGGGAGTGACGAGGACGAACGCGTCGGCCTCGCCCACGATGCGGGTGAAACGTTCGGAGTCCTCGCTCGACGTCAAGCTGTTCGGGAGATCGAAGTCCGCGAGATCGACATCCACCACCGTGAGGGAGTCGCGCGCCGACGCCACGCTCCGTACCCAGGCTGCGACGGTGGGTCCCACCCGCCCCTCCCGAACGCTGCCGGTGACCACCGCGAGACGTATCGGCTGCTTCGTGTCGGCACCGGACCCGGCGCGATCGTCGCTCATCCTTCTCCTCCACAACATTCGTCGCCGACGATTGCCGGTCGAGTCTCCCGGGTGGCAGCATTGCGCGCGGCCAACATGTCGGCGGGTGGATAGTCGACCCGCACCAGGGCAAGTCCGTGGGCCGGGGCCACCGCCACCTCGCTCGCACGTTCTCGACGACCGAGCAGAGAACGTGCCCAGTCGGGGGTTCGTCGTCCTTCACCTACGGCCTGCATCGCCCCGACCAGACTGCGCACCATCGACCAGCAGAACGCATCGGCGCTGACGTACGCGGTCAATCGATCCCCCTCGCGGACCCAGTCGAAACGCTGCAGTTCTCGCACTGTCGTGGCACCGTCTCGCCTCTTGCAGAACGCTGCGAAATCGTGCAGTCCGATCAGTGCCTGCGATGCCTCGTGTACGGCGTCCAGATCGATGTGCCGTGGCCAGGAGACAACCCCGGCCACGTCGAGGGGGTCGACTCCGTACAGTGCGGTGCTGAATCGGTACTCGTAGTGTCGGCGAAACGCCGAGAAGCGAGCATCGAAATCGCGGGGGACGATGCTGATCGATCGGACCCGAACATCAGTTGGCAGAAACCGTGCCATTCGCCGGACCAGTCGGTCGTGATCATCCGGAACGTCGACGGCATCGAAATGTGCCACCTGACCGGACGCGTGTACTCCCGCGTCGGTTCGGCCGGCGACCGTCAGCTCGATGGGTTGGCGAAGAACGGTGGAGAAGGCTTGTTCGAGCACGCCACAGACCGTACGGATACCTGGTTGACGCGCCCATCCGGAGAAGTTCGTGCCGTCGTAGGAGATGTCGAGCCGATATCTGGTGGGGACCGACAAAGCGGGCCCGCCATCTCCTGAGGAAATGGCGGGCCCGCTTCGGTCGTGCTCGGAGCTCACAAGGACTAGTCCTTCTTCGCATCCTCGGCCTCGGGGGCGTCCGACGCGTGAGCGTCATTGTCCTCGATGCCTTCGATGACTGCGTCGGCGTTGGCCACCTCGGCGTCGGTCGCGTCGGCTTCGACAGCCTCGACGACGTTGTCTTCTGCCGTGTCCTCGGCCGGAGCCTCGGTTGCGGCGGGAGCAGCCTTCGATGCCTTCACGCGGCGTGCGCGGTCGGCTTCGTTGGACACCGTCTGCTCGTTGACGAGCTCGATGATGGCCATCGGCGAGTTGTCACCCTTACGGGGGACAGTCTTGATGATGCGCGTGTAGCCACCGTCGCGATCGGCGAAGAAAGGCCCGATCTCGGCGAAGAGCTTGTGCACGACATCTTTGTTGTTGATCGTCTTGAGAACCTCACGACGATGAGCCAGATCACCCTTCTTGGCATGGGTGACGAGCTTCTCGGCGTGGGGACGAAGGCGCTTGGCCTTCGACTCGGTGGTGGTGATGCGGCCGTGCTCGAAGAGTGACGTCGCCAGGTTGGCCAGGATGGCCTTCTGGTGTGACGCCGACCCGCCGAGACGGCGGCCCTTGGTGGGCTTGGGCATGATGAATCTCCTAGTAAGAGCTCCAGCGAGCTGATTACAGCTGTTCTGTCTCGGCGTAGTCCTGCTCGGCGCCTTCGGTGTCGCCGAAGGAGCCTGCGTCGGTGTCACTCCACGTGCCCGTGGTGGCGTCGTAGCCAGGCACGGTGCTCGGATCGAACGACGCGGGGCTGTCCTTGAGGGAAAGGCCGAGCGAATGCAGCTTGACCTTCACCTCGTCGATGGACTTCTGCCCGAAGTTACGGATGTCGAGCAGATCGGACTCGGTACGACCAACCAGCTCGCCGACGGTGTGAACACCTTCGCGCTTGAGGCAGTTGTAGGAACGAACCGTCAGGTCCAGATCCTCGATGGGGAGTCCGAAGGAAGCGATGTGATCGGCCTCGGCGGGCGAGGGTCCGATCTCGATGCCTTCTGCTTCGACGTTCAGCTCACGGGCGAGGCCGAAGAGCTCAACCAGGGTCTTGCCCGCCGAAGCGAGCGCGTCCCGCGCGGTGATGGAATTCTTGGTCTCCACGTCGAGAACGAGCCGATCGAAGTCGGTGCGCTGTTCGACGCGGGTGGCCTCCACCTTGTAGGTGACCTTGAGCACGGGAGAGTAGATCGAGTCGACCGGAATACGGCCGATCTCGGCACCCGATGCCTTGTTCTGAACGGCGGGGACGTAGCCGCGACCGCGCTCGACGACGAGCTCGATCTCCAACTTGCCCTTGTCGTTCAGGGTCGCGATGTGCAGATCCGGATTGTTCACCGTGACGCCGGCCGGGGGCACGATGTCGCCTGCGGTCACAGCGCCGGGGCCCTGCTTGCGGACGTACATGGTGACCGGTTCGTCTTCTTCGGAGCTCACGACCAGTCCCTTGAGGTTCAGGATGATGTCGGTGACATCTTCCTTGACTCCGGGAACGGTGGTGAATTCGTGGAGGACGCCGTCGATACGGATGCTGGTGACAGCAGCGCCGGGGATCGACGACAGCAGGGTGCGGCGGAGCGAGTTGCCGAGTGTGTAACCGAAGCCGGGCTCGAGCGGCTCGATGACGAATTTCGAGCGGTTGTCGGCGATGACCTCTTCGGTCAGCGTCGGGCGCTGTGAAATGAGCATTCTGTGTTCCTCCTGTACGGGCGTCCGCTATTTGACGCCCACGTGTGGAGGCGAAGACGCATGTGAGCCTCGCGGGGAGACTCACATGCGTGCTGCGCCTTACTTCGAGTAGTACTCGACGATGAGCTGCTCCTGGAGCGGCACATCGATCTGTGCGCGCTCCGGCACCCGGTGAACCAGGATGCGAAGACGGTTGGGGACGACCTGCAGCCACGGAGCCACCGGACGATCGCCGTAGCTCTCACGAGCGATCTGGATCGGCAGGGTCTGCGCGGACTTCTCGCGGACATCGATGATGTCGTACTGCGAGACGCGGTAGCTGGGGATGTCCACTCGCTTGTTGTTCACGAGGAAGTGGCCATGGGTGACCAGCTGGCGTGCCTGACGACGCGTACGTGCGAGACCCGCACGGTAGACGACGTTGTCGAGGCGAGTCTCGAGGATGGTCAGCAGGTTCTCACCGGTCTTGCCGGCAGCCCTGTTGGCTTCCTTGTAGTACAGACGGAACTGCTTCTCCATGACGCCGTAGGTGAAGCGAGCCTTCTGCTTCTCCTGCAGCTGGAGCAGGTACTCGCTCTCCTTGATCCGCGCGCGACCGTGCTGGCCGGGCGGGTAGGGACGACGCTCGAACGCCTGGTCGCCTCCGACGAGGTCGACGCGCAGACGACGCGACTTGCGGGTGATAGGACCGGTATAACGTGCCATTTTCTAAACCTTTCCTTCCCGCTAGACCCGACGCCGCTTGGGCGGACGGCAGCCGTTGTGCGGCTGAGGGGTGACATCGGAGATGGTGCCGACCTCGAGGCCTGCGGCCTGAAGCGAGCGGATCGCGGTCTCACGGCCGGAGCCGGGACCCTTGACGAACACGTCGACCTTCTTGACGCCGTGCTCCTGAGCCTTGCGCGCAGCGTTCTCGGCTGCGAGCTGTGCGGCGAACGGAGTCGACTTGCGCGAGCCCTTGAAGCCCACGTGTCCCGAGGACGCCCACGAGATGACGTTTCCGGCGGGGTCGGTGATCGACACGATCGTGTTGTTGAACGTGCTCTTGATGTGCGCAGATCCGTGCGGGACGTTCTTCTTGTCCCTGCGACGCGTCTTCTGCGCCTTCTTCGGACCGGTACCGCGTGCTTTGGGGGGCATTACTTCGCCTTCTTCTTGCCGGCAATGGTGCGCTTGGGTCCCTTACGGGTACGCGCATTGGTCTTGGTGCGCTGTCCACGGACGGGCAGACCACGACGGTGGCGAAGACCCTGGTAGCAGCCGATTTCGATCTTGCGTCGGATGTCGGCCTGCACCTCGCGGCGCAGATCGCCCTCGACCTTGAGGGACTCGTTGATGTAATCGCTGAGCTTGCGCAGATCGTCGTCGCCGAGATCCTTGCTGCGCAGGTCGGGGCTGACGCCCGTTGCTGCGAGAATTTCCTTGGAGCGGGTACGGCCGACGCCGTAGATGTAAGTCAGTGCGATCTCCATGCGCTTTTCGCGCGGCAGATCCACACCTGCGAGACGTGCCATGTGGCATTTCCTTTTCTTGTCCGGAGGTCTGCTCCCAGTCCGTCCCCTGTGTCCTTCTCACCGCTGGGGTGGGAAGCGTCTTTCAACAAACTCAGTGGGGCCCCGGCCTCCGTGCCGGGGGTCTGCCGCAACGCGTGTGTTGCGGTTGGTGCTGGGAGGTCATCTTCTAGCTGTTGCCAAGCCGACGTGCGTGATGCTCGGTGGTTATCCCTGACGCTGCTTGTGCCGCAGGTTGTCGCAGATCACCATGACGCGTCCGTTACGACGAATCACCTTGCACTTCTCGCAGATCTTCTTGACGCTCGGCTGAACCTTCACGTCGTTGATCTCCTGTGTGTAGCTCGGACCCGCTGCGAGCAGCGGACCGAGCATGGTTCTCCCCGACCGGACATGGCCGGGGAAGCTCTTACTTGTAGCGGTAAACGATGCGTCCACGCGTGAGGTCGTAGGGCGAAAGCTCTACCACGACGCGATCCTCGGGAAGGATGCGGATGTAGTGCTGACGCATCTTTCCGCTGATGTGGGCGAGTACCTTGTGGCCGTTTTCGAGCTCAATGCGAAACATCGCATTGGGCAGCGGTTCGACAACTCGGCCCTCTACCTCGATAGCACCGTCTTTCTTGGCCATATCCTCCGCGATCCTGGCTCTCACACCTGGTTGATTGCATCTGTTTCCGTTACCGTGATGCCCACTGACCGACTCCTCGGACCCGAGTCGGGGTGTCGCCGGACGGCCGCACAGCCCTCGAGGCATGCGAACATCCGGTACGCAGGGCGCACCGTCGATCTATGTTACCGGCAAAGACACATCTGGCCAAATGCGCGCGAAGCGGGCACTGCAAACGTCGGATGGCGACGTTCGATTAACTGAGCTAACGTTTCGTCCGCCCGCCATCGTTCAGCCACCGAGCCCGCAAGGTGCCCTCTTGAGTTCCAACCCTTCCGGCCGCGGCCCAGCCGTCTCCGTGATCATTCCCGTACACAACGCCAGAGATGTACTCGACGAGCAACTTTGTGCACTCGCGCACCAGGACTGCGACGGCCCGTTCGAGGTCGTCGTCAGCGACAACGGCTCGACGGACGGTGTGCGAGAGTTCCTGGAGAACCACGAGCTACTGGAGCGATTGAATCTGAAGTACGTCGATGCATCCGGCACCCCAGGCGCGTCGTATGCGCGCAACCGTGGAGCGGAAGCAGCCGAGGGCCCAGTTCTGGCCTTCTGCGATGCCGACGACGTCGTGCACCCGACATGGTTGCGGCGCATCACCGCCGAGCTGGACCGATACGACCTCGTGGGGACCGGCCTGAGTACGGAGGCACTGAACTCCGAATCGACGCGAGCCGCAGTTCCCTTCGCCCCACCCTCGAATCAGGGCAAGTCGTCGTTTCGCCCGTTCGTCATCGGGGCGAGTATGGCGTGCCGCGCGTCCACCTACCGAGATCTCGGCGGGATGCTCGAGTTCGTTCACGCCAGCGAGGACATGGAGTTCTCGTGGCGCGCACAGCAATCGGGTGCCCGTCTGCACTTCATAGCCGAGCCGCTGGTCGAATACCGTCTGCGTACGGGCTACCGGGACAACTGGAGACAAGCCGGGGCATTGGGATACGGGTCGGCTCACGTGCGCGGAATGTACCGGGCAGCCGGATGCCCGCCGTTCCGAGTCCGCACGATTTCCGTCGCGCTGCTCGCGCTGGCGGTACGAAACCCGCTGCTGCCGACAGCACTGACCCGTATGCCGACTCGCCTCTGGCTACGTCTGACGGCCGCCCACCTCGGACTCATCCGAGGGGGCCGCCGCTACTCGTCACTCACCTGGTAAGTGTCGACCTGGTAGCTCTAGCGAGGCCGAACCGTGAGGATGCGTGGGCCGTCCTCGGTCACGGCGACCGTATGTTCCCAATGGGCCGCGCGAGAACCGTCGGTGGTCACGACGGTCCAACCGTCGTCGAGAATGTCGGTCTCGTACGTACCGAGCGTCAACATCGGTTCGATGGCCAGTGTGGAACCCACCACGAGCTCCGGGCCTTTGCCCGGGGCACCCTCGTTCGCGAGAAATGGATCCATATGCATTTCGCGGCCGATTCCGTGACCGCCGTACCCGTCGACGATTCCGTACTTGCGACCGTGCGCATCCTCGGCCGCATGTGTACCGGACTCGATGGCGTGGGAGATGTCGGTCAGGCGATTTCCGGGAATCATCGCTGCGATCCCCGCCTCCATCGACAGTCTCGTCGCCTCGCTCAGCAACGAATCTGCCTCGATGATGTCGCCGACGCCGAACGTCCACGCCGAGTCGCCGTGCCAGCCGTCCAGCACGGCACCACAGTCGATGGACACGAGATCCCCGGCGACCAACAGCTCGTCGGCCGACGGAATGCCATGCACCACGCGGTCGTTCACCGAGGAGCAGATGCTTCCGGTGAATCCGTGGTACCCCAGAAACGAGGGCACCGCGCCGGCGTCACGAATGACGGCCTCGGCAACTCGGTCGAGTTCGAGCGTCGACACTCCGGGCTTGGCTGCATCCCGTACCGCAACGAGAGCGGCACCCACTACGGCACCGGCTGCCGCCATCGCGTCGAGCTCGCCGGCGCTTCGGAACGGGACGACTTTTCGTTTCCGGCCGAACGCCATTACTTGCCGTGGTCCTCGATGGACTTCAGCGCGCGAGCGTTGACTTCGTCCACCTCACCGATCGCGTCGACAGTCACCAATTTGTCGGAGTAGTAGTCCAACAGCGGCGCCGTCTCGTCGCGGTACACCTTGAGGCGATTGCGGATGACGTCCTCTTTGTCGTCCTCGCGGCCGCGCGCCAGCATGCGTTCCACGACGACGTCCTCGTCGACGATGAACGACAGAACGGCATCGAGCTGAGCGTTCAGGTCGGACAGAATGCCCACCAGAGCCTCGGCCTGGCCGACCGAGCGCGGGAAACCGTCGAGCAAGAAACCGTTGACGGCGTCGGGCTCGGCGAGACGACTACGCACCATGTCGACGGTCAGTTCGCTCGGCACGAGGTCGCCCGCGTCGAGGTACTTCTTCGCTTCCAATCCGAGCGGGGTCTTCTCGCCGATGTTGGCGCGGAAAAGATCGCCGGTCGAGATGTGCGGCACGCCCAGCTTCTCGGAGAGGAGAGCGGCCTGAGTGCCTTTGCCGGCACCGGGGGGACCGAGCAGAACAAGTCTCACTTGAGGAACCCTTCGTAGTTACGCTGCATCAGCTGGCTTTCGATCTGCTTCACGGTGTCGAGGCCCACGCTGACCATGATCAACACGGCAGTACCACCGAACGGAAGGTTCTGAGCTCCGCCAGAGCTGCCGATGTCGAGGAACAGGTTGGGAAGCACCGCAATGGTGCCCAGGTACACCGCGCCGGGCAGCGTGATGCGACTCAGAACGTAGTTGAGGTAATCGGCTGTGGGCTTACCCGGTCGAATGCCCGGGATGAATCCACCGAATTTCTTCATCTCGTCGGCCCGCTCTTCGGGGTTGAACGTGATCGCCACGTAGAAGTACGTGAAGAAGACGATCAGCCCGAAGAAGATAGCGATGTACACCGGGTTCGCCGGGTTCACCAGGTACTCGTTGATGATCCGCTGCCACCAACTGGGATCGGCTGCAGTGCTGGCGGATGTGAGCTGGGCGATGAGATTGGGAAGGTAGAGCAACGAGGACGCGAAGATCACCGGGATGACGCCGGCCTGGTTGACCTTGAGCGGCAGGTACGTGGACGAACCGCCGTACATCTTCCGGCCGACCATGCGCTTTGCGTACTGCACCGGGATACGGCGCTGTCCCTGCTCGACGAAGACCACGCCGGTGATGATGAGGAACGCCGCGAAGCAGACGAATCCGAAGACCAACCCGCCACGGCTTTCGAGGATCGTGTTGCCCTCGGACGGGATGCGCGAGGCGATTCCGGCGAAGATGAGCAGCGACATGCCGTTGCCGACACCGCGCTCGGTGATGACTTCGCCGAACCACATGACGACCGCCGCACCCGCGGTCATGACGAGAACGATGATGACGAGTCCGAAAATGGACTGATCCGCGATGATGTCCTGCTGACATCCCTGGAGAAGTTGACCTCGCGATGCAAGTGCAACCAGGCCGGTCGCCTGCAGGATGGCCAGTGCAATCGACAGGTAACGCGTGTACTGCGTCATCTTGGCCTGGCCCGACTGTCCCTCCTTGCGGAGTTCTTCGAACTTGGGGATGACGACGGTGAGCAGCTGCACGATGATGCTGGCGGTGATGTACGGCATGATGCCGATCGCGAACACCGACAGCTGAAGGAGCGCTCCACCGGAGAACAGGTTGATCAACGAGTAGATGCCGGCAGAGTCTCCCCCGGACACCTGATCGATGCAGGCACGAACATTGGCGTAATCGACACCGGGCGACGGCAACGTGGCACCGAAGCGGTAGAGGGCGACCAGACCGAGCGTGAAGAGGATCTTCCGTCTCAGGTCAGGAGTCCTGAGGGCCGACACGAAGGCGGAAAGCAAAGATCCTCCTGGCACGACTGCGTTGACGCCGCGAGTGCTTCATCGGGAGCAACTGATGCTCCCGTGAGCCTCACGAGCATGGACTGCGGTCGACGTACGTCGACCGCATCGAGACGAACTTGTGTGAACTCTAGAACTCTAACAGTGCGCATCGAATCGCCCGACGGTCAGTGTTGGACCCCGGCCGATCGGTCGACACACACGACATTCCGTGTAGGCAACGATGGCCGCAGCTCAGCTGCTAGAGCTGTGGCTGCGGCCATCGTCACGAACTGCTGCTCGAAGCGCTGTTACTCAGCACATCGAAGCAAAGCTCAAACCTCGGTTGCAGAACCGCCGGCAGCGGCGATCTTTTCCTTGGCAGAGCCCGTGAACTTGTTGGCCGAGATATCGACCTTCACGGTGAGGTTTCCGTCTCCGAGAACCTTGACGAGCTCGTTCTTGCGAACAGCTCCCTTGGCGATCAGCTCGGGGATCCCGATCTGACCACCCTCGGGGAACAGGCGCTCGATGTCGCGCAGGTTCACGACCTGGAACACGACACGGTTGCGGTTGGTGAAGCCCTTGAGCTTCGGGAGCCGCATGTGGAGGGGCATCTGGCCACCCTCGAAGCGTGCCGGCACGTTCTTGCGTGCGCCGGTTCCCTTGGTACCGCGACCTGCGGTCTTGCCGCGCTTGCCACCTTCACCACGGCCGACGCGAATCTTCGTCGACTTGGATCCGGCTGCGGGGCGCAGGTGGTGCAGTTTGATGGTCATGGTTAGACCTCCTCAACAGTTACGAGGTGGCGCACCGTGTTGACCAGTCCGCGGTTCTGCGGGTTGTCCTCGCGGACGACCGTCTGGCGGATGCCCTTGAGCCCGAGAGTACGCAGGCTGTCACGCTGGTTCGCCTTCTGGCCGATGGTGCTCTTGATCTGAGTGACCTTCAGCTGAGCCATTACTTCACCGCTCCTGCCTGTGCGCGTGCGCGCAGCATTCCGGCGGGTGCAACCTCTTCGAGGGTCAGGCCGCGGCGAGCCGCAACTTCCTCGGGACGCTGCAGACCCTTGAGGGCTGCGACGGTCGCGTGCACGACGTTGATGGCGTTGTCGCTACCGAGCGACTTCGACAGCACGTCGTGGACACCGGCGCACTCCAGCACTGCGCGAACAGCGCCACCGGCGATGACGCCGGTACCGGCGCTGGCCGGACGCAACATGACGACGCCGGCAGCGGCTTCGCCCTGGATGGGGTGCGTGATGGTGCCGGCGATCATCGGGACGCGGAAGAAGCTCTTGCGAGCCTCCTCGACACCCTTCTGGATGGCCGCGGGAACTTCCTTGGCCTTGCCGTAGCCGACGCCGACCAGTCCGTTGCCGTCACCGACGATGACGAGGGCGGTGAAGCTGAAGCGTCGACCACCCTTGACCACCTTGGAGACGCGGTTGATCGTGACGACCTTCTCGATGAAGTTCGACTTGTCCGCGGCGTTGCCGCCACGGCCGTTGTCACGACGGTCGCGACCGCCACCACCGCGGTTGTCGCCGCGCTGGTTGTTGTCGCCACCTGCGTTGGGGCCACTGTTCTGTCCGGCGGGGCCGCTTCCGCCGTCACGCCGTTGACGTCCCGGCATCAGGCTGTCCTTCCGTTGTCAGTCATTGTCATCATCAGAACGTCAACCCGCCTTCGCGGGCAGCGTCTGCGAGTGCCGCGATGCGGCCGCTGTAGTTGTTGCCGCCGCGGTCGAACACGACTGCCTCGACGCCGGCTGCCTTCGCACGGGTGGCGATGAGCTCGCCGACCTTCGCGCTGACGGCCTTCTTGTCGCCCTCGAGCGCGCGCACATCGGCTTCGATGCTCGACGCGCTGGCCAGCGTGTGGCCCGCGAGATCGTCGATCAACTGCACGTGGATGTGACGCGAGGACCGGTTGACGACCAAGCGCGGACGCTCGGGCGTTCCGGAGATCTTCTTGCGAAGGCGGAAGTGACGACGTGCCTTCGACAGGCGACGCTTCGTCGAGACGTCGGTGCCGCGCGGTGTGCGCTTGACGACGTTCGCCTTGTCTGCTGTTTGCTGGCTCATATCACTTACCCGTCTTTCCGACCTTGCGGCGGATCACTTCACCCTCGTAGCGGATGCCCTTGCCCTTGTACGGGTCCGGACGCCGCAGACGACGAATGTTGGCAGAGATCTGACCGACCTTCTGCTTGTCGATGCCGACAACGGTGAATCGCGTGGGCGACTCGACCGTGAACGTGATGCCCTCGGGTGCTTCGATCAGCACGGGATGGCTGTAACCGAGTGCGAACTCGAGGTCCTTGCCCTTGAGTACGACGCGGTAACCGACGCCGTGAATCTCCATCTTGGTGGTGTAACCGTTGGTGACACCGGTGATGAGGTTCGCGACGAGAGTGCGCGAGAGACCATGCAGCGAGCGGCTCTTACGCTCGTCGTCGGGCCGAGTGACGGCGATGGTGCCGTCTTCGGCGCGGGCGATCTTGATGGGCTCGGCGACTGTCAGGCTCAGGGCACCCTTGGGGCCCTTGACCGCAACGTCCTGGCCGTCGATGGTGATATCGACGCCAGCGGGGACTGCGACCGGCAATTTTCCAATACGTGACATGGTGTGGCCTCCCCTACCAGACGTAGGCGAGGACTTCTCCGCCCACACCCTGCTTGGCAGCCTGACGCTCCGTGAGCAGACCGGTGGACGTGGAGATGATCGCCACGCCCAGGCCGCCGAGAACCTTGGGCAGATTGGTGGATTTTGCGTACACCCGGAGACCGGGCTTGGAGACGCGTCGCACGCCGGCGAGGCTGCGCTCACGGCTCGGGCCGTACTTCAGATCGACGATGAGGGTCTTGCCCACCTCGGCGTCTTCCGTGCGGTAATCGGAGATGTAGCCCTCGCGCTTGAGGATCTCGGCGATGTTCGCCTTGAGCTTCGAGTGGGGAAGCTTCACCTCGTCGTGGTACGCCGAGTTGGCGTTGCGCAGACGGGTCAAGAAGTCTGCAATTGGATCGGTCATCGTCATGGTGTGACCTGTGCACCTTTCTCGCAGCGGTTCCCATGCAGCACGCGCGGGCTGGTGCCTTCTGGTTCCGGAGAACCTATCGGGCCTGGCTCGTCACATCGTGGGCCTACAGCGAAGTGAACATGTCCTGACCGACTGTTGCCGGTCAGGGGTTGCGCTCCAAGCAATGCATCGCTGCACTGCCAGGTGTTACGAGCTTCCGCATGTTCAATGCTGACGTACGGAGAACTCGAGGTTGCGTTCTGTATTGCAAGGACTCGCGTGCAGGCACGACGAAGCCCGGGCAACCGCTCTAGTGTAGGGAACCGGGTGGCATTCTCAAAATCGGTCGTGGTATCCCTCGTTGGCACGGTGTGAGATCCCGTCCGCGCAT
Source organism: Rhodococcus sp. 1R11 (assembly GCF_004563845.1). NCBI lineage: Bacteria > Bacillati > Actinomycetota > Actinomycetes > Mycobacteriales > Nocardiaceae > Rhodococcus > Rhodococcus sp. 1R11. The sequence goes on along the minus strand of NZ_SPNG01000012.1, from coordinate 185,112 downwards.
GTCGAGTACGACCACAGGTTCGGCTTCATCCGCATTCAGTCCGCCTCGAGTCGCTCGGGATCGACGCGTGGCGGCTTCTGCCCGGTGGCCCGGTTCACCGCGTACGTCACTGCCCACAGGACGACACCGATCAGCAACATGGCACCGGCAATTTTGTACTGAATCATCTGGGCATCGGTTCTGGCCCAGGGTCCGACGAGGAATAAGCAGAGCGCCGCTCCGGTCACTGGAATCCACACCGGTGCTCGGAAGAACGTCTTGTCCGCCCGCTGTTTGAGCACCAGGCACGCGACGTTCACCACCGAGAACACGCCGAGCAGGAGCAGCCCCGTAGTGCCCGACAGGGCGCTCACCACCGAGTTCCCGGACAACCGATTGACGACGACGATAAGGCCCACTGCCATTGCGGTAGTGAAAGCGATTGCCGCCCACGGAGAGCGACGACCGGGCAGGACTGCACCCAGTCCAGCAGGCAGCACGTTCTGCCTGGCCAAACCGTATATGCACCGACTGGCCATCAACATATTGATCAACGCAGTGTTCGCCACTGCAAAGACAGTCATGTACGGGAAGATCTCGTCGATCGGGAGACCCGGTGCGCCGGTGCGCACCACGTGCAGCAAAATTCCCTCGCTACCCGAGTCATAGTTCAACGGCAGCACCGCGATGACTGCGACGACGACCAGTACATAGATCAGACAGGCGACGGCGAGACCGGACAACATCGTCTTCGGAAAGATCTTCTGTGGTTCCTTGGTTTCCTCCACCATGTTGACCGAATCCTCGAAACCGACCATCGCGAAGAACGCGATGGTCGTCGCTATGGTGACCGCGATGAATGCCCCCTTCGCGTTCTGATCCTCGAAGACAACGAGATTGCCGATGTCCCCCTCGGCGCTCCCCTGCCCTACTGCCACGAATCCGATGACAATGACGATTGCCAGCGCCGCCATCTCGATCGCGGTCAGCACCACGTTGAACTTCACCGACTCGCCGACGCCGCGCAGATTGATCGCCGCGAGAAAGCCCATGAAGAGCAGGGCGACGACGAGTTGAGAGGTGGCGCCCGTCGGAACATCGAACCAGCCGAGACCGTCTGCGTCACTGAAGGTTTCGTGAAGCCCAGCCAGAAGATTGCCGGCGACGACATTGGACGAGGTCGCCGCACTGGTGATACCCGAGCAGATCACCGCGAACGCCACGATGAACGTAGCGAAATGGATTCCGAACGCTTTGTGGGTGTACAACGCAGCGCCGGCCGCCTGCGGATACTTGGTGACCAGCTCGAGGTACGAGAAGGCCGTCAACGTGGCCACCACGAACGCGAGAACGAAAGGCACCCAGGCGATCCCGCCGACGTTCTCGATCATGTCGCCGGTCACGGCATAGACGCCCGCCCCCAGGATGTCTCCGACGATGAACAGAAGCAGCAGCCCGGGGCCGAGTACGCGTTTGAGCTCGGGCTCCTTCTCCTGTGAGTCCACTTGCTCGCGCGCTACGTCTGCCATGGTGACCTCCGCGGTGGTGCAACCGGTTCCAACGTCTCTGTCGATGCAGCGTAAGCCTGTCGTCGGCTCTCGAAGCCGAAATCGACAGATGGATACGGCGTAACCACGCCCCCAGTACCGGGCGGCCCGATTGTTCGAACGCCGAACGGGCGTGGGTTCCGTATGGAACCCACGCCCGTCGGTGTGGTGGTGTGTGAAGCCCGTGGGCCTCAGATCACCAGGAGCTCTTGCGAACTCCGGGAAGCTCTCCGGCGTGTGCCATCTCGCGCACGCAGATACGGCAGAGGCCGAATTTGCGGAACACGGAATGGGGACGGCCGCAGCGGTTGCAGCGAGTGTATGCACGCACCGCGAACTTCGGCTTCTTGTTGGCCTTGTTGACCAATGCCTTCTTCGCCATGGACTCAGTTCTCCTTGAACGGGAAGCCGAGGTGCTTGAGCAGCGCGCGGCCTTCTTCGTTGTTGGTTGCGGTGGTTACTACGGTGATGTCCATGCCGCGCGGACGATCGATCTTGTCCACGTCGATCTCGTGGAACATCGACTGCTCGTTGAGGCCGAACGTGTAGTTTCCGTTGCCGTCGAACTGCGTGCCCGAGAGGCCGCGGAAGTCCCTGATTCGGGGAAGGGCAATGGAGACCAGACGGTCGAGGAACTCCCACATGCGGTCGCCACGGAGGGTGACGCGTGCGCCGATGGGCATTCCTTCGCGCAGCTTGAACTGTGCGATGGACTTGCGAGCCTTGCGGATCTCCGGCTTCTGGCCGGTGATGGCAGCGAGGTCTGCAACTGCGCCGTTGATCAGCTTGGCGTCACGGGCGGCGTCGCCGACACCCATGTTGACGACAACCTTGACGATGCCGGGGATCTGCATGACGTTCTCGTATGCAAACTCGGTGTTCAGGGCGTCTTTGATCTCAGCGCGGTAGCGCGCCTTGAGGCGGGGCTGTTCGCCCGCGATGTTCTCGGTGGTAGTCATCTCAGATGTCCTTCCCGTTCTTGCGGGAAACACGAACGCGCTTGCCGGATTCTTCGTCGGTCCGGTAGCCCACGCGAGTGGGGTTTCCGTCCGAGTCGACCACTGCGACGTTCGATACGTGGATCGGGGCTTCCTGAGTGACGATGCCACCCGAGGATGCGCCGCGCTGGTTGGCGGAGACCGCGGTGTGCTTCTTGATGCGGTTCACGCCTTCGACCAGGACCTTGGAGTCAGCGGGGTAGGCCTGAATGACCTTGCCCTTGGCACCCTTGTCCTTGCCTGCGATCACGAGAACGGTGTCGCCCTTGTGCACCTTCATTTACAGCACCTCCGGGGCGAGCGAGACGATCTTCATGAACTTCTTCTCACGCAGCTCGCGGCCGACCGGGCCGAAGATGCGAGTTCCACGGGGGTCGTGGTCCGGCTTGATCAGCACCGCAGCGTTCTCGTCGAAACGGATGTACGAGCCGTCCGGACGGCGGCGCTCCTTGACGGTGCGGACGATGACGGCCTTGACGACCTCACCCTTCTTGATGTTTCCACCGGGAATGGCGTCTTTCACCGTAGCTACGATGATGTCGCCGATTCCGGCGTAGCGACGTGACGAACCACCGAGAACGCGGATGCAAAGGATTTCCTTCGCGCCCGTGTTATCAGCGACGCGTACTCGCGACTCCTGCTGAATCACTAACTTCTCCTTGACCTGGATGTACGTACGTGCCGGATTTCCGTCCCGACACGCGCGGTCGGCTGCCGAGAGCGGGCGTACGAAGACACACCGCTGCCACAGGCAACCGGTCAATTGTAGGGGAACGCCCATGCAGGAGCCAAATCGTCGTCATCGAGACATGCTCGCCTCTTGCGTGTCGGACTCTGTCGGTACGGTTCGGAGATGAGGCAACAGGGGTGGGCGGGGAGCAGCCGTGACCGGGAACGGTGAGAACGCAGGCTGGTGGTCGAGTCTTCCCGTAGATCGAGTGACTCGACTTCGCGGGGCTTCCGAACGCGAGCTGGCAGAATCCGCGAACCCGCTCCCCGCCGACGCACCTGCGATCGTCTTCTTCACTGTCGCCGAGCCGGTATCTCGTCGTTCGGCAGACCTGGTCGAGGCCGTGGTCACGGCACTGGAGACCGCAGCGATCGACTCGACTGCGCTGTGGCTCCCCGAGTTCGAGCACAACGCGGGGACCTCCACATTGGAGCTGCGTGCCGCTCGCACGTCCGCCGTTCGCCTGGCTGCCGACACGGCACACTTCGGCCCCTACGTGGCGGCTCTGGCCGAGTCCGCCTCCTCGGAACGGCCGATACGCCGGGCGGTGTTCACCATCGAGACCCGTGCGGCAGGTTCGGCGCGAGCTCTCGCGGCAGCTCACGGCCGCGACGTTGCCGCTCTCGTGCTGGTCGTACCCGACGGCGCGGACGCCGGCATCGTGTCGACCGCAGCGGAATGGATGTGTGCCCACGCACGGGCGGGCGTGTGGCTCACCGGCGGTGGGTCGTCGAGGATGGACAGGCTTCCGTCCGTATCGGTGCGCGCACCCGCAGTGCCTGCCGGCGTCAGCACCGTCCTCGATCGCTTCCGGCCGTTGAGCTATCCGCCGATCGCCGGACACCCCCACCCGGCGAGCGATCCGGAGAAGCGCCTGTATCGAGCGCTGGACCAGCACGATTGGGCCACCGGGCGAGAGCACAATCGGTCGATTCGGCTCGGCGAACTCGGCCGTCCGTTCACAGTCGACGTACTGTGGCGCACCGAGAGAGTCATCGTGGAAATCGACGGCGACGAGCACCGTGCCGCCCAGCGCTTCGCCGAGGACCGCGTGCGCGACAACCAGCTGCAGACACACGGGTACATGGTGTTGCGGTTCACCAACGCTCAGGTGATGGACGACCCGCACCGCGCTGTAGCTACCATCCGCGAGGCAGTATCGAGAAGACGATCGAAGGGGGATCCTCGATGAGTACCGAAGACCTGAACGGCACCGAAGCAGCAGTACTGCTCGTTCTGATGGCCGAAGCGAGTCCGGTGAAGAACAGCGCCCTCAAGGCACTGGGCCCCGAGCTATCGAAGCCCTCCCGCGACAAACTGAAGAATTCGGGGCTGATCGAGGTGAATTCTTCGGTGCGACCGATGACTCTCGAGCTGACCGACAAGGGGTGGCGCACCTGCGGTGAACTGATCGGCGGTGAACCACCGGCTCTGTCGACGGGGGCAGGCAAGGCCATGTTCACCGTGTTGGCAGGGCTACGTCGGTGGCTGGATCGCACCGACAGCCGTCCGGCCGATGTGTTCTCGCCCCGCGGAGACGAGCCCGCACCCCTCGACAGCTCCGAGAAGGCCGGCCGGACCGTCGACATCGAGGCCTCGATTCGCACCGCTTATGCGCGGCTCGCACGTGAACCCGGCAGCACGGTTCGGCTGTCTCGGTTGCGAAACGAGTTGCGAGACATACCTCGTGCCGATCTCGACGATGCTCTCGCACGGCTGCGACGCGCCGCGGACGTCTCGCTGATTCCGGAGGAAAACCAGAAGACGCTGACCGACGAGGAACGCGCTGCGGCCGTCGTCGTAGGCAATCAGCAGAACCACCTTCTCTCGATCGAACCATGATGGGCGTGAACTCCACGATGACGGACAACGAGCAGATACGGGCTCTGGAATCGGTACGGCTGAGCTGGGCACCGACCCCCGACGACGTGTGGCGCTCGCAGTCCAACGTGCACGTTCCCGGCATGCACGAGCGGGTGTTCCTCGAAGTGATGAACGCCTACGACGACGCGGAGACATCGGATGACGCCAGTCCGCTCGGGGTCGTCGTACGCGGGCCGGCCGGATCCGGCAAGACGCATCTGCTGGGGCAGGTGCGCGAGGAGGTGCAGCAGAAGGGCGGGTACTTCTTCCTGATCAGACTGCTCGACGCCGCGGGCTTCTGGCGATCGACGCTCATGGGGATGCTGGACGACCTGATGCGGCCCTCCGGCCAAGGATCCGACAGCCAACTCGCACTTCTGCTGCGACGCCTGTGCACGATCGGTGACATTCCCGACGAACAGCGCGCGAAGATCATGGGCGAGAACATGATCGACGCCGAGACGCTCAACGAGTTCGTCACCGCTGTATACAAGGTGCACCCGCGCCATCGGCGCACCTCGCAGCACACTCTGCGTGCCTTGGTGCTGTCCATCGCCCCGGATTCGGCAGTTCAGGATCTCGGTGACGCATACCTGCAATCGATCGACGACGTCGATTCCGACGAGTTCTCGGCCTGGGGTATCCGCCGGGCCGAGCTCGGCCACCAGGGCATTGCCGAGAACATCTCGCGTTTGCTGGCCATCACCGGCCCGACAATTCTCGCGATAGACCAGATCGACACGTTGGTCGCACAATCCCGCACGGGATCGGATCAGGAGTTCGCCGACGCACAGGAAGACAAGGTCGTCGAACAATTGGCGCACGGTCTGATGTCGCTGCGCGAAACGCTTCCTCGCACCGCGTCGGTTCTCTCGGCACTGTCGAGCGCATGGGAGTTGATCGCCGCCCGCGGCGTGGCACCGATGCGCGACCGCTTCCGAGTGACGCAGCCTCTCAAGCCGATTCCGTCGTCCGACATCGGTCGCCTCCTGCTGGGACGCCGTCTGGCGGCATGCTTTCTCGAGGCCGGATTCAACCCGCCGCATCCGACGTGGCCCGTCGCCGAACACGCCTTCGAGCAGGCCCCGGACTTCACTCCGCGGCAGCTGCTGATCGCGGTCGACCGTCACATCAGACACTGCCTCGACACCGGCGTGGCGTCGGAGCTGGAGAGTTTCACGGACAAGTCCGGCCCGACCGACGCGCCGGAGCTTCCCACCGCTCGGGTCAGTGAACTCGATGCCCTCGACGACCGATACCGACAACTACGCGAGCAGGTGGACGTATCCGTTCCCCTCGCCCCCGACAGTGAGGACTCGATCGTCCCCGCGCTGTTGTCGGCCGGGCTCACTGCGTGGATTCACGAACACCAGTCATCCGACGACAGCTTGGCTCAGGATCCACCACCGAGCGGCAAGCCCGCCCTGCACGCTCGATTGCGCCACACCGTCGATACGGACACCGACGACGAGGAGCACTGGTGCTTCCGGGCGGTCACGTCGAGCAATGCCCGGGCGGCGCTCGCCCGGGTGGAGCGAGCGGTGACCACAGCCGGACTGCACATCGACATGCCCCGTCGACGGCTCATTCTGATCAGAAACGCCCCGTGGCCGAACGGCGCGAAGACGGAGCAGACGATTGCCGCGTTGCGACGCGCAGGTGGCATCGTGGTCCCGTTCGGCGACGAGGACAGGAAGTCCCTGGCGGCTCTGTCGGTGCTGCTGGCCGAGAACTCCCCCGCACTCACGTCGTGGTTGCTCGCGCGCAAGCCCGCACACGAGGTCGAGTTGTTCTCCTCCGTGCTGCCTGCGGTCAGCGTAGTAGACGACGACACCGCTTTGATCGAACCCGAGACCACCGTCGCGGCCGAGCCGATCGCGAGCCGGCGGCCGTCGATCGTCGTCGGTTCGGAAGTGAGCACCGGCGCAGACGTCGCAATCCAACTCGAAGCGCTCCGTAAGCACACAGCGATCTTCGCGGGTTCCGGCTCGGGGAAGACGGTTCTGATTCGCCGACTGGTGGAAGAATGTGCACTGCAGGGCGTTTCGGCAATAGTGTTGGACGTCAACAACGACTTGGCTCGACTCGGCACCGCGTGGCCCGAGGACGAACGGACGTGGCCGCCGGGTGACGAGGCCAAGGCGACGGCGTACCTACGCGACACCGACGTCGTGGTGTGGACGCCCCGCAAGTCGGCAGGCCGACCGCTGAGCTTTCAGCCACTGCCCGATTTCGTCAGCGTTCTCGGCGATGCCGACGAGTTCGATTCCTCCGTCGAATCCGCATTGGCCTCACTCGAGCCCGCCGCCGGTGTCCTGGGTACATCCCAGAAGGCGAAACACGGCCGCGCAGTGCTGAAGTCGGCGCTCGATCTCTTCGGTCGACGCCCACAGGGCGGCACGCTACCGGACTTCATCGACCTGCTCGAAGAGTTGCCCGAGGACACCAGCGACATGCGCGACGCCGTTCGGATCGCGCAAGGACTGGCCGAAAATCTCAAGGCTGCCGTGGCCAACGACCCCATGTTCGCAGGGGCGGGCACCCCGGTCGACCCGGCAGTGCTGTTGACTCCGGCCGACGGAAAGAAGGCGCGAGTATCGGTGATCAATCTCGCGGGCCTGACCACCGACGAGCAGAAGCAGAGCTTCGTCAATCAGCTGCAGATGGGCCTGTTCTCCTGGATCAAGAAGAACCCGGCAGGTGACCGACCCCTCGGCGGATTGTTCGTCATGGACGAGGCGCAGAACTTCGCCCCCTCCGATCGCACGACTGCAGCGACACACAGCACACTCGCGCTGGCGTCGCAGGCGCGTAAATACGGTCTCGGTCTCGTCTTTGCCACACAGGCACCGAAGGGGTTGCACAACCGCATCGCCGGAAACGCGTCGACGCAGTTCTACGGACTGCTCAACAGCCCGTCCCAGGTCGAGGCGGCCAAGGAGATGGCCCGCGTCAAGGGCGGCTCGGTACCCGATGTGGGCCGTTTGCCCGCGGGGCAGTTCTACGCTGCCGTCGAGGGCGCGGAGTTCCGTCGAACCGCCACTCCCCTGTGCCTGTCCTACCACCCGAAGAGCCCGCCGACCGAGGAAGAAGTCACCGAACTCGCACGTTCCTGACAGCGCGCGCTCGACACTGGCACACTGGATTCGATGAAAAACCTCGCTCCCGGAGAGAACTGCCCCGCTCCGACCGGCCGGCTGACGGTGACACTTGCCGCCTCGACGTCGGTCGACGTATCGGCGCTGCTGTTGGGGCCCGCCGGACGAGTCCGTTCGGACGCAGACCTGGTGTTCTACAACCAGCCCGAGGGCCCGGGTGTCGAATATCAGCGCGGGCCGTCCGGCCATCTCGTCCTGATCGATCCCTCGGCGATTCCAACCGGCGTCGAGACCGTCGCCATCGCGGCATCGCTGGACGGTAGCGGTCCGGCAACGTTCGCCGCCGCCGGCCCTACCTCGGTGACCGTCTCCGACGTGTCGGGCAGTGCGGTGGTCGGATTCACCGCCGACGCACTCGGGGACGAGAGCGCTCTCGTCGTCTTGGAGTTCTATCGCCGCAACCAGCTGTGGAAGATCCGCGCGGTGGGCCAGGGGTACGCCGACGGGTTGGCAGGCCTGGCCACTGCATTCGGCATCAGCGTCGAGGACGACAATCCGCCCGCACCCGAGGCACCGACGGTGTCGCCCTCGCACCGAAGCGAAGCAGTCGTGAATTCATCTGTCCAACAAGGAGTCCTGGCCATGAGAAGTGAACTGTTCGCGCCCGCCCACGCCGAGGTTCCCGGATCGGGGATTCAGAAACAGGGCAACAAGATGTGTCGGGTCGGCATGAACGGCGAGATCATGGCGCGGGCCGGCTCGATGGTCGCGTACCAGGGCAATCTGCAGTTCGAGGCCAAGGGCTCGGGGGGTATAGGTCGAGCCCTCAAGCAAGCCCTGTCCGGCGAAGGCGTCCCGCTGATGAAGGTCACGGGCCAGGGCGACCTGTTTCTCGCCAATGCAGCACAGGACGTTCATCTGATCGATCTCGACGGTACGGACGGGCTCACCATCAATGGTGCCAACGTCCTCGCGTTCGAGTCCTCACTGAGCTACGACATCAAGCGTGTCCAGGGTGCCGCTGCAGGTGGAAACGCGGGATTCTTCAACTGTGTGTTCACCGGCCGGGGCCGTATCGCGATCACCACCGACGGAGTTCCGGTGGTGCTCAACGTCGATCAGCCTACGTTCGCCGACCCACAGGCAGCTGTTGCGTGGTCGTCGTCTCTGCAGACGAGGGTGAAGAAGAACGACTCGTTCGGGCTCGGCACCTTGATCGGCCGATCGACCGGAGAGCGGTTCACGCTGGAGTTCGCCGGCCAGGGATTCGTGGTGGTGCAGCCGTCGGAACAGCCGCCGGGTGGACTGGTCGGCGGTACCGGTGGCGGGGAGCAAGCCGGCGTCGGCGGAGCGCTGGGCGGCTTGCTGGGCAGGTAGGCCGCCGCTCCGTAAAGCACAAATGCCCGCCCCCGGGAAGGGAGCGGGCATTTCTGTGCAGGTGCTACTTGGCCTTTTCGAGAACCTCGACCAGTCGCCAATGCTTCGTGGCGGACAGCGGACGGGTCTCCATGAGCTGAACGCGATCGCCTACGCCGGCGACGCCATTCTCGTCATGTGCCTTGACCTTGGTGGTCCGACGGATGATCTTGCTGTAGAGGGGGTGCTTGACCCTGTCCTCGAGCTCGACCACGATCGTCTTTTCCATCTTGTCGGATACGACGTAGCCGATCCGGACCTTACGGTTGTTGCGCTCTTCAGTCACAGTGTTTTCCTCGCTCATGCTGCGTCACCTGCTGTGTCCTCGGAAGGACCAGAGGCCAAGCCGAGCTCACGTTCGCGGAGCACCGTGTAGATACGCGCGATCTCGTGGCGCACCACGCGCAGTCGACGGTTGTTGTCCAACTGGCCGGTAGCCATCTGGAAACGAAGGTTGAACAGCTCTTCCTTCGACTCACGCAGCTTGGTGACCAGCTCTTCACCGGTGAGCTCGCGGAGCTCTGCGGCTGGGGTTCCGGTAGCCATCAGAACTGCTCCTCCCTGGTGATGATGCGTGCCTTGATGGGCAGCTTGTGGATAGCGCGAGTCAGTGCCTCACGCGCGATGGTCTCGTCGGGGTACGACAGCTCGAAGAGCACCCGGCCCGGCTTGACGTTCGCGATCCACCACTCCGGCGAACCCTTACCGGAACCCATGCGGGTCTCGGCAGGCTTCTTGGTGAGCGGGCGGTCCGGGAAGATGTTGATCCAGACCTTGCCGCCACGCTTGATGTGGCGAGTGATCGCGATACGAGCGGACTCGATCTGACGGTTGGTGATGTAGGCGGGCTCGAGAGCCTGAATGCCGTAGTCACCGAATGTCACCTGAGTTCCGCCCTTGGCGGCACCCGAACGCTTCGGGTGGTGCTGCTTGCGGTGCTTGACCCGGCGGGGGATCAACATGCGTCAGCCCTCCTGAGTGGGCTCGGTCGAGGCCGGAGCCTCGGTTGCGGATGCCGCGCGGCCGGCCTCGGTGCTGGTCGCCGTGGTGCCCGAGGCACCGCTGCGACGCGGACGAGTGGGACGCTCACGACGGGGACGGTCTGCACCGGCGGCCGGAGCCGCAGCGGCAGCGAGTTCACGCCGTCCGCCGACGATGTCGCCCTTGTAGATCCAGACCTTGACGCCGATGCGGCCGAAGGTGGTCTTGGCCTCGTACAGCCCGTAGTCGATGTCGGCACGGAGCGTGTGCAGGGGAACGCGTCCCTCGCGGTAGAACTCCGAGCGAGACATTTCAGCGCCACCGAGACGGCCGGAGCACTGAACACGAATGCCCTTGACGTTCGGCTGACGCATGGCCGACTGGATGGCCTTACGCATTGCGCGACGGAATGCGACGCGGTTGCTGAGCTGCTCGGCAACACCCTGGGCCACGAGCTGAGCCTCGGACTCGGCGTTCTTGACCTCGAGGATGTTGAGCTGAACCTGCTTGCCGGTCAGCTTCTCGAGAGCTCCGCGGATGCGGTCGGCCTCGGCGCCACGGCGACCGATGACGATGCCCGGACGTGCCGTGTGGATGTCCACGCGAACACGGTCACGAGTGCGCTCGATCTCGACCTTGGCGATACCCGCGCGCTCCATGCCGGTGGCGAGGAGCTTACGGATCTCGACGTCTTCCTTGACGTACTCCGAGTACTGCTTGTCTGCGTACCAACGCGACTTCCAGTCAGTGGTGATACCCAAGCGGAAGCCGTGCGGGTTGATTTTCTGACCCACTACTGAGCCCCTTCCTTGGACGCCTGGCCCTTACGACGGTTACGAGACGTTCCGCCGGTCTTGGGCAGGCTTTCGACGATCACCGTGATGTGGCTGGTGCGCTTGCGGATCCGGAATGCCCGGCCCTGAGCACGCGGCTGGAATCGCTTGAGGGTGGTTCCCTCGTCGACGAATGCAGTAGCGACGATCAGCGTGCTGGGATCGAGATCCAGGTTGTTCTCGGCGTTGGCGGCTGCGGACGCGATCACCTTGGCGACCGGCTCGCTCGCTGCCTGCGGCGCGAACTTGAGGATGTTGAGCGCGTCCTCGACGGAGCGCCCACGAACCAGATCCACGACGCGACGTGCCTTCATCGGCGTGACGCGAACGTGCTTCGCTACGGCCTTGGCAGTCGGATTGGCGGTGGGGGTGAAGTTGGTCATCGCCTCTTCGCCTTCCGGTCGTCCTTGATGTGACCCTTGAACGTGCGGGTCGGTGCGAACTCTCCGAGCTTGTGGCCGACCATCGAGTCGGACACGAACACCGGTACGTGCTTGCGACCGTCGTGGACGGCGAAAGTGTGACCGATGAAGTCGGGGAGGATTGTCGATCGACGGGACCAGGTCTTGATGACCTGCTTGGTTCCCTTGTCGTTCTGGACGTCAACCTTCGCGAGGAGGTGATCGTCTACGAACGGGCCTTTCTTCAGGCTGCGTGGCATTCTGAACTCCCTCCTAGCGCTTGTTCTTGCCGGTACGACGACGACGGACGATGAGCTTGTCGCTCGCCTTGTTCTTGCGGGTACGGCCTTCAGGCTGTCCCCAGGGGCTGACCGGGTGGCGTCCACCGGAGGTCTTGCCCTCGCCGCCACCGTGCGGGTGGTCGACCGGGTTCATCACGACACCACGAACGGTCGGGCGCTTGCCCTTCCAGCGCATGCGGCCGGCCTTGCCCCAGTTGATGTTCGACTGCTCGGCGTTGCCGACCTCGCCGACGGTTGCGCGGCAGCGCACGTCGACGCGACGGATTTCACCGGACGGCATACGCAGCGTGGCGTAGGGGCCTTCCTTGCCGAGGAGCTGGATGCTCGCTCCGGCGGAGCGGGCCATCTTGGCGCCACCACCCGGACGGAGCTCGACCGCGTGAATGGTCGTACCTGTCGGGATGTTGCGCAGGGGCAGGTTGTTGCCGGGCTTGATGTCGGCATTGGCACCCTGCTCGATCGGCGAGCCCTGGGCGATGCCCTTGGGTGCGACGATGTAGCGCTTCTCGCCGTCTGCGAAGTGCAGCAGTGCGATGTTCGCGGTGCGGTTGGGGTCGTACTCGATGTGAGCGACCTTGGCCGGCACGCCGTCCTTGTCGTTGCGACGGAAATCGATGAGACGGTACGCACGCTTGTGACCGCCACCCTTGTGCCGGGTGGTGATACGACCGTGTGCGTTACGTCCACCGCGACCGTGCAGCGGGCGGATCAGCGACTTCTCGGGGGTCGAACGCGTGATCTCAGCGAAGTCGGACACGCTGGAGCCACGACGGCCCGGGGTTGTCGGCTTGTATTTACGGATTGCCATGAGTCTTCTCGTCCTCTATATCCGAAGAGTCCCAGTCGCTTACGCGACCGGACCTCCGAAGATCTCGATGGGCTTGCTGTCGGCGGAGAGCGTTACGAGCGCGCGCTTGGTGTCCTTGCGCTTGCCGTAACCGAACCGGGTCCGCTTACGCTTGCCCTGACGGTTCATCGTGTTGACGCTGGTCACGGTGACGTCGAAGATCTTCTCGACGGCAATCTTGATCTGCGTCTTGTTCGAGTCCGGGTGCACCAGGAACGTGTACGTGCCTTCTTCGATCAGTCCGTAGGACTTCTCGGAGATGACCGGTGCCAGCAAGATGTCGCGGGGATCGGCGATCGTGGTCACTTGCTTGCCTCCTCGTTCTTTGCAGGCCCAGCGATGAAGGTGTTCAGCGCTTCCACGCTGAAAACGACATCATCGGCGTTGAGCACGTCGTACGTGTTGAGCTGGTCGGGTGCGATGGGGTGCACGCCGCCCAGGTTCTGGACGCTCTTCCAGGCTGCGATGTCCTCGCGGCCGACGACGAGCAGGACCTTCTTGCGGTCCGAGATCTCGGCGAGGAACGTCTTCGCGCCCTTGGTGGACGGAACCTGTCCGGCAACCAATTCGGTGATGACGTGCAAGCGCTCGCTGCGGGCCCGATCGGAGAGGGCTCCGCGCAGTGCGGCGGCCTTCATCTTCTTGGGCGTCCGCTGGCTGTAGTCGCGCGGCTGCGGTCCGTGGACCGTGCCACCGCCGACGAACTGAGGAGCGCGGGTCGAGCCCTGACGGGCGCGGCCGGTGCCCTTCTGCCGGTACGGCTTCTTGCCGCCGCCGCGAACCTCGCCACGAGTCTTCGTGGAGTGGGTTCCCTGACGAGCAGCTGCCAGCTGTGCGATGACGACCTGGTGCAGCAGCGCGATGTTCGCCGGTGCGTCGAAGATCTCCGCGGGGAGATCGACGGTGCCGTTGGTCTTGCCGCCGGCTTCCTTGACATCGAGCGTCAGCTTGGTCTCGGTGTTCTTCTCGAGGCTGGTCATGCCCGTGCACCACCCTTCAATGCAGACTTGACGATCACGACGTTGCCGCGACGGCCCGGGATCGCTCCCTTGATCAGCAGCAGACCGTTCTCGCTGTCCACCTTGTGGACCGAGAGGTTCTGCGTCGTGACGCGGTCGCCACCCATACGTCCGGACATGCGCATTCCCTTGAACACGCGACCCGGCGTTGCACAGCCACCGATGGATCCGGGACGACGGTGCACAGCCTGTGCACCGTGGCTCGCGCCCTGTCCCTTGAAGCCGTGACGCTTCATGGTTCCGGCGAAACCCTTGCCCTTGCTGGTGCCGGTGACGTCGACGTATGCGCCGTCCTCGAACACTGCAGCCGTGAGCTCCTGGCCGACCTCGAACTGCGAGGCGTCGGCAACGCGAATCTCCACGATGTGGCGACGCGGCGTGACACCTGCCTTCTCGAACTGGCCGGTGGTGGGCTTGTTCACCTTGCGCGGGTCGATCGCACCGAATGCGACCTGGACGGCGCTGTAGCCGTCACGTTCCTGGGTGCGGATCTGGGTGACCACGTTGGGGCCTGCCTTGATCACGGTCACCGGAACGACGCGGTTGTTCTCGTCGAAGACCTGGGTCATTCCGAGCTTGGTGCCCAGAATTCCTGTCGCAGGCCGGTTCTTGTTATCAGTCATCGTTGTCTCCGCGCTCACTGGATGTTGACGTCGACACTGGCCGGGAGGTCGATGCGCATGAGCGCGTCCACCGTCTTCGGTGTCGGGTCGAGGATGTCAATGAGCCGCTTGTGAGTACGCATCTCGAAGTGTTCGCGCGAGTCCTTGTACTTGTGCGGCGAACGGATGACGCAGTACACGTTCTTTTCTGTCGGCAACGGCACCGGTCCGACGACGCGGGCACCCGTACGGGTGACCGTTTCGACGATCTTGCGCGCTGACGCGTCGATCGCCTCATGGTCGTAGGCCTTGAGCCTGATGCGGATCTTTTGTCCCGCCACGCTTAGTGTCCTTTTCTTGCCGCTTGGTCGTAGAACGGGCCGTTCGGCCTGCTCCACCTCGTCTGCACAGTCCCCGAGCCGGGGGAATCCCTCCGACTCGAACTGCCTTCGTGCACACACGACAGTGAAAAACGTTGACGACCAGGCGTGACCTGTATCCGTTGCCGCTCTTCATCTGTCATGGTTCTCCGGTCCACGCGGTCGGGCGTGTCGCGATTCCGCTCATTCTTCTGCGCTGAAACTTTCGCTTCAACCATCCGAGGAAGGAAATCCACACCGATCGAGCTGGTGGTCCGGACGCGCTCACGTGGAGCGCTGGTCTCATGTTCTGCTCAGCCGATCCTTCGATCGACTCACCTGGTTCAGGCCGCACGCAAGCGCGTCCCGTGTCCAGGCAACCCGACCAGTATGCCGCAGTGAGCGCGACAGATCAACTCGGGGTCGATCCGCGTACCCGGCACGACCTTACTCAGCAGTAAGGTAAGCCCATGAACACAGTCGCCACCACCACCGGGGCCACATACCGCGCCTGGTCGAAGCTGCCGAACAACACTATCGGATCCACCGTGTTCTCCATCGGCTTGTGTCTTCGGGTGCCCTACTTCGCGTCCGTGCTGCCGCGGGTGGTTGCGCTGGAACCGGGGCGCTGCGAGGTCACGGCCCCGAAATGGTTGGGGATCCGCAACCACCTGGGCACGTTCCACGCGATCGCCGCGTGCAATCTCGCCGAGGTCGCAATGGGGATGCTCGCCGAGGCCACCGTTCCGACGTCGCACCGCTGGATCCCGAAGTCGATGACCGTCCAGTACCTGGCGAAAGCGACCACGTCACTGCGCGCGGTGGCAGAACTCGAGACCATCCCCGATTTCGCGACGATCACCGACGGGTGCGAGATCGCAGTTCCCGTGGCCATCCGGGACAGCGCGGGCGTCGAGGTGGTCCACGCCGACATCACGATCTGGGTATCTGCAGCCCCTCGTTGACATACTCGACCGATGAACACGGTGACGAGATCGGCGCAGCAGAACTCGGTAGTGGTGATCGGTGGCTCCGGTGCCGTCGGCCGGCTGCTGGTCGACCTCCTGCGCGGCGACGGAGGGCAGGTGACCGTCGTCGACGCTCGATCCGATCCGACATCGGTCGACGGCTCGACACTGGTCGGCGACATCACCGCACCCGGCCACCGAGTCGTAGCCGCCCTGGCGGCTGCCTCGACGGTCGTGCTCGCTGTGCCCGAGAACGTGGCACTGTCGGCCGACCTGACCGCAATACGCCCCGACGCTCTGCTGGTGGAGACGTTGTCGGTCAAGTCCGGCTACTCGCAGCACGTCGGCCACGGCGGGCATCTCGGCCCGACGCTGGGCATCAACCCGATGTTCGCACCGTCCCTGGGCATGAACGGACGCCCCGTTGCCGTCGTCGTGCACCGTCCCGGCACCTCTGTCGACGCGTTCGTCGACAGACTGCAGCACTGGGGTGGCCGGACTGTTCTCCTCGACGCCGAGCGTCACGACCGACTCGCTGCGGCGACTCAGGCGCTCACCCACGCCAGTGTTCTCGCGTTCGGTCTCGCTCTGGCCGAGCTCGATCTGCCGTTCGACGACATCGATGCCATCGCTCCTCCCCCACATACGACGATGCTCGCCGTCCTCGCACGCATCACCGGTGGGGAGCCCGAGGTGTACTGGGACGTTCAGGCAGGCAACCCGCACGCCGCCGACGCGAGGGCGGCACTGCACCGCGCGACGCAACTGCTCGGCGAGACCGTCGAATCCGGCTCGGGGTCCGAGTTCGCCGAACTGATGACCCGAGCGGGCAGTACGCTCGGCGGCTCCGCCGATCGCTATCGATCCGTCTGTGCCGAGTTGTTCGGTATCGTTCGAGGTTCCGGCGGCAATTCGTGATCGCCGGTCTGACGCGGAGGCGGGGCACACGATGTTGGAACAGCCGACCTTGCCGGAGCACGACCCCCACGATGTCGTCGAGAGCGCGGTCGTAGCGCGGTTGGCGAAGAACTGGTCGCAGCGTGCCACCGTCAAGAAGCCCGAACCCCAGTTGGACGATTTGTTCGACACGACCAAGCGAGATTTCCCCGACGCCTTGATCCCGTTCGGTGAACACGACACATTCCTCGGTGCCGAACCGGAGCAGCAGGATCGCCTGCGGGCCTGGGGCTGGATCGCGTTCAACAAGAACGTCATGGATGTCGAGCAGCACGTTGTCCATCCGGGATTTTCGCTGCTGGCCCAGGATGTGTTCGAGACCGGGATGGGCGACACCCTCGCGGTCGCGGTGACTCAGGCCATGGTGGACGAGCAGTACCACACGCTGATGCACCTCAATGCGAGTGCGGCGACCCGTCGCGGTCGCGGTTGGGCGTTGTCCGAACGATCGCTGCCGTTCAGTTCCACCGTCCGTCGCCAGCGGACCGCTCAGGCGACCAGCGACGACCCGTGGTCTGCGGCGATCAGTTCGCTCGCCTTCATGACGGTTGCAGAGATCTCCATCACGTCATACCTCGATCTGATCGAGGACGACGACGTCATTCAGCCGATCAATCGGGCGACGGTCAAACTGCACAATCGCGACGAGTACTGCCACGCATCCATTGCCGACGACATGGCGGCGATCGTCTTCGACAGGCTCGGACCCAACGATCGACAGAAGTTCCTCGACGGCCTCGTCGACGGCATGGATGCGTTCTCGAGCAGCGACTTCTCGACCTGGGCGCGCATTCTCGAACTCGAAGGAATCCGTGGAGCCGAGGCCATGATCGCCGACGTCGAGGCCGACAGGAGCCGTCGAGCGCTGGTCCAGGACTACAGCGGACTGCGATCCCTGTGCCGAAAGCTGGACGTCGAGGACAGTATCGATATCGATTGGGGCTGACGGCAGAACATCTGCGACTGCAATCCACAGGTAACATTTCCCGGCAGTTCCCGTATCAAGTAGTGGCCCTCCCTCCACGGGCCCCGGCACTGCCCCGGCCCCATTCACCCCACAGCTCGGAGATCCGATGTCGTCAGCTCAGCACGCAGCCGTACACGTGGAGGACGTACACAAGTCCTTCGGCGACGTGCATGCGCTGCGCGGCATCAGCTTCTCTGCCGAGCGGGGAACCGTGCTCGGCATTCTCGGACCCAACGGTGCGGGCAAGACCACGACCGTCAAGGTGCTCTCCACGTTGATCGCGCCCGACAGTGGCCGGGCCTTCGTCGCCGGTCACGATGTTGCTGCCGACGCTCCTGCGGTGCGTCGATCGATCATGATGACGGGTCAGTACGCCGCCCTCGACGACACTCTTTCGGGGCGCGAGAACATCGAATTGTTCGGTCGCCTCATGGGTCTGGACAAGAAGGCTGCGAAGGCTCGCGCCAAGGCCCTGCTCGACGAATTCGACCTGTCCGATACCGGTAAGCGTCCGGTCCGGGGTTATTCAGGCGGTATGCGCCGTCGCATCGACATCGCGTGCGGCCTGGTCGTGCGTCCCGAAGTCGTGTTCCTGGACGAGCCGACCACCGGACTCGACCCTCGCAGCCGGCAAGGTGTGTGGTCGTTGGTCGAGGCGCTCAAGGCGCAGGGCATCACCGTGTTGTTGACGACGCAATACCTCGAAGAAGCAGACGTATTGAGCGACAACATCATTGTCATCGACAAGGGGACGGTCATCGCCGAGGGCACGTCCGATCAGCTCAAGGCCATGACCGGCGGTAGCTACTGCGAAGTGGTGCCCCTCGATCCTGGTCAGCTGCGAGCAGCTGCCGAGGCGCTGGGTGACATGGTGCCTCCGGCCGTACACGCCGAGATCACTGCCGCATCCGATCGCCTGTCCGTTCCTGCCCCCGACGGTGCCGCGACCCTGTCCGAGATCCTCCGCCGTATCGATGCCCGTGGGATCGTGTTGGCCGACATCGCGTTGCGCCGCCCCTCGCTCGACGACGTCTTCCTGACCCTCACCGGCCATTCGCAAGCGAGCCCCACACCGTGACGGCCACGACGCGAGGCGTCTCGAATACGCGTGCGGTCACCGCTCCCAGGACAACCACCGGGTCGACGACGCAGCAGCCCAAGCGCCGGTCACGAACGCGGCCGTCCGGCTTCGTGCAGTGGCAGGCGCTGACCGGGCGTGCACTGTGGACGATGCTCACCCAAGGTGAGCTGCTGATCGCGGTCATCGCTCCGCTGATCTTCACTATCGGCTTCTACCTTCCGCTCAAGTTCGTGATGGGCCTGCAGGGCATCGACTACGCACAGTTTCTGATGCCGATCATCGTGCTGCAGGCAATGGCGTTCACTGCCATCTCCGCCGCGCAGAGGGCATCGACGGAGGCGATGAGTGGACTCAACTCTCGGTTGAAGACGATGCCCGTCGTACGCGGTGTCCCGCTGGTGTCGCGAATCTCGAGTGGTGTCGTTCGTTCGCTGGTATCTCTCGTATCCGCACTCGGTTTCGGCTACGTCATCGGCTTTCGCTTCTCTGCAGGATTCGGTCAGGCCCTGTTGTTCTGCGCGCTCGCCATGCTGATCAGCACCACGTTGTCGGTCGGTGCCGATGCAATCGGAACGCTCTCGAAGAGCCCCGAAGCGACCAGCCAGGTGTTGACCCTGCCCCAGCTCATCCTCGGCATGGCCTCGTGCGGATTCGTTCCCGAAAGCGGTTTCCCGGAACTCATCCGACCGTTCGTTCGCAATCAACCGATTTCGCAGTTCTCGTTCGCTATGCGTGACATGGCCGAGGGCGGAGTCAGCTTCCAGGTGTTGTGGCCATCCCTCGCCTGGGTTGGCGGCCTACTCCTGTTCTTCGTCCCGCTCGCCATCTGGGCGAGCTCGAGACCAGAATGACGAGTCCGAGATGACGATGACAGAAGCGTCGGTGAACGCTGCACGCGTATCCAAGTTGACCTTTCCCGAACCCAACATGGCTCTGCGAGAAGGGTCGATTCGTGCGCTCGGGACACACAGCCTGATCCAGGCCAAGCGACTTCTGATGCGATGGATGCGCGATCCGTCGACGATGATTCAGGCGTTGTTGTACCCCGCGTTGATGCTGGTCATGTTCCGTGTCGTGCTCGGGAACTCGATTTCCGCGGCCACCGGATCGCCGGCGATCTACGGCCAGGTGCCGATGATCGCTCTGGTCGGAGCCATGTTCGGGTCCATCGTCAGTGCTGTCGGCCTCAAGGGCGAACGAAAGTCGGGTCTGTTGGCTCGGTTCTGGACAACGCCCACTCACCGTGCGGCCGGCCTACTGGGCAGGATGATCGCCGAAGCGGTTCGAGTGCTTGTGACCACCGTGGTCATCATCTGTGCCGGTGTAGCACTGGGGTTCAGGTTCACCCAGGGAATTCAGGCCGGCATCTTGTTGCTCCTCATTCCGGTCGTGTTCGGTATCGGGTTCGCAGTCATGATCACGTTCCTGGCCACGGCGGCCGGCGACGCACCACTGGTCGAGGTGGTGTCGATCTTCTGCACGCTGTTGATGTTCTTCAATGCGGGATTCGTCCCCGTCCTCGCGTATCCGCTCTGGCTGCAGCCGGTGGTTGCAGCGCAGCCGATGTCGGTTGCGGTCTCCGCCATGCGCGCGCTGGCTCTCGGAGGGCCCGTCATGACTCCGGTTCTCCAAACTCTTGCGTGGTCTCTGGGAATGGTCGTGATCTTCCTCTACCCTGCGATCCGGGGGTACAAGAAGGCATCCGCGTCGGGCTGATCGCTCCGCCCGGCCGCCATTTTCTTCATCGGGGGGTTTGTTGTGGTCGACCAGGCACGAGTTGAGCATCCATCGGTATCGGTGATAGTCCCGGTTGGGAGCCTGGGACCACAGTTGGACGCACAGTTACAGGCTCTGGCCGACCAGGATTTCGGGTTTCCGTTCGAGGTGCTCATCGCGGACAACACGCGGGCCGGGGACCTCGGCGAGTACGTAGTCACCCATCCTTTGCAAGAGCGGCTGCGGCTCAGGTCGGTCGATGCTTCCCGCGAGACCGGAGCCGGCTACGCACGCAACTGCGGCGCCCGAGAGGCGTCCGGTGACCTGTTGGCTTTCTGCGACTCGGACGATGTCGTGCATGCGTCGTGGCTCACCACGCTGGTGCAGAAGGCATCGTCCTTCGACGTAGTCGGTACCGCGGTCGAAACCGAGACGCTCAACAGTGCCCGGGCGCTGTCGTGGACTCCCACTGTGCCGCCGGAGAAGCAGGGCAGCACCGACTTCCTACCGTTCGCGATCGGCGCAAGCATGGCCTGCTGGGCATCGGTGTACAGCGATCTCGGCGGTATGGACAACCGTTACAGAGCGAGCCAAGATGTCGAGTTCAGTTGGCGTGCGCAACTCGCGGGTTACACCCTGGGGTTCAGTACCGAGGCAGTGGTGGCGTACCGACTGCGCGACGAGTTACGCCCTCTCCTGCGACAGTCCTTTCGTCTCGGGTTCGGCTTCGCCAAGCTGCGCGGAATCTACCGTCCGCAGGGCTGCCCGGCCTTGAAAGTGGGACGGGTCGCTATTTGGTGGATGGCACTGCTGCTGCGTAATCCCTTGTTGCCGACGTCGCTCACCGGGATGTCTCGGGGCCATTGGCTGCGCGCGTTCGTCATCCGAGTCGGTGAGATTCGCGCCGGCATCAGATACGGCACCTTCGGTTGGTGATGTCCGCCACACGCGTTGGCCCGACGGCCCGCCCGAACTGCAGTCTTGTTCTGCACGACTGTTACGACAACATGTCCGGCTGTTACGGTCGATACCGTAGACGCAGGTGACAGTGGCGGATCCGACGCCCCAGACGAGATAGAGGCCATGCCGAAGAAGTTCACGAGAGTATTGCCCACGGCGGTTGCTGTCGCGGTGGCCGGTGCCCTGTCCTTCACCGGGGCAGGCACAGCGGTCGCTGCACCGTCGCCCACCGGCACCTCGGTTTCCGCGACGCCTGCGCTCGAGGGTGCCAACGACTTCGGCTGCGTTCCCAGCGCGGCCCATCCCCGTCCGGTCGTGCTCGTCCACGGAACCAAGATGGATGCGTCGACGTGGAAGATCTTGGCGCCGCAGCTGAAGAGCGAGGGGTACTGCGTCTTCGCGCCCAACTACGGCGGAGTGCCGCTGCTGCTCGACCCGACCACGACCATCTGGGGCTCCGGCGACATCGCTGAGTCAGGCCGACAGATCGGCCGTTTCGTCGACGAAGTACTAGCGGCGACCGGTGCCGAGCAAGTCGACATGGTCGGCCATTCGCAGGGCGGAACCGCCACTCGGCAGTACATGAAGTTCGATGGCGGAACCGATGCGCAGGACCCCGCCCGCAACAAGGTGCACACACTGGTCACACTGGGTGCCACCAACCACGGCACAACCTTCGGTGGTTTGCAGCAGCTCTCCGAACTGCTCACCTCGCTCGGCCTGCCCGGCGATGCGATCACCCCGCTGACGTACAACATGGCGGGTGCCCAGCAACTCGTCGGTTCGACGACGCTCACGAGCTTGAACGAGGGCGGAGACGTCCAACCCGGGGTCGAATACACCGTCATCGCCACGCGCAACGACACCGTCTCGACACCGCCGGCCAACACCTTCCTCAAGTCCGGCGATCCTGCGATGGTCCACAACGTCTGGGTTCAGGACGTGTGCCCCACGGCGACGACGTCGCACGTCGGTCTCGTCGCCGATCCCGTTCCCCTGTACATGGTGAAGACCGCACTCGATCCCGACTACGCAGCCACCACACCGGCACCCTGCTGAACATCCGCACATACGCGGAACGAAGGCCTCACAACATGATGTCGTGAGGCCTTCGTCGTTGCCGGACGGGCTACCGCCGCAATTCCGCGTCCAGCACGGGCCCGATCTCGGTCAATGCCGGCGATGACGCCATCTGCCAGTGTGTCGAGTGGACCGGAACAACCGTCACGCCCTCACCGAGTGCACCGTGCCACGAGGCCGCTGCCGCTTCGCCCGTGGGATCGTCGGTGACCGATGCGAACAGCAGCGCCCGTCCGGTGAAGGTTTGTGGCACATAGGAGTCGAGGAGCTCTGCCGAGTGCGCGATCCCGTCGAGTATCTCGGCGACCCGCTCACGGGAAATCGAGTCGAAGGGTGCCGGCATCGTCTTCAACAGTTCGGCCACCGAGTCGACTGTCAGTCCCCCGATCTCGAGTTGGTCGTCGGTAGCGATGCCCAGACCACCGAGCATCTCGTCCACCGATACCGGCCTGTCCACGACGTGGTCGGTGTTACCTGCGACGAACGAGTCCATCAGGGCCAGCGTCGAGACCTCCTGGCCCTCACGCTGCAATCGAACGGCCATAGCGTGCGCAATCGCTCCACCCATGGACCAACCCAACAGGTGATACGGGCCGAACGGTTGGACGGTGCGAATTTTGTCCACGAACAGGGCGGCCCATTGTTCCAACGACTGCGGCATCGGTTCGGTACCCGAGAGTGCAGGCGACTGCAGCCCGTAGATCGGGCGATCGTCTCCGACGTGCGCCGCCAGAGCGCCGAAGGCCCAGGACAGACCGACGATGGGGTGGATGCAGAACAGTGGGGCCGAGGAACCACCTACTCGCAGCGGTATCAGAATCTCGAGTCCGCTGAGTTCCGTGCCCCGAGATTCGTGCGCGCCACGTTCGGCAACACGCGCCGCCAGCGCGGACACCGATGAATCGACGAACACCCACGTGAGTGGGATCGGTCCGCCGTCGAGTTCGGCACGAAGCCTGGACACCAGCGTCACTGCGAGAAGCGAGTTGCCACCGAGTGAGAAGAAGTCGTCGTCCAACCCCACCCGTTCGATACCGAGTACGTCGGCAAACGCTGCCGCAACGGCGAGCTCCTCCGGTGTCGACGGAGCTCTGAACACTCGGGGCTCGAACACCGGATCGGGTAACGCACGACGATCGAGCTTGCCGTTCACGGTGAGCGGCAACGAATCGAGTACGACGAAGCCGGCCGGAACCATGTACGACGGTACGAGCGCGCTCAGTCGGGCGCGGAGGTCGGCCGTGTCGAGAACGTCACCCGACCCGCCGACCACGTAGGCGACTATCTGTTCGCCGGAACGACCACTGTCCCGGACCACGACTGCACAATCGGACACACCCGCGAGCGTTCGCAGCGCGTGATCGATCTCGCCCAGCTCGATTCGGAAGCCTCGCACCTTGACCTGATCATCGGTACGGCCGATGAACACCAATTCGCCGTCGTTTCTACGCGATACGACATCGCCGGTGCGATACATACGGCTACCCGCACTACCGAACGGGTCGGCAACGAAGCGCTCCGAGGACAGGTCCGGCCGCGACACGTAACCACGAGCCAGCTGTACCCCCGCGAGGTACAGCTCCCCCGGAACCCCGGCAGGCACTGGATGCAATCGTGAATCCAAGACGTACGCGGACGTATTCCACTCCGGCCGGCCGATCGGGACCACATCGCTGTCGCTGCCGAGCACCTTGTGGAAGGTCACCGAGACCGCGGCCTCGGTCGGACCGTACAGGTTGTACACCTCTACTGATTCGGACCGATCGACCGACGCGGCGACCTCCACCGGTAGGGCCTCACCGATTGCGAGCACCCTGCGAGCGGGGACGTTCCCCGACGCAGTCAAAGCGGACAGCATCGATGGCACGGCATGCACAGTCGTCACCGAATGCCGTGCCATCAGCTCGAGCAGGTAGGCCGGATCGCGGTAGCTGTCGTTCGATGCCAGCACTACGGCACCTCCGGAAGTCAACGACGACCAGAATTCCCACACCGACAGGTCGAACGTCGCCACGGTTTTGATGATCGACACGTCGCCCGTACCCAAACCGAAACAATCTCTCTTCCAGAGCAATTGGTTCACAATTGCCCGGTGCTCGATGACGACCCCCTTCGGACGTCCCGTCGAACCGGAAGTGAAGATCACGTACGCCGTGGACCCGGCAGTCAACGCTCCGCGACGTTCGTCGGCGCGAACAGGTGCCGACGAATACGTCGTCAGGTCGACCACATCGACCGGAACCACCGTGCGCCCCGTCGACATCGACTGTGGCAACACGTCTCGGGTGGTCGTCAACACCACAACGACCCCGGCGGTATCGAGCACATAGTTCGATCGGTCGACCGGCTGGTCGGGATCCAGGGGAACGTACCCACCGCCGGCCTTGGTCACGGCGTACATGGCCACGAGCAATTCGACGGAGCGCCGGATGTGCAGCCCGACAAGGACTTCGGGGCCGACACCCATCGTGGTCAGGTGCCGAGCCAGCCGGTTGACCTGTGCATCGAACTCGCCGTACGTCAGCGTCGTGTCTTCGTAGATCACCGCAATGCTGTCGCGGTTGGCGGCGACCTGCTCGTCGAACAGCGAGGCCAACGTGTCGTGGGGATCGATCGGCGTCGCGAGACCGGCGATGCCCGAGTCCATCGAGACCCGGTCACTGTCTGTCATGACCTCTATATCGCCTACTGGCAGTGCCGAATCCGACGCAACGGACGAAAGAACGGACCGGAACCGCTCCGCCAGAACAGCCACGCTTGCCTCGTCGAACAGATCGGTGGAGTAGGTCAACACACCACCGACTCCCGTGCCCTCACCGTGTTCGTCGTAACCGTCGCTGAGGATCAGATGAATGTCGTATTGCGAGGTGTCGAACTCGAAATCGACCGGTCCGATCGTCAGACCGTTCAGGACGAGCTCGTCGCGGCGGAAATTCTGGAAGGAGAATCCGACCTGAGCCAGCGGTTGATGCGAGGTCGATCGTGCCGGAGAGATCGCCTCGACCAGACGCTCGAACGGTACATCGGCGTGACCGAACGCATCGAGATCACGCTCTTTGACAGAAGCCAACAACGAATCGAACGACGCACCGAAATCGACTCGAGTGCGCAACACGAGCGTGTTCGCGAACTGCCCGACGAGATTTTCGAGCTGCTCATCGGGACGTCCCGCGACCGGGGTTGCGATCACGACGTCGTCGACAGCAGCAACTCGCGCGAGCAACACCACGTACGCCGCATGCAACACCATGAACAACGATGCGTTGTGTCGCCTCCCCAGTGCCTCCAACGATCGATGCAGGTCCGCGTCGATCGCGAACTGCAGCCGCGCGCCGGCGTACGACTGGACCGTCGGCCGCGGACGATCGGTGGGCAGCTTCAGCTGATCGGGTGCATCGGCAAGCGCGTCCTTCCAGAACGTCAGCTGCTTCGACATCAACGAACTGTCATCGGATTCGGTGCCCAGCACCTCGCGCTGCCACAGCGTGTAGTCGATGTATTGAACCGGTAGCGGACGCCAGCTCGGCACCTCGCCTTCGGCACGAGCCGCATACGCAACCATCAGATCTCGAGCCAAGGGTGCCATCGACGAACCGTCGGCCGATATGTGATGCACCACGAGTACGAAGACGAATTCGTCCGGACGAACTCGGAGCAGCTCCACGCGCACCGGAACTACCGACGTGACGTCGAATCCCTCACCCACGATCTGCAGTACTCGGTTCATCACGCCGACATCGTCGGTCGGTTCGACGCCATGCCATACGAATGATTCTGCGACCGGAAGCACGACCTGACTCGGTCCCGAACTGCCCTCCGGATACACCGTCCGCAGTGTCTCGTGACGGGCCACGATGTCCCTGGCAGCCGCTTCCAACGCAGCGACGTTCAGCCGTCCGGACAAACGAATCACGATCGGCAGATTGTAAGCCGCCGATTCGGGCTCGAACCGGTTCAAGAACCACATACGCTGCTGCGCCATCGACAACGGAACGGAATCCGGTCGTTCTCGTGGAGTCAACGGAACACCTGCACCGCCACCCACGCCGGAGGTCGCCCGGACCGCCAGCTCCGCCACGGTCGGTGCCTCGAAAAGCGCACGTAGCGCGACCTTCACCCCCAGAACCGAACCGAGGCGTGACACCACCCGAGTCGCAATCAGCGAATTGCCGCCGAGCGCGAAGAAGTCGTCGTCGAGTCCTACTCGTTCGACTCCCAGAACATCCGCGAAAACTCCGGCAACTGCTTCCTCTACCGGTGTCTGCGGGGCCCTGAACTCGCGGGTCTCGAATTCCGGAGCAGGCAGCGCACGACGATCCAGCTTTCCCGCAGCGTTGAGCGGTAGAGCGTCGAGCACGACGAAGGCCGACGGAACCATGTACGACGGCAGCGCGGACACCGCCTCCGCCCGAACGACCTCGACGTCGATGTCGATGCCGGGTGTAGGAACCAGGTACGCCGCCAGCGACTCGCCCACCGCCGAATTCGACACCACGACGACAGCCTGGCTCACCGACGACCGCGCGGTCAGCGCAGTCTCGATCTCTCCCAACTCGATTCGCTGCCCGCGGAACTTCACCTGAAAGTCGGTGCGACCGATGTACTCGAGCCGATCGGAATCCATCGACCACCGCACCAGGTCACCCGTGCGATACATCCGCGCCCCCGCATCGCCGAACGGGTTCGCCACGAACCGCTCCGCCGACAAATCGGGCCGCGCCACGTAACCCCGCGCCAACTGCACACCCGCCAAGTACAACTCCCCCGGAACGCCCGCGGGTACCGGATGCAACCGCGCATCCAGTACGTACACCGACGTGTTCCACTCGGGCACACCGATGGAGACCGATCCGGGCCCCGATCCGGAACGCGCCCCGTCCTTGGAGACATCGCGATAGGTGACGCTGACCGCCGCCTCGGTCGGCCCGTACAGATTGTGCACCCGCGCATCCGACACTGCCCGCCAGGCATCGACGGTACCCGCGGGCAGCGCCTCACCGATGACGAAAACATGGCGCAGCGACGAAATGGCTTGCGCCGACACCGCTTCGACGAACACCGTCAGCATCGACGGCACAAAGTCCGTCACGGTCACTCCGTGCCGCGCGATATCGGCGGCGACCGCCTCGACGTCACGCTGCGCGCCCGGGGCCGCAACGATCAACCGACCGCCGGTTCGCAGCGGCAGGAAGAAGCCCCACAGCGAGACATCGAACGTCGTCGCCGTCTTCTGCAGGTACACATCCGACGCATCGAGTCCGTATTCCTGCGCCATCCAGGCCATCTGGTTGACGATGGCCCGGTGTTCGATCGCCACGCCCTTCGGACGACCGGTCGACCCGGAAGTGAACAACACGTACGCCAGGTCGTCCCCGGAGGCTCGCGGAAACACCACCGACTCGGACGGCTCCGGCGGGTCCGTGATGTCGACCACCGGAACTGTGGTGGCAGTGACGAATTCGTCTCGTGCAGTGGACAACACGACCGCCGGAGAGGCCGTGTCGAGAATGTAGTCGTTACGTTCGGTCGGCTGATCCGGGTCCACCGGAACGTACGCCGCGCCCGACCGCAGCACCGCATACATGCCGACGACCAACTCGACGGACCGCCGCATCGCGAGCCCCACCAGAACACCGGGCCCGGCACTGTGCTCCTGCAACAGCTGCGCAGTCGCGTCCACCCGAGCCGAGAACTCCCGATACGTCAGCGACCGTTCACCGAACACCACCGCAACCGCGTCGGGCGTGTCGGCCGCCACGCGGTCGAAGCCGTCCAACAACACCTCGCCGGAATAGACAGCCACCTCGTCGCCGTTGCCTCGCAACACGATTCGTTCGCGCTCGGCCGAATCGAGAACGTCGATATCACCGACCACAACATTCGGACGAGCGGTCGCTGCCTCGAGAACAGCCACCAGCCGTCGCCCGAACGACGCCACCGTCGATTCGTCGAACAGATCCGTCGCGTACATCAGCTCGCCGACCAGACCTGCGCCGTCCCCGAGTTCGGTGAGCGTCACCTGAAGATCGAACTTCGCCGACGCCGCCCCTGAACCGAATGCCTCGACGCCGAGATCGGGGAGCTCGAACGACCCCTGGGAGAAGTTCTGGAAGAACAACGCCACCTGGACCAGCGGGTGCCGCCCTTGTGAACGCACCGGATCGAGTACCTCGACAAGACGCTCGAAGGGCACGTCCACATTGTCGAAAGCCTCCAGGTCGGAGGTACGTACGGCATCGAGTACAGAGCCGAACGGGGCATCCTGGGCAATCTGTGTTCGCAGGACCACCGTGTTGACGAACATGCCCACCAGGTCGTCCAACCGTGCGTCGCCGCGCCCACCCACGGGTGCTCCAACGGCGATGTCAGCCGTCCCGGACAACGTGGCCAGCAGCACCGCCAGCGCTGCGTGCACCACCATGAACGCGGTGGCGTCGTGCTCGCGTGCACACTCGAGCACGCGGGCGTGCAGGTCAGCGTCGATCTCGAACGCCGTCACCGCCCCCTGTCCCGATGCGACCCGCGGGCGCGGCCGGTCGGAGGGTAGATCCAACTGCTCGGGGAGGCCGTCGAGCGTGCGGCGCCAATAGTCGATCTGCTTGCGGGCCACCGACTTCGGATCCGATTCGGAGCCGAGCATGTCGAGTTGCCAGAGTGTGTAATCGACGTACTGGACAGGAAGCGGTGGCCACTGCGGTGCCGATCCGCCGCGCCGCGCGAGGTACGCCGTCATGACGTCTCGGGACAGCGGAGCCATCGAGAGCCCGTCCGCCGAGATGTGGTGGGCAACGAAGGCCAGCACGTACTCCGGTGCTGCACCGGCGGGGTCCGTGATGTGGAACAGCCGGACACGAAACGGGATCTCGACGGTGACGTCGAATCCCCGGGTGAAGAACTGTGTGACCGCAGCAAGCGCGTCGTCGCGAGCGATGCGGACCACGTCCATCCCGACGTGCGCCTCGGCCTCGTCCTGCACCTGTTGGTAGCCGACACCGTCGATCTCCGGGTACACGGTGCGCAACGTTTCGTGTCGCCCGACGACGTCTCCTACGGCGGCCTGCAGCGCGTCGACATCCAGTTCTCCGCGCAGCAGCAGAGCGACCGGCACGTTGTTCAGAGCGGAATCGGTGTCGAGGCGGTTGAGGAACCACATTCGCTGCTGTGCGGACGACAGCGGAATTCGCTCGGGCCGCTGCCTCGACGTGTCGAGCGCGGCGCGAACCGGACCATCGGCCGAATCGGCGGCCTGCGCCAGGGCCTCCACGGTGGAGGACTCGAACACCGAGCGCGCCGGAACATGGACGCCCAGAGCCGAACCCAATCGAGCGGCGAGCTGTGTGGCGATCAGGGAGTTGCCGCCGAGCGCGAAGAAGTCGTCGTCCAGGCCGACCCGTTCGGTCCCGAGCAGCTCGACGAAGATATCGGCCACGACGTGTTCGGTGGGGGTCGAGGGGGCCCGGAACTCCGCGGCCTCGAACACCGGTTCCGGCAATGCGTCTCGGTCCAGCTTGCCGGTGGGAGTCAGCGGGATCGAATCGATCCGCGTGATCACCGAGGGCACCATGTGTGCAGGCAGACTGCGGCCGGCCTCGTCCAGCACCCGGTCCAGGTCGACGTCCACCCCTGCCGACGGCAGTACGTAGGCTGCGAGAACGGTTGCGCCGGTGGGGCTGCGGTGGCCGAGGGTCACTGCGAAATCGACCCCGTCCTGCGCCGTGAGAACGGCATCGATTTCTCCGAGCTCGATCCTGAAGCCTCGGATCTGGACCTGAAAGTCGTTGCGGCCCAAGTATTCGAGAGTGCGTCCGGACGCCACTTCCCGCCAGCGCACCAGGTCGCCGGTGCGGTACAGTCGACTCTGATCCGAGCTACCCTCGGTTGCATAAGGATTGGCAACGAATCGCGCCGCGGTCAGCGAGAATCGTCGATGATATCCCCGCGCGAGGCCGGCACCGGTCAGATACAGCTCCCCCGGCACCCCGGCGGGTACCTGCCGCAACCGGTCGTCGAGAACGTGGTAGCCCATGTCCTTCGTGGACGGCCCGAGCAGCACGGCTTCGCCGGCGTTCAGCGGCGGCGAGATGTTGCATACCATCGACGCTTCGGTGGGGCCGTAGACGTTGTGAAAACGTCTGCCCGGTGCCCACTTCGACATCAACTCCGAGGTGAAGGCTTCGCCGCCGATCGCGAGCACTCGCATGTCGGGCACCTCTGCCGGATCGAGTGATGCCAGCGCTGCCGGGGTGATGAACGCATGGCTGACGCGGTGGCGACGGAGCATGTCGCCCAGATCGGAACCGCCGTAGACGCCGGGCGGGACGATGACCATCGTCGAGCCTGCGCCCACCGCCATCAGTAGCTCCAGCACCGACGCGTCGAAGCTGGGTGATGCGAAATGCAGTGTGCGCGAATCGGAGTCCAGCCCGAAAGTCTCGACCTGAGTGGAGCTGAGCGGAGCCAGTCCGGCGTGGGAGACGGCCACGCCTTTCGGCAGACCGGTCGAGCCGGAGGTATAGATGACGTACGCGAGTGTGGACGGGCGAATCTGCGACCGTCGGTCGTCTGCCACGACGGGTTCGTCGGACAACCCCTCGAGCGCGTCTTCGGTGTCGGACGAGTCGAGGCTGATCCACGACACCGACGTCGGCATCGATTCCTCGAATTGTGTTGCAGTGAGACCCATCCGAACGCCGGAGTCGTTCACCATGTGTGTGATGCGGGCAGCCGGGTAATTCGGGTCGATGGGCACGAACGCAGCACCGGTCTTCGCCACGGCCCACACGGCCGTGACCGATTCGATCGAACGGGTCAGTGCCAAAGCCACGAAATCCTCGGGGCCGACCCCGCGTTCGATGAGCAGCCGCGCGAGCCTGGACGACCGGGAGTCGATTTCCCGATAGGTGAGCGACCGGGTGCCGAATTCCACCGCGGTACCGTCCGGGTTCTTTTCCACCGCCGCGGCCAGCAGAGTCGGCAGCGCAACCGTGCGAGCCGGACGCTGTCGGGTGGGTCGTGCACGGGTAGGCCTGGGGCGGCTCGACCGCCCACCCACTCGGCCGCCCGACTCGGACGGTGTGCCGGTCGATCCATCCGAACTCATCTGAACTATGACTCCTCACCAGTGTTGCCCCGCGCGTGGTCGTGGACGACGCGTAGGCCGATCCGACCGTTCATCGTCCACGACGCGGCGAGCGTTGCAGTTCGCTTCACCCTATCGGTCGGCGGTTCCCATCGATCCGGGCAGACGATGCACCGGTATGTCGACACCGCTCATCTCGATACCGTCGCCGTCGACCGACACGATCGCAACGAGGTCTTCGATGTCCTCGGGTTGCAGGCGATCGACCGCGGCGGCATCTGCTGCGGAGAGGAACGCATGGGTGACCCATTCTGCGGACACGATGTCGGCGGCGTCCTCGGCGGACTCCGCCCGATCGGTCACCAGGGCTGCACCTGCCGTCACGGCGACCACACCGGCCAGAACTGCTGCACCGGTGTCGAACCGGGTGGGAACGGCAAGCCGTGAATCGTAGGCCACCGACCAGTCCGTCGCTGCGCTCGCCGCCAGTGCCGCGAGTGTTCCGTGATCGATCACGGTGCTGTCGTCGCCCACGACCAGCGCTGGACTGTCGGGTCCCAGCACGTCCGTTCTGTCCGAATACGTCACCGGCCGGCCGGAACTCGCGGCAATGGCGTCGACGACGTCCGGATGCCCGAGGTGGATGGTCGTGACGGACCCGGCCCAGCTCGGCACGTCGTCACCGTCGAGGACAAGGACGGATGCGCCTGCCCGGTCGATGACGTCGGAGGAGTTCGAAGGGGCGACGGCTCCGCCTGCCTTGGCCACCGCCCACTGCGTCACGACGGCCGAAACAGCGTCGGTGACGGTGACTCCGACGACGACTCCAGTTCGGACGCCGCGCTCGATCAGTACCCGAGCCATCCTCGAGGACTGCTCGTCGAGCTGACGGTAGGTGGTCTCGACTCCGTCCGACGACAACGCGGGCGCGTCGGGATCTGCGTCCACCGTCGAGGTGAGTACCTGAGGCAATGTCAGGTCCGACCGTGCCGGTGCCGCGATGGCGTCCGCGGTCTGCGGGGTCTCGGTCAGTGCCGTCCGCTCGGCGGCGTCGAGCACGTCGATGTCCCCGACGACGACCGTAGGTGTCGCCGCCACCGCACCGGCGATGCGCGCGAATCGTTCCGCAAGTGAGGCCACAGTGGACTCGTCGAACAGGTCGGCGGCGTACACCCATTCGACGTTCAGGGTTCCGGTACCGCTGTTGCCGTCGGCGTGCTGGGTTTCCACCGTCACCTGCAGGTCGAATTTCGCCGTCGGTTCGAAGCCACTGACGGGTTCGACGACCAGGTTCGGCAGTTCGAAGCGCGCCTCGCCGTGGGGCTCCACCGACAGAACCGTCTGGAACAGCGGGGTGTACCGGGCGTTCCGGTCCGGCGCGATGGTGTCGACGACCCGCTCGAACGGTACGTCGGAATGCGCGAAGGCCCGGAGGTCTGTCTCGCGTAGAGCGGTCAGCAACTCCGCGAACGTCGCATCGGGGTCGACGTCGGTACGCAGTGCCAGCGTGTTGACGAACATGCCGACCAGTCCGTCGAGCGCCTCGTGCCCGCGGCCGGCGATCGGTGTGCCGACGGCGAAGCTGCGGGAGCCACTCATCCGCGACAACAACACCCCTAGTACCGCGTGCAACACCATGAACAGAGTCGCGTTGTTCTCGCGCGCGATCGCCGCCAGCCCGGTGTGTACCGACTCGTCCAGCTCGACGTTCACACTGGCTCCGCGCAGATTCGCGGTGGCGGCTCGCGGCCGATCCCACGGCAACGACACGACCGGGGTGATCCCGCTGAGCTCGGTCGTCCAGAAGGACAACTGCTGCGACAGGATCGATGTGGGGTCGCTGTCCGACCCCAGCACCTGCCGCTGCCAGACCGCGAAGTCCGCGTACTGCACCGTCAGCGGTTCGGGTGTGTAGTCGGTTCCCGACGCGGCAGCGAGGTAAGCAGTCATGACGTCTCGGGCCAGCGGTGCCATCGATGCGCCGTCTCCGCTGATGTGGTGCATGACGATGACGAAGACGTACTCGTCCGGACCGAAGCGGAACAGTGCTCCCCGGACGGGGGGTGCGACGGTGACGTCGAAGCCCTCGTAGACGAGTGCGCGAATCCGCTCGGCGGTGTCGGAGTCGTTGGGCGCATCGATCGGAGTGAGATCGGGTACGACCGATCCGGCGTCGACGACCTCCTGATACGGCGAACCGTTCGTATCTTCCGGGTAGCGCGTGCGCAGTGCTTCGTGCCGCTCCACGGTGCTGGACACGGCGGTCTGCAGTGCCGCGACATTCAGCTCGCCTCGCAGACGGAGCGCCATCGGCATGTTGTAGGCACCGGACTCGGGGTCGAGTCGGTTCAGTACCCACATGCGCTGTTGCGCGAGCGACAACGGCACGATTTGTCCGGCCGGTCGGCGGCGCAGCGGCACATCGTTCGCGTCGTCGATGCGTGATTCGGCGCGCGCGGCGAGTGCCGAGACCGTCGAGGCCTCGAACAGGTCTCGGACACCGACCTTCTTACCGAGCGCAGCCGACACCCGTGCCGCCACTCGCGTGGCGATCAGCGAATTGCCGCCGAGATCGAAGAAGTCGTCGTCCGATCCGACGCGCTGGACGCCGAGCAGCTCGGCGTAGATCTCCGCCACGATCTCCTCGACCGGAGTCGCCGGAGCCCGGAACCGACGAACCTCGAACACCGGCTCCGGCAGTGCTTTTCGGTCCAGCTTTCCGCTGGTGTTCAGCGGGAATTCGGCGAGCACCATCACCGCCGCCGGCACCATGTACGTCGGCAGCGCGTCGCCGACGAAGGTGCGTACGGCGGCCGGGTCCAGCGTTCTACCCGGTGCAGGCACCACGTATCCGACGAGCTGGTCGCCGGCACCGGTGGTCGTCACTACCGCCGTGGCCTGGTTGACGTCCGGGTGGGCCAACATTGCGGTCTCGATCTCACCGAGCTCGATCCGCTGGCCACGGAACTTGACCTGGAAATCGGTGCGCCCGATGTACTCCAGGACTCCTGCGGTGCCCGGGCCCGATCGCCATCGGACGAGGTCTCCGGTGCGATACATGCGCTCGCCGGCAGCCGAGAACGGGTTCGCGACGAAGCGGTCCATCGTCAGGTCGACGCGCCCGAGGTATCCGTCGGCGAGCTGGGTTCCGGCCAGATACAGCTCACCCGCGGTACCTGCGGCCACCGGATGCAGCCTGCTGTCCAGAACGTAGGCCTGGGTGTTCCATTCCGGCGCTCCGATGGGGACGGTCGCGCCCTCGTCGGTGGACGTCTCCCAATAGGTCACCGTCACTGCTGCCTCGGTGGGGCCGTACAGGTTGTGGATCCCGGCAGAGGTGATCGCTCGGAAGTCCGTCACAGTCTCCGGTGGCAGTGCCTCACCCACCACGTAGACGTGTCGCAAGGACCGGCACTGCTCCGCGGTGGCGTACGCCGCGAACACGGTGAGCATCGACGGTACGAAGTCCGTGACGGTGACGCCGTTCCGGGCGATCCGGTCCGCGACGTAGGCCGGGTCGCGGTGGCCGTCGGGGGTGGCGAGGACGACGCTCGCGCCGACCTGGAGTGGCAGGAAGAAGCCCCACAGTGACACGTCGAACGTCGTTGCCGTCTTCTGCAGGTAGACGTCGTTCTCGTCGAGCGAGTACTGGTCGATCATCCAGGCCATCTCGTTGACGATCGCGCGGTGCGGCACCGAGACACCCTTGGGTCGTCCGGTCGAGCCGGACGTGAAGATGACGTAGGCGGTGTTCTCCGGGCGTACCGGTGCCGACCGGTCTGCGTCTGCCACGGCGTCGGTGGAGTAGGCGGCGAGATCGAGGGTGTCCAGTTCGAGGATCGGGAACCGTTCCGGCAGTCCGGTCCGATCGTGGCTGGTCGAGAGAACGGCGACGGGCACCGCGGTGTCGAGAATGTATTCGATGCGCTCGGCCGGATGATCCGGATCGATGGGCACGTATGCGCCGCCGGCTTCGAGGACGGCGTACATGCCCACCATCAGATCGATGCCTCGCCTCATCCCGAGCGCGACGAGGGACTGCGGGCCGACGCCGAGCGAAATCAGGTGTCGGGCAAGAGGATTGACTCGCTCCGCGAACTCCGCGTAGGTCACGACGGTGTCCTCGAAGATCACGGCCGTGGCGTCCGGGTTCGCCGCGACCCGAGCCGCGAACGGAGCCGTCAACCGGCCACCTGCGTCGATCTCGTGCGCGGTGTCGTTCCAGGTCTCGATCACGCGGTTTCGTTCGTGCGAGCCGAGCAGATCGATATCGCCGACCGCCGCCGTGGTGTCGGAGACGAAGGTCTCGAGAACACCGACGAGCCGGGACAGGATCGAGTCGACGTATGCAGCGTCGAACAGATCGCTGATGTACTTGAGCGTGAACGAGATTCGCTCCTCGGCCACGACCAACAACGTCAGGGGGTAGTGGGTGTTGTCGTTCGAGCTCACCGACTCGACGGTCATTCCGTCGATCGCTGCCGCCTGCTGCGTCAATTCGGCTTCATCCACCGGGTAGGACTCGAAGATGGTGAGGGTGTCGAACAGATTTCCCATTCCGATCGCCCGTTGAATGTCGACGAGTCCCATGTGGTGGTGGTCGAGCAGGTCTGCTTGTTCTCCCTGGATCCGGACCAGGTAGCTCTCCACCGTGTCGGCGGGATCGAATCGAACTCGCACCGGGATGGTGTTGATGAACAGCCCGATCATCGACTCCACGCCGGAAAGAGCAGCGGGACGTCCGGAGACCGTCGCACCGAACACGACGTCGGTGCGGCCGGTGATGTGTGCGATCAGCAGGCCGTACGCCGATTGCACCAGCGTGTTGACGGTGACGCCGAGCCTGCCACCGAGCGCAACGAGCGCCGCGGTGGTCTCGGCGTCGACGAATCGCTCCGTCTCGGCCGAGCGTGAGGAGATCTCTCGTCCGACGCTCGGCGGTGCGACGAACGTCGGTTCCTCGACTCCGGCAAGCGCCGTGGTCCACGCACCGAGGGACACAGCCGGGTCCTGTTGATTCAGCCATGTCAGGTACGAGCGGTACGAGCGAACCCTCGGCATCGACGCCGTGGAGCCCCGAGCGGCGTACAGGTACAACAGTTCCTTCATCACCAGCGGCAGCGACCAGCCGTCGAGGAGCACGTGATGGTTGGTCATTGCGAGCTTGTACGTGGTCGGGGTGATCCGTACCAGGACGAAACGCAGCAGCGGTGCGGTGGAGACGTCGAACTGTCGTCGCTGCTCCGCGGCCAGGGCTTCGGCGACGGCAGTGCCCCGCTCCGGCTCGTCGAGGTGCGACAGGTCCATCGTCGTCCAGGGCAGGACGACGTTCCGATGGACGATCTGCACCGTCTCACCGTCCGCGGTCGCGGTGAACGAGGTACGCAGATTGTCGTACCGGTCCAGCAGTGTCTGGGCAGCGTGATGCAACCGTTCGGCGTCCACCTCGCCGGCCAGGTCGAGTACGACCTGCATGGTGTAGACGTCGATCGACGCATCGGCGAACAACGCGTGGAAGAGCAACCCCTGCTGCAACGGTGACAGCGACCAGATGTCGGTCAGCTGTGGGTATCGCGCCTCGAAGGACGCGATGTCGGCCTGCGACAGGGCCACCAGAGGCACGTCCGACGGGGTCAAGCCACCCGAGCCGGGTGCCTCGGCGTACGCGGCCAGCGCCGTCAACGCCTCGGACCACAGCCCGGCGAGACGCTCGACCGTGTCCGCGGACACGGCTCCGGTCGGGAACGCGAAGCCGGCGCTCAGGACCCCGCCCTCGTCGGTGTCGAGCACGATCGCGTTGATGTCGACGGTCTTGTTCGCGGCCATGTCGGCGTCACCGGGCGCGGAGAGCTCACCGTCGGCGGCCGGCAACCAGCCGAGCGACTTCATCTCGTCCGGGACCTCGCCGGCGTCGACCCGGCCCAGGTAGTTGAAGCTGATCTGTCCGGTGCCGAGTTCGGCCAGTTCCGCAGCGGTCTCCGAGTTCAGGTACCGGAGCAGTCCCCAGCCCATGCCTCGATCGGGCAGCGCCAGCATCTGCTCCTTGACTGCCTTGACTGCATCGCCGAGCTGCGACCCTCCCGCGAACGCAGC
This sequence comes from Rhodococcus sp. 1R11, assembly GCF_004563845.1. Taxonomy (NCBI): domain Bacteria; kingdom Bacillati; phylum Actinomycetota; class Actinomycetes; order Mycobacteriales; family Nocardiaceae; genus Rhodococcus; species Rhodococcus sp. 1R11. Next base: position 147,236 of record NZ_SPNG01000012.1, on the reverse strand, counting down.
GTCGACGTCGATCCCGGTCAGGTCGAGGCGAACGGGGAACAGGCTCGTCAGCCAGCCGACGGTCCGTCCCAGATCAGCTCCGTGAACCACCGCTTCCTCGCGGCCGTGGCCTTCGAGCTGCACCAGTGTTGCCGGTGCGGTGATGCCGCGCTCGGACCGCAGTCTGGTGACGGCCAAGGCGAGCCCGGCCAGCAACCCGTCGCCCACACCACCGCGGAAGATCTCCGGAACGGTGGTCAGAAGGGTGCGCGTGACGTCGGGTGCCAGTTCGATGTTCACCCGTTCGAGCGTCGCCACGACGTCGACTGCGGGATCGAAGGGGCGGTCGCCCAGCACGGGATCCTCGGTGTCTGCGATCGAGCGCCACAGCGGCAACTCGGCCAGCCGCGCCTCGCTCGCTGCCGCGTCGACCAGTGCATGGGTCCAACGCCGCATCGAGGTTCCGACCTCGGGGAGGCTCGGGGTCACTCCCCCGGACACCTGAGCCCAGGCGGAGACGAGGTCGGGGACCAGGATTCGCCACGACACTCCGTCGGTCACGAGGTGGTGCGCCGCGACGGTCAGCGTGCCCGCTTCCTCGGGTCCTCGATCGACCCAGACGAGGGCGAGCATGCGACCGGTCGTGGGGTCGAGCGTTCCGACTGCATCGTCGAATACCGTTGCAGCCGAATCGGTATCGGCGCGGGTGAGCAACGCATCCACGTCGACGGCACCGGTGCCCGCAACATCGAGGCCCCAGCCGCGGTCGTCGTGCACGAGGGTGGACCGCAGCACGTCGTGTCGATCGACCACTGCAGTCACCGTGGCGAGAATTCCGGCTCGGTCGATACCGATCGGCAACTCCAAGGTGACGGCCTGGTGGAAGCGTGACCACCCGCCGCCGCGTTCGATCATCGCCACACCGAACGGGGGTAGCGGCATCCAACCGACTCCGCCGCCGTCGAGTTCCTCGAGCACGACCGCGTCATTGCCCTCACCGACGATCACGGCGACCTCGGCGAGACCGGCAACGGTCTTGCGCTCGAACACATCCCGCGGTCCGAACTGAATTCCCCTGGCCTTGGCGCGCGAGACCAACTGAATGGACACGATGCTGTCGCCACCGAGAGCGAAGAAGGAGTCGTCGACGCCCACCGTCTCGAGGCCCAGGACGTCGGCGAACACGTCGGCGATGATGCGCTCGGTGTCGGTTGTCGCCGTACGGAATTCGGCATCGCTGCCGAATTCGGGTTCGGGAAGCGCTCTGCGGTCCAGCTTGCCGTTCGGCCCGAGCGGGAGGGCATCGAGCACGATGAGCCCGGCCGGAACCATGTACTCCGGAACCAGAGTGGCGACCGACGCAGTGACCGCTGCGGTGTCGATGGTCTCCCCGGCAGCGGGAACGACGTACCCGACCAGAAGTTCGCCTGCCGACGGCGTCCGGCGCACGAGAACCACGGCCTGATCGACCGACGGGTCTGCGGTCAGCGCGGCTTCGATCTCGCCGAGTTCGATCCGCAGGCCTCGGAGTTTGACCTGGAAGTCCGTGCGGCCGAGGTACTCGAGTTCGCCGTCTCGCCTCCAGCGCACCAGGTCTCCGGTGCGATACATCCGCGAGCCGGCTGCGCCGTGCGGATCGGCGACGAACCGGTCGGCGGTCAGGTCCGGGCGGCCGAGGTATCCGCGGGCCAGTTGACGCCCCGCGAGATACAGCTCTCCGGGCACCCCGACGGGAACGGGGTGCAGGCGCGCGTCGAGCACGGTCACCCTCGTGTTCCACACCGGTGCACCGATGGGAACCGACACGGTGTCCGACGGCAGAACATGGTGATACGTGACGTCGACAGCGGCCTCGGTCGGGCCGTAGAGGTTGTGCAGCTCGGTTGCGGGCAGAGCAGTGCGCAGCGCGCCCGCCACCGATGCGGGCAGTGCCTCACCGGAGGCGAACACCGCGCGCAGGCCGGTGCAGTTCGAGACACCGTCCGCAGCGGCGAACACGGCCAACAACGACGGGACGAAGTGCGCGACCGTGACGCCACGTTCGGCAACGGTGCTCACCAGATATGCCGGATCTCGATGGCCGTCGGGCACTGCGATGACGAGTTCGGCACCGATCTGCAACGGCCAGAACAGCTCCCACACCGACACGTCGAACGTGACCGGCGTCTTCTGCAACACCGTGTCCTGCTCGGTGAGACGGTATTCGGCCTGCATCCACAGCAGACGGTTGACGATGGCCTCGTGGCTGACCGCAACGCCTTTGGGGCGACCGGTGGAGCCGGAGGTGAAGATGACGTACGCGGTGTCCGCCGGTCGCAGCGGTGCGGTTCGCTCGGCATCGGTCACCGGTGCCGTGGACAGACCTGTCGTGTCGACGGTGTCGACCAGGATTCTGGCGGCGTCGGTCACGAGATCTGTACCGTCGCGCGCGGTCGTGAGCAGCACCACCGGTGCCGCCGTGTCCAGGATGTAGCCGATTCGTTCTGCCGGTAGATCCGGGTCGACCGGAACGTAGGCACCACCGGCGGCGAGCACGGCGTAGATACCCGTCAGCATGTCGATGGAGCGGCGCATGGCCGTCGCCACCACAGTTTCCGGGCCGACTCCCTCGGCGATGAGCAGACGCGCGAGCGCGTTGACCCGTTCGGAGAATTCGCGGTACGTCACCCGGTCGTCGAGGAAGCTCGTGGCGGTGTTGTCCGGGGAGTCGGCAACTCGGGTCTCGAACAGCGACACCAGAGTTGCGCCGGGATCCACCTCGTGCGCGGTGGAGTTCCAATCCTCGAGGACGCGGGTACGTTCGCCCTCCTCGAGGATGTCGACGTCGCCGACGATCCCGTCCGGTGCGTCGGTCAGCTCGTGCAGTACCCGGACGAGCCGTCGCCCGAGGGAGGCCATGCTCGATTCTTCGAAAAGATCTGTGGCGTAGTCGAACTGCACGTCGATTCCGGCGGGAGCACCGTGGTCGTCCGTGTTCTCCCACAGCGTCACCTGCAGGTCGAATTTCGCGAACGCGCTACCCAGATCGATGCCCTCGACACTCAACCCCGGCAGGGCCAACGTCTGGCGGTTCAGGTTCTGGAACGTCAGCATGACCTGGAAGATCGGGTGGCGAGCCTGTGAGCGGTCCGGGGCCAGCTCGTCGACGAGCCGCTCGAACGGCACGTCGGCGTGCCCGAAGGCCCCCAGGTCGGCCTCGCGAACTGCGGCGAGTTGCTCGCGCAACGTTGCCGCGGGGTGCACCGCGGTACGCAGGGCGAGCGTGTTGACGAACATGCCGACGAGCTCGTCCAGATCGGCGTCACCGCGGCCGGCGACCGGGGTTCCGATCGTCACGTCGTCGGTACCCGCCATCGCGCCGAGGAGCACCGCGAGCGCGGTGTGGACCACCATGAAGTTCGTGGCGTTGTTGGCGCGGGCAGCCCGAGCGATGTTCGACTGCAGAGCCTCGTCGATCGAGAAGTTGTATGCCGCACCGCGATACGACGCCACCGCCGGACGCGGTTGGTCGGTCGCGAGATCGAGCTGTGCCGGGGCACCGGCCAGAGCCGTCGTCCAGTAGGCGAGCTGCTTCGCCAACGGCGAATCGGGGTCGTCCTCGGAACCGAGTACCTCGCGTTGCCACAACGCGTAGTCCGCGTACTGCACCGGAAGTGGTGCCCACTGCGGGTTCTCCCCCGCGGCACGGGCGGTGTAGGCCACCATGACGTCGCGCGTCAGGGGTCCCATCGAGAACCCGTCCGCGGCGATGTGGTGGGCGACGAAGGCCAGTACGTGCTCGGTCTCGCTGACCCGCAGGATCCGGATTCGGACCGGAACAGCTCGGGTCACGTCGAAACCCGCGGACACGAAGTCGCGCAGCGCCTGCTCGATCGAATTCTCGTCGACGTCGTCGACGACAACCGTCACGCCGGCCTCCGCGGTACCGAGCACCACCTGATGGCCTCGTCCGTCGACCTCCGGGTACACGGTGCGCAGAATCTCGTGCCGTGCCAGCACGTCGTACACGGCGTTGGTGAGTGCATCGACATCGACACTGCCGGACAACCGAATAGCGACCGGGATGTTGTTCACGGCGGAGGTCGGATCGAATTGGCTCAGGAACCACATGCGCTGCTGGGCCATCGACAGCGGCACCGAGTCCGGTCGCGTCCGAGCCGTCAGTGCCCGGCGCGCACCGGTACCCACCTCGGACTCGATCGCACGTGCGAGCGACTGCACCGTCGGAGACTCGAAGATCGAGCGGACCGGCACCTGAGTATCGAGCGCCGCCCCCAGCCGGGAGACCACCTGGGTAGCGATGAGCGAGTTACCGCCGAGCGCGAAGAAGTCGTCGTCCAGACCCACGCGCTCGACAGCGAGCACCTCGGCGAACACCGCCGCGACGGCCTCTTCCACAGGATTGGTCGGCGCGCGGAATTCGGCAGTCTCGAACTGCGGTTCGGGGAGCGCCTGTCGATCCAGCTTGCCGTTGACGCCTCGAGGAAGAGCCTCGAGCACGACGAAGGCAGCCGGGATCATGTACGACGGCAGACGTTCGGCGAGTGCACGACGGATGACGTCCTGATCCAGCGTCACCCCATCGGCGGGCACGAGGTAGGCCACGAGCCGCGCGCCTGATCCCGTGTCCGCGAGAGCGATCACGGCGACGTCGCGAATCTCGTCGAGCGATCCGAGAGCGGCATCGATGTCGCCGAGTTCGATACGGAAACCGCGAATCTTCACCTGGAAGTCGGTGCGCCCGACGTACTCCAGTTCGCCGTGGGCGCGCCAGGACACGAGGTCACCGGTCCGGTACAGGCGGCCGCCGGGGGTGAACGGGTCCGCGACGAAACGCTCGGCGCTCAGATCCGGCCGCGCGAAGTACCCGTCGGCCAGCTGCGCACCCGCGAGATAGAGCTCGCCTGCAACGCCGACCGGAACGGGAGTCAGACGCGAGTCCAACACGTAGACACGGGTGTTCCACTCGGGCGCGCCGATGGGGACGGCCGTGCCGTCGACGGTCGTCACCCGATGCGCGGTCACCGAGACCGCTGCCTCGGTCGGTCCGTACAAGTTGTCCAGTCGCGCAGCAGAACTGCGCAGCGTGCGCTCGGCCGTGGCGACCGGCAGTGCTTCGCCGATCGCCAGAATCCGCGTCAGATGTTCGGGCAGAGCTCCCGCCGAAGCCGTGACCAACGCGTCGAGCACGGACGGCACGGTGTGCAGTGTCGTCACCGATTCCCGGTTCATCAGATCGACGAGGTAGGCGGGATCGCGATGGCCCTCGGCGTCGGCGACCACGATCGCACCACCGGAGACGGTGGCGACCCAGAACTCCCACACGGACAGATCGAAAGTGGCGGCAGTCTTGAGCAGTACCCGGTCCGTGCTGCCCAGCCCGTAATGGGCGCTCTGCCACAGCAGCTGGTTGACGATGGCGGCATGACCGACCGCGACGCCTTTGGGACGGCCGGTGGATCCGGACGTGAAGATGACGTACGCGGTGTTCGCGGGCCGCAGCGGCGAGGTGCGCTCGCTGTCGGTGACGGGCGCGTCCGAGACCTCTGCACCCAGCAGTCGGGGATCGGTGTCGACGAGCAGAACCGGAATCGACTCGAAGTCGACATCGTCACGCGCAGTGCTCAACACCAGAGCGGGAGCGGCTACCTCGAGAATGTAGGCGTTGCGGTCCGCCGGCTGATCCGGGTCGATGGGTACGTACGCTCCGCCGGCCTTGGCGACGGCGTACATCGCGACGAGCAGATCCACCGAGCGCCTGATCGCCAGGGCCACCGTCACCTGCGGGCCGACGCCGGCACCGATCAGGACGCGAGCCAACCGGTTGATTCGACGATCGAACTCGGCGTACGACAGCGATTCTCCCGCATGGACCACCGCGATCGCGTCGGGCTGCGCCTGCACCTGTCGGTCGAACAGCGATACCAGGGTCTGCGACGCATCGACATCGTGATCGGTGTCGTTCCAGGTGCGCACGATCCGGGTGTGCTCCTCGGGCGAGAGCAGAGCGAGATCGCCGATGACGGCCGAGGGATCCTGGGCCACTTCGGCGAGGATGCGAACGAACCGGTCGGCAAACGTTTCGACCGTGGCGCGATCGAAAAGATCGGTGGCGTAACTGAATTCGGCCGACAGTTCCGCAGGCGAGCCATCCGGGTCGTAACGATCCGAGATGGACAGTTGCAGATCGGTCTTGGCCGTCACAGCATCCGGCTCGACGGCACTCACCGTCAGACCCGGCAGCTCGAACGTCGACTCGGCGAGGTTCTGGAAGGACAGGCCTACCTGGAACAGCGGGTTGCGTGCCGTCGAACGCACCGGGTTCAGCACCTCGACGAGACGCTCGAACGGAACGTCGGAGTGCGCGAACGCGGCCAGGTCCCGCTCACGGGCCTGAGCGAGCAACTGGCGGAAGGTCATCGACGATTCGACGGTCGACCGGAAGACCAGGGTGTTGACGAACATACCGATCATCGAATCGAGTGCCCGTTCACCTCGGCCGGCGATGGGCGTTCCGACGGCGATGTCCTCGGAACCGGACAAGCGTGCCAGCAACACCGCGAATGCCGAGTGCACCACCATGAACAACGTTGCCTGCTCGGTACGTCCGAGCTCGGCGAGAGCGGCGTGCGTGCCGGCGTCGACGGTGAACCGCACGGCGTCGCCGCGGAAACTCTGCGCCGGCGGGCGCGGGCGATCGGTGGGGAGTACCAGTTGATCCGGCAGCTCGGCGAGCGCATCCTTCCAGAACGACACCTGCTGCGCTGCAACCGAATCGGGATCCGATTCGGTACCGAGCACGGCGCGCTGCCATAGCGCGAAGTCGACGTACTGCACCTCGAGCGGCTCCCAGTCCGGAGCCGTCCCTGCAGATCTCGCGGTGTATGCGGTCATGACGTCGACGGCCAGCGGGCCCATCGACGCGCCGTCGGCCGACACGTGGTGTACGACGAAGGCCAAGACATGCTCGTTCTCGTCGACGCGGAACACTCGCGCATCGACCGGTACCTCGGCGGTGACGTCGAAGCCACGCGCGAAGAACTCGGTCACGGCGGCAACGACGTTCGCACCGACCACGTCGAGGACGCCGAGGTCCATCGGTACCTCGGACGCCGGCAACACCTGCTGGAACGGGCCCTGTGCCGAGTCCGGGTACCGGGTACGCAGAGACTCGTGGCGTTCGACGACGTCGCGTACCGCCGACTGCAGCGCAGCAACGTCGAGCTCACCCGACAACCGCACGGCGAACGGAATGTTGTCCACCGACGACGTCGTGTCGAACTGGTTGAGGAACCAGTACCGCTGTTGCGCCGGCGAAAGCGGCGGGTGCTCCGGACGCGGACCCGCCACGAGTGCGGCTCGCCCGCCCGAGCCGACAGCGCTCTCCACGTGCGCCACCAGTGCGGCCACGGTCGAGCTCTCGAACAGCGCCCGCACCGGCACCACCGTGTCCAGTGCCGCGCCGAGGCGCGAGACCACCTGGGTGGCGATCAACGAGTTACCGCCCAGGGCGAAGAAGTCGTCGTCCAGCCCCACTCGATCGATGTGCAGGACGTCGGCGAACACTCCGGCAACGATCTCTTCGACCGCGGTGGTGGGTGCTCGGAATTCACGAGCCTCGAACACGGGTGCGGGAAGCGCGGCGCGATCCAACTTGCCCACCGGGGTCAGTGGAACGGTGTCGAGAACGATGATGGACGACGGAATCATGTACGCGGGCAATGATTTTCCGACAAAAGCGGTCAACTCGTCGACGTCGACGACGGAACCGCGCGTCGGCAGCACGTAGGACACGAGGGTGGTGACGCCCGACGGCAGCTCGTGACCGAGTGTGACGGCGAAGTCGACCTCGGGAACAGCGGTGAGCGCGGAGTCGATCTCACCGAGCTCGATACGGAAGCCGCGCACCTTGACTTGGAAGTCGGTGCGGCCGACGAACTGCAGCTGCAGCTCGTCCGTCCATCGCACGACGTCGCCGGTGCGGTACATCCGTGCGCCGTCGACGCCGTACGGGTTGGCCACGAAGCGCTCGGAAGACAGACCGGGCCGACCGAGATAGCCGCGAGCGAGCGCACCGCCCGACAGATACAGGTCACCCGCGACACCGGTCGGAACCGGTTCGAGTCGGGAATCGAGGATGAGCACGGACATGCCGTGAATCGGTCGACCGATGGTGATCGGCTCGCCGGGCGTCAACTCGGCGAAGCTGGAGATGATCGTGGTCTCGGTCGGGCCGTACCCGTTGAAGTACTTCCGATCCCCTGCCCATCGGGCCAGCAGTTCGGGAGTGGTCACGTCGCCGCCCACCGAGAGGACCTCGAGCGAATCGATCCCGTGGGGATCCATCGTGCCGAGTACTGCAGGCGTGATGATCGTATGAGTGACCCTCTCCACCTTCAGCAGTTCGGCCAATTCGGTGCCACCGAGAATCGATGCCGGTACGACGACCAACGTCGCGCCGACCGAGAATGCCGCCATCCACTCCAGAACCGACGGATCGAAGTTGGGCGAGCAGACGTGCAGGAACCTCGAGGCCGGTTTCAGGTGATAGAGATCGGTTGCTGCGTCGAGGACGCCGCCGAGTCCGGCGTGCGTGACGACGACACCCTTCGGCTTGCCCGTCGAGCCCGAGGTGTAGATGACGTAGGCCGGATTCTGGAACGTGACGGGTCGCAGGCGGTCCGCGTCGGTGACCGGCTCGGCCGAGCGGGTGCGAACCTCGGCCACGAACTCCTCGTCGTCCACGCTCAGCCACACCAGATCCTGCTGTCCGCCGGGGAGCCGAGCCGAGTGCGCCCGGGTGGTCAGGCCCAGTACGGCCTCGGAGTCCGAGACCATGTGGGCGATGCGATCCTGCGGATACGTCGGGTCGACGGGTAGGTGCGCAGCCCCCGATTTCGCCACTGCCCAGACCGCGAGCACCATGAAGTAGGAGCGCTGGAATCCCAGAGCCACAACGGATTCGGGGCCGGCCCCGCGCTCGATGAGTACCCGGGCGAGCTGCGAGGACGTCGCATCGAGTTCGGCGTACGAGATCGAGCGCCCCTCGTAGCGTATCGCGGTCGCCGACGGGTCGAGTGCGGCTCCGGCAGCGAAGATCTCGGCCAGAGTGCCGCCGGCCAACACGTCGTCACCGTGGACGTGGGTGAGCCGGTCGAACTCGTCGTCGTACAGGATGGACAGATCGCCCACCGGGGTGTTCGGCGTCGCCACGATCGCTTCCAGCAGCCAACGGAAACGCCGCGAGAACACCTCGACCGTCTTCTCGTCGAACAGGTCTCGCGCGTAGAGGAAACCGGCGGACAGACCGGTGCCGTCGGACTTCTCGTGCAGCGTCAGCGACAGGTCGAACTTGGCGGTGTCGACCTCGACGTCGACCGCCGAGACCGTCAGATCGGGTAGGTGGAATTCGCTCGGCGGCAGGTTCTCGAACGCGATCGCGACTTGGAACAGCGGGTGTCTGGCCGTCGTGCGCTCGGGTTCGAGCAGATCGACGAGCCGCTCGAAGGGGATGTCCGCGTGTGCGAATGCATCGAGGTCGACGTCCCGGACGTGGCCGAGGAGGTCGGTGAATCCCTTGCTTCGATCGACCGAGGTCCGGAGCACCAGGGTGTTGACGAACATACCGATCACGTCGTCCAGGACGGCCTCGCCGCGGCCTGCGACGGCGGTACCCACCGCAACGTCGTCCGAGGTGGACATGCGAGCCAGGAACAGCGCGAGAGCACCGTGGAGCACCATGAAGAGGGTGGTTCCGGTCGACCGGGCCAGATCGTCGAGCGACGCACGCAGATCCGCATCGATGTCGAACTGGAACCGCCCGCCCGAGTACGACTGGACCGCAGGACGCGGTCGGTCGTACGGCAGGGTCAGCTCACTGGGCAGGTCCGCCAGGGCCGAACGCCAGTAGTTCGCCTGTGCTGCCATCAGGCTGCTCGGATCCGAGTCGTCGCCGAGCACGGCGCGCTGCCACAGCGCGAAGTCGGCGTACTGAACCGCCAGCGGCGTCCACTGCGGAGCGTCGCCGGCCACACGAGCGAGGTAAGCCGTCATCACGTCGCGGGTCAGCGGCCCCATGGACCACCCGTCTGCGCTGATGTGGTGAACCACGACGACCAGCACGTACTCGTCGTGGTTCACCTGGAACAATTTGGCGCGCAGAGGAATCGACTGGGTGACGTCGAATCCTTCGGAGGCGAAGGCGATCAGGTCGGCCACCGCACCGTCGGCGGACGGTGTGGTGGGCGTCAGGTCCGGTGCCACCGATTCGGCAGGCAGGATCACCTGATGCCCCGCCCCGTCCACACTCGGGTAGACGGTGCGGAGTGCTTCGTGCCGGTCGAGAACGTCGATGACGGCCGCGTTCAGGGCCGCAGTGTCGAGTGCTCCGGTGAGCCGGATCGCCACGGGGATGTTGTTGACCGCCGATTCGGGCTCGAATCGGTTGAGGAACCACATCCGCTGCTGGGCGAGCGAGAGCGGAATTCGTTCGGGGCGTTCCTGCGGCACCAGAGGCGCGGAGACTCCGTGGCCGACGTGGCTTTCCAACGCAGCAGCCAAGGCTGCCACCGTGCCTGCCTCGAACATCGTTCGGACGGGCACCGTCGTGCCCAGTTCGGCACCGAGTCGTGCGGCGACCTGAGTGGCGACGAGCGAGTTACCGCCGAGCGCGAAGAAGTCGTCGTCCACACCGACTCGGTCGAGTCCGAGGACCGCGCCGAACACGTTCGCGACGATCTCTTCGACCGGATCGGACGGCGCTCGGTAGGGCGTTGCCTCGAATTCCGGATCGGGCAGCGCTTTTCGATCGAGCTTGCCACTTCCGCCGAGCGGGAACTCGGCCAATTCCACGACGGTGGACGGCACCATGTACTCGGCCAGACGTCCGCGTAGCGCGGTGCGTACCCGGTCCACATCGACCGGGCCTTGGGTGGGAACGACGTAGGCGACCAGTTGTTCCCGTCGCACGAGAACCACGGCCTGAGCGATCTCGGGAAGGTCCAACAGAGCCGATTCGATTTCGCCGAGTTCGATACGGAGACCACGCAACTTCACCTGGAAGTCGGACCGGCCCACGTACTCCACTTCACCGGCGGGCAGCCACCGCACCACGTCGCCGGTTCGGTACATCCGCGCACCGTCGACCGCGAACGGATCGGCAACGAAGCGATCCGCGGTCAGATCGGGTCGGCTCACGTATCCCCTGGCGAGCTGAACACCCGACAGATAGAGCTCTCCCGACACCCCGACCGGAACCGGCCGCAAGGACGAATCGAGAACGCGCACATCGGTGTTCCACACCGGTGAACCGATCGGCACCACGACTGTGTCCGCGTCGGAGACCGCATGATAGGTCACGTCGACAGCAGCTTCGGTCGGGCCGTACAGGTTGTGCACCGACACCTGCGGCAGCGCGCGGCGCAGCGAATGTGCAGTAGCAGGCGCAAGCGCCTCCCCCGAGGCGAACACCGTACGCAGCGACGCTCCCGCGTCGGGCCTACGCAGCGCCTCCGGTGTGAACACCGACATCATCGACGGCACGAAGTGAACTACCGAGACATGTTCGCGTGCGATGACATCGAGCAGGTACGACGGATCCCGATGACCCTCGGGAACCGCGACGACCACCGATGCGCCGACCTGGAAGGCCCAGAAGAACTCCCACACCGACACGTCGAACGTAGCCGGCGTCTTCTGCAACACCACGTCCTGCGGACCGAGGGGGTACTCGTGCTGCATCCACGACATCCGGTTGACGATCGACGCGTGCGATACGCCGACGCCCTTCGGCCGTCCCGTCGACCCGGAGGTGAAGATGACGTATGCAAGGTTGTCCGGCCGCAGCGGCGCCGACCGCTCCGCATCGGTCACCGGTGCCGACGAGTATTCCGACACGTCGACGGTGTCGATGTCCACCGTCTCCACACCCGAGAACTCGACGTGGTCTCGGGTGCTCGAGAGCACCCGTACCGGCGACGCGGTACTCACGATGTACTCGTTGCGCTCCGACGGCTGACCCGGGTCGATAGGTACGTACGCGGCACCCGCCTTGACGATCGCGTACATACCGACCAACAACTCGATACTGCGACCGACCGCGAGGCCGACCGTCGAATCGGTCCCGACGCCCACCGACAACAGGTACCGCGCCAGGCGGTTCGCGCGCGCATCGAGCTCGGCGTATGTCAGCCGAACATCCTCGAACACCAGGGCCTGCACGTCCGGGGTCTGCTCGACGCGAGCATCGAACTGCCCCACCAACGTTGTTCCGCCGGTCATCTCGTGTGCCGGACCCGAACCGAACGCCAGCACCGACTCCCGCTCGCCCGAGTCGAGCAGGTCGATCTCTCCGACGGCTGCGGCGGGCGCTGCAGTGATCGCACGAAGTACACGGACGAACCGCTCCCCGAACCGGTCCATCGTCGATTTGTCGAAGAGGTCCGCAGCATAGGTCAGGGCGACGGTCAGGCCCGCGGGCTCGGAGCCGGCCGGTGCCGAATCCCACAGCGTCACTTGTAGATCGAACTTTGCCAGGTCTGCCTCGTAGTCGACCGCTGCGATGGTCAGGCCGGGGAGTTCGACCGAGGTTCGATCCAGGTTCTGGAACGTCAGCATCACCTGGAACAGCGGGTGGCGTGCCTGCGAGCGCACCGGGGTCAACACGTCCACCAGACGCTCGAAGGGCACGTCGGCGTGCGAGAACGCAGCGAGGTCCACCTCCCGGATCTCGCGCAGCAGATCGTCGAACGACGTCCGTGGATCGACTCCGGTGCGCAGCACCAGCGTGTTGACGAACATGCCGACGACGTCGTCGAGTGCCGCGTCTCCACGGCCGGCGACCGGCGTACCGATACTGATGTCGTCGGCGGCCGCGAGCTTGGCCAACAACACGGCCAGCGCGGCGTGCACGACCATGAACGTCGTTGCGTTGTGCTCTCTTCCGAGCTTTTCCAGCGCGCGGACCAGTTCGCCGTCGATCTCGAACGTGTGCGTGCCGCCGTTGGTCGTGGCGACCGCCGGGCGGGGACGGTCGGTGGGTAGCTCCAACTGGTCGGGTGCGCCGCCGAGTTGGTGCCGCCAGTAGTTCTCCTGCGCCGAGATCAGAGATTCTGGATCGTCCTCGCTGCCGAGGACAGCCCTCTGCCACAGCGTGAAGTCGGCGTACTGCACCTCGAGCGGAGTCCACTGTGGTTGCTGCCCGTTGGTGCGCGCCACGTATGCGGCCACCACGTCGCGGGTCAGCGGGCCCATCGAGAATCCGTCGGCCGCGATGTGGTGCACCACGAACGCGAGCACGTGCTCGGTCTCGGCCGTCTCGAGAAGCACCGCCCGGAAGGGCAGCTGTACCGCCAGATCGAAGGGCCTGAGCGCGAACTCCAGCAGCACGGCGGGGACGTCGGCATCGGTGGCCGTCGCGCGCTCCAATTCCACTGCCGCCGCATCGGATTCGAGTACTTGCTGGAAACCGATGCCGTCGTGATCGGGGTAGACCGTCCGCAGCGACTCGTGCCGGTCCAATACGTCGATCAAGGCCGCCTGCAGGGCGGTAAAATCGAGTTCGCCGCTCAGCGCGATGGCGACCGGGATGTTGTTGACAGCCGAGTCCGGCTCGAATCGGTTGAGAAACCACATCCGTTGCTGGGCCAGCGACAGTGGCACACGTTCGGGCCGCTGCTGCGCCACCAACGGAGGTCGCGCGTGCGTCGAGCCTGCGGCATCGACGGCCGCGGCGAGTTCGGCGACGGTCGGTGCGTCGAAGAACGACCGCACATCCACCGCTGTGCCCAGCTCCGCATTGACTCGCGCAATCACGCGGGTGGCATTGAGCGAGTTTCCGCCCAGGACGAAGAAGTCGTCGTCCACGCCGATACGGTCCATCCCGAGGACAGTCTCGAAAATTGCCACCAGGGCCGTTTCGGTGTCGGTGCCCGGGGCACGGTATTCGCGTACGAGCGAGGCGAAATCGGGCGCAGGCAAGGCCTTTCGGTCCAGCTTGCCGCTGGCGTTCAGCGGGAATTCGTCCAGCACGACGAACACCGACGGCACCATGTACTCGGGCATGCGCCGTCGCACCGCATCCGCGAGGCCGTCGTGATCGATATCGGGCTCGGCGCTCACGACATAGCCGACGAGCTGCTCACCCAACTGGGCCTGCGATCGGTCGGCGTGAACGAGCACCGCGGCCTGGGTCACCTGCGGCTCGGCGAGCAGCGCTTGTTCGATCTCGCCGAGTTCGATACGGAGGCCACGCAGTTTGACCTGGAAGTCGGTGCGGCCGATGTACTCGATCAGGCCGTCGGCGCGTCGGCGCACCAGGTCGCCGGTGCGGTACATCCGGTCCCCCGGCTCACCGAACGGGTCGGCGACGAATCGATCGGACGTCAGGTCCGTGCGTCCGAGGTATCCGCGAGCGAGCTGCACGCCCGCGAGATAGAGCTCTCCCTCGACTCCCCGGGGTGAGCGCCGCAGACCCTCGTCGAGCACGTAGAGGTCGGTGTCGTCGACGGCAGCGCCGATCGGCACCGAGCCGTCCTCCACCTGCTGCGTTCGGTAGTACGTGACGTCGACGGCTGCTTCGGTGGGACCGTACAGGTTGTGCAACTCGGCGTCGGAGATCGCGTGGAACGCGTTGACGGTGCGCGCCGGCAGCGCCTCACCGGAGGCGAACACCATGCGAAGCGAATCGGCCTGTGCGGCAGCGGGTTCGGCAACGTAAACCGACAGCATCGACGGTACGAAGTGGGTCACCGTCACGCCGTGCTCGGCGATCACGCGGGCGAGGTAGGCGGGGTCGCGGTGCCCGTCGGGCTCGGCGATCACCAGTGTCGCGCCGATCTGTAACGGCCAGAAGAACTCCCAGACCGACACGTCGAACGTGAACGGCGTCTTCTGCAAGACGACGTCGGCCGAGGTCATCGTGTATTCCCGCTGCCGCCAGGAAATGTTGGCGACGATCGCGCGGTGGCCCACCGCCACGCCCTTCGGACGCCCGGTCGAACCGGACGTGAAGATGACGTACGCGAGGTCGTCCTCGCCGAGGGTGCCGAGCCGGTCCGCATCGGTGATGCGCCCTGCAGTCACGCCGGTGACGTCGACGGCATCGACGAGCAGAGTCTGCGTGCCGTCCGGCAACTGCGGCAGGTCCTCCGATGTCGTCAGCACCAGAACCGGTCGCGCGGTATCGAGGACGTAGGCGAGCCGATCCACCGGGTGCTCGGGGTCCAACGGAACGTAGGCACCACCGGCTGCCGAGATGGCGTACATACCCACCAGCAGATCGAACGAGCGGCGGATCGACAGCCCCACCGTCGAGTCCGGGCCGACTCCCCGCTCGATCAGAACCCGGGCGAGGCGTTCGACCGACTCTGCGAACTGGCCGTAGGTCCGAGTCACGTCGCCGAACACGAGCGCGGGCGCGTCCGGTGTCCGCTCGGCCTGATCGGCGAACAGGGTGTAGAGGGTGGTCGCTTCTGGTTCGGCCGGGCTCGACGCCGAGTCGTCGTCACCGAGAACCGTCGCGGCATCGGACACCACCGACGAGACCACGGCGTCGAGACCACCGTCGGTGGCCTCGATGAGGCCGGGAACGGTGTTGGACAGCACGACCGGAACCAGCGCGTCCGGGCCGAGAACCCCACCCATGGCCGTGTCGAGGGTGGTGATCTCCTCGTCCAACCGGGCGTAGGTCAACTCCGTGCCGAGGTGCGCGAGCGCCACGCGGTCCGGTTCGACCGCAGCGACGCTCCGAACCAAGCGCGGAAGGTCCTCGACCGTCAATGCTGCCTCGCGTCGACGTCCAACCGCCATCTAACTTTTCCTCCTGATCGATCCACGTGCACAACCGGCGAGCTCGGCTTTCGTCACGACGACGCGATCACCGACTCCGCCCGTTGGATCAACGATGCCAGAGCGGTCGACAACCCCTCTGCACCGAGGGCGGGCAAGATGCCCGGAATCAGTGCGGACAGCGTGACCGTCACCAGAGCCTGCGGCTTCATCGCCGCGCCCATCGTCGCCGACATCTGCGTCACTTTGGCGTTCAGGGCCGCGAAATCGACGCTCGTCGATTCGTGCTCGAGTGCCACCGCATCGGGCGCGATCGCGGCGGCGTCGGCAATCAACTGCGGCAGGTCGTCGACCGTCTTCGGCTTGGCGCGCGGTGCGAACTCGGCCTTCTCCTCGTCCGTGAGGATGTCGATGGATCGCAGCACCACCTCGGGATCGGAGACGACCGTCTGCAGAATCTTAGACAGCCGCTCGGCGAATGTCGCGATCGTCGATTCGTCGAAGATCGACGTCGCGTAGGTGAACGTCGCCTCGATGTCCTGCAGCGCTCCGGTCTCGTCGAAGTTCTCGACAGCGGTCAGCTGAAGGTCGAACTTCGCCTGATCGTCGCCTGCCGGCAGCGCCTGCACCTGCAGGCCCGGCAACTCGAACGTGCCCGTCGCATGGTTCTGGAACGTCAACATCGCCTGGAACAGCGGCGTGTAGGCGCTCGACCGAGCACGACCGAGTGCATCGACCAGCCGCTCGAACGGAACGTCCGCGTGGCCGAACGCCGCGAGGTCCTTGTCCTTCGCCTGACGCAGCAGGTCCAGGAACGTGCCGTTCGGATCGATCTGCGTGCGCAGCACCAACGTGTTGACGAACATGCCGACCAGGTCGTCCAGTTGCTCCTCGCCGCGTCCCGCGGTCGGGGTGCCGATACTGATGTCCGACGAGTTGCTCAACCTGCCCAGCAGAACCGCGAACGCGCTGTGCACCACCATGAACGTCGTCGCCGCATGCTCGCGGGCGATCTTCTCGATGGCCGACGCCACGTCGGTGCCGAACGTGAAGCCGTACGACGCGCCCTCCATGGTCGGTCGAGGGGGCCGTGGACGATCGAGCGGCAGCGCCAGTTGTTCCGGCGCGCCCGCCAGCTCGGTGGTCCAGTAGGCCAGCTGCTTCGCCAAGGGACTGTCCGGGTCGTCCTCGCGGCCGAGTACGTCACGCTGCCACAGCGCGAAATCGGCGTACTGCACCGGCAGCGGTGCCCACGACGGCATCTCCCCCGCCACCCGAGCGGTGTAGGCGACCATGACATCGCGGATCAACGGCCCCATCGAGAACCCGTCGGCGGCGATGTGGTGAGCCACCACGGCGAGGACGTGTTCGTCGTCGCCGACCTGCAGCAGTGCAGCCCGGACCGGGACGGTCTTCGTCACGTCGAATCCCGCACCGAGGACGTCGGTCAGGCGGGACACCACAGCGTCCGGTGCCACCTGTTCGGGTTCGAGATCCACCCCGACGTCGGCGACGCCACCGATCTGCTGCACCGGGCCGTCGACCGAGTCGGGGTAGGCCGTCCGCAGAATCTCGTGGCGGCCGAGCACATCGTCGAACGCGCCGCGGAGCGAGGCGATGTCGAGGGCACCGGTCAACCGCACCGCAACGGGGATGTTGTATGCGAACGAGCCCGGGTCGATGCGGTTGATCGTCCACATCCGTTCCTGGGCGATCGACAGGGGTAGTCGATCGGGACGCTCGCGCACCGTCAGTTCCCGGCGGGCACCGCCGCCGACGAGCGGAGCGATGTGTGCAGCCAGGCCCGCCACCGTGGACGCCGCGAACACCGATCGCACGGGAATCTGCGCGTCGAGAGCCTGGCCGAGGCGCGAGACCAGTTGGGTTGCGATCAACGAGTTTCCGCCGAGGGCGAAGAAGTCGTCGTCCAGCCCCGCGCGGTCCAGCCCGAGCAGTTCGGCAACGGTCGTTGCAACGATCTCCTCGATCGGGGTGACCGGTGCGCGGAACTCGGTGGCCTCGAAGTGCGGCGCGGGCAGCGCCTTTCGGTCCAGCTTTCCGTTGGCATTGAGCGGTAGCGCTTCGAGCACCACGAATGCCGCAGGCACCATGTACGACGGAACGAGATGCGAGAGTTGGGATTCCACGTCCGCGACATCGACGACCTCCCCGGCCCGGCCGACGACGTAGGCCACCAACTGGTCACCCATGGACTCGCCGCTGTGCACCACGACGGCAGAATCTGCCACTGCCGACTGCGACCGCAGGGCCGCTTCGATCTCACCGAGCTCGATGCGGAATCCGCGAATCTTCACCTGGAAGTCGGCACGATCGATGTACTCGAGGTGCGCCGGGGCCGGCGTTCCGTCGACGACGGGCACCCGCCAGCGCACCAGGTCGCCGGTGCGGTACATCCGAGAACCGTTCGCGTCGAACGGATTGGCGACGAATCGCTCCGACGTCAGGTCCGCGCGCCCGAAGTAGCCGCGCGCCAGCTGCGCGCCGGCCAGGTAGAGCTCGCCACTGATACCCACAGGCACCGGATGTAGCCGCGAGTCCAACACGAACACCGTCGTGTTCGCCTCGGGAACACCGATCGGCACCGCGGTCGCATCGGCGTCCGTCACCGCGTGCGCGGTCACCGACACCGCTGCCTCGGTCGGCCCGTACAGGTTGTGCAGTTCGGTCGATCCGTTCCGCTTGCGGAACTCCTGTGCAACGGCAGCAGGCAGTGCCTCACCGATCGCCAGCACCCGCCGCAGGCTCGGCGATACCTCGCCCGCGGCTACGGTGCCGAGCATCGACAGCATCGACGGCACCAGGTGCAGTGTCGTCACCGACTGCGTGCGAATCAGCTCCAGCAGGTAGTCGGGGTCACGATGACCGTCGGCCTCGGCCACGACCAGCCGTCCGCCGGAGGTCAGCTGCGACCAGAACTCCCACACCGACAGGTCGAACGTGGCTGACGTCTTGAGCAGCGCTGCGTCGGTCTCGTCGAGTGCGTACTCCGCACGCAGCCAGTTCAGCTGGTTGACGACGGCACCGTGCGAGACCGCAACACCCTTCGGACGACCGGTCGATCCGGACGTGAAGATGACGTACGCGGTGTTGGCGGCAGTGAGTGCACCGGTGCGTTCGGACGCGTCCACCGGAGCACCCGAGTAGGCATCGGCGTCGAACCGGGCCAGATCCACGATCGGGGCAGCATCGGTGATCTCGGCACCCACATCGCCGGAGATCAGAATGCACGCAGGAGCGGCTGTCTCGAGGACCAACGCGTTGCGCTCGGCCGGCTGGTCGGGATCGAGCGGAACGTACGCCCCGCCTGCCGTCGAGATGGCGTACATGCCTACGAGGAGATCGACCGAGCGCCGAACGGCAAGGCCGACAGGCACTTCCGGCCCGACACCCATGCCGATCAGATGACGCGCGAGCTGCGAGACCCGCTCGGCGAACTCTCCGTACGTCACCACGCCGTCGTCGTGGACGAGTGCGACTGCAGCGCGGTCGCGTTCGGCGGCTGCACCGAACAGATCGGGCAGGGTCGTGTCTTCGACGGCACCGAAATCGTGAACCGTGGCGTTCCAGTCCTCGACGATCGCAGATCGCTCGCCGTCCAGCAGCACGTCGAGATCACCGATGGGTGTCGACGGCGACGCCACGACGGCGGCCAGCACGGCCTCGAAACGGGCCACGAGTGAACGAGCGGTGCTCTCGTCGAACAGATCCGTCGCATAGGTCAACAGGGCATCGAAGCCACCTGCCGCACCGTCGCCCTGTGGGGCATCGGACACGATCAGATGCAGATCGAACTGTGAGTTCCCGGTCTCGGTGTCGAGCGCCGAGATCTCCAACCCGTCGAGCTCGAACTCGCGGCGAGCGAAGTTCTGGAACGAGAAGCCGACCTGGAACAGCGGGTGCCGAGCCGTCGAGCGCGTGGGGTTGACCACATCGACGAGCCGCTCGAACGGGATGTCCGAGTTGGCGAACGCCTGCAGATCCGTTTCACGTGCGGCGTCGAGGAGATCGCCGAAGGTCGCCTCGCCCGGTACATCGAGTCGCAATACCAGGGTGTTGACGAACATGCCGACGAGGTTCTCGATCTCGGCCTCGCCGCGACCTGCGATGGGTGTACCCACGACGATGTCCGAGGACCCCGAGATCCGCGAGAGCAGCACCGCGAAGGCCGCATGCACGGCCATGAAGACGGTCGCGTTGTGCGCGCGTGCCAGTTCCGCGAGACGGGCGTGCGCGTCGACGTCGATTCGGAAATCGATGCGATTGCCGCGGAAGGTCTGGCTCGCCGGACGCGGGCGATCGAGAGGTAACTCGATCTGCTCGGGCAACTCCGACAACGCGGCAGACCAGTATCGAATCTGTTGCGCTGCAATCGATTCGGCGTCGTCCTCGGAGCCGAGAACGTCCCGTTGCCAGAGCGCGTAGTCGGCGTACTGCACCGGCAGCGGTGCCCATGCGGGATCGGACTGCCGGGTACGGGCGGCATAGGCCGTCATGACGTCGGTCGACAACGGCATCATCGACAGACCGTCGGCGCTGATGTGATGGACCACCATCGCCAGCACGAACTCGGTGTCGGAGACTCGGAACAGCGAGGTCTTCAACGGAACCTCTGCAGTCACGTCGAACGTCGACGCCAGCAGTTCCAGCACCCGAGCGGTCACCGATTCCGCGTCGGTGTCGATCACGTCGAGAGTCGTCGGCACCTGGGACATCGGCACCACAACCTGATGCGGACCTTCGGGCGAATCCGGGTACACCGATCGCAGTGTCTCGTGCCGCTCGATGACGTCCGAGACCGCGCTCTGCAACGCGCCGACATTCAGAGCGCCGCTCAGCCGCAGGGCGAACGGGATGTTGTACGCCGTCGAGTCCGAGTCGAACCGGTTGAGGAACCACATCCGCTGCTGCGCGAGCGAGAGTGGAACTCGATCGGGACGAGGCCCCGGCACCAGCGCCGGCCGCGCGCCCGAGCCCTGCTCGACCCTCGCGGCGAGTGCCGCGACCGTCGGGGCCTCGAACAATGCCCGGACCGGGACCGTCGTGTCGGCGGAGGCACCGAGCCGGGACACCACCTGGGTGGCCACCAGCGAGTTGCCGCCGAGTTCGAAGAAGTCGTCGTCGAGACCGACCCGGTCGAGACCGAGGACGTCGGCGAACACCTCGGCGACCATGGACTCGATCGGAGTCGTCGGTTGCCGGAACTCACGGGTTCGTGCGGCCGGTTCGGGCAACGCTCGCCGGTCCAGCTTTCCGTTAATGGTCAACGGAATTGCGTCGAGCACCACGAACGCCGACGGGACCATGTACTCGGGGAGCTGCTCGGCCACCGACGCGCGGACGGCGTCGACGTCGATCGTCGAACCGGTTGCGGGCACCAGGTAAGCGACCAGGCGCGCGGCACCCGGAGCGTCCTCGCGCACGATCACCGCGGCCTGTCCGACGGCCGGAGCCGACAGAACCGACGATTCGACTTCGCCCAGTTCGATGCGGAAGCCGCGGATCTTGACCTGATCGTCTGCGCGACCGACGAATTCGAGCTCACCGGTGGGCGACCACCGGGCGACGTCACCGGTGCGATAGAGCACGGATCCGTCGCCGGCGAAGGGATCTGCCACGAATCGTGTCGCCGTCAGGTCCGGCCGACCCAGGTATCCCCGCGCCACCTGACCGCCCGAGACGTACATCTCTCCCGGGACACCCGCCGGCACGAGGCCGAGTCGCGCGTCCAACACGTACACCGACAACCCGGAGATCGCCCGACCCACCAGTGACCCCGATGCCTCCGCGGCCGCCTGCGCATCGAGAGCCCGATGCGAGACGTGGACGGTGGTTTCGGTGATGCCGTACATGTTGACCAACTGTGGGGAACGATCACCGTGCCGATCGAACCAACCGCTCAATCGACGCAGCTCCAACGCTTCTCCGCCGAAGACGACGTAGCGCAGCGCGTACTCTGCAGCACCCGATGCCGTGCGGTCGGCCTGGTCGAACTGGTAGAAAGCAGACGGGGTCTGGTTGAGCACGGTCACGCGTTCGCGAATCAACAACTCGCGCAGCGCTTCCGGCGACCTCGACGTGAAGTAGTCGACCACGACGACGGTGCCACCCGTGGTGAGCGGGCCCCACAGTTCCCACACGGAGAAGTCGAACGCGTACGAGTGGAACAGAGTCCAGACGTCGGCGGGACCGAAATCGAAGTGCCGCTGGGTGTTCGCCAGCAGGCGAACGACGTTGCGGTGCGGGACGACGACACCCTTGGGGGTGCCGGTCGAACCCGAGGTGTAGATGATGTACGCAGCCTCTGCAGCCGTGACCGCGGGAAGAACGCCCGTCGCGAACTGGGACTCGTCCGCTGGGGTGTCCATGTCGACCCTGGACAGCTCCGGCGGCAGCGCGACCTCGACGCCGGTCCAGGTCAGTACCGCGGCGGGACGCGAGTCGGCGAGCACGAACTCGATGCGATCGGCCGGGTACGACGGATCGATCGGTACGTATGCACCTCCGGCCTTGAGCACCGCGAGCAGCGCCACCACGAGATCGGCCGTGCGAGGCAGTACGACTGCGACCGCGGATTCGCGGCCGACACCCTGTGCGACAAGAACTCTCGCCAGTGCCGTCGACTCGGTGTCGATGTCTCCGTACGTGCGCGACCGACCGTCGAAGACGACGGCGGCAGCGTCCGGGTTCTCCGCGACCCTGGCGGCGAACAGGGAGACGATGGAGTCGGCAGAATCCGCGACCGCCGGTGCGTCCTGGGCAAGGGCGAGAACGTGATCGCGCTCGGCCGCATCCATCACCGGGATGTCCCCGACGGGCTGCTCGGCATCGGTACCGACCGACTCCAGCACGCGGATCAGGCGCTCACCGAAGGCGCGGGCTGTGTCGTCGTCGTAGAGATCACGGGCGAACGTCACGTCGATGGCCGAGGTGCCGTCCGCCTGATTCTCGGTGAACGTGAACTGGATGTCGAACTTCGCCGTCTCGACGTCGAGATCGACTCCGCGCACGGTCAGGCCAGGGAGCTCGAGTTCGGTCTGCTCCATGTTCTGCACGGTGAGCATCACCTGGATCAGCGGATGCCGCGCGGCCGACCTCGGTGGGTCGAGTACCTCGACGAGTCGCTCGAACGGCACCTCCGCGTGCGCGAACGCCGACAGATCGGTGTTGCGCGTTCGGGCGAGCAGTTCGGTGAAGGCAGCACCGGGATCGATCTCGGTACGCAGCACGAGGGTGTTGACGAACATACCGATAACGTCGTCGAGTGCCGCCTCACCGCGACCGGCGACCGGAGTACCGATGGCGATGTCGGTTTCGCCCGACAACCGGGAGAGCAACACCGCGAGAGCAGAGTGCAGCACCATGAACAGAGAGCTCTGATTGGCGCGGGCTACCGCGCCGAGGCGCGCATGCGTCTCGGCATCGAGCGTCAGCCGAATGTTGCCGCCGCGGTACGACGACCGATCGGGGCGCACTCGGTCGCCGGGGAACGTGCTCTCGTCCGGCAACCCCGACAGCGTTCGCGTCCAATGTCGGATCTGGCCGGACACCGGTGAATCGGGATCGCTCTCGGAACCGAGCACGGTCTGCTGCCACAGGGTGTAGTCGGCGTAGCGAACCGCGAGCGGTGCCCAACCCGGTTCGTTTCCTGCACTCCGGGCTGCGTACGCGACCATGAGGTCGCGGGTCATCGGTCCGATCGAGAAACCGTCTGCGGCAATGTGATGTGTGGCCAACGCCAGCACATGCCGGTTCGAGTCGAGCTCGAGCAGGATGGCGCGGAGTGGGGGTGCGGCAGTGACGTCGAAACCCTGCACGAAGAACTCCGCCAGGGCGGCGGTGACGTCGTCGGCGATGACCTTCGTCGGTGCCAGCTCCGGGGCCACCTGCGCTGCGGGGACGATCACCTGAGATGCCACCCCGTCCACCTCGGGGTAGACGGTGCGCAGCGATTCGTGCCGTTCGATCACGTCGGCCACGGCAGAGCGCAGCGCGGCGACGTCGAGGTCGCCGATCAATTCGATGGCTACGGGCAGATTTTCCGTTGCCGAATCGACGTCGAAACGGTTGAGGAACCACATCCGGCGCTGTGCGAGCGACAGCGGAACGAAGTCCGGCAACTCGGTGCGCACGAGCGGAATCTTGCGACCCGATCCCGAGAGTTCGTCCAGCTTCGCCGCCAGAGCCGCTACCGTCGACGCCTCGAAGATGGTCCGAACACTGACCGTGGTGTCCGTCGCGGCACCGATGCGCGACGCCACCCTGGTGGCAACGAGCGAGTTACCGCCGAGAGCGAAGAACTCGTCGTCGGCTCCGACGACATCGACGCCCAGTACGTCGCGAAACACCTGCGACACAACGATTTCCGACGTGGTCGTCGGAGCACGGAAAGCACGCTGCTCGATATTCGGTGCCGGGAGGGCACGCCGGTCGAGCTTGCCGTTGGCGGTCAGCGGAAGTGCGTCGAGCACGACGGTCGCAGCCGGAACCATGTAACCGGCGAGCGAGCGGCCGGCGAACGCCGCCAGGTCGGCCACGTCGACGGTCGCACCGGCGGCGGGGACCACGTAGGCGACCAGTTGATCGCCTGCCACGGCCGTCTGCCGAACCAGCACCACGGCCGACTCCACCGACGGGTGCCGGCGCAGCACGGTCTCGATCTCCCCGAGTTCGATGCGCAAACCACGCAACTTGACCTGGAAGTCGGTGCGGCCCAGATACTCCAGACGCCCGGTGTGAGACGAGGATTCCCGCCAGCGCACCAGATCGCCGGTGCGGTACATGCGAGAACCCGGTTCGCCGAACGGATCCGGTAGGAATCGGTCTGCCGTCAGATCCACTCGACCGAGGTAGCCGCGGGCCAGTTGGATTCCGGCCAGATACAGCTCACCTGCGACCCCGGGAGCGACCGGGGACAGTCGGGAGTCGAGGACGTACGTTCTGGTGTTCCACACCGGAACACCGATCGGAACCAGGTCGACGTCCGCCTGCGACACCTCGTGATAGGTGACGTCGACAGCCGCTTCGGTGGGTCCGTAGAGGTTGTGCAGCGCCACGCCCGGCAGGACGCGTCGGACGCGTTCGCCGACCTCGGCGGGCAGCGCCTCACCGGAGGCGAACAGAGTCCGCAGCGACGCAGCCGACGAGGACTGCTCGGCTGCGACGACGGAGACGAAGACCTCGAGCAGCGACGGCACGAAGTGTGCCGTCGTGACCGACTGCGCCTCGATGGTCTCGAGCAGGTACTGCGGGTCTCGGTGCCCGTCCGGCTTCGCGATGACCAGCGTCGCACCGATCTGCAACGGCCAGAACAGTTCCCACACCGACACGTCGAACGTGACGGGGGTCTTCTGCAGCACGACATCGTCGGCGGCGAGCTCGTATTCCGACTGCATCCACAGCAGACGGTTGACGATTGCCTCGTGTGTGACGGCCACGCCTTTCGGCTGCCCGGTCGACCCGGACGTGAAGATGACGTACGCGGTGTTCGTCGGTGCGAGTGCACCGATTCGGTCCGCGTCGGTGATCGGTGCATCGGAGACCCCGGACAGGTCGAGAACGTCGATGTCGATCACGTCGAGCCCGTCGGCATCCACCGAGTCTCGTGACGTGCTCAGTACGCACACCGGTGCCGCGGTGCGCAGGATGTGCGCAATTCGCTCGGCAGGCTGATCCGGGTCGATCGGTACGTAGGCACCGCCCGCCGCGACGATCGCGTGAATTCCGACGAGGAGCTCCACCGAACGACGGGCAGCGATCGCCACGGTGGTGTCGGGCCCGACACCACGATCGACGAGGTACCGCGCCAGACGAGCCACCCGTGCGTCGAACTCACCGTAGGACACCGACTCGTCACCGAATACCAGTGCGGTTCCGTCGGATTCGACCGACCGCCCGAGGGAGGCCAGCGTCTGCGACCGGTCGACGTCGTGGTCGGTGTCGTTCCAGTCGTCGAGCACGCGCTTGTACTCGACGTCGTCGAGCAGTTCGATGTCGCCCACGACGGTCGAGAGGTTGTCGGCGACGGATTCGAGGACCTTGATCAGACGCTCACCCAGGGTGACCACAGTGGACTCGTCGAACAGGTCGGTGGCGTAGGTGACATCGAACGTCATACCCTGCGCCGCGCCACTGGGTCCGAACGATTCGACGAACGTGAACTGCAGGTCGAACAGTGCAACCAGGGTCTCGAAGTCGACGCCAGAGACCGACAGTCCCGGTAGTTCGAGATCCTTCTGCCCCAAATTCTGGAACGCGAGCACCACCTGAACGAGGGGATGACGTGCCGTGGACCGTACCGGGTTGAGGATTTCCACCAGACGCTCGAAGGGAACGTCCACGTGTGCCAACGCCGACAGATCGGTCTCGCGAGCATCGGCGAGTACCTGGTCGAACCTGCGCGCGGTGTCGATCTCCGTTCGGAGCACGAGGGTGTTGACGAACATGCCGATCAGGTCGTCGAGCGCCGCCTCACCGCGGCCCGCGACCGGTGTGCCGATCGCGATGTCGGTCTCGCCGGACAACCGCGACAGCAGTACCGCAAGGCTGGTGTGCACCAGCATGAACAGCGACGCGTTCTCACGTCGGGACGCCTCGATCAGAGCGCGATGCAGTTCTCCGTCGATCGAGAAACGCACCAGCGCACCGCTGTTCGACGCCACTGCCGGCCTGGGACGGTCGGAGGGCACATCGAGCTGATCGGGTAGACCGGCCAACGTCGTCGTCCAGTAGTCGATCTGCTGCGAGACCACGGACGTGGGGTCGTCCTCGGAGCCCAGCACCTCGCGCTGCCACAGGCTGTAGTCGGCGTAGTCGACCGGAAGCGGAGTCCAGTACGGCTCCTGGTTCATCGACCGCGCCGCGTAGGCATTCATCACGTCGCGAGTGAGCGGGCCCAGCGAAAAACCATCGGCGGCGATGTGGTGCACCACGAACACCAGCAGGTGCTCGGTGGGGCTCACCTCGAACAACCGGGTACGGAAAGGGAGGTCCTTCGACAGGTCGAATCCTGTCGTCGCCAGCTCGCGCATGGCATCGGCCACCTGGTGCGCGGAAATGTCGATCGGCGTCAATTCCGGTGTGGCCGTTTGCGCGTCGACGATCACCTGATGAGCCGTGCCGTCGGTCTCCGGGAACACCGTCCGCAGAGACTCGTGCCTGGCGACGACGTCCGCGACCGCGATCTGCATGGCCCGGCGATCGAGCAGACCGGACAACCGGACGGCGATCGGGATGTTGTTGGCCGCCGACTCGACGTCGAACTTGTTGAGGAACCACATCCGCTGTTGCGCCAGCGACAGCGGAATGTGCTGCGGACGCTGCTGCGGTACCAGCGGCGGCCTGCTGCCGGTGGCGACCAGGGTGCCCAGTCTGGCTGCGAGGTCGGCCACCGAGGACGCGTCGAACAGCTCGCGAACGGCGATCCGGGTGTCCAGCGCGACGCCGAGTCGGGAGACGAGTTGCGTTGCGATGAGCGAGTTTCCGCCCAGCTCGAAGAAGTCGTCGTCGAGACCCACGCGCTCGACGCCCAGCACCTGGGCGTACACCTCGGCGACGGTGCGTTCGATGTCGTTGGTCGGTTCGCGGTACTCGGTGACCTCGAACGCGGGGTCGGGCAACGCCTTTCGGTCGAGCTTTCCGCTGGCGCCGAGCGGGAACTCGGGCAGCACGATCAGTGTCGACGGCACCATGTACTCCGCCAGACGGCCGCGTAGCGAAGACAGAACGGCTCCGGTGTCTACCGACACTCCCGAAGGAACCACGTATCCGACGAGTTGGTCGCGGCGGACCACGACGACGGCTTGAGAGACCGACCGCTGGGCGAGCAGCGCCGTCTCGATCTCACCCAGTTCGATGCGCAGGCCGCGCAACTTGACCTGGAAGTCCGAACGTCCGACGTATTCGAGCTCGCCGTCGCGATTCCAGCGCACCACGTCGCCGGTGCGGTACAGCCGCGCACCGCCATCGGCGAACGGGTGAGCGACGAACCTGTCCGCGGTCAGGTCGGGGCGACCCACATAGCCGCGCGCGAGCTGGGTGCCGGCGAGATAGAGCTCACCTGCAACACCGACCGGGGTGGGATGCAGTCGCGAATCCAGCACGTAGACAGCGGTGTTCCACACCGGAGCACCGATCGGCATGACGTCGGAGTCCGAATCCGTAACGGCGTGGTACGTCACGTCCACGGCCGCCTCGGTCGGTCCGTACAGGTTGTGCAGTTCCACCGAGGCGACCGCACGCCGCAGTGCACGAGCGGTGGTGGGCGGTAGCGCCTCGCCGGAGGCGAACATCAGCCGGAGCGAGGCTCCCGCGCTGCGACGCCGCTCGACTTCGGGTACGAACACCGACATCATCGACGGCACGAAGTGCACCACCGAAACGCGTTCGCGCGCAATGACATCGAGCAGGTAGATGGGATCTCGGTGACCGTCGGGAACGGCGATGACCACCGAGGCACCGACCTGGAGCGCCCAGAAGAACTCCCACACCGACACGTCGAAAGTGGACGGCGTCTTCTGCAGCACCACGTCGCGCGGAGTCAGGGCGTACTCGCCTTGCATCCACAGCAGTCGGTTGACGATCGCGTCGTGCGACACCCCGACGCCCTTGGGGCGGCCCGTAGAACCCGACGTGAAGATGACGTACGCCAGGTTCTGCGAGTGCAGTGGGGCGCGGCGATCGTTGTCGCGCAACGGTTCCGACGACAGGTTCGAAGTATCGAGCGTGTCGATGTCGATCGTGTCGACGCCAGGGAATTCGACGTGATCGCGCACGGTGGACAACACCCGAATCGGTGCCGCGGTGGCCACGATGTAGTCGTTGCGATCCGCCGGTTGCGTCGGGTCGATCGGCACGTATCCGGCCCCGGCCTTGACGATCGCGTACATGCCGACGAACAGGTCGAGGCTGCGGGCGATCGCGAGGCCGACCAACGTGTCGGGCCCGACGCCCACCGACACCAGATGGCGCGCAAGACGATTGACTCGTGCATCGAACTCGGCGTACGTCAGCCGCTCACCTTCGAAGACCAGCGCAGTTGCGTCCGGGGTCAGGTCGACCTGTCGGTCGAACAGGTCCACCAGAGTGATGTCGGCGGGGACCTCGTGTTCGGTGTCGTTCCATTCGGCCACCACGCGATCGTGCTCGCCGTCGTCGAGCAGATCGATGTCGCCGACGGCCACCGACGAATCGGCCACCACGGCCGTGAGCATCCGGACGAATCGATCGGCGAAACCGCGGACGGTCTCGGCATCGAAAAGGTCTGTCGCGTAGGTCAGTTCGGCGGCCATGCCCTGTCCGCGGCCGTCCAGTCCGATGGACTCGGTGACGGTGAGCTGCAGGTCGAACTTGGCGACCTCGGCGTCGAGGGCGACACTGTCCACCGACAGGCCCGGGAGGTCGACATGGGTACGGGTGAGGTTCTCGAACGACAGCATCACCTGGAACAGCGGGTGACGAGCTTGCGACCGAGACGGGTTGAGAACCTCGACCAGACGCTCGAACGGTAGATCGGCGTGGCCGAAGGCACCGAGCGCTACCTCGCGCGCGCGGCCGATCTGTTCGGAGAACGTGCGTCCGGAGTCGATGTCGGTGCGCAGAACGAGCGTGTTGACGAACATGCCGACGACGTCGTCGAGCGCTGCGTCACCGCGGCCGGCGACCGGAGTACCGATGGCGATGTCCTCGGTGCCGGACAGTCGGGCCAGCAGCACGGCCAGTGCGGCGTGGACGACCATGAACAGCGATGCGTTGTGGGTGTGCGCCAGAGCGGACAGGCCCTGGTGTACATCGGCAGGCACATCGAATCCGATGGAGGAGCCCTGGTAGGACTGGCGGCTGGGGCGCGGCCGGTCGGTCGGCAGATCGAGCTGGTCGGGTAGGCCGGCGAGGATGTCGGCCCAGTAGTTCACCTGACCGGAGATCAGCGACTGCGGATCGTCCTCGGAGCCCAGAACCGAACGCTGCCACAGGCTGTAGTCGGCGTACTGCACTTCCAACGGCATCCAGGCCGGGTTCTCCCACGCGGTGCGCGAGGCGTAGGCGATCATGATGTCTCTGGCCAGCGGTCCCATCGACCAGCCGTCGGCCGAGATGTGGTGGACCACCATGGCGATCACGTGTTCGCGTGGGCCGATCTCGAACAGTCGGGCCTGGATCGGCACGTTGACGGTCACGTCGAACGTCGTCGACGCGAGTGCGAAGACCTGTCGCTGAATGTCGGCTGCCGAGGTCGGAATCGGCATCAGGTTCGGCACCGTCTGAGCGGCGTCGAGAATGGACTGCTGCGGTCCGTGCGCGGTGTCGGGATAGACGGTGCGCAGCGACTCGTGCCGGTCGATCACATCCATGATGGCGACCTGCAGTGCGGCGACGTCCAAGTCGCCGGTCAGCTTTAACGCGAACGGAATGTTGTAGGCGGCGGAGTCGACGTCGAACCGGTTGAGGAACCACATGCGTTGCTGCGCAAGCGACAACGGGATGCGTTCCGGCCGGACGGTCGCAACCAGTGCAGTCCGGCCGCCCTCCCCCGCGGCCTGCTCGACGCGCACCGCGAGCAGCGCGACCGTCGACGCCTCGAACAGCATGCGCACCGGCACGGTGGCGTCGAGAGCGACTCCGAGCCGCGAGACCACCTGGGTGGCGATCAGCGAGTTGCCGCCGAGCTCGAAGAAGTCGTCGTCCAGTCCTACCCGCTCGACGCCGAGGACGTCGGCGAAGACGTCGGCGACGATCTCTTCGATCGGTGTCGTCGGTGCGCGGAAATCTCGCACCTCGAACACCGGCGCAGGCAGTGCGCGCCGGTCCAGCTTTCCGTTGACCGTCAACGGAATCGTCTCCAGCGCAACGAACGCCGACGGAACCATGTACTCCGGCAACAGTTCGGCGATGCCGGTTCGCAGGTCCTCGAGGTCGAGTGTCGGCCGACCGTTCACCACGGCCGAGACCACGTAGGCGACCAACCGGGCCGCCCCGGGCGAATCCTCACGGACGACGACGGCAGCCTGGGTGACGGCGGGGTGCGCGGTGACCGCGGCCTCGACCTCACCCAACTCGATTCGGAAGCCGCGCACCTTGACCTGATCGTCGGAACGGCCCAGATACTCGAGCTCGCCTGACGCGTTCCACTGCGCCAGGTCGCCGGTGCGGTACAGCAACGACCCGGCATCGGAGCCGGAGGCGAACGGATCGGCCACGAACCGCACCGCGGTGAGCGGCGCGCGTCCCAGATATCCGCGGGCCAATTGTCCACCGGCAACGTACATCTCGCCGGGCACCCCGACCGGGACCGGATGGAGCCGGGTATCGAGAACGTAGACGCGCAGCCCTGCGATCGGCTTGCCGACCACCGATGCGGTCGTTGCGACGGACGCGGAGCCCAACGCCTGATAGGACACGTGCACCGTGGTCTCGGTGATGCCGTACATGTTGATCAGCTGCGGTGCACGATCGCCGTGCCGCTCGAACCAGCCGCTCAATCGACGCTGTTCGAGGGCCTCGCCGCCGAAGATGACGTAACGCAGAGACAGCTCGCCGCCGGTCGAGGCCGCTGTGCGATCGGCCTCGGAGAGTTGGTAGAACGCCGACGGAGTCTGGTTCAGCACCGTCACTCGTTCGTCCACGAGCAGCTGATGGAACGCTTCGGGTGAGCGCGAGGTGAAGTAGTCGACGACCACCAGAGTGCCGCCGTACAGCAACGGACCCCACAGCTCCCACACCGAGAAGTCGAACGCGTAGGAATGGAACATCGTCCACACGTCGTCGGCTCCGAAGCCGTAGACCGCATCGGTGTTCGCGAGCAGCCGAACCACGTTGCGGTGCGGAACCAGAACGCCCTTGGGGCGACCAGTCGAACCCGAGGTGTAGATGACGTAGGCGACGTTGGTGGGGCGAAGCGGGCGGATGCGATCGGTGTCGGTGACCGGTGCGTCCGAGATCGACGACAGATCGACCGTGTCGATGTCGACGAACGTTGCGCCGATGCGAGATTCGACGTCCGCGGGCAGCTCGATCGGGTCTGTTCCCGAGAAGAGAATTGATGTCGGACGCGCATCGTCGAGCATGTACTCGACGCGGTCCAGCGGGTAGCTCGGATCGACGGGGAGGTAACCGCCACCGGCTTTCACCACTGCGACCAGCGCGACGACGAGTTCCGCCGACCTCGGCAGGGCGACTGCGACGAGGCTCTCGGGGCCGACGCCGTGCGAGATCAGTACGCGGGCAAGGCGATTGGTCCGAGCATCGAACTCGGCGTACGTCAGAGACGTGTCACCGAAGCGCACGGCCACTCCGTCCGGCCGTGCCGAGGCCGCGGCGTCGAGCAGGTCGATCAGCGTCACGTCGCGAGAGACGTCCGGCCCGGACACGTTCCAGGTGGACACGACGGATTCGTATTCGGCGGCGTCCACGATGTCGACGTCGCCGACCGGAACCGACGCGTCGGTGGTGACTGCGTCCAGAATTCCCAGGAAGCGTTGCGCGAAGCTGTCGACCAGATCGGCGTCGAACAGATCGGTTGCGTACTCGAACACCGCATCGATACCCGCGGCAGTTCCGTCGACCTGGTGCTCGGTGAGCCACAGCTGGAGGTCGAATTTCGCTATCGGGACGTCGAATTCGGCGGCCACGGCGCGGAGCCCACCGACGGTGAGTTCACGAGACATGGCCGATTCCAGCGACAGCGCCACCTGGAACAACGGGTGCCGTGATGTCGATCGGACCGGATTGAGAACCTCGACCAGGCGCTCGAACGGAACGTCGGCATGCGCGAATGCCGACAGATCCGTGTCGCGGACGCGAGCGAGCAGCTGCTCGAACGACAGTGCCGGATCGACGTCGGTACGAAGTACCAACGTGTTGACGAACATTCCGACGAGGTCGTCGAGTGCAGGCTCACCGCGACCGGCCACCGGCGCGCCGATGGCGATGTCGGTGGTGCCGCTCAATCGAGCCAGCAACAGCGCGTACGCCGACTGCATCACCATGAACAGCGACGAGTTGTTCGCGCGTGCGAGATCGGCCAGAGCACTGTGCAACCGGGCCGGAATCTCGATGCGCAGCTTGCTGCCTGCGTTGGACGATACGGCGGGGCGAGGCCTACTCGACGGCAGCGCCAGCTGATCGGGTAGGTCCTCGAGTGTGGCACTCCAGTAAGCGATTTCGCGTGCAGCAAGCGAATGCGGATCGGTTTCGGGACCGAGTACCGCACGCTGCCAGAGCGCGTAGTCGGCGTACTGGACCTCGAGCGGTGTCCATTCGGGAGCGCGGCCCTGGATCCGACTCGAGTAGGCCAGCAGCACGTCACGCGCCAACGGCCCGAAGGATGCTCCGTCGGCAGCGATGTGGTGCAGGACCATCGCCAGTTCGTGCTCGGTGGGCGACATCTCGAACAGCGCGATTCGGAACGGCGTGTCGATCGTGACGTCGAAGCCCTTGGCCACCAACTCGTGCAGTCGGCCACCGAGCTCGTGCCGTTCGATGCGGATCGGGGTGATCGTGGCCGGTGTCCTGGCCGCGTTGAGCACGACCTGCTCGGGCGATCCGTCCACCTCCGGGTACACGGTGCGCAGCGTCTCGTGTCGTTCCACGACGTCCGCGAACGCAGCCGACAGGGCACTCACGTCGAGTGGGCCGCTCAGATGGACCGAGAACGGCAGGTTGTACACCGCAGTGGCCGGATCGAACCGGTTGAGGAACCACATGCGTTGCTGTGCAGGCGAGAGTGGGATGCGCTCGGGGCGCTCACGGGATTCGAGGATCGGGGTGTCGGCTCCGCGGCCGGCAGCCGACTCGGCCCGGGCGGCCAGTGCGCCGACGGTGGGTGCCTCGAACAGCTCGCGCACTCCCAGGCGTACTCCCAGAGCGCCGCCGACTCGTGTCACCAATTGCGTTGCGATCAGCGAGTTCCCGCCGAGCTCGAAGAAGTCCTCGTCCAGACCGACCTTGGACGCGCCGAGCAGGTCCTCGTAGATTCCGGCAACGACGTATTCCGCGCGACTCTGCGGTGCTCGGTACTTCTTGGCGCTGGTGAACACCGGCTCCGGCAACGCTTTTCGATCGAGCTTTCCGCTGGTGTTCAGTGGCAGTGCATCCAGCACGACCACTGCTGCGGGAACCATGTACGACGGCAGCGCGTGTCCGGCGAATTCGATGGCCTCGGCGGAGTCGATGGACTTCCCCGGCCCGGCGACGACGTAGCCGACGAGCTGGTCGCCGGTGACCGTCTGCACAACCAATGTCACTGCCTGCGAGATGGATTCGTGTGCGAGCAGCACCGTTTCGATCTCGCCCAGTTCGATGCGCTGGCCACGGAACTTCACCTGGAAATCGGTGCGTCCGATGTAATCCAGCACTCCGTCGCTGCGCCACCGAACGAGGTCGCCGGTGCGGTACATCCGCTCCCCGGCGTCGCCGAAGGGGTTGGCCACGAACCGATCCGAGCTCAAGTCGGGGCGACCCACATAGCCCCGCGCCAGCTGGGCACCCGCCAGGTAGAGCTCGCCCGCTTCTCCCACCGGAGTGGGTCGCAGCCGGCTGTCCAGTACGAAGGCCCGGGTGTTCCACTCGGGCACACCGATCGGGACGGTTCGCGTGTCCTGTGGGCTGCTCTCGTGGTACGTCACCGAGACCGCCGCCTCGGTGGGACCGTAGAGGTTGTGCAGTCCTGCGGCGCAGACGGATCGGAATGCTGCCGCCGTCTCGACTGGAAGCGCCTCGCCGATCACGAAGACGTGACGCAGCGAAGCACAGGTGTTGGCCGGCGCGTTGGCGACGAACACGGTCAGCATCGAGGGCACGAAGTCGGTGACCGTGACGCGATGTTCGGCGATCCTGTTCGCCACGTAGACCGAGTCACGGTGCCCGTCGGGGGTGGCGAGCACCATCGTCGCGCCCACCCGCAGCGGCAGGAAGAACCCCCACAGCGAGACGTCGAACGTCGTCGCCGTCTTCTGCAGATAGACATCGGTGGTATCCATCGGATACTCCGCCAGCATCCACTCCATCTGATTGTGGATGGCGGCGTGCTCCACGGCGACGCCCTTCGGGCGGCCGGTGGAGCCGGAGGTGTAGATGACATACGCGGTGTTCGAAACACGTAGCGGCGCAATCCGTTCCGCGTCGCTGACCGGAGCGGACGACCGGGCGGACAGGTCGACCAGATCGACGGCGACCTTGTCGGTGCCCTCGGGCAGCGACACGTCGTCACGCGACGAGATCAGTACGCACCGAGGCTGCGCGGAGTCGAGAATGTAGGCCGTGCGTTCGGCAGGATGATCCGGATCGATCGGCACCCACGCTCCGCCGGCCGCCACGATGGCGTACATGCCGACGACGAGATCGAACGAGCGTCGAATGGACAATCCGACGAGAGTCTCCGGGCCGACGCCCATGTCGATCAGATGGCGAGCGAGGCCGTTCACCCGCGCCGACAGATCCCCGTAGCTCAGCACGTCGCCCTCGTACACCAGAGCCGTGGCCTCGGGTCGAGCTGCCGCAGCAGCTTCGAAGGCGGCGAGCAGAGTGCTCGGCGTGGTCTGGTGTTCGGTGTGGTTCCACTCGGAGACGACCAGGGCGCGCTCGGATCCGTCGGTCAGAGCCAGATTCCAGACGAGGTCCGTCGGGGCTGCTGCCACGAAACGGCCGAGGAAGTCGACGAACCGCTCGTGATTGCGGCCGGACTGATCGGGGCCGTAGAGGTTGGGGTTGGACTCGAAGTCGATGTGGGTCGTGGCCCCGGCGACGCTCGTGTAGAGGTTCAGGCCGAAATCCTCGATGAGGCCGGTGGAGAGGATGTTGATCCCGCCGACCATCGACCCCAGGCGCACCTCGCCGAAGAACAGCATGATGTTGACCCAAGGACCGAAGAAGGCCGCTTGTCCGCTTGCGCCGCCGGCGTCGCGGCGAATGTCCTCGTGCCGGTACCGCTGGTGGCGCAATGCACCGGACACCTCGGCGTTGACGCGTGCCAGCATCGTTTCGACGGTGGTGTCGCCCGAGACGTCGAACCGCAGCGGCACCACGTTGGACACCATGCCGCCGGAGCGGCGCAGAACCGCGGTGGTTCTCGCAGTCACCGGCAGTGACAGCACGACGTCCTCGCGGCCGGTCATCTGGGCCAGATACGCCGCGAACGCGGCGATGACGATGGTCGCCATCGTCGTGTCGGTCCCGGCGCGCAGGGCGTCGAGATTGCTCATCGTGTCGGCAGACAGAGCGGTGCTGTCGATCTGACTCTTCGGTGCCGGCGGAGCGGTGTGCCCGGCGAGGGTGGTGACTCCGTCGATTCCGTCGATCCGGGACGCCCAGTACTCGCGATCGGCCTGGAAGCGGCTCGAATCGCGGTAGGACATCTCGATGTCGTAGACCTTGGTCAGATCCGAGGCCAGGTTCTTCGTCGGTTCGGTGCCCTCGACCTCGGACGTGTACAGCTCGGCAGCGCGGTTCATGAAGGTCACGGCACCGAAGCCGTCGAGAACGACGTGGTGCACGCGCTCGTACCAGAACCAGACATCGTCCTCGATGCGCAGGACGGTGGCGGCGATCAGTCGGTCGCGGAGAATGTCGATGGGTGCGCTGTAATCGGCATGCATCCACTCGAGGGCGGCCGCGCGCGGATCGTCCTCGCCGCGCAGATCCACCAGCCCGAGCGAGTCGTCCAGGGTGGGGTCGACGATCTGTCGTGGCTCGGCGTCGATCTCGGTGATGCGGACGAAACCGGACTGCAATTCGAGGGCTGCGCGCGACGATGCGCGCCGCAGCAGTTCGACGTCGAGGTCACCGCGCAGTTCGACGTACTGCGCGATGTTGGCGGGTACCGAGGGGTCCACGTGCTGCGCGAACCACATCCCCAATTGGGCCGGTGACAGTGGGAACGAGGGATGCTGCTGACGGTCGACTCCCGTGTCGTCGTCTCCAGCACCTTCCACACCTAGCGGGTCCAATCGATTCCTCTCTTTCCCACAATCACACGCGCCCCCACCGGCCGCCGAAGCAGCGGACAACGGTGGGCACCGAACACATCGAGCAAGCTGACTACGTCGATCTCTATTTTCTCACCATGAACAACTCGGAAGTTACCTTTCAGTACATATCCGTCGAGATGGGCTGGACCGTTACATGCCCAGCACGCGCCTAGGGCACCCACCCCCGTCCGTGCGGAACCGGTGGCTGGATTCGGCACCCGGCCAATCTACAGGCCCGCACGCGCGAAGTTCTTCGGTCGTCATGCCGTCATGTCGAAAGCGGCAATCACCTTGGTAGGTACCAAACGAACGATCAATTCGCCCGGAACTCCGTTACGTCTGCCGAATTCCTCGCCTCTGTCGCGCCCCATGTACCGTGCTCCGATTTCGGTGGCCGTGCGCACCAACTCTGCTGGATCCTCGTCGACCGATGCGACTCCCTGAACCTGCACGAACCCGTACGGCGGCTCTTCGAGATCGACGGTCAACACGATGCGAGGATCCCTGCGGATCGCTCGCCCCTTCGCGGTATCGGCTCCGGTGTTGAACACGATGGAGTCGTCCTCGACGACGAACCAGATCGGGGCGACCAGGGGCCGTCCGTCCGAAGCCAGGTAGCCGACCTTTCCGGTGCGGGTACCTGCCGACAGAAACTCTCGCACGCGTGGATCGGTGAAAGACGTCATCGAAGTGACGCTACTCGGCCGGACCGACAGGTTCACGTCAGAGACGAACTCGGCCCGGACGTGCCGCCCGATCGCCGAGGCTAAGCCGGGCCGACGTGGGTGAGCCGGCCTGCGCAGATCGTGGCCCTTACCTCCGTGTCGGCGAGATCGTGCGCCGAGCGGTGCGCCGGGTGTTCCGCGAGAACGACGATGTCCGCGACGTCTCCGACGCGGAGCACACCACGGCCCCCGCTCGCCGCCTGCAGTGCCGCTCCGAGAGGAACCGATTCCTCGGCATGCCAGGGTGGCCGGTCGTCGTCGGTTCGGAAGACCGCGGCTGCTACGCCTGCCAGGGGCTCCGGTGGGCTGACCGGAGCATCGGAACCGAACAGAAGCGTGGCACCGCTTCGATGGAGCGATCCGTATCCGTAGGCCACCGAACGCCGACCTGCCCAGAGATCCTCGGCGATGTCGCGGTCGGCCATGGCGTGCTGCGGCTGCACCGACGCCGCAACGCCCAGCGAGGCGAAGCGCGCGATGTCTTCCGGGAGAAGCTGCTGCGCGTGTTCGATACGACCTCCGCAACCCGCCCGCTCGAACGCATCGAGCGCAACCCCGTTCGCCCGGTCACCGATCGCATGGACGGCAGAGGTGATGCCGCCGCGAGCCGCGCGAGAGACGAGGTCGTACAGTCCGTCGCCGGTCTCGAGCAACAGCCCGTAGGCGTCGTCACCGTCTATGCCCGGATAGCGATCGTGACAGCAGGCCGTTCTGGTGTTCAGCGAGCCGTCGAGCATCACCTTCAGCGGTCCGCGCCGAATCATGTCCGAGACGGCCGAGACGTCGCCGGTTCGCTCCCCACGATCGAGCGCTTCGTCGAGCCACTGCGGCCACACCGTGGTGTCGACGCGCACCGCGGGGGATCCGGCCGCCAGGCGTCGATCCCAGACCGTCCGGTTGTCCGCGAACTCGAAGTCGACGACGCCGGTGACTCCGCGGACCGCCAGCGCCGCGGTGGCGTCGAGCACCGCTCGGTCCAACTCGGCGGGGTCCTCCAATGCCTCCAGCGCCATGACGGCCTCGAGCCCGTCGACGTCACGAAGCACCCCGGTGGGATGGTCGATACCGAGATCGCGCAGCAGCGCCGGACTCAGCCACAGCGTGTGCAGGTCCATGCTCGTCAACGCCACACGGACACCGGGCAGCGCGTTCTCGAGCAGATCCTTGTGCGGTTCGTCGGGCCACTGCGCGTCCCGAAAGCCGTTGGCGCGCACCACGGAATCGCCTGCTGTTCGCGCATAGGGGAACACCAGTGCCACGGCATCGGCCGCCGACGAGGCCGGCCCGACATCGATGCGCCGCCGCGCCGCTGCCCATTGCGTCAGATGAACATGACTGTCCACGAACCCCGGCAAGGCCACCCCACCGGCTCCGTCGACGACCTCGACGCCGCGGGTGCGATCGCTACCGGCCGGGGTGATGGACCCGATGACCGAGTCGACGAGTTCGATGTCGAAGAGCACGCCGGAATCATCCAGTGCGACATTGGCGATAATCACTCCTGGGACTCTAGAGCGTCACCCCCGACGCAGGCGCGCATGCCATCCTCTAGCAATGAAGACAGAGCCTGTTGCGATGCAGACAGATCGGACCGACCCCGTCGGATATCACGCGACCGTCACGGTGCGGTGGTCGGACATGGACGCATTCGCGCACATCAATCACGCGCGAATGGTCACCCTGCTCGAAGAGGCGCGCATCGAATGGCTGCTCAGCGAGGGCGAGGCCAACGAAAGCCTGATCAAGAGTGCGTTGATTGCGAACGTCACCATCGCGTACAAGAAACCGCTCCGGCACTCGGACGGTCCGCTCGACGTCACACTCTGGTTCGAGAAGGTGCGTGCGGTCGATTTCACCATCGGCTACGAGGTGCGGGCAGCAGGCGCGGCCCCGGATTCACCGCCTGCGGTGGTGGCGACCACCCGCATGGCAATGGTCGACGTCGGGGCCGAGACTCTGCGCCGGATCGCGCCCGAGGAGAAGGCCTACCTCGCGCGCTGGACTCGCTGATACTCCGCCGCGCGGTCTGCGAACCATCGCACCGCCTCCGGATCGTCGACGGCACTGGTGTCGAGAGCGGTTGTCGCGGCAGCACCTTGGAACATCTTCTTGAGCGGCACTTCGAGCTTCTTACCGGTCCGAGTGTGCGGGATCGCGGGCGCAGCGACGATGTCGTCGGGAACATGCCGCGGGGACGCCTGGGTCCTGATGACGGCAACGATGCGCTCGCGGAGCTCCTCGCCGAGTCCGTTCGGAACCACCACGAACAGCGGCATCCAGTATCCCCCGTCGGGCTGTTCCATGCCGAGCACCAGGGCCTCGGTGACCTCGTCGAGAGATTCGACGGCCTGATAGATGTCGGCGCTTCCCATTCGAATGCCGTTGCGGTTCAGCGTCGCATCGGAACGACCGTGCACGACGACGCTGCCGCGATCGGTCACGGTGATCCAGTCGCCGTGCCGCCAGATGCCCGGATAGGTATCGAAATACGCGTCCCGGTAACGGGTTCCGTCGGGATCGTTCCAGAATTGCACCGGCATGGACGGCATCGGTTCGGTGACGACCAGTTCGCCCACTGCGCCGCGCACCGAGTTGCCTGCCTCGTCGTAGGCGTCGAGCGCAACGCCCAGGAACGGAGCCGACAATTCCCCCGCCCAGACCGGCACGGTCCGCACTCCCCCGGCGAACGCCGACACGACGTCCGTACCGCCCGAGATGGAAAAGACCGGCACGTGTGCGCCGACGTTCTCCGACAACCAGATCGACGACGTCGCGGGCATCGCCGACCCGGTGATCCCGATGGCGCGCAGGGCCGAGAGGTCGTGATCGGCACCGGGGTGTGCGTCCGCCTTGATGCACGCGAGCACGTACCCGGGGCTGGTACCGAGGTACGTCACGCCCTGCGCGGCCGCAATACCCCACAGCGCATCCGTTCTCGGGAACGCGGGATTTCCGTCGGTACACACGATCGTGGCCCCGACGAGCAGGCCGGCCACCTGGAAATTCCACATCATCCAGCTCGGGCTCGTGTACCAGAAGAACACATCATCGTGCCCTAGATCCGACTGCAGTGCAACGGATTTGAGATGCTCGAGCAGGACGCCACCGTGGCCGTGCACGATCCCCTTGGGTCGTCCCGTCGTCCCCGACGAGAACACGACCCACAACGGGTGATCGAACGGCACTGCGACGGGAGCGAGCTCGCGCGGTATCGCGGTCGCGTCCGCCCAACTCAGCGACGTCGCCGCGCTTCCCGCAGTCCCCGCAGCGTCTCCGATGGTCACCACGGTGCGAACCGTCGGCAGGCCCTGTACGAGAGTGCCGACGTCCGCACCTTTGTCGCGGAAAGCTCCTCCGTAGACGTACCCGGACGCGGTGATCAACGCCGCGGGATCGAGCTGCCCCAATCTGTCGAGCGCCGCCGCCGCCGAGTAGTCCTGCCCACACGCAGCCCATACCGCGCCGAGACTTGCTGTCGCCAGGAAGGCGATGACCGCCTCGGGCACGTTCGGCAGGTATCCGACGACGCGATCGCCGCGCCGCACGCCCGCCTCGGACAGGGTGCCCGCCAACGCACCGGCCTGAGCGATCATCTCGGACCACGTGACGGTCCGCGTCGTACTGTCCTCGTAGGCATGAACGATGGCGGCTCGGTCTCCTCGCGCGTGCCGAACGACCTGATCGACGTAATTCAGCTCGGCACCCGGGAACCACTGCGCCCCCGGCATACCGTGGCCCTCGAGGACCGACGCCGGTTCGGTGGTGGAACGAACCTCGAAGTAGTCCCACACCGCTTTCCAGAACGATTCGATGTCGTCGATCGACCACCGCCACAACGCTGCGTAGTCGGGCAGCGGCACCTCGTGGCGCGCCTCGACGAACCGGGTGAACTCGGTGACCCGAGCGCGCTCGACATCGGTATCGGTGGGCGTCCACAGCGCACTGGTCATGGACGTCAGTATGTCAGCCGAAGAGCTGGGTTCAGATCAAACCGAGCGCGCGTTCACGCATCTCGACCTTGCGCACCTTGCCGGTGACGGTCATCGGGAACTCGTCGACCACGTGCACGTAGCGCGGGATCTTGTAGTGTGCCAGCCGACCGTCACAGAATGACCGTATCGCGGCCGAATCGAGCGGCGCAGCATCGTCTTTCATCCTGATCCACACCATCAATTCCTCGCCGTACTTCTCGTCGGGCACACCGATCACCTGAGCGTCGAGGATGTCGGGGTGCGTGAAGAGAAACTCTTCGACCTCGCGGGGATAGATGTTCTCACCGCCGCGAATCACCATGTCCTTGATACGCCCGGTGATCGCGACGTAGCCGTTACCGTCCATGACCCCGATGTCGCCGGTGTGCATCCACCCGTCGCTGTCGATCGCCTCCGCGGTCTTGTCGGGCTGCTCCCAGTAACCGATCATCACCGAGTAGCCACGGGTGCACAGTTCACCCGCTTCACCTCGAGGCACCGTCTCACCGAGAACCGGGTCGACGATCTTCACCTCCAGATGAGGCCCTACTCGGCCCACTGTCGACACGCGCTGCTCGATCGAATCGTCGCTGCGAGTCTGCAACGACACCGGCGACGTCTCGGTCATGCCGTAACAGATGGACACCTCGGTCATTCCCATGCGTTCGATGACCTGCTTCATCACCTCGGTGGGACACGGTGATCCAGCCATGATTCCGGTACGGAGGCTGCTCAGATCGAATTCGCCGATGTTCTCCAGTGCCAACTCGGCGATGAACATGGTCGGT
Organism: Rhodococcus sp. 1R11; assembly: GCF_004563845.1. NCBI lineage: Bacteria > Bacillati > Actinomycetota > Actinomycetes > Mycobacteriales > Nocardiaceae > Rhodococcus > Rhodococcus sp. 1R11. The sequence continues at coordinate 105,009 of NZ_SPNG01000012.1, read as the reverse complement.
ACGCCGTAGAGCGAGGTGCACTTCTCATCGGCCACGGCCGTCAAGGTCGCCACCGGGTCGAACGCGGGACCGGGGATGACCATCGTTGCTCCGTGCGACGTGCACGCGAGATTGCCCATCACCATGCCGAAGCAATGGTAGAACGGCACCGGAATGCAGACCCTGTCGTTCTCGGTGTAATGGCACAGCTCGCCGACGAAGAAGCCGTTGTTCAGTATGTTGCGATGACTGAGCGTCGCACCCTTCGGGAAACCCGTTGTACCCGAGGTGTATTGGATGTTGATCGCGTCGTCCGGGCGAAGTGTGCTCGACACGTCGGCGACCATCTGCGGAGTCTTCGCCAACGCTCGGTGCCCTCGATCGGTCATTGCTTCCCACTGGATGCTCCCGATGAAGAGGACCTCGCGCAGAGTTGTCACCTCCGGTCGCACCTCGTCGATCATGGCGGTGTAGTCGGACCCTTTGAACTCGGTGGCCGACAACAGCACCGATACACCCGCCTGTCTCAACACGAACTGCAGCTCGTGCGAGCGGTACGCCGGATTGATGTTGACCAGAATCGCCCCGATCTCCGCCGTCGCATATTGCGCCAGCGTCCATTCGGGGCAGTTCGGTGCCCAGATCCCTACTCGATCGCCTACGTGCACACCGGCCACGAGGAGCCCCGCCGCCAACAACTCGACGTCCGCCGCGAACTCCGAGTAGGTCCACCGCCTGCCCGATGCGACATCGACGAGGGCATCGCGATCGGCGTGCCGCTCGACGGTGCGATGCAGGTTTCGGCCGATCGTGTCGTCGAGTATCGCTGTGTCCGAAGCGCCGCGGGCGTAACTGTCCATGAGCCTCACGGTAGTGATGCCGGTCACGGCCGGCCACCCCCGAATGGGGGTCCTACTCCAGCGTGATGACGTCCGCGGCCTCGAGCACCTCGGCGCGCGAAGTGTCCTTGAGCGCGACGCCGGACCGTCCGAGCTTCCTGGCTCCGGCCAGCAGACCTGCCACGATGCGGGCCGACTGCGCGTACCCCTGACCCTCGGGCGGGTGGATGTTGGAGATGCAGTTGCGATCGGCGTCGGTACGACCGGGCTTGGGGAGGTGCGTCAAGTAGATGCCGAGACTGTCCGCGACGGACAGGCCGGGTCGCTCCCCGATGAGAACCAGTACCGTCCGCACTCCCATCGCCGCCGCGATGTGATCACCGAGCGCCACTCGGGCCTCGGTCGCAACGACCGGAGCAGCAATCGAATACCGTTCGGCAAGTTCGGTTTTCAACGCTTCCACCATGGCGACACCGTGATCGGCCAGGGCCCGGGGAGACAATCCGTCGCTCAGCACGATGCCTATCTCGTCCTCCGAATGTGCAATCGCCGACAGGTCCTTCGGCTGACGACCCAGGTCCGGACGACGCAGATACTCGGCCCGGCTCGTGGCCAGCGACGTCACCACCGACGGTGTACCGAGCCCCACCTCCTCCACCTGACGCACGAACTCGTCGACCTCGAGTGGCATATGCACCGCATCTCGGGCGGCGGCGTGCGCCGAGCGAAACTCGAGCACCCGCGTGGTCGGCAACGAATCGCCGATGCGCCCCAGACCGATCCGAGCTTGGGTACTCGCCCGCAACTCACCCCAGAACTCTGCCTCGGGTCGTTCCGCGGGCACTGCTCCTGATGTGTCTGTCATTGCGCACTCATCAAAGCCCGCAGCGGCGATCCCGCGGCATCGACGTCGAGAACTCGACCGTCGGCGTCCGCCATCCCCAGTCGCGAGAGCCACGACTCGAATTCCGGGGCGGGCCGCAGACCGAGGACCTGTCGCACGTAGAGCACATCGTGGAAGCTCAGGGACTGGTAGCCGAGCATGACGTCATCGGCTCCCGGCACTGCGATGACGAACGCGACGCCGGCCGCGCCGAGCAACGTCAGCAACGTGTCCATGTCGTCCTGATCGGCCTCGGCGTGATTGGTGTAGCAGACGTCCACTCCCATCGGCAGTCCGAGGAGCTTGCCGCAGAAGTGATCTTCGAGGCCTGCCCTGATGATCTGCTTGCCGTCGTACAGGTACTCCGGCCCGATGAATCCGACGACGGTGTTGATCAGCAGCGGCTCGAGATCGCGGGCTACGGCGTACGCACGCGTCTCGAGGGTCTGCTGATCGACGGGCCGGTCGCCGGTGCCGATGTGCGCTCCCGCCGACAGCGCCGAACCCTGACCCGTTTCGAGATACATGACGTTGTTCCCGACGGTTCCGCGGTGCAGCGATCTACCCGCCTCGTTGGCCTCACGGAGCAACGGAATGTTCACGCCGAAGCTCGAATTGGCACCCTCTGTGCCCGCGATGGACTGGAACACCAGATCGACCGGAACTCCCTTGTCGATCAATTCCATCGTCGTCGTCACGTGCGAGAGCACACAGGACTGCGTCGGTATCTCGAAGCGCTGCCGAATCTCGTCGAGCAGATGCAGCAGGTCGGCGGTGGCCTGAGGTGAGTCGGTCGCGGGATTGATCCCGATGACCGCGTCACCCGACCCGAGGAGCAGCCCGTCGAGTGTGGCCGCGGCGATGCCACGCGGGTCGTCCGTCGGGTGGTTGGGTTGCAGACGGGTAGTGAGAGTTCCGGGTAGGCCGATCGTCGTCCGGAACGCCGACGTCACCTGCGCGGCCCGAGACACCGCGATCAGATCTTGATTCCGCATGATCTTGCTGACCGCCGCGACCATCTCGGGTGTCAGTCCGGCCGCGACCGATCGCAGTGTCGCGGCCGCATCGGGCCCCGCGGTCACCTGCAGCAGCCAATCCCGTAGACCTCCCACGGTCAGGTGCGAGACGGCCCCGAACGCGATGCGGTCGTGCGAATCGATGATGAGCCTGGTGACCTCGTCGGTTTCGTACGGAACGAGCAGATCGTGCAGGAAGACATCGAGGGAGACCTCCGACAACGCCCACTGCGCGGCAGCCCGTTCGGCATCGGATTCGGCCGCGCAGCCGGCCAATTCGTCACCCGATCGCAGCGGCGTCGCCTTGGCCATCAGGTCGACCAGACCGTCGAACGTGTAGGTGGTCCCGGATACCTGCTGGGTGTAGATCGTCATTCCAGTTCGGCCTCGGCCTCGGCCAGTGCGGCGAACTCCTCGTCGGGCGAGTTGGCGACCAGATGATGTCTGCTGTAGATGCCGAAGTAGGCCATGAACGCGACGAACACTGCCAGACACCACAGTGCCGCAGTGGAATCGACGACGAAGGTGGCGACGACGGCGAGTGCTGCGACGACCAAGGCGAATCCGGTGGTGGCGATGCCGCCCGGCGTGCGGTAGGGGCGGTCCATGTTCGGCTCCCGACGGCGAAGCACGATGTGGCTGACCATCATCAGAACGTAACTCAGTGCCGCGCCGAACACGGCCATGTTAAGCAACATTCCGCCCTGGCCGGTCAGGGAGAGCAGGAAGCCGATGATGCCGGGCACGATCAATGCGAGAGTCGGGGCCTTACGAGAGTTGGTGATGGACAGTGTCTTCGGCAGGTACCCCGCGCGAGAGAGCGCGAAGAGCTGACGTGAGTACGCGTACATGATCGAGAAGAACGACGCGACCAGACCTGCCAGGCCGATGTAGTTGACGATCTTGCTCGCCGTGCCGTCACCGAGCGCCTCCACGAGAGGATTCCCGGATTCCTTGACGGCGTCGGCTCCGCCGGCACCGGTGACCAGGAACAGCACGACGGCACCGGTCACGAGCAGAACACCCATGGCGGCGATGATGCCGCGGGGCACGTTCTTGGTCGGATCCTTGGCCTCTTCGGCGGCGAGTGGGACGCCTTCGATGGCGAGGAAGAACCAGATGGCGAACGGAACTGCAGCCCAGATGCCGAGATACCCGAACGGTAGAAAGCCCGAGGCTCCGGCCGCGTCGGTCGGTGCGATGTCGGTGAGGTTGCTCGCGTCGAACTGCCCGATCGCGGCGACGGCGAACACGATGAGCCCCACCAACGCGATGCCGGTGATGACGAACATGATCTTCAGTGCCTCACCGGCCCCGGACAGGTGGATACCGATGAACAGTGCGTACACGAACAGGTAGACCCACCAGCCGTCGGTGATGCCGAACAGCCCGAGCGACTCGACGTAGGCACCGATGAACGTCGCGATTGCCGCAGGCGCGATGGCGTACTCGATGAGAATCGCTGTGCCGGTGGCGAATCCACCCCATGGCCCTAGCGCACGACGGGCAAAGGTGTAGCCGCCGCCTGCCGCGGGCAGTGCCGAGGACATCTCCGCCATCCCGAGAACCATGGCCAGGTACATGCCCGCGATGAGGATCGCGGCAATGAGCAGACCGCCGAAGCCGCCCTCGGCCAGGCCCAGGTTCCAGCCGGAGTAGTCGCCGGAGATGACGTAGCTGACACCGAGGCCGGCCAGCAGCACCCAACCCGCCGTCCCCTTCTTCAGAGTCCGCTTGGCCAGATAGTCACCGCCCTCGACATGAGCCGCAGTACTGTCGTGGGAACCGGACTTCGGGTGAGGCGACTGTGGATCTTTCACGGACATTGCAAGCCTCTCGTACCAGGTCACTCGCGAGGGGACGCCCATTCGGGTGTGTGGGGCGCGCGAACCGGTTCACGATAGGTCCGTGATGTAAGCGGGGTGTCATCGATGAATGACGGGCGAATTACGGCTGCTGTGCAACCGCATTCACATCACCGATATCTCCCTCGTCCGGTTCTGCGACTGTCAGTACTGCGTCCACCACAGCTCTGTTGGTTTCCAGCTCACGCTCCAGCCGCCGGAGCGTGTGCGCGATGCGTGATTCAGCGAAATCACCGACGAGATCGACACTCGCCACCACGTAGATCTGTTTGGGACCGACGAACTCGATGCGAACGAACCGGACCGACGCCACCTCGGGGAGTTGCTCGATTCGCTGTACTACCGCGTTCCATAATGCTCTCGATCCTGGCTCCCCGGTGAGGAATCGGCGGTTTCGATCGATCAACACGAACGCCACGATCCCGAGTAGAACGCCTACCAGAATCGAGCCGATGGCATCGAATGCCGCCGAACCGGTGAGTTGGTGCAAACCGATTCCCGCACCGGCGATCACGATGCCGATCAGAGCCGCGCTGTCCTCTGCGAACACTGCCCGCAGCGTCGGATCCGAGGTCTCCAACGCGTAATCGAGAAAGTCCTTGTCGTATTGCGCGGCCTCGCCGCGTATTTGCCGTACCGACTGCAGGAAGGACACGCCCTCGAGCAGAAAGGCGATGGCAAGCACGACGTAGGCGACGAGGTAGTTCTCACTGCTGGACTCGCCGGCAAGCAAAGAAGTGATGCCGTGCCACACCGACACCGCCGCGCCGGCGACGAACAAACCGATCGCGGCGAGCGTCGACCAGAAATACGTCTCTCGTCCGTACCCGAGCGGGCGGCGATCGTCGGGGCCGCGCGCCCCGCGCCGATTGGCGACGAGCAGGAAGATCTCGTTGCCGGTATCGGCCCAGGAGTGCGCGGCCTCGGCGACCATCGACGCAGACCCGGTGAACACCGCCGCGAACGTTTTGGCAATGGCTACACCGAGGTTGGCGACGAACGCGATCACCACTGTGCGCAGGCTGTCGCCGCCGTCACCGGCGGGCGGCTTCGATGAACTCTTCATCGTTCGCACTGTATGCGCTGCGCGCAGTGGTGCGGTTATGTGCCACAGGCGGCACATAACCGCACCACTGCGGCGCAGCCGCACTCAGCCCTGGAGCATCCCCGGCACAGGACAGGCGTCGACGGCCTCGGCGACCACGGGTGGGTCGTCGGGTACCGGCGGTCGTCGGCCCTCTTCCCAGTCGACTCCGACGAGGGGTGGATGCGCGGCGAGAAGTTCGTTCTCTTCCGCGGTGTAGGCGCGCCCTCGGCTCAGGAAACGAACTCCTTCGGGCGATTCGAGCGAGAATCCGCCGCCGCGACCCGGCACCACGTCGAGTACGAGTTGGGTGTGCTTCCACGCCTGGAATTGCGAACCCGAGATCCACACGGGCACACCGTCGACACCCTCGGGAAGGTCCTGGGCGATCTCGCCCACTCCGAGTCTGAGGTCGATGTACCCGAGCAGAACGTCGCGATCGCCGACGATGAATTCGCCTGCGGGATAACACATCGGCGACGAGCCGTCACAGCATCCGCCGGACTGATGCATCATCAGTTCGCCGTGGATACCGCCGAGGCGACGGAGAAGATCCATCGCCTCGGCGGTTGTCTTCAGCCGCGCGGGCGGCCGAGCGTTCTCCATCAGAAGAAGCCCTGCGCCTTCTGGGCGTAGCTCACGAGCAGGTTCTTGGTCTGCTGGTAGTGATCGAGCATCATCTTGTGGTTCTCGCGACCGATACCCGACTGCTTGTATCCGCCGAACGCGGCGTGCGCGGGGTACTGGTGGTAGGTGTTGGTCCACACTCGGCCGGCCTTGATGTCGCGGCCCGCCCGGTAGGCAACGCCGCCGTCGCGGGACCAGACGCCTGCGCCCAGTCCGTAGAGGGTGTCGTTGGCGATGTCGATGGCGTCGTCGTAGTCCTTGAACGACGTCACCGACACGACCGGTCCGAAGATCTCTTCCTGGAAGATGCGCATGTCGTTCTTGCCCGTGAAGATCGTCGGCTGCACGTAGTAACCACCGTTGAGGTCGCCGCCGAGCTGTGCGCGTTCGCCGCCGGTGACGACCTGTGCGCCCTCGCCCTTGCCGATCTCGATGTACGAGAGGATCTTCTCGAGCTGATCGTTGGACGCCTGGGCACCGATCATGGTCTCGGTGTCGAGCGGATCACCCTGCCGCACAGCCTTCGTGCGGATCGCGGCCAGTGCGAGGAACTCGTCGAAGATGTCCGCCTGGATCAACGAACGCGACGGGCAGGTGCACACCTCGCCCTGGTTCAGGGCGAACATCGTGAAGCCTTCGAGGGCCTTGTCCTGGTAGTCGTCGTTGGCCTGGAGCACGTCGGAGAAAAAGACGTTGGGGCTCTTGCCACCGAGTTCGAGCGTGACCGGGATCAGGTTCTGCGACGCGTACTGCATGATCAGGCGGCCGGTGGTGGTCTCGCCGGTGAAGGCGATCTTGGCGATGCGCGGGCTCGACGCCAGCGGCTTTCCTGCCTCCACACCGAATCCGTTGACGATGTTGATCACGCCCGGGGGCAGGAGGTCGCCGATGATCGAGATCAGGTGCAGGATCGAGGCGGGAGTCTGCTCGGCGGGCTTGAGCACCACGGCGTTACCGGCAGCGAGCGCGGGCGCGAGCTTCCAGACGGCCATGAGAATGGGGAAGTTCCACGGAATGATCTGTCCGACGACGCCCAGCGGCTCGTGGAAGTGGTAAGCGACTGTGTCGCTGTCGATCTCGGACAGTGAGCCTTCCTGCGCACGGATGCAGCCGGCGAAGTACCGGAAGTGATCCACCGCGAGGGGGATGTCGGCGTTGAGGGTCTCGCGGATCGGCTTGCCGTTGTCCCAGGACTCGGCCAGAGCGATCGACTCGAGGTTCTCGGCGATACGGTCGGCGATCTTGTTGAGGATCACGGCGCGTTCGGCCGCAGACGTCTTGCCCCAGGCCGGAGCGGCGGCGTGCGCAGCATCGAGGGCGAGTTCGATGTCCTCGGACGTGGAACGGGCGACCTCGCAGAAGTTCTCACCGGTGACCGGAGTCGGGTTCTCGAAGTACTGGCCCTTGACCGGTGGCACCCATTCGCCGCCGATCCAGTTGTCGTAGCGAGCCTGGAACGACATGACGGAATCGGCGGTACCTGGACGGGCATAGACGGACATTGAAAATCCTCCTGATCGACACGTGCTGCACTGCTGATGCGGTGTGTGATTCAGGACACTAGGGGGTGCAACGTTGCAACTACGTTGCCGTCACTCCGACGGCACCGCCGCGACGGGTGCGTCAGACTCCGAGATCGCGGTCGAGGAGATCGATACGTGCGCTGACCTGGCCGTAGAGCGCGGAATCGCGGCTCAGCGTGGCGCGATAGGCCTCCCATGCGATCACGTCGGATCGACCGTGAATGGAGGAGGTCCACTGGGCGAGCAACACCGGATCCCCCAGCCGCAACAGTGCAGCCTGCATACGAGACCGCAATTCTTCGCGAATCTCCTCGATGCCGGGTGCGGACGAGCCGGGCAACACCGGTCCGGTGTAGATCCGCAGAGCCGCCTCGACGTCGCCGCGGTCCAGGGCACGTCGGATGTCGCCGACATCGGAGGACAACTCGCCGACCAATCGATACGGCCGGGATGCGAGGCCTGCGGTGCCGAAAGACTTACGCAGCCGCGACATCTCTGCGCGGATGGTCACCGAGTCCAGTTCCTGCTCGTCGAGCAGGACGGCGAGATGGTCCGAACTGAGCCCCTCCGGATGATCGCCGAGCAACAGCAGTATCTCGGCGTGCCGTTGAGACAGAGGTGTTCGGCCGGAGCCGCGTACCACTCCGGGCCGGCCGGATCCGAGGACCTCGAGACGAGGAGCGGTATCGCCCAACGATTTCGGCGAGTTCAACAGGTGCAGACGTAACTCGGACTCGGCGGCTGCGACGGTGGCCCGCACCAGCGAGAGCACCTCGGGTACGGCCACCCGCGGCCCGCCGGTGATGTCGATGGCTCCGAGGATGTGGCCGCTGGTGGGGTGATGCACCGGTGCTGCCGAGCAACTCCATTCGTGGACCGATCGCGAGAAGTGCTCGGACGCGAAGATCTGCACGCTGTGATCGACGGCGAGTGCCGTTCCCGGCGCGTTGGTCCCCTTGCTCTCCTCGCTCCAGTCGACACCTTCGGCGAAATCCATCGTCAGCGCGCGGTCCTTGGCCGAGGAATCGCCCTCGACCCACAACAGGCGGCCCTCCGCGTCCGAGATTGCGACGAGCAGACCGGTGTCGGAGGCGTCCTCGACGAGCAGTTTGCGAATCACCGGGCGGATGAGTGCCATCGGATGCCCATTGCGGTAGCGGTCGAGGTCCGGACCACTCAGGGCCGGTGCCTGACTACCACCGTCCGGGTCGACACCCTTGGTTCGACTTCGCATCCACGAGTCGAGCACGACGGACCGCACCGCCGAGCCGTGTGTACGGATGTCGTCGACGAAAGATTGATGGGCACTGGACATTTGGCGCGCCAGCACAGTGACATCCTCACCGGGGCGCACTGCGACCCAGGGGTTGCCGCCACTGTCCGATCGGCTTGCCATTCGACGCTTCCTCCGTGACCTGTCCACATCGTTGTAACCCAGCTCACAGGCAAGGATACAGCCGCTGTCGACGGGTGCGACCGGGGCCGGTCCCGTCGACGACGACCGGCTACTTCTTCTTGACGGCGGAGGTGATGATGTCGTTGCTGGTGTCTCCACTCGACTTCGCTCGCTTGTCGGCGCGCTTGTCCTTGAGTGATTTGCCGGATTTCTTGGTCATCGTGTTGCGGGGCGATTTGTCCGACATGGCAGAAACCCATCTGTTGGGGAACCTGAACGGTCCCCAGACCACGAACGCTACGCCTTACGCGCCGCGATCGTGCCGATCGATCAGCGCCGCGGCCCGCTCGGCGAACATGACGGCCGTTGCGTGGGGCCCTCTGCTGGGCACTACCGGGAACGCCGAGGTGTCGATGACGTACACGCCGTCGACCCCACGCACCCGACAATGGTCGTCCAGAACCGACCCCGGATCCGATTCGGGCCCCATTCGGGCGCTCCCGGACAGGTGCAACGACGTACCGAGTGGCGCGAGCGGATCGGCGATGGCGGGGACGTCCACGGCCGACGCCATGGCCGGGGATCGGAGCAGATCCACGGCGAGTTCGACCCCGTCTCGCATCGCCCGACGGTCCTGTTCCGATTCGAGGTAGTGGTAGTTCACCGCGGGAGGAGTGAACGCGTCCGCCGTGCGCAACGTGATGCGTCCTCGCGCGGTCGAACGCATCAGACCGACGCCGAACGAGTGCGGCCCCACGTCCAGTCCGGGTATCAATTCGTCGAACCGCCTCGTGTACGGCCGGATTTCCACGTCGCCCGCATGCAGCACCGCCTCGAGCGGACACGACAACCGATCATCGGGGCAATGTTCGGGGGAACGTTTCGGAACGAGGGGAACGGCGACCTCGGGGTGGTCGGAGAATCCGCGACCCACACCCGGACTGTCGACCACCATCGAGATACCCAGCGGGACAAGATTTTCGGGGTCACCGATACCCGACCGCATCAGCAGCGCGGGCGTGTGCACGGACCCGGCCGCCACGATCACGGTATCGGCTCGGACGATTCTGCGCACTCCGCCGACAACGATCTCCACCCCGATCACTTTGCTGCCCTTGAACTTCAACGACACGACTGTCGTATCACCCTGAACACGAAGGTTGGTCCGGTCGGCATTCGGCAGGAGGTATGCCCGGGCCGCGCTCACCCGTGTCCCGCCCAGAACGTTCGAGGGAACAGCACCGACCCCGCCCGCCCCCGCATCGGGAGCGTTCAGGTCCTCGCGATAGCCGATCCCGGCGTTCGTCGCCGAGTCCACGAACGCGGCCGTCAGCCGATGCCAGGCCCGCGCGGGTGGTCGGGTGATCGGCATCGGCCCGTCCGATCCGTGCCATCGACGGTCGACGCCGGTACCGCCGGCGGCATCGATGTCGAGATCGGTCTCGGAACGACGAAAGAACGGCAGCACCTGATCGAACGACCAGTTCGATTGTGGCCACGCCTCGAAGTCGGCGGGGATCGCCCGGACGAAGTAGCCACCGTTGACGGCACCGGATCCACCGAGCACTCGGCCTCGCGTCACCGTGCGCGTGACGTCGCGGGTGAGTTCGGCGGTGTAGCGGCCCACCCACCGGCTGTCCGGACCGATGGGGAGCGTCGTCGAGTCGCCCAGGCTGCGCGGAATGTCGTCGACCCCCGCAGATGCCGGCCCGGCTTCGAGCAGCAAAACTGAGCGGTCGGGATTCTCGCTCAGTCGCGCCGCGACAACGCAGCCGCACGACCCACCCCCGACGACGATGACGTCGGCGTTGGCGTTGGCGTTGGCGTTGGCGTCGAGTGGACTCCCCTCATCGTCGGCCCGGCTTTCCAGGCGCACGGGTCAGCCGTCCAGGCGGGGCTTCAACGCCTCGATGGAACGAGCCGACAGCGCGCCGCTCCACAGCCCGGTTCCGTACGCGATGTCGTCGGCGCGTTTGAAGAAGATGTACCGAATCGGATCGAGCCCGCCCAGTTCGCGATGCTTGTACCAATCCGAACACGCCTCTGCCACAGCCATACCGAGCGCGATTTTCCGAATACGGCTGGACAACAACACCGCGAGCAACGTGATCGGCCAATAGTGTCGACACAGCGCCGAGGCAAGTTGCCACAACCCCGCCACGAAGCCCTCGGCGGCGAGAACGGCCGCGATGCGGGTGGGCTGATCGAGGCCGACGAACATCTTGCGCAACCGAACGACCGTGACGCCGAAGCTGGCCAGGGCACCGAGCACACCGATACGCGTCAGGCAGGCGGCGAGAAGACAGGTCACCAAAGTCCACGGCGACATCGCAATCGGCGGCACCATGCCCGGATGACGCGCGGACAACGGCGTGGCACCGGTGCCGTAGAACAGTTTGCGGGCGAACCACTCGACGAAGTCGACGCGGTGCTCGTGCGCCACGTGAGCGACGGGCTCGTAGCGCAGTCGCCAGCCCGCCTCCTGCAGACGCCAGCACAGATCGACGTCCTCGGCCACGTGCATCGACTCGTCGAACCCGTGGCATTCCACCGCAGCAGACCGGCGAAGCAACATCGCGGCGCTGGGTACGTACGACACCGCGCTCCCTGCGCGCACTGCTGCTTCCTTGCGTCCGAGGTCGAGCGAGGAGCGGGCGTGCTCGTATCGGGCCAGTGCGCTGCCCTCGGGCTCGAGGGCGACGATTCGGGGTGCCACCAAGCCCACCGCCGGATCCGAGAAGTGCCCGAGCATGACCTCGAGCCACCCCTTGCGCGGCACCACATCCGAATCCAGAAAGGCTACGAAATCCGTTGTAGCACAACGTAATCCAGTGTTGCGAGCGGCAGCCGGCCCGCGTGAGGTCTCGTGCCGCAGCACGGTCACGCTACCCACGCTCCACGACACCGCAGGAACCGCCACCGGGATGTCGGAGCCGTCGTCGACGATGATCACGTGCATCCCGTGCATCGCCGTGATCAGCCGCGCGAGCCCGGCCTCGTTGTTCTTCAGCGGCACCACGACGGTGACATCGCTGGGCGACGGGATGGACATGGGCCGCGGGTTGCCCACCCCCGAGTCGAGCAGTTTGCGCGCCACGAGGGCGGACTGCGAGTCGGTCACCTCGATGAAACCGTCACCGATCATCGCCGCTGCCGTCGGTGCCAACGTGAGCATCCGCATCGGTGAACCACCGATCAGAACGCGTCCCTCGGAGAATGTGCGTACGCGTGGATCCACTCGCACCCCGAAGCCGTCAGGCAACCGACCTTCACCCATCAGGGCATCGTAAGCGGACAAACCGTCGGTGTGTCGGCCACCCGGTAAATCGGTCGGAACATACCTGCTCCCCGTTTCGGTTCGAGGCCTCGAACAGGCTTTCCGCCGGTTCTGTACCGCGCTCGCTCACACGATGACGCCGTGCGGGGACGGACTCCATCTCCGCACCGCACCCAGCACGCGTTCCCGCAGTTGCTCGAAAATGAGCCGTCCCTCCTCGGCGGTGGCCCCGAGGGGATCGCCGAGCACACCGTTGGCCGTGACCGGGGCCAGGCCACCGGCGCGCAGCTCGGGCAGTAGAGCCGCGATCTCGGTGGTGTTTCCCGGTGCCGCTTTCGTCATGTCGACCACATCGGCCGAAAGATGCAGCAGCAGCGATGTTTCGGTGCGTCCGGCATGCGCGTCCGCTCCCGGCACCGAGCACGGGAACCACACGACGTCGCGCCCCTCGTAACGCAACAACGTCACCGCCGAGCGCAGGGTGGGGCCGTTGCCGCCGTGGCCGTTGACGAAGACGACCTTCTCTGCCCACCGACACGCGGAGCGCCCGTACTCCACCAACAACGCCTCGAGCGCGGCGGATCCGATGGACACGGTGCCGACGAAACCCTCGTGCTCGCCGCTGGAGCCGTACGCCAGCGCGGGTGCCACGAGAGCGTTCGGAACGGTTCGCGCGACGGCGTCGGCGATGCGGGTATCGGTGTCGAGAGGCAGGTGCGGCCCGTGTTGCTCGAGCGAGCCGACCGGAACCACGAGGAGCTTGGGTCCGACGATGTCCGGCCAGTACTGGGTACCGAGGGTGTCCGTGGCCATGAGTGCAGATGCTATCGGACGGAACCGAGCCGTCACGCGGACGAAACACACGGCCGATAATCTTCGATTCGTGCCACCCCGCCGTCGGTCGATATTGCTCTCGCAATTGTCCATCTCGACACCGGGCGGCCCGCAGCCGACAATTCTGGACGAGCTCCGACGCGTCATCCTTGCCGGTGACGCTCCCCCGAATACACCCATTCCGATCGACGAAGTCGCGGAATTGTTCGGCGTGAGCCGCATTCCGGTACGCGAATCTCTGAAGACTCTGATAGGCGAGGGATTGGTCGACCATCGACCCAATCTCGGCTACCGGGTGGCACAGCTGACAGCGGCAGAACTGCGCGAGATGTACATCGTGCGTGAGGTTCTCGAAACTGCTGCACTTCCGATCGCGGTAGACCTGGCCACCGATTCCGATCGCGCGCATCTGATCGAGATCAACCGGCAGCTCGAGGCCTCGTTGACCGAGGACGACTCACGCGAGTACCACCGCCTCTCTCGCGAATTCCACCTGTCACTGACCCGGCCTTCGCGGATGCACCGACTCTTGCACATGCTCGAATCCGCCTGGAACATAACCGAACCCGTGCAACCGATGGTGCATGTCGCCGGATCGGATCGCGCGTCACTGCACGACGACCACGCCGACATGATCGCTGCCTTCCTCGATCGCGACTCCGACGCACTGTTGCGCGCTGCTCAGCACCATCACACGCGTCTCAATTCGGTCATTTCGACATTGTCGAACGATCACGGATTGTTCGCCGACCCACCCGCCGAAACACCCCGCTGAAGATATATCGCTCACGTCACGAGGGCGCAATACTTCGCCGCTAGCTTTTCCCCATTCACACGTTCCATTCATTGCCCGGCCGTCAGGAGCATCGATGACAGATACAGCGCACGGTCCCGCCCAAACGGGAGATCTCGTGGAAGCCGCGGGCCATCCCGTCGGCGGAGGCCTGATCAAGGACAGCTACGACCCGCGGTTGACCAACGAAGACCTCGCTCCGCTGAAGAAGCAGAGCTGGACCTCCTACAACCTGTTCGCTTTCTGGATGTCCGACGTGCACTCGGTGGGTGGCTACGTCACGGCCGGCAGCCTCTTCGCACTCGGGTTGGCGAGCTGGCAGGTGCTGATCGCGCTGCTCGTCGGCATCACCATCGTGTACTTCTTCTGCAACCTCGTCGCCAAGCCGAGCCAGGTCTCCGGGGTGCCCTACCCGGTGATCTGCCGCAGCGTGTTCGGAGTACTCGGTGCCAATATCCCCGCCATCATCCGCGGACTGATCGCCGTGGCCTGGTACGGCATCCAGACCTTCCTGGCATCGGCAGCGCTCGACATCGTGTTGATCAAGCTGTTCCCGTCATTGGCCCCGTACGCCGTCACCGCCGACTACGGCTTCGCCGGTCTGTCCCTGCTCGGTTGGGCCAGCTTCCTGTTCCTCTGGGTCGTCCAGGCAGCGGTCTTCTGGCGCGGCATGGAATCGATCCGCAAGTTCATCGACTTCTGCGGGCCCGCCGTCTACGTCGTGATGTTCATGCTGTGCGGCTACCTGATCTGGAAAGCCGGCTGGGGCGCAATCGATCTCAACCTCGGCGAGGTCGAGCACACGGGTCTGAGCTCGATTCCGGTGATGCTCGGAGCCATCGCACTCGTGGTCTCCTACTTCTCCGGCCCCATGCTCAACTTCGGCGACTTCTCCCGCTACGGCAAGTCCTACGCCGCGGTGAAGAAGGGCAACTTCCTCGGCCTCCCGGTCAACTTCCTGGTCTTCTCGATCCTGGTGGTCGTCACGGCGTCGTTGACGCTCCCCGTGTTCGGTGAGCTGATCACCGACCCGGTCGAGACCGTCGCTCGAATCGACAGCACCTTCGCCATCGTTCTCGGCGCACTGACGTTCACGATCGCCACCATCGGCATCAACATCGTCGCGAACTTCATCTCCCCTGCGTTCGACTTCTCCAACGTCAGCCCGCAGCGCATCAGCTGGCGCGCAGGCGGAATGATCGCCGCTATCGGGTCGGTGCTGATCACCCCGTGGAACCTGTACAACAACCCCGACGTCATCCACCTGACCCTCGAAACTCTGGGCGCATTCATCGGACCGTTGTTCGGCATTCTGATCGCCGACTACTACCTCGTCCGCAAGCAGAAGGTCGTCGTCGACGAACTGTTCTCGATGTCGACCACGGGTCTGTACTGGTACTCCAAGGGATACAACCCGGCCGCGGTGTACTCCACCATCGTCGGCGCGCTGGTGGCCATGTTCACCGTGCTGTTCAACGGAGCCATCGACGGCATGCAGATCGCCGGAATGTCGACGGCGTCCAAGTACAGCTGGTTCATCGGGTGCGGCATCGGATTCGCGATGTACTTCTATCTCGCAACGCGGACCAAGCTGGCCGTCACCAACTTCGACACTCCAGTGAAAGCATAGGATCTCGCACGTGCTCATCAAGGTCATCAATCCGAACACCACGAGTTCGATGACCGCAACGATCGGTGACTGTGCCCGGGCCGTAGTCGGCCCGGGCACGGTCGTCGATGCGGTCAGCCCATCCATGGGGCCGGTGTCGATCGAAAGCCATGTCGACGAAGCCCTCAGCGTCCCAGGCATTCTCGCCGAGATCGCCCGCGGTGAGGCCGCCGGGGTCGACGGCTACGTCATCGCCTGTTTCGGCGACCCGGGCATCGACGCGGCCAGGGAGCTCGCGTCGGGGCCCGTCATCGGGATCGCGGAGGCGGCCATGCATGCCGCGAGTTTTCTCGGCCGCGGTTTCAGCGTCGTCACCACACTCGGACGCACTATCGGACGGGCGCAGGATCTGGCGAACCACTACGGCTTCGGACGGCAGTGCCTCGGCATTCACGCGTGCGATCTGCCCGTCCTCGATCTCGAGACCGACCCCGACGCTCGCAAGATCGTCACCGAGGCCTGCCGCATCGCGGTGGAGACGGACGGCAGCGATGCCGTCGTGCTCGGTTGCGCAGGTATGGCCGACCTCTGCCAACATATTTCGGCTGAGATCGGCGTACCCGTCGTCGACGGGGTCGCAGCGGGAACGTTGTTCGTGCAGTCTCTCGTCACCCTGGGACTCGGCACCGGCAAGCGTGGCGAGTTCGCGGCTCCGCCGCCCAAGCGCTACACCGGCATGCTCGAGGGATTCAGCAGGTCTTGATCAGCTCCTCGGTTCTGTATTCCGAGCTCCGATCCGCTCTTTGCCAGGATGGTCGGATCTCCCGAACCGGGGAGCTGATCTGCCCGAGCGAAGTCGGGTGGTGTCACGACGTCGGAGGGTCCGAGAGTGTGTACCGATGCATGTCCGAGACCGAGGACCGCGGAGTCCAGGCCGCCGCGCAGAATGTCGAGCACGTTCTCCACCCCGGACTGACCGTTCGCCGCCAACCCCCACAGATACGCCCGCCCGATCAACACGGCCCGCGCACCGAGCGCCAGTGCTTTCGCCACATCACTTCCCCGCCTGATCCCACCGTCGAGGGTGATCTCCACCTGATCCCCCACCGCCTCGGCGATCGCCGGCAACATACGAATCGACGCTGGGGAACCGTCGAGATTGTTCCCACCGTGATTGGACACCGAGATCGCGGTGACACCGGCATCGACGGCCCGGAGCGCGTCGTCGACCCGCGAAATCCCCTTGAGCATGAACGGCCCATCCCACTGCTCGCGTAGCCACGCGATGTCCTCCCACGTGGGCAGCGGAGTGGACTTCCATTCCCGGTACGCGGCGAAGAACGTCGGCGCTGATTTTCCGGGCTCGGCGAGATTCGGTGCCGTCAGATCCGGGAACGTCCCCGACCGCGCCCACCGGGCGAGCCACCGTGGACGGACCAACCCTTCCGGAGCCAGCCGCAGCATCGCCCGCGCGTCGAGGCGTTCCGGTATTACCGGACTCCCCCAGTCCCGGCCCTCCGAGAACGACCAATCCATCGTGACGATCAGACCCACCGCACCGGCTGCACGTGCGCGATCGAGCATGTGCCCCAACAACTCCCGCGAAGCCACCCAATGCAGCTGAAAGAACGTCTGCGGATTCGCCGCCACGACCTCCTCGATGGGCTTGCTCGCGAACAACGACAACCCCATGGAAATACCGCGCGCCGCTGCAGCTCTGGCGACGGCGACCTCACCGTCCGGGTGCACGGCCTGCACACCCGTCGGGGAGATCATCACCGGGAACGAGAGCGGTTGCCCCATCAGCGTCGTCGACAGATCACGTGTGTCCGACAACCCCGCCACATGCGGAGCGAACCCGAGGTCGGCGAACGCGGCGGTGTTGTCCGAGGCGGTTATGCCGCGTTCGGATCCCGCCACCAGCGCCGAATACACAGACTTCGGTAATCGCTTCTTCGCGCGGCGTTCCGCTTCGGCGACAGTCTCGAACCACTCGCTCACACACCCAGCTTTCGGTCGAATCCGAGCGGCATGACCACATCCGACGGTGACAGGTCGTGCACCGAGGTGTGCCCGAGCCCCAGGACAGCGGAATCGACTCCGCCGCGCAGGATGTCGAGCACGTTTTCCACACCGGCCTGACCGCCCGCCGACAGACCCCACAGATACGCCCGCCCGATCAGAACCGCACGAGCACCCAACGCCAACGCCTTCACCACATCACTACCCCGCCGGATGCCACCGTCGAGGGTGATCTCGACCTGTTCGCCGACGGCCTCGGCGATCGCCGGCAACGCCCGGATCGGTGCCGGGGTGCCGTCGAGGTTGTTGCCACCGTGGTTGGACACCGAGATCGCCGTGCAGCCGGCGTCGACGGCCCGCTTGGCGTCGTCGACGCGCATCACACCCTTGAGCATGAACGGCCCACCCCACTGCTCCCGCAGCCATGCCACGTCCTCCCACGTCGGCAACGGAGTCCCCATCCATTCCCCGTACGCTCCGAAGAACGTCGGCGCAGGACCACCGGTCGGCGGGGTCAGGTTCGGGGTCGTCAGATCCGGGATCTTGCCGGTCTTGGCGAACTCCCACAACCACTTCGGACGCATGATGCCCTCGGGAGCGAATTGCACCATCGCCTTGAGGTCCATCTTCTCCGGGATCGACGGGCTACCCCAGTCGCGGCCGTTGGAGAACGACCAGTCCAGCGTCATGATCAACCCGACTGCTCCCGCGGCGCGGGCCCGCTCCATCCGCTGCAGCAATATTTCACGCGAACCCACCCAGTACATCTGGAAGAACGTCTGCGGATTCGCCGCAGCGACCTCCTCCACGGACTTGCTCGCGAACGAGGACAATCCGATCGGAATACCCCGCGCCGCAGCAGCTCTCGCCACCGCAACCTCACCGTCCGGATGCACTGCCTGCACACCCGTCGGCGAAATCATCACCGGAAACGACAGCGGCTGCCCCATCACCGTCGTCGACAGATCCCGCTTGTCCGACAACCCCGCCACATGCGGGGCGAACCCGAGCTCACCGAACGCCGACATGTTGTCGTCGATCGTCAACCCACGCTCGGAGCCTGCCACCAGCGCGGCATACACCGACTTCGGTAGACGCTTCTTCGCCCGCCGCTGCGCCTCGGCAACAGTCTCGAACCACGCACTCTTCGCCATGACTACGCTCCCTGTTCCATTCCTGCGAGCGGGTTTTCGTCGCAGATCTTCGTCGGTGGACGCATCATCAACGTCAACGGCACCGACTTACGGGGAGTCTTGCGCTGACCGGTACGCGAATGATCGACACTGGACTTGGGGATCTCCCCCGCCGCCGCCAACGCCATCTCACCGTTACCGATGACGCACTCGGGATCCGGACCGTCCATCGGCAGACCGGTGAAGAACTTCGCCGCCATGCACCCGCCGCGACACGCATCGAAATGGGCACACTTGGTGCAGGCACCCGAGGTTTGCGGTGAGCGGAGTTCCTGGAACAATTCCGAGGTCTGCCAGACGGTTTGGAATCCGCCCATACCGTCTGTCGCGTCTCGGACGATATTGCCCGCGAGGAAGTTCTCGTGGATGGCGAAGGGGCAGGCGTACACGTCGCCGATCGGGTCGATCAGACACACCACCCGCCCCGCACCACACAGGTTGAGCCCCGGCAGAGCGTCACCGAACGCCGAGAGGTGGAAGAACGAATCGCCCGTCAACACACCTTCCCCGTTGGCGACGAGCCAGTTGTACAACTCGCGCTGCTGACCGGCCGTGGGGTGCAGATCGTCCCATACGTCCGCACCTCGTCCCGACGGCCGCAGTCGTGTGATGCGCAGTGTCGCAGCGTATTTGTCGGCGAGAGCCTTGAAATCGTCGAGCTGACTGACGTTATGGCGAGTGACGACGACCGAGATCTTCGCATCCCGGAACCCGGCCTCCTTCAGATTCTCCAACGCCCGGCACGCCATATCGAACGACCCCGGACCACGCACCGCATCGTTGACCTCCGCCGTCGCCCCGTCGATGGAGATCTGCACATCGACGTAATCCGACGCCGCCAGGCGCGCCGCCACCTTCTTGTCGATCTTGACCCCGTTAGTGGAGAACTTCACCCCCACCTGATGCGCAGTCGCGTAGTCGACCAACTCCCAGAAGTCGCTGCGGACCGTCGGCTCACCGCCACCGATATTGACGTAGAACACCTGCATCTTCTGCAACTCGTCGATGATCGACTTGCACTGCTCGGTACTGAGCTCACGCGGATCGCGACGACCCGACGACGACAAACAATGCACACACGACAGATTGCAGGCGTAGGTCAACTCCCACGTCAAACAAATCGGAGCATCGAGACCGAGCTCGAACTGATCGACCAATTTCCCTACCGAAGCTGGTCTTTCGAGGGTGGAAGTCATAGGGGCCGTCCTCTTCTACGAATGGGTCAGGTTCTACGGGCGAGTGATCATGTTCGAGTCCGCCAATGTCGCAAGCGCTCTCACGTAGGGAGCCGATGCCGAATCGCTGATCCCTGCGGCCGCGATCGCCGACCGCATATCCCGGTGGTCGGGAAGGGACTCGATGATCGCCACGATCGTGCGGTTCTTCAGAAACGACAGCTTGCGGGTGCCGAAGTGGTAGAGCAGCGCCCCGAACGAATCGGGACGCAGCGCCACCTGCGGATGCAACACCCACCGCACGTCCAGATCGAGCACGTCCTGCACAGCAGTGGTCATGATCAGTACACGCCGCACATGCCGTCGATCGACACTTCCTCCACCAACGACTCCTCCACCAGATCGGACTCGACGACCGACGTACCGACCACAGCGTTCTCACTCTTCTTCGACATCTGAATTCCTCCTACGAAATCTGTTCGGCCACAATCCGATCGACTGTGTTCAGGATCACCACGCTAACGGCCGTCGAGGTTTCCGACGGGCCATGGCGCAGGAACTGGTCGGCCGTCGCGATCAACCGTCCAGATGGGTAGGTACCGGCCCGTCCGGCCTGCGGGGTGAACAGCGTCCAAGAGGACCGACCAGCGGTCGATGCGCCTTGTGGCGCACTTCGCTATGGAACGCTCACCGGAACGGACGATCGCTGCAGAAACGACAGAAGAAGACTTTCATGACCGAGATCGATGCATTGGCACCCGGACCCGACGGGGTTTGGGCTCATGAGAACGTCGTCGTCCGGCACACTCCCGGGCTTCGATTCGACGCCGTGCGTGCAGGATCGACGGTGCAGGTGAACCACTGCCTCGCTGCGGGCGAGATCGGCGAATGCCTCGTTCCGCTCATCACCGAAGAGGCGCGCCACATCGGGCTGTCCCAGAGCGAGTTCGAGCACGTACTGGTCGGCATCGTGCGCACCACCATTTCCGATCCGGTCGAAGCATGGACGACGTACTACCGAAACTCGTTGGATGACCTCCTGTCCGGCCGAGCAGAATTCGCTCCAGTGCACAGGCATGCCGCCGCCTCGATACGCGGTTCGGTGCTCGATCTGGGGTCATGTTTCGGCTTCTTTCCGTTGCGGCTGGCAATGCAGGGGTATTCGGTCATCGCGACCGATCTGTCAGCGGGAACCATGAAATTGCTCGCGACTGTCGCTCCGCACCTCGGCGCGAGACTCGACACGGCAGTGGTCGATGCAGCCCGAATCCCGTTCGACGACAACAGTGTCGATACCGTGACAGCCCTGCACCTGCTAGAACATGTCGATGCCGAGACGGGCTCTGCCATCGTCGCGGAGGCACTCCGTGTGGCGCGCTGCCGCGTCGTCATCGCGGTACCGTTCGAGACCGAGACCACCGTCTGCCACGGACATATCCGCACGTTCGACGAGACGACGCTGGCCGAGCTGGGACTATCGACGGGGCTGCCCTTCGAGACCTCGACCTACCACGGCGGTTGGCTCGTAATCGACAAGATGACGGCACCGCAACTCGTCTGAACAGTCTCGATACTCCAGGCATGGGATCCGCAGGAGTACTAGAACGGTGGTGCTGTGTCGGCTTCCTCGTCGCTCGGTTCTGGTGTCGGGTTGTCGGGTGGGTCGGGGTAGGCAATGATGCCGGATCGTCTGGGCTTGGTGGGGATGTGTAGCCGGCGGTTTTGACGCTGTGGTGGTATTCGCAGAGGCATTGGAAGTTGTTGACGGTGGTCCAGCCGCCGAGTGGATTGGCGTGGTCGAACGGGATCACGTGGTCGATTTGGCAGCGTGCCGCGGGTCGGTGGCAGCCGGGGAAGCGGCAGTGGCGGTCATACGTACCGGCCCGGTCTCGATGCCGTACGTGAATCGAAGGTCCACGCGGGATATTGCCCTGTTGCCTGTGGGAGCGAGTCGCATGGGGGAACGACGACCATTCC
Organism: Rhodococcus sp. 1R11; assembly: GCF_004563845.1. Classification (NCBI taxonomy): domain Bacteria; kingdom Bacillati; phylum Actinomycetota; class Actinomycetes; order Mycobacteriales; family Nocardiaceae; genus Rhodococcus; species Rhodococcus sp. 1R11. Next base: position 82,917 of record NZ_SPNG01000012.1, on the reverse strand, counting down.
GTTCGCGGCTGCCAATGCTCTCATCGAATGTGACTGCGTGACCTCGACATCCGCGCCGTCGATGAATCCCAACAGAACCCGAGGTGTGATCGACGGCGAGGTCACGTCGCCGCGGACTCGCACTGTTCTCACCGTCCGCTCCGCCGCCGGATCCTGCAGAGCGGATGCCACGACCGGCCGGACGAACAGCTCGTACGAGATCAGCGCACTCACCGGATTCCCGGGCAGGCAGATGATCGGTATTCCATCGAATCGTCCGCAGCCTTGCGGTTTTCCCGGCCTGACCGCAACCGAGGCGAAGGTGACGTCGTGATCCGCCAGCGCGAGACGGATCACTTCCTCGGTTCCTGCGCTGATTCCACCGGTCGTCACGATGACATCGGCTACCGCAGCGCAGCGAGCAAGCGCCTCTCTGCATGCTTGTACGTCGTCGGATACCGCCGATTCGAGGTGAACATCGGCACCACACCGCAGCAGATCGGCTGCGATCATCGGAGAGTTGGCGTCGAAACACTCACCGAGCGTCGGAGTTGTGCCGGCACAGCAGATTTCGGATCCGGTGGACAACACAGCCACGGTCAGCGTCGAACCGATCCTGACATGCGTTCGTCCGAGTGCGGCAAGCAGTCCGACCTGAGCGGGAGTCAGCACCGTACCGACCCTGATGGCCACGTCACCGGCACCGAAATCCGAAGCACGACCGCGGATGCTGCTCTTGGAACCACTCGAACAGATGGTCACGGTATCGGAGCCGAACGACGTCACGAATCCGCTGGTCTGTTCGACCGGTACCACCAGATCGGCCCCGCGCGGAAGTATTGCACCGGTCATGATCTGCACACATTCGCCCGGTGCCACACTCAGCTCGGCACTCCCTCGTCCGGCTACGCTACGGGCCGACACGGTCAGCGTGGCCGGCAATCGGTGGGCCCCGGCCACATCGGTGCGGCGCACAGCGAACCCGTCGACTGCAGAATTGTCGAACGCCGGCAGCGCGCGTTCGGCAACGACATCCTCGGCGAGGACTGCGCCGACCGCCGATCCGATGGGTACCGACCGATCTCGGGCTGCCAGACCGAGATCGGCTATGGCACGACGGTGTTCGTCGACCGAACGGTTGGTGGAGGTTCCGGTCCGCCTCATCCGCCGATGTAGGACATCTCGATCCGCTCGCCGGCCGGGGTATCCCCCGATCCCGCTCGCAATTCGGAGTATCGATCGTCACGGCTGTGCCAGAGCGCCGACAACCGCGCCGCGAGAGCGTCCTGCGATGCCCCCGAACGCAGCAGCGCACGCAGATCCGTTCCTGCAGAAGCGAACAGGCACGTGTACACCTGCCCGTCCGCAGACAATCTTGCCCGAGTACAGCTGCCGCAGAACGGTTTCGACACCGAGCCGATCACCCCGATTTCTCCGCTCCCGTCGCGATACCGATAGCGCGTCGCGACCTCGCCTTCGTACATCGACTCGATCCGCTCGAGCGGATGGGCCGCCCCGATGATGTCGACAATCGAGTCGACGTCCGTCACCTGCGCCATTTCCCACCGGTTCGTCGCCCCGACATCCATGTACTCGATGAACCGCACGACGATACCGGTCCCTCGGAACCGTTCGGCCAGGTCGAGAATCGAATCACTGTTCACGCCCCGTCGCACCACCACATTCACCTTGACGGGTGACATCCCGGCGCGAACTGCCGCGTCGATTCCGTCGAGCACGGTCCGGACGTTTACGCGCGTGTCGCTCATCCGCGCGAACGTCGTCGGGTCGATCGAATCCAGGCTGACGGTGACGCGCTTCAGACCGGCCGCGTACAACGACGCGGCGTGGGCGGCAAGCAACGATCCGTTCGTGGTCATCGCAAGATCGACGCCGTCGATAGCGCTCAATCGCTCGACCAGCGTGGCGATTCCGGCCCGCAGCAACGGTTCACCACCCGTCAGACGTATCTTGCGGATGCCGATCGTGGCAGCAGCCCGCGCAACTCTGTCGATCTCGTCGAAGGTCAGCAGCCTGCCGGTGTCGAGGAATCGGTGATCGGGACCGAACTCGGCTCGAGGCATGCAGTAGACACAGCGGAAGTTGCACCGGTCGGTGACCGAAATACGGAGATCTCGGAGCGCCCGTCCACGAGCGTCCACCGTCCCCGAATCGAGGTCGGTCGGATGCGTGCGCACTGCTCGAACGGGATCACCCACGGAGTAGTCCTTTCACTCGGTCGACCACCAGAATCGCGGACGGCAGTGCCTCACACTTGACCGCGCGCGCCCGGTATTTGACGTGCAGCGACCAGCGCACGGCCCTGCCTCACGACTTTCCGGCAAAGTTACGAACAGTGAATCAACCGGAAACATTGCGGGTTAATCTCGAAGAAAGCTCCTGCATCGCCGTGAGCGTCTACCACAAGGGGTCCCCATGCTGTCTCGATCCGGATTCTCCATTCCGACTCGAACGACCAGCCGCGGCGACTGGTCCGACATGTTGAACGAGCACTTCGTCGCCCTGGACGTAGAGGACGTCGCAGACAGCCGATTCACCGGAGCCGTCCGGTCGATGTCTCTCGCGCACCTGCAGGTGTCGACTGTCCGATCGACGACTCAACGCATCGCGCGAACCGACTCGCTCATCGAGAAGGACCGCATCGAATACGTTCAGATCGGGATGATCCGTCGAGGCCGCGCAATCGTGGTGCAGGACGGACGCGAATGCGTGCTCTCACGCGGCGACTTCGCCATCTACGACACGTCTCGTCCCTTCGACTGGATCATCGACGGTCATCCCGACGACGACCAATGGGAGCTCGAAGTCTTCACCTGGCCCCGTCACATGCTGCGACTCGACGAGCGTGAATCCAGCGACCTGACGGCGATGGCGTTCGACGGTTCGGCCGGTTTCAGCGGCCTCCTCGGCCGATTTCTGCACGACCTGGGGTCGACCCGATCGACGCTGGGCACCGCAGGCGCACAGGCCATCGCAGACGAGGTCGGAGATCTTGTCAGCGTCATCGCCAGGAACACCACTACCAGCCCGGCGCTGGACTCCCCCAGCACTGCCCTGGTTCGGACAGCGCAGCGCTACATCGAGGAGCACCTCGCAGACCCAGACCTGTCGCCCAGCACGGTCGCGTCGGCCATGCTCGTCTCCACCCGCCAACTGCACCGTCTGTTCGCGGCCAGTGGCACGACGGTGGCGCGCAGCATTCGGGTCAAACGGCTCGAGCGCTGCCGACGCGAGATCATCGCCAGCGTCGCGGTGGACCGCTCGCTGGGTCAGATAAGCCGACGGTGGGGTTTCGCGGACTCCGCGGTGTTCAGCCGCGCCTTTCGCGAGCAGTACGGGATGAGCCCGCGTCAGTACCGCGCGGCCGCGTGCGCGCAGTCCGACGACCCGCGAGCGGTGACTCGCCCGATGTGGCCGAGCGACCGTGAGCAGCCCGAGGTCGGCACTGCTCACGGTCCTCGTCGGTCGAACTGAGCTCCTACGGGTCTCTCGTCAGTGAATCGAGTCGCTCGAGTGGCCGGGCACGATCGCTGCCGAACCGTCGACCAGCGGGGCGATGTGGTTCACCGCTGTCGCGGCCTCGGCGAACCCGACTGCGATCAACTTGACCTTGTCTTCGTGTCCGGCGACGTCGCCCGCCGCGAAGACTCGCCTTCGGCTGGTGCGCATCGTCCGTCCGACGGCGATATCGCGCTGGTACTTGTCCAATCCCCACGTGGAGATGGGGCCGAGCGCGGCTTTGAACCCCAGTGCGGCAACAACACTCGATACTTCGAGCTGTCGGCGATCGACTCCGGTGCCGTCGACGATCGTTACCGATTCGACGGCGTCCACGCCAAGGATTTCCTCCACCTCGAACGGGGTGAGGACATCGACACTGGACCGCTCCAGCAAACCGAGGCTGTGAGCGTGCGCCCGGAAGTCGTTGCGACGGTGCACCAATACCACCGATTTTGCGATCGGTTCCAGGCTCAGCGCCCAGTCGACTGCCGAGTCTCCGCCGCCGACGATCATCACCCGTTCGCCGGCCAGGTCATCGAGTTTCGGTACGAAATACCGTAGGCCACGGTCGTGGAACTCGGCTCCGGCCGGCAATGGCCTCGGGGTGAACTTACCGATACCCGCGGCCACGAGAACGGCTTTCCCGACGACGGTTTCGCCCTTGTCCGTCGTGACCCGCACGAAGTTCTCGGATTCCTCGAGTTCGGTCGCCACGTGACCCATCAGGTACGTCGGCTTCGCCTGATCCGCTTGTTCGACCAATGCGTCGACCAGATGTTGCGCCTTGATCGCCGGAAAACCGGCGACGTCGAATATCTTCTTCTCCGGATACAACGCGGCCAGTTGCCCACCGGGGTGGGGCAGAGCGTCGATCACGGTGACCGTCATGCCCCGGAAGCCCGCGTAATACGCACCGTACAAACCGGCCGGCCCAGCACCGACGATGATCAGGTCACTCTCGGAAACCGTTGTGGCACTCACTTCTTCGCCACCTCGTCGATCGAGGGATGGTCGCGCCCGATCGGCCCGAGATCTTCCGCACCACCGGAAGCATCTACTTCTTCACAGAATTCGACGGCGATGTCGACGAACTGTTTCTGTTCCTCCGGGATCTTGTGCTCCCAGAAGATGGCGTCGTTGGGGCAGGCGGGCATGCACTTGCCGCAGTCGACGCACTCGTCGGGATTGATGTACATCATCCGAGCGCCCTCGTAGATGCAATCGACGGGGCACTCCTCCGTGCATGCCTTGTCGAGTAGGTCGATGCACGCTTCGGTCACGACGTAGGCCATTTCGAAATCCTCTTGTTCGTAGTAGGAGAAAGAGTTGTCAGGCGTCGAGCGCTGCGACCTCGACGAGGGTGTCGGAGAACGTCGGAGCGTTCCCGAGGTCGGCAAACACCGTCGGATTGAGTGAGGCCGGGGTCGACAGAGACAGCATGTTCTTGCGCCACGCCCCCATCGCACAGACGGTGACACCCTGCATGACCGACTTGTCGAGTTTGGCAACGACGGTGAATTCGCCGCGATCGTTGAAGACTCTCACCACGTCACCCGAAGCAATTCCCCGCTGTTCGCCGTCCACAGGGTTGATCAGCAGCGTCGGTTCCTTCTGCACTTTGCGGTGCATGTCGAGATTGCCGAAGCTCGAATTCAGGTACGCATGCGATTTGGGCGTGAGCAGATTGAGTGGATACTTCTCTGCCAGTTCGGGATTGGTCCTCGACGACTCGCGCGGCGGGATGTAGTGCGGAAGCGGATCCACCGGTTGTCCCGGCTGGTGATCGTTCGATCCCTGCCGGAACAGCGGCAGCACGAAGTTGCCACCCGCCGCCGCCGAGGACAGAAACTCCGTCTTGCCGGATGGCGTCCGGAAATTACCCTCTGCGTGCGGTGCGTACTCGTCGGGGCCGGGAAGGTTGAGTCGCTGCCACCCGAGCTTCTTGAGCGAGTCGATCGTGATGCCCTCCATTGCCGGGGCATTCCAGTCGTAGGAGAGGGCGAGGAGTTCTTCATCGGTTCGGGAAAACACCGGTTCGGTGAAGCCCATCGCTGCGGCCAGTCGGCGAAACAGCTCGGTATTGGGGACGGCCTCCCCGAGGGGCTCGATCGACCGGTTGTTGTACGTGACGAACAGGTGGCCCCAGGAAAAGTTGATGTCGTCCTGTTCCAGCTGTGTCGTGGCGGGCAGGATGATATCGGCGTAATCGGCTGTGTCGGTGATGAAGTGGTCGCTGACGACGGTGAACAGATCCTCCCGGCTGAGCCCGTCGATCATGCGCTTCTGATCGGGACACACCACCACCGGGTTCGAGTTGTACACCATCAATCCCTTGAGGGGCGTATCCAAATTCAACCCGCCGGTCAGCGCCTCACCCAGCTGATACAGATTGATGACGCGTGTACCCGGAGTCTGCAGATCCGTCTGCAGAAACTCGGGCCAGTTCACCGGAAACGCCCACAGCGGCAGCTGCAGGATGCCGCCGCCGGGCTTACGCCATGCTCCCACCAAAGACGGTAGACAGGAGATGGCTCGGACGCTCTGCCCGCCACCGGCACTGCGCTCGATGGCGACGCCGATCCGAATGACGGAGGGCTGGCTCTGTGCGTATTCCCTTGCGAGCGTGTAGATGTCCTCGACAGGAATGCCCGTCTCCTCGGACGCCCATTGCGGGGTGTATTGCTGCACCCGCTCGGCCAATTCGTCGAAACCGATGGTGAAGCGTTCGATGTAATCCGCATCGGTCAATCCCTCGTCGATGATCACGTGCATCATCGCCAGTGCGAGGGCGCCGTCGGTGCCCGGACGAATGGGGATGTACCAGCTCGCGGCCTTGGCGGTTCTGGTCTTGATCGGATCGATCACCACCACCTTGGCCCCGCGTTTCTTCGCCTCGGCTATGTACGGCCACAGGTGCAGGTTGGTGCTCATGGTGTTCGCCGCCCAGATCAGAATGAACTTGGAGTGGACGAAACTCTCGGGGTCGACGCCTGCCGTGTCGCCCACCGTCATCGCGTAGGCAGTGCACGAGCCGGCATCGCAGTAGGTGCGCTCGGCAACCGTCGCCCCGAGTCGATTGAAGAATGCATCCCCGACGTTGAGACCCTGCGTAATGCCCTGGGTGCCGAGGTAATTGCACGGCATGATCGCCTCGGGGCCGAATTCCTCGGCGATGGCGGTGAACTTCTCGGCAATGGTGGCCACGGCCTCGTCCCACGAGATCCGCTCGAACCGTCCCGAGCCCTTGGGCCCGGACCGCTTGAGCGGGTACAGCACTCGGTCCGGGCTGTAGACCTTGTCGAGATAGTTGTCCACCTTCACACAAAGGCCACCGTTGGTGTACGGGTTGGTCTTGCTCCCGCTGACGCTCGTCGCCACCCCGTCCTCGACGGTCACCACCATCGAGCACGAATCCGGACAATCCTGCGCACAGGCCCCGAGAACGGTGAGTTCCGTCGGGCGGTCGGCCGGGGCGTCGTGTGAGCGCGTATCTTCCTGAACAGTCGTCATGGGTGCTCCTCGGCGTGGATATCACTGGTATGTGTTATCCGTAGCCTGCACCGCGAGGACGCTCCCGACAGGACGCCGAGCGCCGTCTACTTTGCACTCTGTGCCCGAAGGCTCATTGCTCAGATCAATCCCTGTTTGCTCGCGGCATAGACGGCCTCGGCACGGCGGGACACCGCAAGTTTGCGCATGATGTTGCTGACGTGAAACTTCACCGTCGTCGCCGAGATGAACAGACGTGTTCCGATCATGTTGTTGGACAGACCCGTTGCCAGTAGCCGGAGCACTTCGAGCTCCCGCCCGGTGAGCCGCTCGATGCTGCTCGGTGTGCCGTTCAGAGAACGGACCACGGCCGACGCGCTCCGAGAGTCGAATGCACTCTCACCGCGCGACACCGCGCGGATCGCCCGAACCAACTCGGTGGTGTCGACGTCCTTGACCACGTATCCCCGGGCACCGGCATGTACGGCCTCCACCACCAGACGATCGTCGAGGAACGTCGTCAGGACCAGCAGACCGATTCCGTTGTGTGCCTTGGACAACTGCGCACACAGAGCCAAGCCCTCGTAGTCCGAGCTGGCCGAGAGCTTGAGATCCATCAAGACGATGTCGGGCTCGACCCTTGCGACGACGGCCAAACCCTCCTCCCGGGTCGACGCCTCCCCCACGATCGACAGATCCGATTCACGCTCGAGTACCGAGCGCAGCCCGTCGCGCAGAATCGCGTGGTCGTCGACCAGGACGATCCGAACCCTGGGCGGTGCCGCCTGAGGCGAACCGTCTCGAATCGCTGTGACGCTCATGCTGTGCCCTTCGTGGAATTCGGGTCGAGCGGGATACGCACTGCCACTCGGACACCGCCGGTGCGGGCACGGCGGATCTCGAGAACCCCGCCGTGTTCGCGGGCGCGCGCCGCCATGTTCGCCAACCCGCGGTGGCGGCCGTCGACGTCGGTCGACTCGGCCATGTGGAGCATCATGCGCAAGTGGGCCGGATCGCCGTCACCGTCGTCGGCGATCGACAGCTGTACCTGATCGAGCGAATAGCTCAAGCGAAGAATTGCCCGGGATGCATGACCGTGCACCGCAGTGTTGAACAACGCCTCTCCGGCAATGCGGAGCAAAGCATGCTCGCATTCGCTGCTCAACTCGACGGGAGTTCCCTCCACCCGCAGCGAAACCTGTAGCTCGTCGGGCATGTGGACCACCGAAAGCTGTTCGAGCATTTCGGGAAGCGACGTACGGTCGGCGTCCTGAGGGTGATTGAGCGCGTAGATCGCCGACCGCAGCTGATCCACTGCCCGACGCGTCAGATCCTTGGCCAGATCCAGCCTGTCACTTCGCTCTTCGGCCGAGATGTCGCTGCGACATACCTCGATCTGCATACCGGCCGACAACACGGCCTGGGTCACGCTGTCATGCAGTTCGCGCGCGATCCGATGGCGTTCGTCGTCGAGCACCTGATGCCGATGTGCGGCGCCGAGTTGTCTTTGCGTCAGCAGGAGTTCGGCATTGCGGGCGGCGAGGTCGGCCGCTGTTCGATTCGCCTCGGCGTAGGCATTCTCGGTGCGCTCGAGGAGTTGTCTTCGGCTCTGGAACAGAGCCGAATTCTGCAGAGCCACCGCGGTTTGGCTGGCAAGGATGCTGAGCACCGCGGCGTCGGTGGCGTCCAGCACACGTTGCTCACCGGTCCACGCTGCAAAAGCACCCACGACACCACCGTCGTACGCGATCGGCACGAAAGCGTGATGAGCGGAGATCACCGGGGTCAGCCCGTCGCCGCACGTCGACTGTCGAATCGACTCGAGGCAGTCGACGACGTCGTCCGGCAACGGTGGCCCTTCGACATTGTCGACCAGAAACGGTGTGGCGTCGGGTCCGAGTACCAATCGGCGAGGACCAGCGTCGGGGAACGCCCCGTCGGCGAGAGCGAACACGACCCAGCGTGCACTCAAGTGGGCGCGTGCGGCCTCGGCCACAGCGCACACCAGCGTTTCCGGACCGTCGACCGTGCGCACCAGCGCTCGCGAGATCAGTTCCAGCGCATAGACAACGCGTTCCAGACGTTCTGCCGCGCCGCGATACTGGGGGTAGAACGTGTTCTTGCCCGAACGCAGTCCCGTCAGCAACGAGAGGTCGGGTCCGGACGTCACAGTGCAGTCCTGAACAGGTCGACCATCTCGCGGTGCGTGGCCGAGCGCGGGTTGGTGGACATGCAGGCGTCGCGTAATGCGTTGGTGGCCAACACATCGAGATCGGACTCGCTGACGCCGATCTCGGCCAGGCCGGCGGGAACACCGACCTGACGAGCGAGGCGGTCCACTCGATCGGCCACGGCCATGGCGGCCTCCTCCGGCCTGGCCCTGCCTTCGGGTAGTCCTAGGCTCGTGGCGATGGCCACGTACGGCAACGGATCCTCGGCAGCGTTGAAGCGAATGACGTGTGGCAGCAACACTCCGTTGATCACCCCGTGCGGGAGATCGAGCAGCCCGCCCACTTGGTGGCTCATCGCGTGCGTGGCACCGAGTATCGCGTTCGTGAATGCCAGGCCGGCTTCCAGGCTTGCCTGCGCCATCGACCCTCGTGCAACCATGTCGGTCGGCTCGTCGATGGTGCGAGCCAACTGTGACATGACCATGGTGATGGCACGGAGAGCATGATGGTCGGTGAGCTGGTTGTGGCCCAGCGACACGAACGCTTCTATCCCGTGTGTCAGAGCATCCAAACCGGTTGCGGCGTTGAGCCATTCGGGCATCGTGGTGAGTAACATCGGATCGATCACCGTGATGTCCGGTACCAGGGCTCGGCCGAGTATGGTGATCTTCGTCGAGCGTGCGGTATCGGTGACGATGCAGAACTGCGAGACGTCGGCGCCCGTGCCGGATGTCGTGGGCACCATCACCAGAGGCGGGATCGGCCGGGTGGCCCGATCGACCCCCTCGTAGTCGAGAATTCGACCGCCGTTGCCGGCGAGGACCGCAATGCCCTTGGCCGCATCCATCACCGATCCTCCGCCGATCGCCACCAGCACGTCGCAGCCGAAGTCCGCGTAGTAACCGTGTCCGGCCTCGATTTCGACGTCCTTCGGATTGGGCGTCAGTGCGCTCCAGACCTGGGGCTCCAGCCCCTGCGCAAGAAGGAGGTCGACGAGCTGGCCGGCCCAGCCACTCTCGATCAACCCGGAGTCCGTGACGAGCATCGGCCGTACCCCTCCGAGACGACGCGTCGCATGCGCTACCTCTCCGAGCGAATCCGGACCGAACACGATCTCGGGCGCATGGAACTTGAGGACACGTGGCGTCTCGGCTCGGCTGCGCCGAGTATCGAGATCGTGCAGCGCCTTGCCGACGTTCGCAGTAGCTGCCTGGTCCACCGTTCACACCCTCGCTGTCCTTCGATCCGAACAAGATCCGGACCTGTGATTCAGGTTACAACCTTACGAGCGCAGTCGGTCCGTTCCCACCAGCACCGGGCCAGGTTCCTACCTACCCGATCGGGCAGGTACGCGGTGTGACAGGTCAGTTCAGGACAGCGCATGCCCCAGATCGGCGGCGTGCGCCGTCAACTGTTCCCCGTCTCGCGCCACGACCACCCGATCGCAGAATTGCTCGTACTCCTCCATCGAGCACGCGGCCTGCGCCCAGTAGCGACGAGCTTCGGGAGTGATCCAGGCGATGCGGTGCACCTTGGACCGAATCTTTTCCAACGCATCGAGTCCGGGCGGCCGTCCGTTGCACCGACCGTCCCCCACGATGATCACCGCGGTGCGCTTGTTCAGCACCTCCCCGTGCGAGTCCAGCAGGTCCGCGAAGGTCCTGCCGTAATCGCTGCTCGCTTCGAGGTCCAATCGCGCATCTGCGAGTACGGCAGCCAGCGCACCGTCGCCCGTGCTCCCGAGCAAGGTGGTCGTCACGTCCACCGGAGAATCGACGAAGCCCATCACAGTGCAGCGGTGCGCACGCGAGTGCATCGCCTGGGCAAGCCTGAGCGTGAATGCGGTGATCGGGCGAACGGACAACGAGACGTCCGCCAGCACCAGCAATCGAACCTTGTCCGGAACCGGCGTCCTGGTGACCAACCGAAACGGAATGCCGTCCGTGCGCAAGCTCGACCGAACCGTGCGACGCATGTCCAGCGGGCCCCGAGAGTGTTCGCGAGGGCGCGGCCGAGGAGTCCCGCGCATGTGCCGCAACACTTCGTGACTTGCGCGTTCGATCTCGGCGTGGCTGTCGATCCCCCGCCCTGCGCCGTCGACCGGCACCGATGACGACATCGTCCCGGTCAACTCACCCAGAGCGGCGACGAAGGCTTCCACGGCTTCGGTGATCCTGTCCAACATCGCCGCGCTCAGCGGCCCGGAATCTCCGCCATCGCCGTACACGCTACTGGGATCGTAGGCGTCGAACCATGCCAGGATGCTCGCGGGATCCTCCCAGTTCAGTTGCCCGGCAACGGCTCCGCTCGTACTCGACGCCAACTCCCCTGCCGCCGTCGAACCGGAACGCTCCAGATCGACGGTGTAGGTCACGCCCCGTCGACCCATGTCCCCGTCGGTATCGATGGACAGGTCGTGATCCTCCGAAGACAGACTGATGTCGTCGTCGTCCTTGTGCGGGTTGAAGCCCTTGTCGGCCTCGGGGGCGTCGAGCAGATCTCCGATCTCGACGGCACGCTCGTTGTATTCGGCGTACTTCGCCGCCTCCTGGTCGGCTCCCACGTCGAGATCGGTGGGGAGGCCGCCCGCCACCTGCGCGCCTACCGGCGAAGTACGTTCGCTCACCACCGAGTTCGGGGCGACTGCGAACAGCGAGTCGAACGCGAGATCGAAGCCCTGCTGTTCGTGGTCGTACTTCGCGCACGTGGCGCGTAACGCCGCGCGCAGAACCGTCAGGTCACGTGCCCCCAGGAGCCCGAGCACGCGTCGGACTTCGATGACCTCGGCCGGCGACGCCGCCACTCCGAACCGCCGCAGCGTCCGACCGAACACAGCCGACAGCACGTCGAGTACTACCGACGGAGCGAACGGCTCGACCGCAGTCATCGTCGAATCCCGATGCCGCCCTTGTCCCGTCCACCATGACCCCGAAACGCCGTCGCAGTCGTATTGACGACCGCTCCGAGAGATGTTGCTGCAGAAACTGTCTCCGTCGCCGGTCCTGCCATCGCGATCTTCATGTCCGAGGAGTATTTGACCAGCGCGGCGAGCAGATACTTGCGGGTGTCCTCCGTGTGGCCGAGGACCGACGCGATACGAGCCGCGTCGATGACCTCCGAGATCGACGGGCTCTTGCGCAGCGGCAGCGCCCGCAGTTCGGTTGCCAGCGCCACGATGTCGGCTGCGACCCGATCGGGTACCTCCGGAGCGCGGGCGGTGACGATCTCCCGTTCCCGTTCGGCGGAGGGGTAGTCGAGATGAAAGTGTAGGCAGCGACGTTTGAGGGCGGAGGACAGCTCGCGAGTGTCGTTGGAGGTCAGAATGACCCAGGGATCACTTCGTGCGGTGAAGGTACCCACCTCGGGAATGGTCACCTGCTTCTCGGCGAGCACCTCGAGCAGCAGCGCCTCCATGGATTCCTCGGTGCGATCGACCTCGTCGACGAGAAGAACTACCGGCTCCTCGGACAGGATCGATTCCAGCAGCGGACGCACCGACAGGAACGGCTCGGAATACAGGCCGAAGTCCTTGGCGGCGAGCATCTTCGAGGCGTCGTCGATGTCGGTGACGTGCTGGGTCAGCGCACCGATGTGTTCTCGCAGCATCTGCACGTGCAGAAGTTGTTTGGCGTAATCCCACTCGTACAGGGCTCGGTTGTCGTCGAGCCCCTCGTAGCACTGCAGGCGCACCAACTTGCGGCCGCTCGCCGCAGCAAGCGATTTGGCCAGCTCCGTCTTTCCGACACCCGCCGGTCCTTCGAGCAGCAGCGGGCGATCGAGCGCTGTCGCCAGATGCACCACGGTCGCCAAGTCGTCGTCGGCGATGTAATCCTGCTCGGCGAGCGCCCTCCGCAGGTCGGCAGCGTCGGTGAATCGAACGGTGTCGGTGTCGTCGCTACGCACTGTCGACAGCGAGGTCATGTGTTTCCCTTCGTAGTGCGGCGGAGCCGCAGTGGTGCGGTTATGCGCCGCCCGGGGCACATAACCGCACCACTGCGCAGCATCAGTACGACTCGTTGATCGCGTGTGAGACGACCGGAATCATCGACTCGACGGTGACCTCGCGAGGGTTACCCGGGGTGCACCAGTCTTCCTGGATGTGCTCGGAGATCTTGAGCACCGACTTCTCGTCGCCCTTGATCACGTCGCCCTTGCCGGCGTACTTGCCGGTGTTCATCCGGTTCTTGTCGTACGTCGCGGAACGGATCGATCCGAAGTTGTCGGGAATGCCGACGTCTTTCGCCAGCCTGATGGCGGCTTCGACTGCCGCGTCGGCCGCCTGGACGGTGGTCATGTTCTTCGTGTCGACACCCATGGCCACGGCGATCTCCGCGTAACGCTCGTAGCGCGAAGGCAGGTTGTACTCCCACACCCGTGGCAGCGCGATGGCGTTGTTGAGGCCGTGAGCACTGTCGTAGAACGCACTGATCGCATGTGAGATCGAGTGGATGACACCGAGTCCGCCGGAGTTGAACGCCTGCGTGGCGATGTATTGGGCGTTCATCATGCCCTCGCGAGCCTTCAGATTGCCCGGGTCGTAGACGGCCTCGCGAAGGTGCTTGGACACCAGGCCGATCGAGTAGATCGCGTTGCCCAGCGACGGCGCGAAGTCGAGTCGCGAGACGTACGGCTCGGCACCGTGGGCCAGAACGTCGAAGCCGCAGAACGCGGTCCACTGCTGGGGGCAGGTGTAGTAGAGCAGCGGGTCGTCCAGTGCGAGAGTCGGTGTCGACGCCTCGTCGAAGGCGAGCCACTTGTGCGGCTTCTCCATGTCCGAGGTGTCGGTGATGACGTACGCCCAGGACGTCTCCGAACCCGTTCCGGCGGTGGTCGATACGGCGATATGGGGTGGGTTCTGCTTGTTCGTGGACTTGGAGAATCCCTCGAACTCGTTGATGTTGCGGCCGTCATGGGCAACGACGACGCGAATGCCCTTGGCCGCGTCGTGGCTCGAGCCGCCACCGACGGAGATGACGCTGTCGCACTTCTCCTTCTGGTAGAGCGCGGCACCGTCCATGACGTTGTAGTCCTTGGGGTTCGACTCGACCTTGTCGTAGAGAACCACCTCGACGCCCTGATATTCGATCTTGCCGATCAGTTCCTCGATGATGCCAGACCCGCGCAGTCCGGTGGTGACGAGCAGGGCACGCTTGAATCCGAGTTCCTTCGCCTCGACGCCGATCATGTCGTGAGCGCCGACTCCCAGCTTGGCGCGCGGCAGCGGGTGAAACTCCTTGATGGGGAATTCCCAGATCTGATTGAGCTCGATTGCCATCGGTGTCTCCTCGGTGAGTGTGGTCAGGAAACGCCGGGGGTGTGTGATCGGCGTCTCACTGATGACCACCATGGCCGCACAGAGAGGAGATCGGAACACTTGCAGGGCAGAACCGTTCCAACACCGCTGCCGGACTGTCCGACTGGGCAGTACGTGGTGCCCGTCCTCGGGAGGGGAGATCGAGCAGTGATCGAGGCGCTATCGATTTCGTCGCTGCGACATCGAGAAACCAAGAACCGAGAACAGTGCGAGCGCAATGACGAAAGACCCGTACACCTCGACCGTCGTGGTCAACCCCAGACGATGAACTGCCAACCCGGCGATGACCGCAGGCACACTGAATGCGAGGTAGCTGACGACGAAGGTGGTGGCGAACACTCCACCCCGCTCCGCAGCGGGAACCAGCGCACCCAGCGTGCGCATCGCGCCGAGAAATGTTGCTCCCCAACCCGAACCGGCGATAACGGCTCCCACGAAGTAGAGCGGGACCGATGACGTCACCACCGATGCGAGCGACAGAGCGACTCCGGCGGCCAGCACCGTCGCGCCGATCATCATCACCGTGCGCGGTACGCCGTTGCGTACCAGTGCAGCCGCAACTGCGCCCGACGCGAACAAAGGAAAGATCTCGAGCCCACCGACGATGTGGTTGTCGATACCGAAGACGGTGCCGATGATCGACGGCCCCAGAGAGAGGTGGAATCCGCCGAGCGACCACGTCGCGAACAGAGCGGGTGCGATGAGAAGGAACGGGCCGCGCACCGACTTCGGAAGCGAGGCTCGCGGCAACAGCGTCGATGCCAGATGACGCCGGGAATCGAAGCCGCGCATCGCGGACGTCTCCGGCACGAACAGCAGGGCCACGGCCAATACCGCCGCGGCTGCGATCAACAGAGCGAACACGAGTATCTCCGGCGCCGGTGCCAGCTGCACCAGCAGTCCCGCACCGAGTGCGCCACCGGCGATGCCCAGAGAGGGTGCGATGCTGTTGATCAGGGGTCCGGTCGAGGCGTTGGGCTGCAGGTCGATGACGGCCGCGCTCATGGCCCCTGTTGCGGCACCGGCAGCGATGCCCTGGACCACACGCGCCGCGATGAGCATCGGGACGCTGTCGGCAACGATGAACAACACCAGACTGACGATCAGTAGCAGCAGTGATGCGATCAGGATCGGCTTGCGCCCGACGTGGTCGGACAGGCTTCCGACGGTGAGCAACGTGGCCAGCAATGCGACCGCGTACACCGCGAAGATCGACGTCAGCGTGATGGCGCTGAACCCCCACGACTGCTGATACACCGGGTAGAGCGGCGACGGTGCAGCCGAGGACGCCATGAGCACGATGAAGGCGATGCCGACCACCCAGAAGGCGTGTCGATGCGGAATTCGCGCCGCTACCCTGCTGTGCACGTTCCGTGTGTCGACACCGACCATGTGCTCATTCCCTCCACCGCAACGACCGTTACCTCAGTGAAGGACAACGCACGAACGCACCGGGCATTCCCCGGCGGCGTGAAACTAACGAGCTCGCGCTCCGTCGAGCAGTACCGCTGCCTCGCGGTAGCGATGTGCACTCTCCGGTAGCGCGCCTTCGATCCCGCTCAGCCACACCGACACCATTCCTGCACCGGTCCGCCCCGAACCGACCTCGTCCGCGCGTCGCACCGTCTGATTGGCCACGGCCGCCGCGCTGTCGAACATCGTCACGCTTTTGGGTAGACGCGCGACGATGTCGTCCAGCACCAATGGGTAGTGGGTGCAACCCAACACGATGGACTCGACGTCGTCGGGTGTGGCGGCCACCGCAGCGTCGATGGCCGCGCGTATTCCGGTCGAGTCTCCGCGATCGATCGAATCGGCCAAACCGTGGCAGGCAACGCTGGTCACCGTCCGACGAGAGGCGAATTCGTCGATCAACCGGGCCTGGTACGCACTTGCCGTCGTGGCCGCCGTCGCCCAGATCGCGATCCGATCACTCGCAGCCGCTGCGGGTTTGATCGCCGGGACCGTCCCCACCACGGGAATCGAATCACCGAGCGCAGCCCGCACCTGGCTCAACGCCGTCACACTGGCCGTGTTGCACGGCAGCACCACGACCTCGGCTCCGAGTTCGACGGCATGCCGAGCGGTACCGACCACCCGGTCGATCACCCACGCATCCGGCTTCGGACCCCACGGAGCGTTGTCGGGATCCATCATCAGCACCAGATCGAGCTCGGGACGCGACTCACGCAGGCGAGCTGCCGTCGGGAGCATTCCCAACCCCGAGTCGATCAGTGCGACGATCATGCCAGTGCTTGCTCGACGTCGCCCACCAGATCGGCACCGTCCTCGATACCGACGGACAGACGCACCAGGTCGTCCGGGACCTCGAGCAGCGAACCGGCCGTCGACGCGTGGGTCATCGCACCGGGATGCTCGATCAGAGACTCGACGCCGCCCAAAGATTCTGCGAGAGTGAAGATCTCGGTCTTCGCGCAGAAATCGAGAGCGGCCTGCCTGCCGCCGGCCAGCCGCACGGAGACCATGCCGCCGAACCGTCGCATCTGCTTCGCGGCCACCGCGTGAGACGGGTGCGACTCGAGGCCGGGGTAGATGACCTGCGAGATGGCCGGATGCCCGTCGAGGAATTCGACGATCTTCTCCGCGTTGTCGCTGTGCCGTTCCATCCGCAACGCGAGGGTCTTGATGCCACGCAAGGTCAGGAACGCGTCGAACGGTCCGGGAACTCCCCCGGCACCGTTCTGCAGGAATGCGAACGCGGTGTCGAGCTCTTCACTGTCGGTCACCAAAGCGCCGCCGACGACGTCGGAGTGACCACCGATGTACTTGGTCGTCGAGTGCAGCACCACGTCGGCACCGAGGGACAACGGCTGCTGCAGGTAGGGAGAAGCGAAGGTGTTGTCGACGACGAGCTTGGCCCCGCCCTCGTGCGCGACGCCCGCGAGCGCCTCGATGTCACCGACGTTGAGCAACGGGTTGGTCGGAGTCTCGACCCACACCAGCTTGGTGTTCGGACGCATCGCAGCGCGGACCTCGTCGACGTCCGAGACCGCGGCCACGGAGTACTCGATGCCCCACTGGGTGAAGACCTTGTCGATCAGTCGGTACGTGCCGCCGTAGGCATCGTTGGGAATGACGAGGTGGTCACCGGGACGCAGCGCCGACCGCAGCATGCAGTCGGTGGCGGCCATGCCCGACGAGAAAGCGCGCCCGTAGCTGCCGGACTCGATGGCCGCGAGGTTGGCCTCGAGCGGCCGACGCGTCGGGTTGCCGGTGCGCGCGTACTCGAATCCGCTGCGCATTCCGCCGACCCCGTCTTGCGCGAACGTGGAGCTGGCGTAGATCGGCACGTTCACTGCGCCGGTCAGCGGATCGGGCTCGTAACCCGCGTGGACCGCCTTGGTGGAAAAGCCCTGCCAGGACGTGTTGTCTGCCTTGCTGCGCTGCTCACTCATGGCCTCCACACTAATCGGCCTGCGTCGCCCGGCGGGGGCGTGGGTAACCTGCGAAGACAACCCCCAGCGGAAAGAGGCACCGTGGCCAACTCCCAGAGCGTCGACGAACTGTTCGCGATCGATTCCCTCCTCGACGACGAAGAACGTCAGATCCGGGACACCGTCCGCAAGTTCGGCAACGAACGCATCCGTCCGCACATCGCCGACTGGTTCGACGAAGGCACGGTGCCGGCGCGCGAACTGGCCAAGGAACTGGGCTCACTCGGCTTGCTCGGCATGCACCTCGAGGGCTACGGCTGCGCCGGAACATCGGCGACGGCGTACGGGCTGGCCTGCCTCGAACTCGAAGCCATCGATTCCGGCATCCGCTCGCTGGTCTCGGTGCAGGGCTCGCTGGCGATGTTCGCCATCTGGAAGTACGGGTCCGAGGAACAGAAGCAGCAGTGGTTGCCGGGGATGGCCGAGGGTTCGCTCATCGGCTGCTTCGGTCTCACCGAGGCAGACTTCGGATCCAACCCCGGTGGCATGCTCACCCGCGCCAAGCGCGACGGTGACGACTGGATTCTCAACGGCAGCAAGATGTGGATCACCAACGGTCCGGTCGCCGACGTCGCCGTCGTGTGGGCTCAGACCGACGACAAGGTCCGAGGTTTCGTCGTTCCCACGGACACCCCCGGATTCACCGCGAACACCGTCAAGAAGAAGCTGTCCCTACGCGCGTCGATCACCGGGGAGTTGGTCTTCGACGACGTCCGACTCCCTGCCGACGCGATGTTGCCCGAGGCCCGCGGCCTGAGCGGCCCGTTGAGCTGCCTCAACGAGGCACGGTTCGGCATCGTGTTCGGCGCGATGGGAGCGGCTCGGGACTGCATCGAATCGGCGATCGAGTACTCCAAGACCCGCGCGGTGTTCGACAAGCCGCTGGCCGGATACCAGCTCACCCAGGCCAAGCTCGCGAACATGGCGCTCGAACTCGGCAAGGGTCAACTGCTCGCGCTGCACCTGGGCCGGCTCAAGGACAAGGGCGAGCTACCGGGCGAGCGAGTGTCGCTCGGCAAGCTCAACAATGTGCGTGAAGCCATCAAAATCGCTCGTGAATGCCGAACGATTTTGGCCGCCAACGGAATCACGTTGGAATACCCGGTACTCCGGCATGCCAACAACCTCGAATCCGTCCTCACCTACGAGGGCACATCCGAGGTCCACCAGCTGGTGATCGGGCAGGCGCTGACCGGCTCGAGTGCAGTGCGCTGACGCGTAGTGGTGTGGCTGAGTGCCCCCTGGGGCACTCAGCCACACCACTGCCGCTAGGCACCCTTGCTGAGGAAACCGAGCAGATCGTGGCGAGTGATGACACCGACAGGCTTGCCCTCTTCGACGACCATCAGCGCATCGGACTCGCCGAGGGCCTTGGTGGCGTCGGAGACGGTTTCGCCGGCACCGATGAGGGGGAACGGCTCACTCATGTGCTTGGCCACCGGATCGGCCAATGCGGCGCGACCCTCGAACACGGCGCTGAGCAGGTCCCGTTCGGTGACGCTGCCGGCGACCTCGCCTGCCATGACGGGCGGCTCGGCTCCGACGACGGGCATCTGAGAAACGCCGTATTCGCGCAGGATCTCGATGGCGTCGCGCACGGTCTCGGATGGGTGGGTGTGCACCAGATCGGGCAGGGCACCGGACTTGCCGCGCAGCACTGCGCCGACCGAGGTCTCCTCGGTGGTGCCGTCCAGACGTGAACGCAGGAAGCCGTACGAGGACATCCACGAGTCGTTGAAGATCTTCGCCAGGTAGCCGCGGCCACCGTCGGGCAGTAGTACGACGACCAACGCGTCGGGGCCTTCGCGCTCGGCAACCTGGATTGCGGCCACGGCGGCCATTCCGCACGAGCCGCCGACCAACAGGCCTTCCTCGCGAGCGAGGCGACGGGTCATGTCGAAGGAGTCGGCGTCGGAGACTGCGATGATCTCGTCCGGGATGGACGGGTCGTAGGCGGTCGGCCAGAAGTCCTCACCGACACCCTCGACCAGGTACGGACGTCCCGTGCCACCGGAGTACACCGATCCCTCGGGGTCGACGCCGATGACCTTGACCTTGCCGCCGGAGACCTCCTTGAGGTACTTGCCGGTGCCCGAGATGGTGCCGCCGGTGCCGACGCCCGCGACGAAGTGCGTGATCTTGCCGTCGGTGTCGGCCCAGATCTCGGGCCCGGTGGTCTCGTAGTGGCTGGCCGGGCCGGCCGGGTTGGCGTACTGGTTCGGCTTCCACGCTCCCTCGATCTCGCGGACGAGTCGGTCGGAGACGCTGTAGTAGCTGTTGGGGTCCTCTGGCGCGACGGCCGTGGGGCAGACTACGACCTCGGCGCCGTAGGCACGCAGCACGTTGCGCTTGTCCTCACCGACCTTGTCGGGGCACACGAACACACACTTGTAGCCACGCTGCTGCGCGACGAGCGCGAGGCCGACGCCGGTGTTGCCGGACGTGGGCTCGACGATGGTGCCGCCGGGCTTCAACTCGCCCGACGCCTCGGCCGCGTCGATCATCTTCACGGCGATGCGGTCCTTCGACGAACCACCCGGGTTGAGGTATTCGATCTTGGCCGCGACCGTGCCGGCACCGTCGCCGATGACGGAGGACAACTTCACCAACGGGGTGTTGCCGATGAGTTCGGTGATGTGCTGTGCGATGCGCATTGCTCCATCTTCCCAGATGCAGGTATTCGACTCTCGGCCACGGCTGTCGACACCCGCATACGATGGTGAGAGGGCACGACGAGAGGGATCGATCTGTGACGGCGAGCGGATGGCGTACCGCCGCGAAAGCGAGCGCCGCGACCGTGCTGGCAGGCTCCGGAGCAGGGACTGCGTCCTGGGCCGCGTACCGGCATCTGATGGCTCAGGCGGCTGCGGCCCGAGGCGTGATCGGACGAACCACAGCCAAGCCGCCGGAGGCGGACGGGGTCTACACCGCCGGCTGCGCAGCACCCGAGCGGTGGCGACTGGGAAGTTCAGCAGATATTCATCTGATGATCTTCGGCGACTCCACCGCAGCAGGTGTGGGCTGCACTGTGGCCGACGAGGTACCGGGGGTCCTGCTCGCGCGCGGGTTGGCGGAAGAAACCGGTCAGCGAATCCGCTTGAGTACCAAAGCAATTGCAGGTGCCACCTCCAAGGGTCTCGAAGGCCAGGTCGACGCCATGTTCGTCGCGGGCCCGCCGCCCGATGCCGCGGTGATCTTCATCGGCGCGAACGACGTGACGAAGAAGTTCTCCATTCCGGCGTCAGCGGCCAGGCTCGGCGATGCAGTCGAACGACTGACGGCCAAGGGCTGCGTCGTCGCGGTGGGAACGTGCCCCGATCTCGGTGTCGTGACAGCCATTCCGCAACCGCTGCGTACCGTCGTCCGCAATTGGGGTCGGCGGCTGGCCCATGCCCAGACGGCCAGGACTCTCAGCGCCGGCGGACATCCGGTAGCCCTGGCGGATCTGCTGGCACCCGAGTTTCTGGCCGCCCCCGACACGATGTTCTCGGCGGACCGCTTCCACCCGTCCGCTGCGGGGTACGAGCTGGCCGCCCAACAGATTCTGCCGGTGCTCGCCTCCGCCCTCGGCGTATGGCACGGCGGCCCACTGCCCGAACTGCCGACGGTGTCCGCCGCCGCCGAATCACGCAGAGCCATCCCCCGCGCCACCGCCGCGTTGGACCGTTTCCTGCGCCGCAGAACTGCCGAGCTCGACGCCGAAATCGGCAGCGCGGCGGAGGATCTCCTACGTCGTGGAGATGGCCGTCAGGCAGGGTTGTAAGTTCGATCAGGAGACATCGCCTACTCGGCGGTAACAGAGCAGGTAAGCAGTATCGATATCGAAGGAGATCTCATGCCAGAGGCAGTCATCGTCGCCACCGCGCGCTCACCCATCGGTAGGGCAATGAAGGGGTCGCTCAAGGACATTCGTCCCGACGACCTCACTGCTCAGATGGTCGCCGCTGCGCTGGCCAAGGTGCCCTCGCTCGACCCGAAGGACATCGACGACCTGCTCCTGGGCTGCGGCCTGCCCGGCGGGATGCAGGGCAACAACCTCGCCCGCATCGTCGCGGTTCAGCTCGGCTACGACTCGCTCCCCGGAACGACGATCACGCGCTACTGTTCGTCCTCGCTGCAGACCACCCGGATGGCGCTGCACGCGATCAAGGCAGGCGAGGGTGACGTGTTCATCTCCGCTGGTGTCGAGAGCGTGTCCAGCTTCATCCACGGCAGCTCCGACTCGCTGCCCGAGAGCCACAACCCGATCTTCGCCGACGCCGAGGCCCGCACCAAGAAGGCGCAGGAAGAGGGCGCGGACAGCTGGACCGATCCCCGCGAGAACGGCCAGCTTCCCGACGCGTACATCGCGATGGGCCAGACGGCCGAGAACGTCGCACTGCTCACCGGCATCACCCGCGAGGACCAGGACCGTTGGGGCGTCCGCAGCCAGAACCGCGCCGAGGAAGCCATCAACGCCGGTTTCTTCGAGCGGGAGATCACCCCGGTGACCCTGCCCGACGGTACCGTCGTCAACACCGACGACGGCCCTCGCGCCGGCACCACGTACGAGAAGATCAGCCAGCTCAAGCCCGTATTCCGGCCCAACGGCACCATCACCGCAGGCAACGCCTGCCCCCTCAACGACGGCGCAGCAGCGCTCGTCATCATGAGCGACACCAAGGCCAAGGAACTGGGTCTGACCCCGTTGGCCCGCATCGTCTCCACCGGAGTCACCGGCACGTCCCCCGAGATCATGGGCCTGGGCCCGATCGAGGCCACCCGTAAGGCGCTGAAGATCGCCGGCATGTCGATCTCCGACATCGACCTGTTCGAGATCAACGAGGCCTTCGCGGTGCAGGTCCTGGGCTCGGCGCGCGACCTCGGTATCGAGGAGGACAAGCTCAACGTCTCCGGTGGTGCCATCGCGATCGGCCACCCGTTCGGTATGACCGGTGCCCGCATCACCACCACGTTGCTGAACAACCTGACCACTCACGACAAGACGTTCGGCGTCGAGACGATGTGCGTCGGCGGCGGCATGGGTATGGCAATGGTGCTCGAACGCCTCAGCTGATCCGAGACACCACAACGAAAAAGCCCCGCCCTCCGGAAAGGAGTGGCGGGGCTTTTCGCGTGAGTACTAGTCGTTCTGGAAGTAGCTCAGCAGACGCAGGATCTCGACGTACAGCCAGACCAGCGTGATGGTCAGGCCGAGGGCGACGCCCCAGGCTGCCTTCTCGGGAGCCTGTGCGCGGATCAGCTGATCGGCCTGGTCGAAGTCCAGCAGGAAGCTGAACGCGGCAATACCGATGCAGACGAGGCTGAAGATGATGGCGATAGGTCCGCCGTCACGCAGCCCGAATCCACCGTCCATGAAGAAGCTGGCGACGAGGTTGCCGAGCATGAGCACGACGACGCCGATGAGGGCACCGACGACCATCCTGGTCAAGCGCGGTGTGACGCGGATCGCGCCGGTCTTGTAGACGACCAGCATGCCGAAGAACACGCCGAAGGTACCGAGGATGGCCTGGCCGATGAGACCAGATCCACCGCTCATACCGAACATCTCTCCGGTGAACACGAGCGACAGAGCACCGAGGAAAACGCCTTCGGCTGCCGCGTAGGCCAAGACGATGAATTTGTTGTCCATCTTGCGCCCGAAAGTCGCAAACATGACGAGGCCGAAGCCGATCAGTCCACCAGCGATGAGCAACGCGGGTGCGGCCGAAGGGTTGGCGGATGCATACAGGTACGAGATGATCGCCGTGACGCTGAGCACCCCGAGTGTGATGCCGGTCTTGGTGACGACGTCATCGATCGTCATGGCCCGCTGCGCGGGCTGCGTGACGTACGGGTCGGCCTGTGTTCCGGGATGCTGGCCGAACGTGGCGGCCTGCGAGGCTCCAGCCGTCGCAGATCCGAATGTGGCGTATCCGCCGCCCTGCTGCTTGGGCAGGTTGCGGAACACCGGGTTGCTGGAGGTGCGCACCGTGTCTCTTCCCTTCGTAAGTTCTGATCCCCACCGGGGATCTCCCCGTCGGTCATCAGTAGAACGTTCGACATCCGGACAAAAGTTCCCGTGACGAGAACCTCTACGTCGGACAAAACGGACTCTACCGGGTGGGTCGTCGAAACGCGGACACGACCGCGTGTGTGACACCGAATCGAAACGGGCACTATGAGGAAATGGCAATCGAAGACGGACCCGACCAGACTTTGGACCCCAGCGAAAGCGTCGACTCCGACGAGGTGCGCAACGACGACGGCGATACCGTGGTCGATCCCCCCGACCACTGGAGCGAGGCCAACAGCTTCGGCACCACCGCCCGCGAGGCCGCCGAGGGCGAGAGCCTGGACCTCAAGCTCAGCGAGGAAGAACCCGACATCGCGGTCGAGGAAGAGCTCGACCGCCCGATCACCGAGACCCCCGACGACGAGTTGACCGAGGAATTGGTAGACCACGTCGTCGAGGAATCCGACGAGGATCCCGATATCGACTATGCCGAAGGCCAGCGTCAGGCGGAGATCGTCGAAGGAACCCTCGTCGAGGACCGCGGGCGCAACCGCGGCCAGATCGACGGCTCCCCCGAAGACGGCGGCCCGGTCACCTGACGTTCTCGCACCTGATCTTCACCGTTACTCGCTCGGGCGCACCGAGCGAGTGACGGTGAATTTGGTGTTGCGGCCCATCGAATCGGTGGGTCCGACGGCGTCGGCGAGGGCCCGGCGATAGTTCAGGTGGGTGTTGAACACCGTCCACAACTGTCCGCCCGGCCGCAGCACGCGTCCGGCGGCCTCGAACAACTTGCCTGCCCCGCCTGTGTGTACTGCAGCGCCTTCGTGGAACGGAGGGTTGCAGACGATCAGATCCACCGACCGGGACTCGAACGTCGACATCGCGTCGTCGGCGATCACCGCGATCCGAGTCCCATTCGCCTCCGCCGTCGCCGCTGCCGACGCGATCGCTGCAGCCGAACGATCGGTCGCGATCACCTCCAGATCCGGCCTGGTTCGCGCCAGCTCTGCTGCGAGAATTCCTGTGCCGCAGCCCAAGTCGACGGCTGTGCGAGCACGCGGCAACATCTTCGGAACGAACTCGAGCAGAAACCGTGTCCCGATGTCCAGGCCTGCGCCGGCGAACACAGCGCCATGGGCCACGACCGTCATGTCGATATCCGCGATTCGCTTGCGAACCGGATACGTCATCTCCGACGCCACTGCCCCGGCCGCGGTGAGCACCCGGGCTTTCTGCCGGCCTCGTCCGGCCGTGACCGTCGTGAAGGACCGTCGCAGCACGTCGTTCATGGCGGGGGTCATGTGTTTGTCTCGCCCGCCGGCCAGGACGACGACATTCTGGGGTGCATGCGCCGCGATGTGCTCGGCGATCTCGGTGAGCTCGGCCAGACCTCGCGGCAACTGCATCAACACGGTGCCGACGCCGTCGAGCAGTTCCGCACCCAGCCCGTGGTGGGTATACGTGCCGACCATCGACACACGCGCTGCGTTCAGTTCGAGAGCGCGTACGCCGGTGACAGCGTCCTGGTGCACTCGCACGTCGGTGAACCCCAGGGCCGCCGCACCCAGAGTCAGAGCGCCGTAGCGATCGCCGATCACAGCGATCGGTGCGGTGCGGTCGACCCCCAGCTCGTCGACGGTGTCGAGCAGCAAACGATCTGCCGCGTCGACCGCATGCAGATTGGGTGCCTCGGCATCGGGCTCACGCCGCAGAGCTTCGAATAACGTTTCATCGGACACCCGGGCAGTATTCCACCCCTGGCAGCTGCGCCCCGACCGGTCGTTTCGACGGTTCACCGGCCCGATTCCGCGCGGCAAGTGGCTATTGCGACCGATGAGGTGCATGCTCGGGGAATGGAACACAAAGACAAGAACGAGGCGCTCTTCAGCCATCCCGACGACGCATCGACCGATGCCTCGGCCGAGTCGACGAAGCCCGCCGTCTACACCGCCCTCTTCAGCGGTGCCAACGACTGACCCTCACGACAGATATCGCAGGTACTCCAGCGCCTTGGTCGCGTGTACGTGACCGCGCTCGCTCTGCACCACCATCCGCACCGTACGGTGCCGATCGATCACGAACGTCGTCCGCTTCACGGACAACAACTGTCGTAGGTAACTGCGTCGAGCCACGTTCGAGTGGCCGCGCTCGAAATCCCGAAGTCGACGCCTACGGGCGAACCACCCGCCGCGCCGCACGCCGAACTGTTCGGCAACCGCCCCGTCGGCATCCGAGAGCAACGGAAAGTCGAACGACCTCTGCAGCGCGAAGTGTTGGTTCTTGTCACGAGTGTCGGTGCTGATGCCCACTCGCTGCGCACCGAACCTGGCGAACTCCGCACCCAGATCCCGGAAATGGCACGCCTCGGCCGTGCAGATCGGACTGTTCGCAGCCGGATAGAAGAACAGGACCACCGGTCCCGACGCCGCGAGCTCGGTGAGCGCACGACGTTCACCGGAATGATCGGGCAGTTCGAAATCCGGGGCGGTCTGTCCGATTCGCATGACGCAGAGGGTACCGCTCAGCTCGCAACGAGCAGACCCGTGGCCGTCAAGCGCGCGGTGCCAGCCACTTTCGCAGTCGTGCGGTGACGAACGGCATCACCACGTACACCATCAGCGGAGTGCACATCATCACCACGACCGCAGTCCGCAGGGCCACGTTCAGGTGGGTGAGATGTGGGGTGATCACTAGGTTCACCAACAGGCTGACGGCATAGAACGCAACCCCGATGGACACGGCCTGCTTCCACCGCGGCGGGGGACCGCCCACGACGCGGACGGCGTCGGTGAGGTTCGACTGTGGCTCGAACCATCCCTCCACGCCCGAAAGTCGATGTGTCACAACGTCGTCGGCTATCGGACGGCCACGGCCGAGCCAATCGCGCCTGGCCTCCGAACGCAACCATGCCTCGAGATGGTCGTGCGTTTCGAATCGATACACCACGTGATAGTCACTGGATTCGGCCGAGCTGCGCAGCCAGCCTCCGCCGAGAAAGCCCGGGAAGGTTCGCACCAGGTCGATGCCCCGGTCGGTCCATTCGACGAAGTCCGCCTCGTGTCCCTCACGAACGCGTCGTGCGACCGAGGTCGTGACGTGCTCGAGCGTGTCGGTCATGGCCATGGGGTCCCCTCCTGCGTCGGTTCGTCGTCCGTGTGTTCTACACAGACTGTGCCGAAATGGACCGAGTATCAAATCAGGAACCGGATTGCAGACCGATGGCATACTGGAGCTCGCTGTGTGACTATTCGTCCACGAGCTTCCATCGCGATCGGTCTGGAGTGGACGTATGGCACCGAGCGAGACCGAGTACGAACTCGACGACGTGGACCGGCGCATCGTCACCGAACTGAGCCGAGACGGCCGCATGTCGATGAGGGCCCTCGCAGAGGCCACCCACATTTCCCGCGCACATGCCTACGTCCGCGTCGACCGCCTCGTCGACGAAGGTGTGATCGAGGGTTTCACCGCCCGTATCGCGTACGAGAAAGCCGGGTTCGGCGCATCCGCGTATGTCGCACTGTCGATTCGGCAGGATTCCTGGCGCGCTGTCGCCGACGACCTCAGTACGTTCCCGTTCGTGGAACACGTCAGCTTGATGGGCGGTGACTTCGACGCCTTGGTCCTCGTGCGCGCTCCGGACAACTCGGCATTGCGGCACCTGGTACTCGACAAGTTGCAAGGGCTGGACGGGATACTGTCGACGCGGACGTGGCTGATCTTCGACGAAGCAGTCGGCCCCGGAGCGCAATGGTCCACGCCGAAACCGAACAGGAGACATCCATGAGCGCCACCGAACAGCCCGCACTCTCGGACGTCATTGTCATCGGCGGCGGCATCGGCGGTGTCTCACTCGCGTACGAACTCGCCGGCGACCGCCGTGTCACACTGCTCGAGCGTGAGTCCACGCTGGCGTTCCACACCACCGGTCGATCTGCGGCGCTGTTTCTGGAGACCTACGGCAACAGCACGATTCGCGCCTTGACGACCGCCAGCCGAGACTTTCTGGTGAACCCACCCGATTGTTTCCGGTCGGATTTGCTCACCCCACGTCCACTGTTGCAATTCGCGGCCACGGGACGCGGCGATGCCCTCGAAGCGATGTACACCGAGGTCAGTCGCCTCACTCCCGACGCGCAGCTGGTCTCCCCCACCGACGCATGCACATTCTTCCCACCGATACGGCCCGAGCTGATCGATTGCGCTCTGTACGAACCGCATTCGATGGAGGTCGACGTCCATGCTCTGCATCAGGGCTTCGTCGGCGGTCTTCGACAGCGGGGCGGTCGGATTCACACCAAAACCGCGGTGACCGAGCTCGAGCGAGCGAACGGTCTATGGCACGTACGCGCGTCGGACGGGACGACTCACCGGGCTCCACTGGTCGTGAACGCGGCAGGGGCCTGGGCGGATGTCGTCGGCGCGATGGCGGGGGCCCGCCACATCGGCTTGGTTCCCAAGCGCAGGTCGGTCTTCATGGTCTCCGCGCCCGACGATCTCGACACCGAGAGTCTCGCGACACTGAGCGACATCGACGAGAAGTTCTACATCAAACCCGAAGGTGCACAACTGTTGTGCTCACCGGCCGACGAGACGGCGGTCGAACCGAGCGATGCCCGCCCGGACGAGTTGGAGATCGCGCGGGCGTTCGACGACATCGCCGAGGTGACCACTCTGACTGCGCGACACGTTCGTTCGTCCTGGGCCGGATTGCGCAGCTTCGTTCCCGATCGCACCCCGGTGGTCGGGTTCGACCCCGAGCTCGAGGGCTTCTTCTGGTGCGCCGGGCAGGGCGGCTACGGAATCCAGACGTGTGCGGCGTTGGCCCGGGTCGGCGCGGCTGTCGTTCGCGGAGAACCGGTTCCGGCCGACGTGGCCGAGCGCGGCCTTCTCGAAGCGGATCTGTCGCCCCGCCGTCTCGGCTAGAGGCGCTGCGCGCCACGTGCGCGGAAACTCGACCTGGGCTACGAAGTTCCACTCACGACGTGAGACGTCAGCCGGCGACTACGCGTCGCAGATCGCGCACTGTCGTTCGATAGATGTCCAGCAGGTCGGCATCCTGCCCGCCGTCGATCCGTACCGCCCAGTCGTCGAAGGCAATACGCAGGGCCATACCGGCACCTTCGACCAACAGTCGTGCATACGAACGTGATTCGTGGTCACCGAGTCGCTCGGTCACCGCATCGGTGATGCGGCACAGTGTCATCGCGTCGGCGGCGAAGGCTGCGGCTCGCAGATGCGCGTCGATACCGATCAGTCGCCGAGTGCGTAGGAGTCGGTCACGCGCCTCCTCGGGCGCTGTCGACAGTCGCTCGACGGACTGCTCGTACAACGCTTCGATTCCAGGCAGAGTGATGTGCTCGGGCGAGGTGGCGGCGAGCCACTGCGCGAAGTCGACCTCGAAATCAGGGTCGACGCCGAGAACGGACTCCTCCTTCGAGGCAAAGCTGCGAAAGAACGTACTCGGTGACACCCCCGCTCGGCGCGCGATCTCGTCCACC
Organism: Rhodococcus sp. 1R11; assembly: GCF_004563845.1. Classification (NCBI taxonomy): domain Bacteria; kingdom Bacillati; phylum Actinomycetota; class Actinomycetes; order Mycobacteriales; family Nocardiaceae; genus Rhodococcus; species Rhodococcus sp. 1R11. Next base: position 53,488 of record NZ_SPNG01000012.1, on the reverse strand, counting down.
GTGGTCGCGGCGCAGCCCTGCTTCTCGAACAGCTCGAGTGCGGCGCGAGTGATCTCGAGCCGAGTGTCTCGGCGACGTCGCTCTCGCAGGTCCGGCACTCGTTCGCTCATCCTCGTCCATCCGTCGGTGCGGTCACTATTCGCTGTCAACTTACCAGCAAACATCAAGTTGACAGTCACTGTCATGATGATTGAAGCTATCTCCATACGATTGCACGCTTCGATCCCATACGCGAAAGTTTGTCGACATATGAGTTCACCCGAGACCGACCGCACCCCCGACGAGCAACTCGCGCCGGGCAGCAAGCTACTGATCGGCATATTGGTCATCGCGGCCTTCGTCATGATCCTCAACGAGACGATCATGAGCGTGGCGCTCCCGACCCTGATGGTCGACCTCGAGATCACGGCAACCACGGCCCAGTGGCTCACCACCGGATTCCTACTGACCATGGCGGTGGTCATTCCCGTCACCGGCTACCTGTTCCAACGCTTCACTCTGCGTCAGGTGTTCGTGTCAGCGATGACCCTGTTCACCATCGGCACCCTGCTCGCGGCCTCGGCACCCGGTTTCGAGCTACTTCTGCTCGGCCGCATCACGCAGGCCAGCGGCACGGCGATCATGCTGCCGCTACTCATGACCACAGTGCTCACCGTCGTCCCGGCCCACAAGCGGGGCGCGATGATGGGTGTGATCTCCATCGTCATCGCCGTCGCGCCGGCCGTCGGCCCCACCATCTCCGGAGTCATTCTCGACTCGCTGAATTGGCGTTGGATGTTCTGGCTCGTTCTTCCCATCGCGCTCGTCGCATTCGGCATCGGAACCACTCTGGTGAGGAACGTGACCGAGACGGGACGGCCCTCGTTCGATCCCGCGTCGGTCGTGTTGTCCGCCTTGGCGTTCGGCGGCATCGTCTACGGCCTGAGCAGCCTCGGCCATTCTGCCGAGGAGTCCGTCGTACCGGTCTGGTTGCCGTTGGTGGTGGGAGTGATCGCACTCGTCGTGTTCGTGCTGCGGCAGATCGCCCGCCAGGAACGCGGCGGCGCGCTGCTGGACATGCGTCCGTTCCGCACCCCCACGTTCAGCATCGGACTCGGCATGATCGCGATCTCGATGATGGCCCTGTTCGGTGCCTTGATCCTCCTGCCGATGTATCTGCAGAACGTGCGCGGCCTCGACACCCTCGCGACCGGCCTGATGCTCCTGCCCGGCGGATTGCTGATGGGTCTGCTCGCACCGTTCGTCGGACGCATCTTCGACCGAATCGGGCCGCGCCCGTTGGTCATCCCTGGAGCCATGGTGGTGAGCGCCGCGTTGTGGTCCATGACGGTGCTGGACGCACAGTCGGCACTACCACTGGTCGTCGGTATTCACATGCTGCTCTCGGCGGGACTCGCGCTCATCATGACTCCGCTGATGACCTCCTCGCTCGGATCCCTTCCCACCCGCCTGTACTCGCACGGCAGCGCAATCTTCAACACCGTGCAGCAGCTGGCCGGAGCCGCAGGAACCGCACTGTTCGTCACCGTTATGTCGAACACCGCAGCAGCCCGAATCTCCGACGGCGCAACGCAGGTGGGTGGTTCCGAGGCAGGCATCCACACCGCATTTCTGTGCGGTGGGGCGGTGTCACTGGTCGCCGTGGCTGCGTCGTTCTTCATCCGAGCACAGGCAAGCAATGATCGAGACGAGGCCGTGTCGGCGCAACCGGTTCACTGAACCCCGGCAGCATTCACACCGCGCCGCCGCGGTCAGCCGAGCGCGATCAGATCGATCGGGTGAGTCAGCAGACGACCGACGAGGGCGAGAAATTCCGACCCCTGTTGGCCGTCGACCAGTCGATGATCGAACGAGAGCGACAGTGTCGTCACCGACCGTAAAGCGATCTCGCCGTTGTGTTCCCACGGCGTTCGACGGATGGACCCGAAGCACAGAATGGCCGCCTCGCCCGGGTTCAGAATCGGCGTGCCTGCGTCGACTCCGAACACCCCCACGTTGGTGATGGTGATGGTGCCGTCGGCCAGATCGGCCGGACTGCTCTTGCCCTCCTTCGCGATACGCGTCAGGTCGGCCAGAGCACGCGCGAGGTCCACCAGGGAGAGTTCGTGAGCGTTCTTGATGTTGGGGACCATCAATCCGCGGGGTGTCGCCGCCGCGATGCCGAGGTTGACGTAGAACTTGGTCACGATCTCCTGTGCAACCTCGTCCCAGCTCGAGTTCAGCGACGGATTCGATTTCAGGGCAACGAGAACGGCTTTGGACACCAGAGCCAACGGCGTCAGCCGCACGTCCCGGAAATGCGTGGAGGACCGCAGCGACTCGAGGAGTTCGAGCGTCTCGGTCACGTCGACGGTCACGAATTCGGTGACGTGAGGTGCAGTGAACGCACTTCGCACCATGGCCTCGGCGGTGTGCTTGCGTACACCCTTGATCGGAGTGCGCTCCTCTCGACCGGTCCGCCCGGATACCGACTGCTGCGCATCGGTACCACTCTGCACATCGGTCTCACTCTGCACCGCCGACGCGCCCTCGAGGTACGACTCCACGTCCTGACGGGTGACGTCGCCGTGGGAGCCACTCGCGGGCAGCTCGTTGAGATCGACGCCGTTGTCCTTGGCCATCTTTCGTACCGGTGGGGCCGCAAGCGGCTTTCCGTTCTGGACGTTCGGCGCGGACGCCGCGGGTGAGTCGACGCGGCCACCGCGTCGGCTGGAGCCTTCCTTCGCGACGCCGTAACCCACGAGCACCGGAACGCGCTCGTCCTCGTCCTCCCCGGAAGAGGTGTTCTGAATCGGGGAAACGGACTGCTCCGGATCGGACGCAACCGGTTCGTCCTCACCGCCGACTCTGATGTCGATGATCGGCACTCCGACCTCCACCGTGTCGCCCTCGGAAACATGCAGGGCAGCAACGACCCCGGCGAACGGGGAAGGCAACTCGACCGCAGCCTTGGCCGTCTCGACCTCGGCGATGTTCTGATTGAGTTCGATGGTGTCACCGACCGCGACGAGCCAGGTCAACAGGTCGGCCTCTGTGAGGCCCTCCCCCAGGTCGGGCAGCGGAAAACTCTTGATGGTGGACATCGTCGAATCCTGTTCGGTCGGTATCGGCGGAGGATGTGTGATCGAGGCGAAACGGCAGCTCAATGCGAACGGCAGCTCAGTGCGAACGGCAGCGGTCCACTGCGTCGAGGATCCGGTCGACGTCGGGAAGATAGAACTTCTCGAGCTTCGACGCCGGGTACGGCGTTCCGAATCCACCGACCCGCAGCACCGGCGCTTCGAGGTTGTAGAAGCACCGCTCGGAGATGCGGGCGGCTATCTCCGAGCCGAGTCCCATGAAAACCGGGGCCTCGTGTGTGACGACGAGCCGTCCGGTCTTGCGCACCGACGCTTCGACGGTCTCGAAGTCGATCGGCGAGAGCGACCGCAGATCGATGACCTCGATCGAGATACCCTCGTGTGCAGCAACTTCGGCTGCCTTACGGGCAGTGGACACCAACGGTCCGTAGGCCACCAGTGTGATGTCGGTGCCCTCGGTGACCACCCGCGCCCGATGCAGCGGGAAGGCGGTGTCGAGATCGTCGGCACCGAGGTCGATCGCACTCTTCTCCCAGTATCGACGTTTGGGTTCGAAGAACAGCACGGGATCATCACTGGCGATGGCCTGCTGGATCATCGAGTAGCCGTCGGCGGCGTTGCTGCAGGTCACCACGCGCAGTCCGGCGGTCTGGGCGAAGTAGCCCTCCGGCGATTCCGAATGATGTTCCACTGCACCGATTCCGCCGCCGTAGGGCACGCGGATGGTCATCGGGATCTTGACATTTCCGCTCGTGCGATAGTGCAGTTTGGCTACCTGCGACACGATCTGATCGAACGCCGGGTAGATGAAGCCGTCGAACTGGATCTCGCACACGGGACGGAATCCGCGCATCGCCAGGCCCACAGCGGTACCGATGATGCCCGATTCGGCCAGCGGCATGTCCAGTACTCGGCCGGGCCCGAAGTCCTTCTGCAGGCCGTCGGTGATGCGGAAGACGCCACCGAGCTTGCCGATGTCCTCACCCATCAGCAACACCTTGGGATCGTTCTCCATCGCGCGACGCAGGCCGGCATTGATGGCTTTGCCCAGCGGCAGGCTGGTGGGCCGTTCCAGGGTGGTCATGACGTGACTCCTTCGAATCCAGCTTGGTAGGAGGCGAATTGGGCCCGCTCGTCGTCCAGCAGAGAGTGCGGGTCGGCGTAGACGTTGTCGAATACCGTCATCGCTTCGGGTTCGACGGTCTCGAGGCATCCACGTCGCAAATCGGCGGCGACGTCGTCCGCCGTCCGCTGGACCGAAGCCACGAACTCGTCGTCGAACACGCCGATTCGTCTGAGCAGCTTCTCGATTCGGTCGATCGGATCCTTGGCACGCCACTCGTCGTCCATGGCCCCGGATCGATATCTCGTCGGATCGTCGGACGTGGTGTGCGGCCCCATTCGGTAGGTGACGGCCTCGATGAGCGTCGGGCCGCTGCCCTCACGGGCTCGGGCGAGCGCCGCTCTGGTCACGGCCAGCACAGCGAGCACGTCGTTTCCGTCGACTCGTACCGACGGGATGCCGAATCCCTCACCGCGTGCCGCGATCGTCGACTTGGTCTGCACGGTCACCGGTTCGGAGATCGCCCACTGGTTGTTCTGGCAGAAGAACACCACCGGCGCATGGAAACTGGCGGCGAAACCGAGAGCCTCCGAGATATCGCCCTGACTGGTTGCTCCGTCTCCGAAGTACGTGATGGCAGCACCGTCGGCACCCTCGAGCTGCATGCCGATTGCGTATCCGGTCGCGTGCAGACCCTGCGAGCCGACGATGATCGCCGGAGTCGTCATTCGATATTCGTACGGATCCCATCCCGACAGGGTCGATCCGCGCCAGAAGCGGAGCATGCGAGTGGGATCGACTCCGCGGCAGTAGGCGACCCCGTGCTCGCGGTAGCTGGCGAACACGAAGTCCTCGGAGTCGAGCGCGCGGGCCGAGCCGACCTGCGCCGCTTCCTGTCCGAGCAACGGAGCCCACAACCCCAACTCGCCTTGCCGCTGCAGCGCGGTGGCCTCGGCGTCGATGCGCCGGACGACCACCAGATCGCGATAGATCTCCTTCATCGCAGCCGTGTCGATGTCCGCGACCAGAGGGGAATACGTCTCGTTGCGGACCACCGTTCCGGATTCCTTGATCAGCTGTATCAGCGAGGTGGTGTTCATGTCCGTGGCACTCTCCGTCGTGATGTGATGTCCTTCACAAGGACACCACCGACGCCCAGCGTGCACAAGTGACGACTTCAGAATTACGCAGTGTGCACAATATCGGGTAACGACCGAGCTACAGGAAGTGCGCAATGACCGATCTCGACAAGACCGACGCCCGACTCCTCCTGGCCCTGTGCGCCAAGCCTCGAGCCACCGGCGTCGAACTCGCAACAACGTTGGGCCTGTCCCGCAACACCGTCCAGGCACGCCTCGGGCGGTGGGACGACAAGGGATCGCTCACCCCCATCGATCACCGCATTCCACCGAAGTCTCTGGGACGCCCGTTGCAGGCCTTCGTGACCGCTCAGGTCAATCAGCACACGTTGGCAGCGGTCACCGAGCACCTCCGGACGATCCCCGAAGTACTCGAGGTGTTCGGTCTGTCCGGCGCAGCGGACATGCACATCCGCATTGCGGCGGTCGACGCCGACGACCTGTACCGCATAGCCGGCCTGATCCTCGACATTCCTGGCGTCGAGCGGACCAACATGTCGATCGCCATGTCCGAGCTGATTCAGTATCGAACCAAGCCGTTGCTCGAACAGCTCGCCGATGACGGCCGCCGCTGAGCACCCCGACCATCCCCGCCGGACCGATACCGACCGCATCACGCAATCTGCACGGTCCGAGCGATGCCGGTTGACCGGTCTGCGTCGTGCACGACACCCTGTGACGGACAAGACATCCGGGCAGCCTCTGCATCTGCTCCCATCCCCTGACCGAAAGAGACCGACTGTGTCCGTCGTTGCCGACCACTCTGCCGTCACACCCACTCGACATCGCTCTTCTGTTGCCCAGAACGCGAATTCGGCACCGGCACCGGCCGCATCCGGTGTCTTCGACCGGCCCGACATGCCACATGACTCCGCGCACGAGCGCGTGGTGTTCTGCCACGATCGAGACACCGGTCTGCGCGCAATCGTCGCGATTCACTCGACCGTGTTGGGACCGGCGCTCGGCGGAACGCGCTTCTACCCGTACGCAACCGAGCAGGACGCCGTGACCGACGTACTGCGACTCTCCCGCGGGATGACCTACAAGGCGGCTGTCGCAGGGGTGGATCTGGGCGGCGGCAAGGCAGTCATCATCGGCGACCCGACCGTCATCAAGACCCCGACATTGCTCGAGGCCTACGGCCGGTTCGTCGAATCGCTCGGCGGCACGTACGTCACGGCAGGCGACGTCGGCACCAACAGCGACGACCTCGATATCGTCGCCGAAGAAACGGCCTACGTCGTCGGTAAGAACACCACCGCGGGCGGCACCGGCGACAGCGGTCCACAGACGGCACTCGGGGTTTATCTCTCTCTGCTGGCAGCAGCCGAATCGACCTGGGGCTCCGACGATCTGACCGGCAGACGAGTAGGTGTCGAAGGCGCAGGCAAGGTGGGTTACAACCTGGTGGCGCTCCTGCGCGGAGCGGGTGCCGACGTGCTCGTCAGCGACTCCTACGAACCTGCACTCGATCGGATCGCCCAGGACTTCCCCGGCGTCGCGATCGGAACCGACATCATCGGTGCCGACATCGATGTGTACGCCCCGTGCGCCATGGGAGCAACGCTCGACGCGTCCTCGGTGGACCGGCTGTCGGCGTCCATCGTGTGCGGTGCTGCGAACAATCAACTGCTCACGCCCGACGTCGAATCGTTGCTGGCCGCCCGGGGCATCGTCTGGGTACCGGACTACGTGGCCAATGCCGGCGGCTTGATCCAGGTGGAAGGTGAACTGCGCGGCCGAGATTCGGCCAAGGTGATGGCCACCATCGGAAAGATCCGCACCACCGTCACCGACATCTTCGCCATGGCACGCACCGAAGGGATCCTGCTGGGTGCGGCCGCGGACCGATTGGCCGAGAAGCGAATTGCGGCCGCGAGGGGTTAGGGACGGCACGCCCGGTGCGCTCCACCCTGCGGCGAATGTGCCGCGCCGGCCTCAGGAGTGGAGCGCACCGTTCCGATCTACTGCACCGCTGCGATCTACTGCAGCGCGATGTACTTGGTCTCGAGGTATTCCTCGATCCCTTCCGAGCCGCCCTCTCGTCCGAAGCCCGACTCCTTCACACCGCCGAAGGGGGCCGCGGCGTCGGAGATGGCGCCCCGGTTGACCCCCACCATCCCGGTGTCGAGAGCAGCCGAGACCCGCAGAGCCCGATCGAGGCTTCCGGTGTAGAAATAGGCCACCAATCCGTACCGGGTGTCGTTGGCCGCGGCGACGGCCTCGTCCTCGGTCTCGAATCCGACGATGGCGGCAACCGGCCCGAAGATCTCGTCACGCAACAGGTTTGCGTCGGCCGGGATACGGTCGAGCACAGTGGGCGTGTAGAAGAACCCGGGACCGTCGGGCACCGATCCGCCGGTGCGGATGTGGGCACCCTTGGCAACGGCATCGTCGACGAGTGCCGACACCGTCCGCCGCTGCTTGTCGTTGATGAGTGGTCCGATGTCGGTGCCGTCGCGATCACCGGGGCCGACCGTCAGCGCCGCGATTCTCGCGGTCAGCTTCTCGGTGAATTCCTCGCGAACGGACTCGGCCACGTACAGACGGTTTGCTGCAGTGCATGCCTCGCCGCCGTTACGCATCTTGGCGAGCATCGCCCCGTCGACCGCGGCATCGATGTTCGCGTCCTCGAACACGATGAACGGCGCATTGCCGCCGAGCTCCATCGATGTCCGGAGCAGTCGGTCGGCTGCATTGCGCACCAACAGCTTTCCCACTCCGGTCGATCCGGTGAACGTGACCTTCCTCAGTCTGGGGTCGTCCATCAACGGCCCGGTGACCGATGCAGCATCCGAGGCCGGGAGCACCGACAACACACCGCTGGGCAATCCGGCGTCGGCGAACACCTGGCCGAGCAGGAGCATCGTCAGTGGGGTGTCCTCGGCCGGCTTGACGATGACGGTGCAACCCGCTGCGAGCGCGGGACCGATCTTGCGAGTTCCCATGGCCAGCGGGAAGTTCCACGGAGTGATCGCCAGCACCGGGCCGACCGGCATCTTGGTGACCAGAATTCGGCCGTTACCGGCGGGCGCAGGGGTGTACCGGCCGCCGATCCGGACCGCTTCCTCGCTGAACCAGCGTAGGAATTCACCGCCGTAGTTCACTTCACCGCGACTCTCCGCCAACGATTTTCCCATTTCCAGGGTCATCAGTAGAGCGAAATCTGCTGCACGTTCTTGCAGCAGATCGAAGGCGCGCCGCAGAATCTCGGCTCGCTCCCGTGCAGGCGTCGCCGCCCACTCCGGTTGCGCCGCGGCGGCGAGATCGAGGGCCGCGATGCCGTCGGCCGCACCCGCGTCGGCGACGGTGGTCAGCTCCTCACCGGTGGCGGGATTCAGGACGGCGAATCGCGCGCCGGACTGCGCGGGGGTCTGCTTTCCACCGAGCCACAGGTCGGTGGGCAACGAGGACAACAACTGCTCGACGGCCATGTCAGAGTCCCTTCGAAGCGTCGCGCAGTGCGTTCTCGAGGACCGTGAGTGCGTCGTCGAGTAACTCGTCGGAGATCACCAGCGGCGGAAGCAGGCGCAGGACGTTGCCGTAGGTCCCGCACGTCAACACGATCACCCCAGCCGCGAGTGCCGCAGCAGCAACGGCTTTGGTCGCCTCCGCGTTCGGTTCACGCCCACCCGGTACGACGAGCTCGACGGCGAGCATGGCCCCACGGCCTCGAACCTCACCGATGATCCCCACCTCCGGCATCAACGCCGCGAGCCGATCGACGACGATGCGTTCGATGTCGCGGGCGCGGCCGTTGAGGTCGAGGGTCTCCATCTGTTCGATCGATGCCAGTGCTGCGGCGCACGCGACGGGATTGCCTCCGTAGGTGCCGCCGAGCCCACCGGGATGCACGGCGTCGATCAGATCGGCCCGGCCGGTCACCGCAGCCAGCGGCATACCGCCCGCGATGCCCTTGGCCATGGTGATCAGATCCGGCACGATGCCCTCGTGCTCGCTGGCGAACCAGGCACCGGTGCGAGTGAATCCGGACTGCACCTCGTCGGCGATGAACACGACATCATGCTCGCGCGCCCACTCGACCAGCGCAGGCAGGAACCCGTCCGCCGGCACGACGAAGCCGCCCTCACCCTGGATCGGCTCGATCAGGATCGCAGCGAGATTGTCTGCGCCGACCTGCTTTTCGATCATGGAGATCGCACGAGCGGCGGCCTGTGCACCGGTGACGGCCGATCCGTCGGCACCGAGGCCCTCACGGAACGGGTACGACATCGGAACCCGATAGACCTCGGGAGCGAACGGCCCGAATCCACTCTTGTACGGCATCGACTTCGAGGTCAGAGCCATCGTCAGGTTCGTGCGGCCGTGATACGCGTGATCGAACACGACCACAGCCGAGCGGCCGGTGGCATGCCGGGCGATCTTGACTGCGTTCTCGACGGCCTCGGCACCACTGTTGAACAACACGGTGCGCTTGTCGTGATCACCGGGTGTGAGTTCGGCCAGCTTCTCGGCGACCGCGATGTATCCCTCGTAGGGCGCGATCATGAAGCAGGTGTGGGTGAAGTGAGCAACCTGATCCTGCACGGCAGCAACGACAGCCGGATTCGACGCACCGACGGTCGTGACGGCGATACCGGCACCGAGGTCGATCAACGAATTGCCGTCGACATCGACCACGACACCGCCGTCCGCGTCGGCCACATACACCGGCAACGTCGATGCAACGCCTGCACCGACGACGGCCTTGCGGCGCTCGGCCAGCGCCGAGGATTTCGGGCCGGGGAACGCGGTGACGATCCTGCGCTCCTGCGGAAGTCGGTATTCGATCGAAGCCATGGTCGCACCTTTCGGGTTGGTCGCTGTGCAGCAAGTATGCGACCGCCCGGGACGACTGGACACTGCCGATAAGTACATTCAGGAGCAGATACGCACTCCATTTCGTCAGGTGCGATTACAGTGCGACAGGTGAGTGTGCAGATTTCCTGGTTGTTGAGACAACGCGACCTCCGGCTGAGTCATCGCGGCGGACCCGAGCGCAGCACCGCGGCCATCACCTTCGCGCAGGCGACCGAGCTCACCGATCCGAGTCCGTGGTTGTCCGGCGGCGAGCTGATCCTGACGACAGGGCTCGGCTTCGACTCTCACGGCCCCGCACTCGCGCAGTACGTCCACACACTTCGAACGGCTGGGGTTGCCTGCCTCGGATTCGGAACCGGGCTCTCGCACAGGGTGATTCCGAGAGAACTTCTGGACGCGGCCGACGAGGTCGGGCTACCCGTCGTCGAGGTTCCCTACGACACTCCTTTCGCCGCAGTCATTCGGGCGATCACCACACGCATCGCCGAGCAGGAATACGAGGAAGTCCTGCGGGCGGCGTCGGTTCAGAGCCGCATCACCCGCGCCGCACTGCACGGCGGCGTCGACGCGATCGTGCGCGAACTGGCGGTCGCCACGTCCACATCCGTCGCACTGATCGGACATCGGACCGAGTCGTTCCATCCGGTCGACGCGGCGGATCTGGTCGAGCAGGCTCGCGAGATCGCCGCCAGCATCCGTCCGTCGTCGTCGACCGCGACGGTGTCGGTGAGCGAGCCGGGTCGCACCGTGAGCCTGCACTCGGTACCGATCACGGCCAGTGCGCCGAGCTTTCTCGCGATACGCACGAAGGGACCTGTGACGGGAGTCGAGCAGATATTGCTCGGGCATGCAGTGTCGCTGATAACCCTCGAACTGGAAAAGCCTGCGCGGCTTCGCGCGGAACAGACGGCCCTCAACTCGCGTGCGCTCGGACTTCTTCTCGACGGGCATCTCATGTCCCCCGGTGACACGCAGATACCGAGCTATCTCGCCGATGCGGCCGACGACGACTCACGCATCATCGTGGTGGTACTCCGCGGCGCGACGGGGCGGAGGGGTTCCATCGCCGATGCCGTCGATGCGCAGTTCCGCGCCCACGCACGGCCCACGTTCGTCAGGTCCACCGACGACGGTGTCGAGTTGCTGCTGCCCGGCGACAACGCGACTTCGATTGCGCAGCTGATGGATTCGCTCCCTCGCTCGGTGTGCGCGGGGGTCGGTACCGAGATGCACATCACCGAGGCCCCCACTGCGCTGAAACAAGCGCGGCTGGCGTGTGCGGCGGCCGGCCACGGTGATCGGGTCGTCCACTTCACCGGGTCGATGCTGCTGGCCTCGGAACCGGTTCGGGAGTCGTTGCGCGCCATGGCTGCCGTCACCATCGCCGTACTGGCCGAGTACGACCGCACCCACACCGCGGATCTGGTGGGTTCGCTTCGGGCGTTCCTGGAGGCCAACGGGCACTGGGAGACCGCCGCCGCCCACCTGTCGGTGCACCGTCACACCTTGCGCAACCGCATCACGCGATGCGAGGAGTTGCTGGCGGTGGATCTGACGTCGGCGCGGGTGCGTGCGGAATTGCTGCTCTCCCTACTGGCGGCATGAGAGCACTCCTCTGTGTCAGGATTTCGCGATGACCACCCCTCGTCCTGAACCCCAGATCTCCGTCGCCACTGCGAAGTCGGTTCGGCTCGGAGTGCTGCTCGCGGCAGTGGGCGGTTTTCTGGATGCGTACACCTATGTCACTCGCGGCGGTGTGTTCGCCGGTGCCCAGACCGGCAATGTGGTGCTGCTCGGCGTGGACGTGGCGGGCGGGCGTTGGGTGGAGGCGCTGGTGTTCCTGCCGCCGTTGACTGCGTTCGTTCTGGGTGTCATGACGGCGGAGTTCATCGCGTTGCCTGCGATCGAGAGGATCGTGCGCAGGCCGGTGCGGGCTGTGCTCTGCTACGAGATCCTGGTTCTGGTGATCGTCGGGTTTCTGCCGGCAACGGTTCCCGATGCGGTGGTGTCGGTCATCCTCGCGCATGTCGCGGGCGTGCAGGTGACGACCTTTCGGGTGTTGGTGGATTCGCCGTTCAACACGACGATGACGACGGGCAACCTCCGCACCATGGCCATGGCGGCGTTTCATCGTGTGGTCGAGCACGATCGGGAGGCGGGGATTCGGGCTCGGCGGTTCGGCGCGGTGATCTCGGGATTTCTCGGCGGCGCTGTACTCGGCGCGGTGTCGGTGGAACTGTTCGCGCTGCGCGCGATCTGGGTGGTGGCCGTCATGCTGATCGTTGCGCTGGCTCTGTTCGTGTTCGACGAGCGCCCACCTCGATCGGCTGCAGCGAAGCGTTAGTCGCCCAATCGAAGCGGCGCGATGGTGTCGAAGACGTCCCCCGGGCCCGGGTTGTCCGGTGCCGAGGCGCCACCCAGGTGATGTACGACGCCCCACACCGCGTTCAGTGCCGTGTGAATCGCGCCCTCCGCCCAACCGGCGGTCCACGAGATGTCGTCGCCGGCAAGGAAGATGCCGCGGTGCCGGGGTTCGAGTTCGTCCTGCACGAAGTGGGTGAACAGTCTTTCCTGATACCGGTAGTGCCCCGGCAGGTTCGCCTTGAACGCGCCCATGAAGTCGCGCTCGGTCTCCCAGGACAGCGTCACCGGAGTCGAGATGATGTGGCTGCGGAAGTCGACGCCCGGGTAGATCTCCTCGAGGGATCGCAACATGATGTTCATGCGTTCGGTGGGATCGAGAGCCAGCAGTTTGAGGGAGTCGTCGGACCACGTGTAGGACAGGCAGATCAGCCCCGGTTTTCCTTCGCCCTGATCGAGAAGATATGTGCCGCGGCTCATCCGGTCGGTCAGCGTCATGCTGACCAGATCACGCCCGGTCACCGGGTCCTTGTCTTTCCAGAACGGCCGATCGACGAGTGCGAAGACCTTCGTCGACCCCATGTAGTGGGTGCGTTCGATGGCGGTCCAGTGATCGATCGGGAACAGATCGTCGTCGCACCTGATGTTGCTGAGCAACATCCAACTCTGCGCGGTCACGACCGCGGCCGCGTACGTACGAATGTTTCCTCGGTCGTCGTGAATCGTGGTGCCGCCCTCGGTGCGCCTGATCTCGGTGACGCGCGGCATCGTGGTGCCGCCGTTCACCGAGGACACCGACGTGCCCGCCGGCCAGTGCGCCAGGTCCCCGGGTGTGTCGGTCCACAACCGCATCGGCAACTGCTGCGACCCGCCGACGATGCCGCGGTGGTGATCGTCGGCTGCGGTGATGACGACACGAAGGATCTCGAGAATGGAGTTGGGATAGTCGGTGTCCCAGCCTCCTGTTCCGAAACCGACCTGGCCGAACAACTCTCGCATGCGAAACGACGAGAAATGCTCGGACGCAGCGAGGAATCCGTAGAAGGTCTGATCGTCGAATTTCACGATCAGTTCGTTCCAGATGCGCTTGATCTCGGCCGCGTCTCGCCTGCGGATGGCGCGCTGCAGCGGAAGCAGTTCGGCGTGCTCCTCGAGCGTCCTGTTCCATGCGTCGGCGACCTCGGCGAAGATCGGCGGGAGATCCTCGAGCTTGCGGGCGTAATGGCTGGTGCCCTTGATGTCGATCACCGTGCTGGGGGTCGCCTCGGCCAACGGGTTCGGAAACGGCGTCGTCTCGAGCCCGACGGAGTCGAGGTAGTGGAACAACGCGGTCGAGGACGGCGGAAACCGCATCGCGCCCATCTCGGCCACCACACCCGGATGTCCCTCGAACGGCACCGATCGCATGCGGCCGCCGATTCGATCCGATTCGTACACAACCGGTTCCAGGCCGAGCCGAAGCAATTCGCGGGCCACGACCATTCCTGCGAGTCCGCCGCCGACCACCGCAACTCGGGTACCGAGTGCGGCGTCGGGAACACTTCCCAGGCCGGCCGGGTGGGCGAGGTAATCGTCGTAGGCGAACGGAAAATCCGGCCCGAACATGGTGAGCGGTTGTTCGTCCTCGGGCTCGATCGCGCTGTCCGGGGTGACGGGGGTGGTCATCTGTCGTTCTCCTGCTCGGCTCGTACCGGGCCTGCGGTCCCTACGGGACGAGGTGCCGTCCGATACAGATCCGGACGTCGGTCGGAAAGGTGGGTGTTGATCGCTCGGGACCTGTCGAGGTCGGCGGGGTCCAAGTGCACCGTCAAGAGTTGTTCGTGCACACCGGCTCTGGCGATGTCGGTGCCGTCGGGTGCGACTGCGCATGTCAGCCCGCAATAGGTCAGAGTCGATTCGGTGCCGCACCGATTGACGTAGGTGACGAACACCTGACTCTCGTAGGCCCGCGTGGGAACCACGTGGGTTGCGATGATCTCGAAGGGAGACATCAGACCGGTCGGGACGATCAACCATTGCGTACCCGCGTCGGCGTGCGCGCGGACGGTTTCCGGAAATTCGACGTCGTAACAGGTGAGCAGACCGCAGCGCAGATCTCCGAAGTCGAACTGCACCAACAACTCCTGGCCTGGGGTGAAGTGCGCACGATCGAGCTCACCGAAGAGGTGCGTCTTGCGGTAACGCGCCAGTGACGTACCGGTCGCATCGACCACCTGAACAGCGTTGTACACCGACTCGCCGCTGCGTTCCGGATACCCGTACACAATGGCGACACCGTGAGCACGGGCGATCTCGGCCACCTTCCCGAAGATCGGCCCGTCGAACGGTTCGGCGCGGTCGACGACGAGTTCGCCGATGTCGTAACCGCTGACCGACATCTCCGGGGTGACCAGGATCGATGCGCCGGCCGCAGCGGCTGCCGCGGCCGCGGCGTCGAGTGCTTCGAGGTTCGACTCGACATCGCCGGAATCCTCCGGCCCCTGATAGAGCGAGACGGTATTCGTCACCGATGCAACCCCGGCTTTCCGATCGGCAGTTCTTCGGGCAGGGCTGGTGCCAGCACCCACAACACTCGCGCCCCACCGCTGCTGTCGCTGCGGAAACTGTGCCGACGGCGCGGCGAGAACGTGAATGCGTCCCCCGCCCCGAGCGAGATGTCGTCCCCGCCGAAGTCCGCTCCGGGATCGGCGTCGAAGATCACCCGTAGCTCGCCGTCGATCACGTACACGAAGCTCACGTCGAGCGGCAGCGTGTACGCCTCGGACCCACTTCCGCCGCCGTGTTCTATATGCCCCAACAACACCTGCACGCGGCGCTCCCCTACCGGCGTCAGCAGATACTCGGTCATCTGTTCCCCACCGAACATGATGCGCGGCAACGACTGTGCGCGTACCACTTCGCCGACGGGTGCGTCGTCGAACAGCGAGCCGACCGGTACGTCGAGCGCGGCGCACACTCGAACCAGGGACGCGACCGATGCGTTCACCTGATCGCGCTCGAGCTTGGACAGATAGCCCTTGGTGACCCCGCAGGTGTAGGCGAGCGCGTCGAGCGTGAGCCGCTTCTTCAGGCGCGCCTCCTTCAGGCGCGCACCGATCCGTGGCGCATCGACGTCGACCTGCGCGGCTGAAGACACCCTTTTCGCCTTTCAGGAAACTTGTGTTGACAAGACCGAGCATCAGAGTAACGCTTGCCGAGCGACATGGTCGACCTTTCGACGGCCGGGCGCTCGACTGCGGAGGGACATCTCGATGAACGCGAACAACCCGGAACACACCCCGGTCGGCCCGCTCGACGCCACCAAGGTTCCCCGTTACGCCGAACCGACGACATTCGCGCGACTCCCCCGGCTCGACGAGGTGTCGCGGGCAGACGTGACGATTCTCGGCGTGCCGTTCGATTCAGGTGTGAGCTACCGGCCGGGTGCGCGCTTCGGACCCGGCCACATTCGTGCGGCGTCGAAACTGTTGCGGCCCTACAACCCTGCCCTGCAGGTCTCGCCGTTCGCACGCCAACAGGTAGCCGACTTCGGCGACATCGGAGTCAATCCGTTCGACATCACCGAAGCGCTGCAGACGGTGCACGATGCCGTGACGGACCTGCGCGCCGACGGCTCTTCGGTACTGACTCTCGGCGGCGACCACACCATCGCGCTCCCGATCCTGCGTTCGCTCGCACGTGATCACGGGCCGATAGCGGTGTTGCACTTCGACGCCCACCTCGACACCTGGGATACGTACTTCGGTGCGCCGTACACACACGGGACGCCGTTTCGGCGGGCGAGCGAGGAAGGGCTCATCGACCTCGAACGCTCACAGCACATCGGTATCCGCGGCCCGCTCTACAGTGAGCAGGACCTCGAGGACGACCGGGTGCTCGGCTTCCAGGTGATTCGCTCCGACGACTACGAGGTCGACGGTGTGGCCAGCATCGTCGAGCGGATGCGTCGTCGCCTCGACGGTGGCCCGGTCTACGTCTCGGTCGACATCGACGTTCTCGATCCCGCGCATGCTCCGGGCACCGGCACACCCGAGGCCGGCGGGATGACCTCACGCGAGTTGCTCAACACGCTGCGCGGTCTCGTGGGGCTCAACGTGGTCGGTGCCGACATCGTGGAAGTCGCACCCGCATACGACCACGCCGAGATCACCGGCATCGCGGCGGCCCATGTCGCGTACGAGTTGCTGTCGGTGCTTGCGCTCAACCGGTAGCAGGCACTCACCGGCGCGGCAGCACCAGAATCGGAACGGGCGAGTGCCGAATGATCTTCGTTGCCCGTGAACCGAGGAACACCCGGGCGATCGGACCCAACGGCCCGGACGATCCGATGGACAGCACTTCGCCGTCCTGCCAATGCACTTCGTCGAGTGCTTCTCGCCAACTGCCCGCGGTCGCCAACTCTGTGCCGACGCGGTCGGCCGGTAGCCCCACCGCGACGGCGTCGTCCACCGCAGCGGTCAGCGCCTCGCTCAGCCCTCGGGCGAGCTCCGCCGCTACCTCGTCCTCGGCTCGCAGCCCGATCTCGGGCGGATACATCGTCGCCCCGCGAACGACGAAGGAGGCCAAGCGAAGTGGCACACCGGTATCGCGGGCCAACTCCGCTGTGGGCCCGACGACGCGGGTGGCCTCACTGTCGCCCGAGAACGCGCACGTGATCCGCGTCAGGACGGCCCGATCTCGAATGCGGTAGCCGCGCGGGGCCAAGGCAACGGTGACCGGCGAGGAATGAAGCAACTTGTCCGCGGTGGAACCGACGACAACTTGCCCGAGGGCACCGTCACCCGAGGAACCCAGAACCAGGATCGACGCCCCGGTGGTCTCCGCGGCCTCGGTCAATGCCGTGGACACCGAGCGGTGCGACATCCGGTGGAACGACGCCGCGACATCGGGTGCGCGTTCCTCGAGGTAGTGGCGCGCTTTTGCCTCCGACTCGGTGGCCGTCGACGCGGCCCAGTCCGCGAACTCGGCGTCGACCCGGGCCATGGACGGCGTCGACCACGGCTTGGGAACCACGGTCACCACGTCGATGTTCGTGTTCGAGGAGCGGGCCAGTTGCGCACCGAGGTCGAGGGCACCGACACTTCCCTTGCCGGGCGCGAAGGCGATCAGAACGCTCATTCCGCATCCTTTCCACCCGATCGAAGCGCCGAGTGATGCCGACCCCACAGGAAGTAGAACGCGAGAACGACGGCGAGCCAGAGCCCGAACCAGAACCACGTGGTCCACCGCAAGCCGGACAGGATGTAGATGCAGGCGGCGATGGACAGGATCGGTGTCACCGGGTAGCCCGGCACCTTGAACGGGCGCTCGAGGTCGGGCATCGTCCGGCGCAGGACGATCACGCCGATCGCCACGACGATGAACGCGACGAGCGTTCCGATCGACACCAGATCGGCCAGCTTGTCCAGCGGAACGAACGCAGCGAGTATCGAGATGATCACCGCGACGACGATCGTGTTGTTGACGGGGGTGTGGGTCCGGGGACTGACCTTCGCGAATGCCTTGGGCAGCATCCCGTCTCGGCCCATGGCGAACAGAATGCGCGTCTGCCCGTACATCGTCACCAGAGTCACCGAGAAGATCGAGATCACCGCGCCCGCCGCCAGAATCGTTGCCGGCCATGCCCGTCCGGTCACATTTCGGAGAATCTCGGCCAACCCGGCTTCTTCCTGCCCGGCGAATGCGGTCCATGGCTGTGTTCCCAACGCCGCGACCGCAACGACGAGGTAGAAGACGATCACCACGACGAGCGCGGCAATGATGGCTCGCGGCATGGTTTTCTGTGGATTCTTGACCTCGTCCCCGGCTGTCGAGACGGCATCGAGACCGATGAACGAGAAGAAGATGGTGCCGGCCGCCGCGGTGACGCCTGCCGCTCCGAGCGGCATGAAGTCCGAGAAGTTGCCGGAATCGAAGGCCGTGAAGCCGACGACGGCGAACAGCGCGAGCACGCCCAGCTTGATGACGACCATGACTGCGTTCACCGCTGCGGACTCGCTCGCCCCGCGAATGAGCAATACGGCGCACAGAACGATCAGCACCACGGCGGGCAGATTCAGGATTCCCGGATCGGCGTCGCCCGGTGCTGCGGACAACGCGTGCGGGATGGTGAAGCCGAAGAGATTGCCGAGAAGTTCGTTGAGGTACCCGCTCCAGCCGACCGCCACCGCGGCACTCGACACCCCGTACTCCAGCAGCAGGCAGGCCGCAACACCCATTGCGACCACCTCCCCCATCGTCACGTATGCGTAGGAGTACGTCGATCCCGATACCGGCACTGCCGAGGCCATTTCGGCGTAGCAGATAGCGGCGAGCCCGGCGGCAATTCCTGCGGCCAGGAACGACAGGACCACGGCCGGACCGGCCTCGGGAACGGCGAGCGAGAGCACGAAGAAGATGCCGGTGCCGATGGTCGCTCCCACTCCGAACATCGTCAGTTGGAACGTCCCGATGGTGCGCTCCAGACCACCGGGCTGCTGGTCGGGCTCTGCGATCGGTTTCCTGCGGAACAACTGCGAGCGCAGACCCGATGCGGGTCCGTTCGACGATGTCATGGTCGAGACTCCCAACGTGAAGACGAACGGTGCGGACCGAACCGTGCCGCGGGCGGTACAGCAGCCGCCGCGAGGCGATTTCGGTGATTCTGCTCCCCGAGCCACCCGGTCGCACACCGAACACGCCGCGCGGTCCGCGAGCTCGTTGTCGAGCCGGTATCGGTGTGAGCGCCGCCTACCATTGACCTCGACTCGGATGGGAGACCCTCGAACACATGGCCACACAGCCGGACGCGACACCGCTCGACGCGGTGGCCGCACACGCGGCCTCCGACGCAGGCGGCCTGGACGTCGCGTTCCTGGGGAACTTTCTCGACGTCGTGACCGACGCGGTGGATGCAGGCGTTCCGCTCACCCGCAAGCAACTGCGGGAGTGCCGCGTACACGGCGACGAAGCAGCCCGAGCGGGTGTGGCCCTACGCGCGTTGCTCGACCTCTATCTGTCGGCGGCGTGGCGACTGTGGCGCGAGTTGCCCGCCGTCCAGGCTGCCGCAACAGACCCGGCCGGGGTCGTCACCGCAGGCGAGGTCATGCTCCGAGCCGTCGACGACGCCGCGGCCGAACTCGCCGAAGGTTTCCAACTCGCCCGGCGGACGTTGGTTCGCGCCGAGGTACTGGCGCGCCGCGAATTCGTGGACGACCTGCTCTCGGGAACGGCCGATGTCGCCGGTGTCCTGGGACGTGCGGAGACGTTCGGGCTGGACCTGTCGAGTCCGCACGCAGTCGCTGTGGTCACGTCCACGGTTCCGTTCACCGACGCGACGTCGGCCATCGGTCTGGTCGAACGCAGCGTGCAGGGCAGCAAGGGGGACGCCGATCTCCTCGTCGCCACCAAGCAAGGTCGGCTGATCGTGGTGTTTCCCGCACCCGATCGCGCGGCCGTCGATCACGTACTCACCCGCACGGGACGGGTCCTCGGTGCATCGGCATCCGGCCCGAGTGACACCGTCGACCTGCGCCGTCGAGGAGAGTACGGACGGATACAGCTCGGAGTCGGTCGCCCACGCAGCGGCGCAGTCGGCGTGGCGGCGTCGTACCGGGACGCCCTGGACGCGCTCGATCTCGCCTCCTCGTTGGGGCTCGACACACCCGTCGTCGATGCCCGTGACCTGCTCGTCTATCGAGTTCTGATCAGTGATCGCGCCGCGATCGCCGATCTGGTCGAGACGTTGCTGACCCCGTTGACGAGCGCTCGGGGTGGTGCCGGCCCACTACTGGAAACGTTGCAGGTGTACTTCGAGACCGGTGCGAACTCGGCGTCCACCGCGCGCCGGATGCATCTGTCCGTGCGCGCGGTCACGTACAGATTGTCGCGAATAAGAGATTTGACCGGGCAGGATGTGGGCAACCCCGTCGAGGCATTTGCGCTGCATACGGCAGTACTCGGCGCGATGTTGCTCGACTGGCCGCGATCCGGCCTGATTTCCTGAATCACACTGGAGGACGAGGTTGCCGGAAGTCGGCAATAAAGTCCGCCGAAACATGTCCGCAAACCGACCCTGTTTGCAGGAAAGCCAACAGTCACACTGGAGTAGTCGCGGTCGAACCGCCCACACACCGATCGAACGAGAACGTTAGGAGCAGTGACAGATGTCGTCCTTGACACAGAAATTGACCGCATTCGCTCGCAGCCCTCAGGGCAAACAGATGATCGACCGAGCTCGTCGCTATGCGACCAAGCCCGAGAATCAGGCGAAGTTGAAGCAGTTGGGCACGAAGTTCACCGGTAAGGGTGGTCGTTCATGAACGTCGTTCCGTGGTGGGCGTGGGCGGCTTTCGGTGCCGTCGTCCTCATCCTGCTGGCAATCGACCTGTTGGCGCACCGCGGTGCGCACATCATCGGCTTCAAGGAAGCCGCATGGTGGAGCGCACTGTGGGTAGGCGTGGCCATCGTGTTCGGCATCGTCGTCTTCTTCACACTGGGAACGACGGCCGGCGTCGAATACACCACGGCGTGGTTGCTAGAGAAGAGTCTGTCGGTCGACAACCTCTTCGTCTTCGCACTGATCTTCGGCTACTTCAAGGTCCCCCGTGAGTACCAGCACCGCGTGTTGTTCTTCGGTGTCATCGGTGCCCTGGTCTTCCGTGCCATCTTCTTGGCCGCCGGTGTGGCCATCGTCAGCAAGTTCGCCGCCGTTCTGTTCGTCTTCGCCGCCATCCTGCTCTACAGCGCGTACAAGCTGATGAAGGACGAGGACGACTCGTACGACCCCGGCACCTCCATCGCAGTGCGCTTGCTCAAGAAGATCGTCCCCGTTCAGGACGAGTACTCCGGCACCAAGTTCTTCGTCAAGGAAGCAGGCAAGCGGGTGGCAACGCCACTGCTCGCCGTCGTGGTGGCGATCGAGGCCGCCGACCTGGTGTTCGCAGTAGACAGCGTTCCTGCAGTTCTGGCGGTGACCGACGACCCGTTCATCGTGTATTCCTCGAACGCGTTCGCGATCCTCGGCCTGCGTGCCCTGTACTTCCTGCTCGCAGGGCTGCTCGAGAAGTTCCACTACCTGTCCAAGGGACTGGCGATCATCCTCGCCTTCATCGGCGTCAAGCTGATCCTGCAGGCCGGGCACAAGGTGATCAGCACGTCGATCCCCGAGATCCCGTCCTTCGTCAGCCTGGTGGTCATCGTCGTGGTCCTGGCAGGCTCGATCATCCTGAGCCTGAAGAATCCCCCGGAGGAAGACAGCGCCGACGCGGTCGACAAGGCCGCAGCCGACAGTCCGATCGTCGATCCGACGGACGGAACCTCCACCGCCGGCTCCTCGTCGACGGGAACGTCGGGGACCGATTCGCCTCGACTCGACAAGTAGTTCCGCACCACACATGCCCCGCCGGATCCGATCCGGCGGGGCATGTTTGTACTTCGCCGTGATGGGGCAAACCGTCGTCATGGCTGACAAGAACTCGTACACCGTTCCCGGACTCTCGTCGGACGTGGGCGCGCGCGTCGCAGCGATCCTGCAGGATCGCCTGAACGCCTACAACGACCTCCATCTCACGCTCAAGCACATTCACTGGAATGTGGTCGGACCGAACTTCATCTCGGTCCACGAAATGCTCGATCCTCAGGTCGAGGCCGTGCGCGGCTTCGCCGACGAGGTCGCCGAGCGCATCGCGACACTCGGTTCCTCCGCTAAGGGCACGCCGGGCACCATCGTCAAGGAACGTTCCTGGGACGACTACTCGATCGGCCGGGCGACGGCGATCGAGCACCTCGGCGCTCTCGATCTCGTCTACACCGGGGTCATCGAGACCACCCGCAAGAACATCGAAGAGGTCGGCGAGATCGACCCCATCACCGAGGACATGCTCATCGGCCAGAGTGCTCAGCTCGAACTGTTCCACTGGTTCGTCCGTGCGCACCTGGAGAACTCCGGCGGTCAGCTCTCCACTGCGAGCGCGACCAGCGAAGTCGATGCTGCGAAGCAAGCCGGCTGACAGATATTCACCCGCAGTACCGGTCTCGCCGATCACGGCGAGGCCGGTGCTTTTCGTTGTAGAAGATCCAGGTCACTCCGTCGGACGCGCCTCGTGGCCGCTGCGACCGTGGGTTCGCCGTTGTTCCTTCATCTCGGCCTCGAAGACGTGCCGACGTCCGCCGAGCAGTTCGTCACGGACCGCCCGCTCGTGATCACGCAGTACGGACCAATAACCGTCGTCGAACTCCTCGACCAGCTGGAATGTCCACCGACCCTGAGCGATGTTGCGGCCGATCATGTCGGTCTCGAGTCGCTGGGCCAACGCATCGTGCCCGGCGTCTGCCAACGCGTCGGAGGCCTCCCCGAGCAACAGGTCCGCGTGTCCCATCAGCTGATGGAACGAGTAGAGGTGGCCGCGTGCACGCTCCACGTATTCGAGCGCCTCGGACAATTTGCCCGTGGCCGCCACGGTATCGTCGTCGACTCCGTCGGGACGGCGGTGCTCCGGTGCCGGCGTCTCACGCGAATGTCGGTCGTTCGTCTCTGCAGTCATGATCGGCGCGTACCCGCATCCCGCGTGGGCAACACGGCAGTCGGTCCGATGATTACCGACCGCGATCTCGGGTATAGCTCCCATGAACGAGCAGAACAATCGATTTCGAGGAGTTCACATGGCTGATTTCATCGACAAGGCAAAGCACAAGGCAGAAGAGCTCGTGGGCGAAGCCAAGGAAAAGATCGGCCACAAGACCGACAACGACGACCTTGCTGCCGAAGGCGCAAAAGACCAGGCGTCGGGCAAGACCAAGCAGGTCGGCGACGACGTCTCCGACGCAGCCGGCAATATCAAGGACAAGTTCACGAACTGATCCATAGTGCAGCAGAACCCCGCACCCTGCCCTCGAGGCCAGGGTGCGGGGTTCTTCTGTGTCACAAGCCTTCTGTTGGATTCGGCAGCGGCGACGGCCGCCCGAACATCCATCCCTGCCCCAAGCTTGCACCGAGTGCCTTCGCGCGTCGCAGATGTCGACGCGTTTCTATCCCTTCCGCCAAGACGATCGCGTTGCTCGACCGAACGTAGGCACGAACCTGTCGCATCGCCGGTCGGGACCGAAGGGGAGCTCGCACGATCGACGCGTCCAGCTTGACGATGTCCGGTGCCACCAACGCCAACAGACTCAGAGTTGCCGGTGTCGCTCCGACGTCGTCCATGGCCACCCCCATCCCCCGTGCGCGTGCGCCGCGGACCAGCGCCATCAGCAGCGGAACGTTCCGATCCAGGTCTCGCTCGGTGATCTCGAGGACCACGTCGAGATCGTCACCGATCGCGTCGAGGTGCATGTCGATGTCCTGCTCGTTGCGGAAACAACCCGGTTCGATGTTGAGGAAGAATCGCACTGAGCGCGAGAAGGCACGTTCCCTCGCCGCGCGCAGAGCTGCCGCACGGCAGGCCACATCCACTCGGCCGACCAGTCCCCGCTCTCGGGCCAGAGCGAATACGTCCTCGGGAAGAGCGCTGCTCGGAGACGGCCACCGAGCGAGGGCCTCGTAACCGACGACGTGTCCGGTCGACAGTTCGACGACCGGCTGGAACAACGCCGCCACCGAATCGACCGACTCGAGCGCCGCGGACGCCGCCAGTACCGCGCCGTTCGAGACGGTCACAGTGATCGCTCGTCCACCGGGGTGCGGCGCGCCTCGAGGCGATCGGCGATCAATGCTGCGTGCAGTCGCCGCAATCCCGACGGCTTCATCGGATCGAGACCGGTGAGTTGATCCACCCGCTTGAGGCGGTAGTCAACGGTGTTGGGATGCACCGTCAGCCACGTGGCTGTCTTCTTCCGGTTGGAATCGGAGTCCACGAAGGCTTGCAGCGTCGGGAGAAGGTCGACCGAGTCACGGAGTGGATCGATCAGAGTCACGAGGTGCTTTCGGCCGAGTCCGGGCCTGCTCACCTGGTACTCGAACACCAGATCCGAGATGCGGTAGGTGCCCGGTGTGTAGTGCAGCCTGCGGACCAGGCTCAGGAGCTCGTACAGGTGCGGCGCAGTCACCGAGATGTCGTCGATCGCCGCCGACCCGGTTGTCGCGGTCACCGCGATCTGGCCGGCGTCGGCAAGGCGTTCGACGAGTTCGTCGACGTCCGCGCCCGGAACGTCGGGCAGCAATACCGTTCCGCCGGTCGCACTGATCGATGCGATGGGGGCGACGTCGTCGTTGTGTGCTGCGAGGGCCGAGTGAATTCTCCGCAACTTCCGTGCGGCCATCATCGCCGCATCGCCGCGCCTACCCCCTTCGTCGGCATGGGCCGGGAAGTGCAGGGCCACGACGTGATACTCCTCGGCGAGCAGCGCACCCATCCGATCGGCGATCCTGCGGGCGGTGCCGTCGCCGGTCAGCAGGGCGTCGAGCAGTTCGACGTCGTGTCGTGGACCGTTCTGCGCCAACGTGCGGAACTCCGCCAGATAGGCGTCGGACACCGCCTCGGTGACGACGTCGAGGAGCTCCATGATCAGGATCGTCCGGTCACCGCCCGCCGTGCCTGCCTCGCCGTCCACGACCGGCTCGGCAGCCCGTAGCCCCAGCGCGCAACCCTCGTTGATCGCATGCTGGATTCGGCCGAGCGGAACTCCATCGCGGGCCCATCGGGTGGCGGCGTCTCGGAAGGTGTCCATCGCACCCGCGATCGGGAGCCGACCGGAGTCGAGGACCCCCGCAGCCAGTTCGCTGCACGTGGTGGCCATGTCGTCGAGCTCGCTCCGTGCACAGTCGCGCGGCGGCGGCGCATCCTCCGAATCGACGAAATATCGGTTCAGCATTCGCGCGGCAGTCTCCCGGGGCGTCCGCAACCGGTCGGATGCACGTCGACCACCCGCGTACTCCTGCTGCGCCGTGTCCACACTGTCTGTTGCAGTCACCGAACCCCACCCCTCGTACTCGAAACCCGCGTCAGGTCATGTCCTTCAGGCGGTCGATGTCTGCCCACAACGCCCCTGCCTCGGTATCGAACCGTCCTGCCACGACCGAACCGTCGGCCGCGACGAGAACATACGAACCATAGTGCACAAATAAAACCCAGGGATTGTTTTGGGTCATGAATCCAGCAACGAATCCACATTCATGTCCGGATCGTCGTCATTTGTGACGCCCCATCACGAATGAACGGTCGCGTGCAGGTGGTTTCCAAACGTGATTCGGAGCACGTTCCGGGCCGGAATCGGGGCTTACAGTTCCGTCTTGTCCACTTGACCCTCGTCGAAAGTCAGGCTTCATGACCACTTCTCGGTCCACCTTCCGTGCAACGAGGAAGGCCACCACAGTCCGCGCTGCGATGATTGCTGCAATGGCATGCTCCGTTGCCCTCGGTTCGGGTTTCGCAGCGCAGGCTCAGCCGGCACCCGTCCCGGTACCGGCACCGCCCGCGACCGTGCAGGGCAACACCGTCGTTCCGCCGGGACCGACCGGTGCCTACCCCAAGGCCTCGGATCAGGGCATCACGGCACCGAGCATCGATTCGGCCGCCCCCGCCACCGCGACGTACGACCCACGGACCGAGACAACCGGATACGGGCCCGATCAGAAGAACTTCCTGGCCGGATTCCTCTACAGCATCGTCAACCCCAACGTCGCACCTCAAGGTGCCAACGATTGGAACTGCAAGCCCACCGCCGCGCACCCCCGCCCGGTCGTCCTCCTGCACGGCACCTGGGAGAACGCCTACAACAACTTCGCGCGCATGTCGCCTGCCCTGAAGAAGGAGGGCTACTGCATCTTCGCCCTCAACTACGGCGACGGGGACTCCAGTGTCGTCGGCAATCTCCCGTCGCTTCGCGGAACTGCATCGGTCGCGTCGAACGCCAAGGAAATCGCCACCTACGTCGAAGCGGTGCGGACGGCCACGGGCTCTGCCCAGGTCGACATCGTCGGCCACTCCCAGGGCGGGCTCGTCACCCGTCAGTACCTACGCTTCGAGGGCGGTGCCAATCCGACCGACCCGACGCAGAACAAAGTGAACACGGTCGTCAGCGTCGCCGGATCGAATCACGGCACCACACTCGTCGGCATCGGAACTCTGGGGCGCACCATCAACAACCTGGGACTCAATGTCCTGGGAGTCGTCGGTGCCATCGCCGGGCCGGCAGCATCGGACCAGGTGATCGACTCGCCACTCGTCAAGGGACTGGCCGTCGGCGGTGACACCGACCCCGGCATCAAGTACACCGTGATCGGCACCAAGTACGACGAGGTCGTCACCCCGTACAAGACGACGTTCCTGACCGCAGGCCCCGGTGCCACCGTCAACAACGTCACCCTGCAGGACGGCTGCGGCATCGACCTGTCGGACCACCTGTCGATCTCCGTCTCACCGCGCGCGATCGGCATCGTCAAGAACGCACTGGATCCGAAGGGCTTCCCCGCGAAGTCGATCCCGTGTGCCTACAACTCGCCCATCACGGGCCAGTAGTACACCGGTACCTCTGTTCCACCGAGGGCGATCAGCCGATCGGGCCGATCGGGCCGATCGCCCTCGATGGAAGTCCGGGTCAGTTCTGTGCTGGGGTCCACCCCAGCGCCGGGCCGAGCTTCTGCGCCGTGTCGGCCAGGATCTGCACGTAGTCCTCGTAGTCGAAGCTGAACGGCAGCGCGAACGCCACCTCGTCGACCTCGCGAAAAGATAGATTGGCGTACAACTGCTCCGCGATCTCGGCCGAGGTACCCACGAGGTCCGGCGCGAACATCATCCGAGCCGGCCCCTGCGGTTCTCCGGTCCGTGCAGTGCGCGCGCGAACGTAGTCCTCGTACTTGCGCCTCTGCGCAGCGGAAGCACTGTCGGTGGGGATGACCACCAGCCCCTGGGAAACCCGTGCGTCGGCACCGGCCGGGTGAGCGTCACGGAACCGCCCGATGTGCGCGCGCTGGATCGCATCGAAATCCGTCGACTCCTCGGCGCGCACCACACTGCTCACCAGAAGATTCATCGCGTTCTCCCCTGCCCACTGCGCTGAACGAAGACTGGCCCCGCCGTACCACATTCGGTCCCGTAGTCCGCGCGAATATGGTTGCACCCGTTCGGAATACGCCTCGATTCCCTCGGTCCCAGACCACGTGGACGCAGGTTCACCGGCTACGAACCGAAGCAGCCGTGACACTCGTTCGTAGCCGAAGTCCTCGTTCTCGGCGGTGTCGGGATACAACGAGTGTGCGACGCGATCGAAGTGCATCGGTTGTCCCACACTGATTCCCGCGTTGACGCGCCCACCGGACAGCACATCCACCGTGGCCAGGTCCTCGGCGAGACGCAACGGGTTCTCCCAACCCAACGGCGTCACCGCAGTACCGAGCATGATGCGGTCGGTACGTTGCGACGCGGCGGCCATGACCGCGATGGGAGACGAGATACCGAACTGCAGATGACGATGACGTAGCCACGCACTGTCGAATCCCAGCCGCTCCCCGAGTTCGATGATGCGCAGCGTCGATTCGTGGCCGACCTCGGGTGCGTTCTCGTCGAAGAGCCCGATGGTCAGAAACCCGAGCGAACGCAGGGGCCGGGATGGTTCGGGCACGTCGGACCTCGTTTCGTGAAAGTCCGGCCAGCCTAATTCACACGGGCGTCGGTGTCGTGAACACCGGCGGTGAGACGGCGAATCTCGGTGTCGCCGTACTCGACCAGTTCGAGGGACGCGAACGCTTCGAGCCACCCGCCCATCGGCCACCGGCCCCACCGGCGGAAGAAGATCCGAGCGTTGACGACGATGTCGTCGAGATGTTCCACCGGCGGATCGGACACGGGATGGAACTGGTGGTACGCGTGAGCGCCGCCGACCCACCGCAACCCGATGCCCGACGCGTGGGCCGTGGCCGCGAAATCGGTGTCCTCGCCCCCGTAACCGGTGTAGTCCTCGCAGAACCCGCCGATCTCGGTCCACGTGTCGGCGTGCACGGCGAAGGACAACGACCAGAACAGGTCGAAATCGTGTCCGGGTTCCACCGCGCCCGCGGGCGGATTCGGTCGAGCCGGATGCGGCGCGGTGAGCGGGATCAGAGCGTCGCCTTCGAGCCCGACGCTGTCGGGTTTCAGGTAGGTCACCGGTCCACACAACAGAGTTCGCCGACTGTCGGGGCGCAGGGCGGCGCGGCGATATCTGTCGAGCATCTTCGGGGCGGGTATGCAATCCACGTCGAGGAACACCACCAACTCGGCACCCCGATCGAGGGCAGCGGCCGCCCCGAGGTTACGCGCTCGCGCCACCGGCAGCGGGGTCTGTGCGTCCATGTCGAGAACCGTTGCCGCAGAACCGGATCGGGCGAGTACGTCCGCAATGCCGTCGTCGCCCATGGCGACCACTATGTGCTCGACAGGCCGGTCGGTGGACTCTGCCAATCCACGAACTTGCGCGGCGAGGTGATCATGACGACCCGAGACCACGGTCACGACTACTACTTTCATCGCCGAGCCGTCCCGGCCGCAGCCTGCTCGATCGCGCGAGCCGCCCGATCGGGTGCGCCGTCGGTACCGAGCAGCGACCATGTCCGTCCGCCGATGCCCAGGGCGCAGTCGGCAGCGCGTCGCCACCGATCGACCGAGGGCCACTCGTCGAGCACCACGGCGATGGATCCGGCCGCCAGTGCGTGCGCGGTGGCAGCCTGCTCGTCGAACGGCCGGGCTTGCGGAACCACGATGGCCGGCGTGCCCGACGCGGCGACGTCGGCCACGGCGTTCTGCCCGGCATTGGTCACCACGAGAGCCGCCGAGCACAGCACCGGCCACACGTCGTCCACCCAGTCACCGCCGGCGACTCCGAGTGCGCGAAAGTCGAACCGGTCGTCCACGGCGGACCACGAGTCCACCAGCTCACGCGTCAACGAGGTGCCGCCCGCTGCACCCAGTACGACAACCGAGCCTTCGGAGGCCGCAGTGTTCGGCGTGTCGGTTCGTGCCCGTCCCGCGAAACGGCTGATCGAGCCCGAGTACGTCGTCTTGGCGGCGTACGGATGCAACCAGGCCGGGTCGTACACACTGCGTGACCAGGGTGCGAGAATGTGCGTCGCCGCGCGGTAGGCCATTGCATGGACGGGATCGGCCCGGTTTCCCGGAATCGCCATGACGATGACCCGAACACCCATCAGCCGCAGAAACATCGCCACTTCCACGGACACATCGACCACCACTGCCCGCGGTCGCTCCCGCGCAACCCACTCGGCAATCATTGCCATCCGTGCGGTCAGCCCGTCGACGTCGTGGGGTGCCCAATGCACCACTCCCCCGGCCGAGATGTCGTCGGCGGCTGCCTCGCCCACGGTGTCGTTCACATCCAGCGGCAGTGCGATCCATTCCGCTGCAGCATGTTCCGGAGGCCGCGCCCGCGAGGACAGCACCGTCATCGGCTCACCCGAGTGACGCGCAATCGCATCGGACCGAGTGACGTGGCCTACCCCGTGGTGGTGTGCGTAGTAGCCGATCATGCAATCGCGAGACCGTGGGCGGACTCCGGTGCCGATGCGGACTCGAGGGTCGATCGGTACAGCTCCTCGTACTCGTCGACCATCCGGTCGACCGAACACACCTGCTCGGCGCGCGCCCGCGCGTCGTGCCTGTTCAATGCTGCCGCGGCGGGAATGGCGTCGGCGAGCCCCGCCACGTCGTCGGCGGGCACCAGCACTCCGGACGAGGCGTCGATGATCTCGGGTATCCCTCCGCGGGCGAATGCCGCCACGGGGGTACCGCAGGCCAGGGCTTCGGCGACCACCAGACCGTACGGCTCGGACCACACCGGCGACACCAGCGCGACCTCGGCACCGGCCACCAGCGCGGCGAGGGCCGGCTGATCGAGGTGTCCGACGTACCGGACTCGATCGTCGAGCAGGGGTTCGACGACACCGTGGAAGTAATCGAGGTTGCTGATGGGGCCGGCGATTCGTAGCGACCGGCCGGCGAGCTTCGCGGCGGCGATGGCCAGGTTCAACCCCTTCTCGGGAACCAACCGTCCGGACCACACCACGTAGTCGCCGCCCGCACCGAACGGCCAGTCCTGCAGGGAGATCCCGTTCCGGATGACGATCGTCCCGGTCGCGACGTCGGCCCACTGCTCGGCTGCGAACGCACTGACAGCAGCGAAAGTGTTGGCACCGAACGGAGCCAAGGCGACAGCCGACTCCAGCCACGCGAACGGCGGCGTGTGCAGAGTGGTCACCATCGGCACCGGCAGCGTGGCGGACATCGCCAACGGCAGGTAGTGGAGGCTGTGATTGTGCACGATGTCGAAAGAGTTCGACAGCGCACCGGCCAGCTCCATCATCACGGCGAGGTACGCGTGGTGCTCGCGAACCGCAGTGGGGGTGACCGCGAGATCGGCGAGGGCAATCGGTGTCAGATCCAGCGTTCGGACCGGCAACATCGCGGCATCCAGATCGACGCTCGATCCGTCTGCGGCGAACAGACTGACGTGGTGTCCACGCTCGGTCAGCGCCCGCACCAAATTGTAGACATGTGCCTCCAGACCGCCCGCGAAAGGCTGTGCCACCGGAAAACTCGATGACGCCAGCACCGCGATGCGAAGTGGCTTCTCGTTCAACGCATCTCCTTTGTCACTGCTGCGTAGATCCCAGCGTGGGTCGCTGCGATTCGTTGTCTCTGCTCGGCCCGGGTTGCGGCGTCGAGCGCTGTGGTTCGATCGGCATGGGACGCCTGCACGGCTGCCACCAACGTGTCGGGATCGAACGAGTCGGTGTTCATGACGAAACTGTGAATCGGCGCTTGGTCGGCATAGAACCCGCAATCGGACGCGACGACGGCCGTTCCCAGATCCCGACAGGCCTCGAGCCAACCCGAATGTGTTCCGAACCGATACGGCAGTACCGAGACGTCGATCGAAGTCAGGTAGTCCCACAGTTCGGCGTCGTCGAATCGGGCGTGCACCCGTACGTCGACATCGGGGAAACTGTTGTAGTCCAGCAACTTCGCGCCGACGGTCGGGTCGTACCAGTGGCCGGCCGTGTCGAACACGTCCTCGTCTATGTCCAACCGCACCGTCGCAGCCGGTAGCGATCGGGCCGCTTCGACGGCGGCGTCCATGACCGCAAGCGGGTCGATGTTCGCTCGCAAGTTCTTGGCGTGGACTCCGATGACGAACGAGTCCGACACCGGGCGTGGGACGTTCATTCGCTCGAGGGGCACCACGTGTGGATGCTCGATCACCGTCGCATGCACGTTCCACCGATCGGCTATCCACGCAGCTGCGCCCTCGGTGAGGGTGATCACGGCATCGGCACCACGTATCAACACGTCCAGCTGCTCCAGATGGCCGGTGTTGTCCGCGAAATGGGGATTGTGCGCGTCGTGGACGGTGAGCACCAAGGGCTTGCGATGGGCCCGCAGATATTCGACCGTGCGGGTCAGTTCTTCCGGCGAGAAGGACTCGAAGCCGAAATGCACGTGCAGAACGTCGAAGCTCGAATCGGGCTGCTCGGCCAACCACCCGGCGTCGAGGAGGCGAGGCGGCCACCACTGGCCCGGCACATCGACGCGAACCGGCGTCGGATCCGGCAACAGCACCACCGAGTCGCCGGATCCGCCGGGCACCGGCTGCACGTGCCGTACGTAGACGTGAGAAGAGGGTACGGACGCAATACGAATCATGAATTCCTTCGGGTACAGGTCAGACGAAATCGTGCCTGTTCCCGACACGCGCATGGGGTCTGTACCCACTTCGTACCGAGTTCAATCGCGGTTGGCATCGCAGGTTCGGCGGGGCTACGTTGACCAGAAGCATGGTCGAACACACGCACTCACACGACGTCGGGGCAGACATGGACGGGCGTACTCGCCACTACGGCGATTTCTACGGAATATCGGGGCTCGAGGCCGCGCCACGTACACCCCTCGACGATCGCCCCCTGTTGCTCGTCTGGGGTAATTGCCAGGCCGAGGCGATGCGCATTCTGCTGAGCTCGGATGCGGCGATGCCGTTTCGGACGGTACGAATCCCGCCGGTACACGAACTCGAATCCGCCGATCTGCCGCATGTCGATCGATTGGTCCGGCAGACCTCGGTACTGCTGACTCAACCTGTGCGGGAGGGTTATCGGGATTTGCCGCTCGGGGTCCCCGATCTGAGACGGTCACTCCCGCCCGAAGCCCTGACACTTCGTTGGCCCGTGCTGAGATACGCTGCGCTGCATCCTTTTCAGGTCATCGTTCGGCATCCGAGCGATCCAGCAGCCGTTCCGGATCTCGTTCCGTACCACGATCTGCGGACGATTGTGGCCTTCGAGCGTGGAGTGCGGTCCGGCGAGGACTGGGATCTCTCGGTATCCGACGCCGGCTTTCGTGATGCCGCGCAGGCGAGCCTGGAGGAACTACGACGACGCGAGAGCCGCGACACCGACATCGCTGCGTCCGACCTGTTCGAGGGTGCGGGAAGCCGTGCCACTCATACGATCAACCACCCGACCAACGTGGTGTTGAGTGCACTCGCGCAGCGAATACTCGACCGACTCGACACCGGCAGCACTGTGAGTGATCCAGGCAGAGAACTGCTCGGCGGTGTTCGAGCGCCCGTCGAACGTCGGGTACTTCACGCACTCGGCCTCCCCGGTAATGCTCGCCCCGACTGGATGGTCGACGGTTCCGACGTGTCCAGCGACGCCGTACACCGCGCTCACCTCGATTGGTATGCGGCTCACCCCCAGTTCGTCGACGCCGCACTCACTCGCCACTCCGAGCTCCTGCGAATCCTGCAGACGACGCCGTGATCGCACCCGTGCATCATCTCGTGGTCGGCCCACCGGACCACGGAGTCGTCCGCTGCGCCCGTGACATGGCCGCCGCCACAGCGAGTCCCGTGGTTACCGCTGCCGACCGACTACCGCCCGATGACCCCGTCCACATTCACTTCACCGACCGGCTGTTCGGACGTACCGCGCCCGAAGCGGCCGATGCCATTGCCGCACTGGCACAGCAGCATCGAGCCCGCATCACCGTCACGCTGCACGACGTGCCGCAGATCTCGGACGGCTCCGCGTTCGCGGCACGCACAGACTGCTACCGCCGAGTGATCGACTGCGCTGCAACGGTCGTGGTGTCGAGTGTGCACGAGCGACTGCTTCTCGAGGACGTACTCGACAGTCGACCCGACATCAGGGTGATTCCCCTGCCGATCGACCGCCCGACACTACGACCCGACGACGTCATCACCCGGCGAGTCGTCGGGATTCTCGGGTTCGTCTATCCGGGGAAGGGACACAGCGAGGTGCTCGGCGCCATGTCCGCACTGGACACCGACGTCGGGTTCGAGATCATCGGGGCCGCGTCGGCCGGACACGACGACGTACTCGACGAATTACGCGCCACCGCCCGGCATCTGGGCAGGCCGTTCTCGACGACCGGTTTCGTTCCCGACGCCGATCTGAACGAACGACTGCGGTCCATTGCTGTTCCGGTTGCTTTCCACCGGCACGTATCGGCATCCGGTTCGATCAACACCTGGATCGCGGCGGGCCGTCGCCCTCTGGTCCCTCGTGGTCGATACGTCGACGAGATGGCCCTCAATTCCCCCGACGCGCTGTGGATTCACGAGGACACGGTGGAGGGCCTGGCCGAGGCGATGGCAGAGGCATTGCGCCGCCCCGAGAAGACATGGCAGACCGCTGACGCGGCACCGTATCCCTCGCCCGCGCAGGCGGCCGACCTGTACAGCTCCCTGTTCCGAGAGGGCATGGCTCGACCGTCCATCCCGCTGCCCGACGGCCGCTGGGTGGTTCCGAACAATCGGTGGGATCTGGCACCGACCGCATCGGACACGCCGTGTGTGTCGGTCGTGATTCCCTACTTCCGGCAGCAGCATCAGCTCGACCTGGTTCTGACAGCGTTGACCGCGCAGACCTGGCCCGCGTCCCGCATCCAGGTGATCGTCGCCGACGACGGATCTCCCGAGGAACCGAATGTGGAGGGGTTCGGCTCGGCTCTCGACATCACAGTCGTGCGCCAGCCGGATCTCGGATTCAGGGCCGCCGCCGTACGTAATCTCGGTGCGTCCGCAGCGCGCGGAGACATCCTCTGCTTCCTCGACGCCGACACCGTGCCCGAACCCGACTACATCGAGGAATCGGTACGCCTGATCGTGGCCGTTCCCGATGCTGTGACGGTGGGTAGGCGTCGACATGCCGATTTCGGCGGGTGGTCGCCCGCGGATGTCGGAACCTGGTTCGAGGGCCGATCTGCGGGTCCGACGGAATTCACCGAGCCCCCATGGCTTCGTGACGGCTACGCCGGTTCGCGAGATCTTCTCGACGCGGACCGTCGTTCGTACCGATACGTCATCAGTGCCGTGATGTCCTGCAGCCGAGCATTTTTCGAGGAACTCGGCGGGTTCGACCCGACGTTCGTCGGGTACGGCGGAGAAGACTGGGAATTCGCGCATCGGGCCTACGCCGCAGGTGCCGTACTGGCCCATCGGCCGCGAGCTGTCGCCTGGCACGACGGGCCCGACTGGGCCGAACGCACGGGCGGAGACCGAGAGCGAAAGAATGCCGAAGCGCTGATGCTGGCCTCCCGCATCACCGACCCTGCGGCGCGTAACCGAGGTCTGACCTTCGCGTTGCCGGAGATCGTCGCGGTTGTCGATACCACCGGGCACAGCGCTGCGTCCCTCCTCGAGACCGTCGGCTCGATCCTGAGGCATCCTGATTGTCGGGTGTGGATTCACGGACCCGGTGCCGATGAATTACGGCGGCAGTGGGGCGACGCCGACTGCCGCATCCAGGTGGGGCTCCCGGGAGACACCGCACGTTCTCACGCGGTGCTCGAGGTGCGCGGCCTGGTCCTGTTCGGTGCCGACGCACTTCGTAGTCTCGTGGAGACAGGAGCGGACCGGCTGACTGTAGACGTGGGCAACTCGGGGACAGTCGAACTACGCACGTCTCGGTCGAGCGCTCGCGCTCGACGGTGGTCGTCGACTGTGCGAATGGATTCCGAGGACCTCGCGGAGGCCATGTTCGGGCACATGCATCGGACAGGCGCGGAGTTCGGACTCTCCGCGGGCGAGGTACAACCGAAACTTGCCTGGTGAATGTGGGGTGCTTCCGGTGTCGACTCGACCGAATCGGGTACGGCCAGTGGGAGAATGTAAACAGGCGGCAAACGAACGTAACGGCGAGATCGGGCGAATGATGAACAGAACGTTGTATTCGATGATGTGGATGATGGCGATCATCGCTTTCATCGCTTTGTTGTGGGGCACAGTCGGTTACGTGTACGCAGACACCCATCCTCTGAAGCGAGCAGCATTCGTCGGAGGCGGAGTGTTGATCGCGGGATGGCTGATTCTGTTCGCGGCCGTCGGGATCAAGATATCCCGGCTCAAAGCCCGCAGGAGACAGAGCAACTCCGACGAGCAGTAACTGTTCGAGCCGCTCGGGTGTGGGTTTCGAGTAGGCGGGTATTCACCGACGAATCTTTCGTAGAGTCGGTCTTTCGATTTGCCGAGCAAGGATCGTCGATGGTCAACCAGCGCAGCACACCGAGCCGGCGTACTTCGTCCGAACTTCCGGCGACCCGCCAGGAATATCTGTCGACATGGTCGGGTCTGCACAGCAACATCGATCCATCGTCGTCGGTGCTCGTGTCGACCTGGCTTCGTCTGGTGTACTTCCTGAGCGCCCCGCTCGTGCGCGCGTCCGTCTCGGCCCACTCCGTCACCATCGCCGCGGTGGTTGCGGCTGCAGGCTCGGTGGCGTTGTCCCGGCCCGGCACGTCGCTGCCCCTCCTGGCGGCGGTGCTCATCGTGTTCTCCGGGCTGCTCGACGGTATCGACGGCGGCGTGGCCATGATCGGTCGTTCTATATCGCAGTGGGGCTATCTACTGGACACGGTGTCGGATCGGTGCAGCGATCTGCTGTTCCTCGCGGGCAGCCTCGCGCTGGGCGCTCCGATGCCCATCGTCGTTGCCGTCGGTGTGACGACATTGCTGCACGAGACGGCCCGCGCGCGTGCCGTCGGAGCCGGAATTTCCGACGTCGGCTTTCTGACAGTGTGGGAGCGGCCGTCTCGGGTCGTTGCCGCCGTCGTCACCGCGACCGTTGCGGGCGCGGGCCCCGGTAGCGCTCAGACGTCTGCGACGATCGGAATATCGGTGACGTGTGGGCTGGCCGTTCTCGGGTTCACCCAGCTGATGTTCGGGCTGTACCGACGGGCCGATCGAACTCGGCGGTGATCAGCCAGCCGGCCAGCGCCAGCACGTGAAAGACGAACATCCACAGCATGATTGCCACACCGCCGCCGATGTCGGTGAGACCGCCGAACGGTGCACCGAGGTCGACCGGAATGGCCAGGAACAAGATGAAGCCGTGCACGAACCCGGTGACGATCGACGACGTGACCAAGGAGCCGGCCACGAGAGCCCGCCACCCCACCGCCCGCGGCGCGATGACCCGGTAGGTCCAGGCAAGCGGAACGGCCAGGATCAACCACAGGCAGTTGAACCCCAGAAATATTCGTAGAGCCAATGCACCGGCACCCCCGCCGCCCGTGGTCGCGTGCAAAACGCGTGCGACGGTCAGCACCCCGATGAGCAACACCGGGGCGGCAACGAAAAAGGGCACCATGGCAGCTCTGCCTCGCCACCCGGTGAACGTTTCACGGGTCGGGGCGAAGCGAACGATCGCCCTTCGCAGACCCTCTCCGTAGAACGTCGCGGGGAATATCGAAATCACGACCCCCAGCGGTCCCAGGTGTATTCCGGCATCGGCCAGACCGTCGAGCGCCGCGCGGGCACCCAACGCATCGGGCAGCAACTCCGACATGGCGTCGAATCCGCCCTGTACCCACTGCGCCGACACCAACAACACGGTCGCGCGGATCGTCAGAAGCAACAGTGGGACGACGGCGATCACCGCGTAGAACGTCAGACCGCCCGCGATCAGAGTGGTGTCCTCCCGCGCGAACCCCGCTTTGATCGCCTGCAATCCGCGAACCGCCCGAACGCGGATGGACATCATCGCGCGCGTTCGGAGCGGGTAAGCCGAATGATCGAGCGGTTATTCAAGGGTGACGTCCACGGCGTCGATCACTTTGAGGAACGGGCAGATCGACGTGGCCTGCGCGAGTACGGCCTCCGGGTTGTCGGTGCCCGGTAGCGACACCGACAGTGCGAACTTCGCGTCGGAATCGGTCAGCACGACGGTTCCCTTGACCGCGAGTTCGTCGACACTGCCGCCGACGGTCCCCAGCGCGATCCGCAGTGACTCCACCAAGCAACTCGACAGCGCTGCGGCCATCAGCTGCTCGGGGTTGGTGGCCTCGCCCGGGCCACCGAGTTCGGCCGGCTCTCGCACACTCAACGACAGCACTCCGTCGTCCGAAGTCACGCCGGTCGCAGTTGCAGAGACGGTTGCTGTGTACAGCTCGGTAGTCATCGGTGTCGGATGTCCATTCCGCCGCCGATCGAAACCGTTGGATCCCGTCGACACGAGTAGCGGTTCGGACGTGTCGCTGTTCACACCTGCGGTACAGCCGTTTGGCAGAACTTACCGGCGGGTAACACCAGAACAGGGCCGAGCATCACGCTGTGACCCACAGGCATCGGCCGGATCCATGTACCCACCCACCGAAAGGGGAGCACCATGAGCACATCGACATTGATCGCTCAGTTGCGCATTGCATTGCAGCTGACTCACACCGAAATCCAGGTCGCGGAAACCCGCGTCGTGCAGGCGCGCACCGAAGCGGTTCGTCGGGAACTGACGCAGAACGCCGCCAACGGACGTGACCGCGCTGCCGCTATCGAGGAGGCACTGCGCGACCTCGGTGGCCTGCCCGAGGTAGTGGCACCGTTCATCGGACGCACCTTCGCAGCGGTGAAGGCAGTCGCCGAGCAGGCGCAGCCGTTCGACGAGGCACTACTGGGTGATCTCGCCCTCGAGCAGCAACTGCTGGGGCGTGCGAAGTACATCAAGGCTCTGGCGACAGCAGCCGACGAACCGTCCGTCGTTGCACTGGCCGGCCGCTTGGCCACCGCGCATGCCGCCACGGTCGAATGGCTCGAGACCGTCCTCGCCGAAGACGCCCTGGGTGGACCCGCCGCACTGCGCCGGACGCCCTTCCAGGCAGCCGCCGGCACCGCAGTCAAGATCGTCAACGCACCGGCCAACTGGTCGGCCCGCGGTCTCGACCGCGCACTGGACGCCGCCCGCGCCACCCCGGATCGACTGAGCGCACTGCTCGGTCGCGGTGCACACGCAGGCGACGTTGCCGTCAAGACTTTGACTGCCAGCCGCGATGCAGCACTCGAAGCCGCCGAGGATGTGACCCGTAGCGAAGGTGTCGATTCTGTCGCCGACGCCATTCACACGGCTCGATCCGCCGGCGGAACTCTCACCGCCGACGAGCTCCCGGTAGCGGACTACGACGACCTCAACGTCTCGGACGCCGTGGCCGCCATCAAGGAACTGACCACACCCGCCGATGTACGCACTGTCGTGGCGTACGAGGAGGCGCACAAGAACCGCCACGGAGTCGTGTCCGCAGGACAGACCCGCCTGGCAGCAATCGCCAAGGACGTCATCTCCGTCGACTGACGACGATCGATCGTTCCTTCTGCGAATACCGATGCGGCCCGTGAAGTTCCGGGCCGCATCGCTGTATTCGAATGGTTCAGGGCTTCAACAGAACCTTGATCGCACCGTCCTGCTTCTTCTGGAAGATGTCGTACGCATGCGGCGCTTCTTCGAGCGAAAGCTCGTGAGTGGCGAACGAATCCACACCCAACGGATCGTCGTCGCCGAGAAGCGGCATGATGTCGTCGACCCATCGCTTGACGTTCGCCTGGCCCATCCGCAGCTGAATCTGCTTGTCGAACAAGGTCATCAACGGTAGCGGATCGGCCATACCCCCGTACACACCGATGATCGAGATGGTTCCGCCGCGTCGAACGATGTCGATGGCCGAGTACAGCGCACCGAGCCTGTCCACGCCGGCCTTCTGCATCATCGGCGCGGCCACGGCGTCGGGAAGCATCCCGACGATCTGCTGCGCCAGCTTGCCGACCGGTGATCCGTGCGCCTCCATTCCGACGGCATCGATCACCGAGTCCGTTCCTCTGCCGTCGGTCATGTCACGAATGACGTCGCCGACGCCACCGCTGTGTTCGGCCAGATTCACCGTTTCGATTCCCCGTGCCGCAGCTCGCGCCAGGCGCTCGGGTACGAGATCGACGGCAATGACCCGAGCACCCTTGTGCTGAGCGATGCGAGCGGCCATGTCTCCGATGGGACCGAGTCCGAGCACCGTCACCGACCCGCCTGCAGGTATCGACGCGTACTCCACCGACTGCCACGCGGTAGGCAATACGTCGGAGAGATAGACGAATCGCGAATCGGGTCCGGCCTCGGGGACCTTGATGTGCGTGAATTGCGCTTGCGGAACACGGAGGTACTCGGCTTGCCCACCGGGCACTTGGCCGTACAGCTTGGAGAAGCCGAACAACGCGGCACCCATGCCTTGCTCACGAACCTGGGTGGTCTCGCATTGGGTGTACAGACTCGAATTGCACATGTAGCAATGCCCACACGAAATCTGGAACGGGATTACCACACGGTCTCCGACGGCGAGATCGCCTGTCTCCGAACCGACTTCCTCGACGATTCCCATGGGCTCGTGACCCAGAATATCGCCCTGGTCCATGAAGGCACCGAGCGTCTCGTACAGGTGTAGGTCCGATCCGCAAATATTGGTGGTCGTGATCTTCACAATTGCGTCCGTCGGCGCTTCGATGCGGGGATCGGGCACCGAATCGACGCTGACGTTCCTCTTGCCCTGCCATGTCACTGCGCGCATGGAGGCTCCTCTCTGTTGCTCGACCCCGAAACTCGGAACCGCACGAAGCGGATTACCTGGTTCGTATGCGTGCAAACGCATCGGACCCACGCGATTGACCGTGACCGGGAGCGGGTAGGCGTGAACAATGAGTGTCGTGACCCCCGCCATCGCCCCCACCCTCGTGTCGCCTCGGTTGCCGGTGCCATGTGGTCCACTCTCTGACGCAGTCGCCCGGTACCTCTCCACCGGCGGCGGTGGCGCATTACCCAGCGCAACGGATGCCGACCCGACGTCCCGTGATATGCAACTGGCGTTGCTCATGAGCTACGAACTGCACTACCGCGGGTTCGAGGGCGTGGACGACGAACTGGAATGGGATCCGGCACTGCTGCAGTTGAGAGCTGGGCTCGAGTCCGCGTTTCAGGACTACGTTCGCTCGAATGTCGAACCCGGCGACGACGTCGTGGCCGAAATGACACGACTGTCGATCGAGGCGTCGTCGGGTACCGGTCCGTCGTGGTTCCTGCGGGACGAAGGATCGTGGGAGCAGATGCGCGAGTACTTCGTACACCGGTCCATCTACCACCTCAAGGAAGCGGATCCCCATGCGTGGGCGATCCCGAGATTGGCCGGCCAGGTCAAGGCCTCCTATGTCGCCGTCGAATTCGACGAGTACGGCGGTGGCAGGGGTGAGCGTGTCCACCAGCATCTGTGGGCCGAATCGATGACGGCAGCAGACCTCGATGCGTCCTACCTCGGGTACGTGGATCGCGTTCCCGCGCAAACACTCGCGTGGGTGAACCTCATGTCGTTGTTGGGATTGCATCGCAGCCGCCGAGGTGCCACCGTCGGCCATTTCGCTGCCACGGAGATCACGTCCTCGCCGGGTTCGCAGCGGTTCGTGCAAGGTCTCCGCAGGCTGTCCGCGCCGGCTGCATGCATCGCGTTCTACGCCGAGCATGTCGAGGCCGATGCCGTTCACGAGCAGGTGCTGCGCCACGACGTGGTGGAGAATTTGGTCAGGCAGGAACCGCACATCGAATCCGACATCGTATTCGGCATGCGCGCACTGGACTTCGTCGAGAACGAGCTTGCGGACCACGTGATGCAGCGGTGGTCCACCGGTCAGTCGTCGCTGGACTGAGCCGCTCGTCGCTTCGCGCGATGGCTCGTGTCACACAGCGGGTACGTCTTGCTGCGCTTGCACGTACACAGCGCAACCACGAAACGATCCGAGGTGACGACGGAGCCGTCGTCGAGTTCGATCTCGACCGGCCCGTCGATCAGCATCGGTCCGCCTCGGACCAATCTCACCCGAGTGCGCGCAGGTGCAACATCACCACCCGTCGGCTCATCGCTTGTCTCCACGCAACACCACCAATTCTTCCGTTCTGCGGCCTGCTTCGAGCACGCCCTTGGCCTCGAGCCACTCGGCACGAGCCGTCATGACGGGCCCGAAGTCGATTGTGCGGCACGCCGCCTCCGATGCACCGAAACCGTGAGTATTCAGCATCTCCCGTGTTCGCTGCGGGCCCGAGAATTCGGAGTGGACCACCAGCAGCACACCGCCGGGTGCCAGCATTTCCGCGCCTCGCGTACACAGAGGGTCGAGCACCACTCGCCCGTCCTCGCCGGCATCCCACGCGCGATGCAGACCCATCCCGGTCGGCGCGGTCTCCGACGGGACGTACGGAGGATTGCACAGCAGAACGTCGAACGGCTCCAGCTCGGCTGCCTCCGAGAACGACCCCAGCCGCACATCCACATCGACTCCGACCGACCGGGCATTGCGCTGCGCACAGGCAACCGCACGCGGAGAGATGTCGAAGGCCACCACCTCGCGGGCACCGAGCAGTGCTGCGGTGTTGGCTACTGCGCCGCTACCGGTACACATGTCGAGTACGCGCGCTCCGGGTACGAGCCGGGAATCTGCGGCGACGTCGCACAGCAGAAGTGAATCCTCCTGAGGCTCGTACACTCCGGGATCGGCGTGCACTCGTGCCAGCGAACGGACGGAATCGAATTCGGCTGTCGTCATGGACATTCCTCCCACGTGCATTGTCGGATTCGTATTCCCGTGTCCAAGCCCCGCAAACCGGTTGTTCGGAACAGGCTTACCGACACGTACTTCGGGGTAGTGCTAGTTCGTGTGTGGTTGAGGAGCAGCCCGCAGTCTCGGCAGTCGACTGCCGCACTCCCCCTGCACGGGTTCAGGAGTTCGGCTCCAGAGGAGTTGTCCATGATCGTCGTTCCGTCCATTCGAACTCCGCTCGCCGGTGTGGTTCCATCGCTCTCCACCACCGACGACCGCGCCTCGAGTACCCGCTTCTCGCTCCCGGAGGCCGAGATGACGGTGTCGGTCGACGAGAGCGCAGGCGACGACATCGAGGTGCGAATTGCCGGCTCCATCACCGACGTCGACGTCCCGGTGCTGGCCGAGACGTTGGGGGAAGCCGCCGAGCGCGGCCGGGCTCTGATTCTCGATCTGTCTCGCGTCACGTTCGTCGCGGCAGGAGTTCGCTCCGTGCTCGACGCCACCGCTATTCGCCAGGGTCGCTGGCAGCAGAAACTCTCCGTTGTGCTTCCCGACGGGGCAGACCCGAACGGCGTCTCGGACCGCGTGTTCGTCTACCGCACGCTCGCCGATGCCCGCAGCAATACCGGTGCCCGCACCGAAGTCACAGCGCAGGCGGCCGATTCACGGTGACCCGCACCATGTACGACGTGCTGATCATCGGTGGAGGCAACGCCGGGATCAGCGCGGCCGCACGACTGCTGAAGAAGGGCGTGTCCGACGTCGCCGTGATCGAGCCCAAGCAGGTGCATACGTACAAGCCCCTGTTGTCGTACGTCGGTGCCGGCCAGGCACCGCTGACCGAGGCCGAACGGACCCAACGCTCGGTGATCCCCGAGGGCTGTGGTTGGCTCGAAGATTCGGTCGTGTCGGTGGATCCGGCAGATCGATCGGTTCGCTGCGCGTCGGGAATCGAGTACGGCTACCGCGATCTCGTGCTGGGGCAAGGTCTGATCGCCGACGAAGCCGCTCTGCCGGGTGTGCATGCGGCACTTCGTTTTCCGGATGTCGCCAGCAACTACCTCGACCGGGCCGAGCGCACGTGGCGGCTGGTCCGTGACCTGCCTGCACACAGTCACGCCGTGTTCACCGTGCCGCGTCCGCCCGTCGGGTGCACCGGGACCACCGTCAAGCCGCTGTTTCTCGCGGCGGCCCACTGGAAGCGCACGGGACGACTACCGACCGTCGACATCACGTTGGTCGTCGATCGTCAGAGTCTGCTCGGTGTCCCTGACCTGGACCCCCGGCTCGCCGGCCACCTCCGAGACCTGGGTGTGCGCGTCCTGATGGATACGGCGGTCACGGCGCTCGAGCCGGAGAGCAAGCGCATCACCGTCACCGATAACGCCGGGGGCGACGAGCGACTCGACTACGACATGCTGCACCTGGTCCCGCCGTATCGCGGACCACTGTGGGTAGAGGAGTCCGGTCTGGCCGGAGAGCAGCAGCACGGTGTCGTCGACATCGACTCCCGCACGATGCGGCACCGACGTCACCCCGAGGTGTGGGCTGCGGGCGACGGTGCAGCGATCGACACCGACTCCTCGGGTGGCGCTCTCCGCAAACAGATTTCGGTCCTCGTCGACAATCTCGTCGCATCCAGGAGCGGCGGAGCGATGTCGAGTTACGACGGGTACACCGTCGCACCCATCGCTGTCGAAGCGCACACTCTGATCACTGCCGAGTTCGACCGGACCGGCGCACTGGCGTCGTCGCTACCCTCGTTTCTCGATCCCCTGAAACCCAGACGGTCCGCGTGGGCGTTCGACCGATACGGCCTACCGCAGTCCTACTGGCACATGATTCTCGCCGGGCGACTGTGACACCGAGCGTCTGCTTCGAGAGGTGTCAGCTGTCGCGGGAGACGTTCATCAGCCCGTCGGGATCCTCGACGACGACGCGGTAGCCGTCGCCCTCCAGTCCGCTCACCGCCTCTCGAAGGAGGCGCTGTGCAGCTCCGTCGACGGCGCGCACTTCGGTGAAATCGACGACTATCTTCTCGCAGTCCGGGACGCCGGCCGCGAGTCGGGCGACGACGGATTCCGCACCGGCGAACCGGAGCTCG
Organism: Rhodococcus sp. 1R11; assembly: GCF_004563845.1. NCBI lineage: Bacteria > Bacillati > Actinomycetota > Actinomycetes > Mycobacteriales > Nocardiaceae > Rhodococcus > Rhodococcus sp. 1R11. The sequence goes on along the minus strand of NZ_SPNG01000012.1, from coordinate 9,100 downwards.
CCTTGCAGTTCGACGGTCGTGACGCCGTCGGATTCGCTCAGCGTGCGAATGGCGGATTCGCCGCTGGGAGGGACGTGCATCATGTGCAGACCGAGGTCGCGTGAGAGCCTCTCGAACACGGCGACTCCGCGGACGCTGTTTCCGTGCTCGTTCAACCGGGGCGAGATCACGGCAACACCCACCTGCCCGGGGAGTACGCCCATGATGGCTCCCGCGACTCCACTCTTGGCCGGAATGCCCACGGTCGCAATCCAACTGCCACTTCCGTCGTACATCCCACAGGTTGTCATGACGGCGAGAACGTGACGGTTGACCGCGGGGTCGACGATCTGTCGGCCGGTGGACGGATCGGTTCCGCCGTTCGCCATCACCGATGCGATCACGGCCAGATCGTTGCACGTGACCTTCACCGCGCACTGGCGCGCATATCCGTCGACGACGACTGCGGGTTCCGCGCCGAGGTGGCCGACCGACTTCAGTAGGTGTGCGATCGCGGTATTTCGATCGTCGGATTCCAGTTCGGCCTCGTACACCGCCCGATCGATGTGGAGTTCGCGGCCTGCCATGGCTCCGAGCAGCTCGATGAGCCGCCCCGCTCGTTCTTCGCCGTCACTGCCCCCGATCATCGAATGTACCGCCAGCGCACCGGCATTGATCAGAGGGTTGCGAGGTCGACCGGTCCGCGCTTCCAACGAGATCTCGTTGAACGAATCACCCGACGGTTCGACGTCCACGGCCTCGAGTACCGCCGCGAGTCCGTTGTCCTCGATGGCCAGCGCATAGGCCACTGCCTTGGCGATCGACTGGATCGAGAATTCGGTGTCGGTATCGCCCGCCCCGTAGTGCGACCCGCCGACCGTGGCGAGCGCGACCGCGAACGTGTCGGGATCGGCCGCTGCCAATTCCGGGTTGCCGCTCGACATATCCCCGTCGTCGAGGTGTCGGCACTCCGTCAGGACGGACTGAAGATACTCGGGCACCGGTGATCTCATCACTCCACGCTAACTGTCGGGTCTTGACACACCGACCGTGGCACCGTTTACACTCCGGGTTCCTCAACCGTTGTGGAGCATCGCTCCGCACAGATCGGACGCGCCCGTGCGACTGCGACGCTTGACCTCCACCGATTCAGCCGACCGCCTTGCCGTCCACGTGCCCGACACGACCACATGGATCGATCTCGAGGCTGCGCTCTCGACTCTGGGTGGCCCCGAGATCCTGCGCCCGCTCGCCGGATCCATGCTTCGGTTCCTCGATGCAGGTGAATCCGCTCGCGATGCCGCAGCTGCGGTGGCGCGGCGGGCGGCCGACGAGGGCGTCGCGACGATGGAACGACCGGCACCGACCCTCCCCGTCGTTCCGGCGTCGCTGCGCTGTTTCCTGGGCTGGGAAGAGCACTGGGACCTCGCCGCACACAACCTCGTTCGTCGGAATCTTCCGCGTGCCGTCCCGTTCATCCGTGGGTTCGAGATGCTGACGCGTCGAACGTTCCCGGCTCTGCGTCCCGGTCCGGGGTTCGACGACCATCCGATCTACTACACCGGCAATCACCTGACCGTCGTGGCCGACGAGGCCGATGTCGAATGGCCGTCGTACAGCCGAGTTCTCGACTTCGAGCTCGAATTCGGTGCTGTCGTCACCCGACCGATCCGAGATGCATCCGAACGGGAGGCCGGGGCTGCGATCGGCGGCTACATCGTCTTCGACGACATCAGCGCGCGGGACACGCAGTGGGAAGAGCAGCGGCGGACGCCGTTCGGTCCGGTCGTCAAGACCAAGACGTTCGCCAGTTCGATGGGCGCAGACATCGTCACCCCCGATGAGGTTGCGGGACATCTGGATTCGCTGGCCGCGACCGTCCGGGTCAACGGCGAGCTCTGGTCGACCACCAGCACTGCCGGGATGCGCTATTCCATGAGCGAATCTCTGTCGTACGCGAGTCGCGGCGAGAACATCCAGCCCGGCGAGCTTCTGACGTCGGGCACTCTGCCTCGCGGTTGCGGGCTCGAACTCGACCGGTGGATCGTTCCGGGCGATCACGTCGAACTCGATATCGAACGGATCGGCTCCGTCGCCAACACCATCGGAGCTCGCTGAGTCCTATCGGATTCCGCGCTCGGTGTCCAACTTGTCGGTCGATGCGTCCTGGAACATCTCGAGAAACGACCCGAAACCGGATGCACTCTGACGTGTTTCGTCTCTGTTGTTGTCCGCAGAGCCTGCGGATACGTCCTGTTGTGTCATGGAACCAGCATGACAATCGGACATTGCGACAAATCCGGGTGCAAAGTCACGAATCGGCATCGAAAGATAACAGGCCGGTAACGACGAACTCGAAGCTGTGGATGGATCCAGCTCGTATTCCATCCACAACTTCGAGTTCGATCGACGCGTCAGCGCCGGTGAGGACTAGGCGAGCTCGAAGCGATCGAGCATCATGACCTTGTCCCAGGCCGCGACGAAGTCCCGGACGAACTTCTCCTTGGCGTCGTCGCAAGCGTAAACCTCTGCGAGAGCGCGCAATTCGGAGTTCGAGCCGAAGACCAGATCGTTACGTGTTCCGGTCCACTTCTTCTCGCCGGTAGCGGCATCCTTGGCCTCGTAGATGCCGTCCTCCGCGGTGGGAACCCATTCGGTGCCCATGTCGAGGAGGTTGACGAAGAAGTCGTTGGTGAGCGTGCCGACCTTGTCGGTGAGGACGCCGTGCGTCGACCCCTTGTAGTTCGCGCCGAGTACACGCAGACCGCCGACCAGCACGGTCATCTCCGGTGCACTGAGCGAGAGCAGGTTGGCCCGATCGACCAGGTTGAACTCGGCAGGCAGCTTCTGGCCCTTGCCCAGGAAGTTGCGGAAGCCGTCCACCTTGGGCTCGAGATCGGAGAACGAGTCCACGTCCGTCTTCTCCTGCGTCGCATCCATGCGGCCCGGGGTGAACGGGACCGTGATGTCGACGCCTGCGTTCTTGGCGGCCTGCTCGACGGCTGCGACGCCGCCGAGGACGACGAGGTCCGCGAACGACACCGTTCCGGAGAACGACTGCTGAATGCCTTCGAGAACGCGGACGACCTGTGCGATCTCGTCGGGCTCGTTGACCTCCCAGCCGGCCTGCGGCTGCAGGCGCAGACGGCCACCGTTGGCACCGCCGCGCTTGTCGCTGACGCGGAACGACGATGCCGCCGCCCAGGCAGCCGAGATCAGCTGATCCTGGCTCAGTTCGGAACCGAGGATGGCCTGCTTGAGCTCGGCGATCTGTGCGTCACCGATCAGCTCGTGATCGACGGCCGGAATCGGGTCCTGCCAGAGCAGGGGCTCCGCCGGAACCTCGGGGCCGAGGTAACGCGAGACCGGTCCCATGTCGCGGTGGGTGAGCTTGAACCACGCCTTCTGGAATTCTTCTGCGAGCTCCTCGGGATGATCGAGCCAACGACGGGTGATCTGCTCGTAGATCGGATCGACGCGCATCGCGATGTCTGAGGTCAGCATCGACGGGTGGCGACGCTTGGACGGATCCGCCGGGTCGGGAACGAGATCCGCGCCTTCTCCGTTCTTCGGACGCCACTGGTGTGCGCCGCCCGGGCTCTTGTAGAGCTCCCACTCGAAGCCGTAAAGGGTCTCGAGGAACGAGTTGTCCCACTGGGTCGGCGTCGGGGTCCAGATGACCTCGAGTCCGCTGGTGATCGCGTCGGCGCCCGAGCCGGTGCCGAAGCTGTTCTTCCAGCCCAGGCCCATCTGCTCGATGGGCGCGCCCTCGGGCTCCGGTCCGATGTGGGCATCGGGGTCGGCTGCGCCGTGGGTCTTGCCGAAGGTGTGTCCACCGACCGCGAGCGCTGCAGTCTCGATGTCGTTCATGGCCATGCGGCCGAAGGTCTCGCGGATGTCCAGTGCGGACTGCACGGGATCCGGATTACCGTTGGGGCCTTCGGGATTGACGTAGATCAAGCCCATCTGCACTGCGGCCAGTGGGTTCTCGAGACTCGTGCGATCACCGTGGTAGCGCTCGTCGCCCAACCAGGTCTGCTCGGGGCCCCAGTAGACGTCCTCGTCCGGCTCCCAGGCGTCGACGCGTCCGCCGGCGTAGCCGTAGGTCGGCAGGCCCATGGACTCGATGGCGACGTTTCCGGTGAGCACGATCAGGTCGGCCCAGGACAGTTTGCGGCCGTACTTCTGCTTGACCGGCCAGATGAGACGGCGGGCCTTGTCGAGGCTTGCGTTGTCGGGCCAGCTGTTGAGGGGAGCGAATCGCTGCATGCCCGCTCCGGCACCGCCGCGGCCGTCCTGCTTGCGGTAGGTTCCGGCCGCGTGCCACGCCATGCGGATGAAGAACGGACCGTAGTGCCCGAAGTCCGCGGGCCACCACGGCTGCGAGTTGGTCATCACGGCTTCGATGTCACGCTTGACCTCGGCGAGGTCGAGAGAGTTGAACTCGGCGGCGTAGTCGTAATCCGCACCCATCGGATCGCCCACGGCCGGGTTCTTCTTGAGGATCTTCAGGTTGAGCGCCTTGGGCCACCACTCACGGTTGCCGCCGCCTTCGACCGGCCTGGGCATCGCGTCGTGCATGACCGGACACTTGCCACCGCTCTCCTGCGGCTGATCCTCGTTCATCTCTTTTTCGCGTGTTACGTGATCTTCAGACACGTGCTTCCTTCCAAGGTGTGACGATCGGGCTGTGATCGGTGGTCACGAACTCTGCTGTGTTCGAGACCGGGGAGGGAACTGAACGGGAACTGCCGGCTGCTCGCGAGCAGCCGAACACTGTGCGCAGAAGCCCCAGTAGATGACCTCTGCCTCGTCGATCGTGAAACCGACGGAGTCCGATGCGGTGAGACACGGCGTCTCGCCCACCGCGCAATCCACGTCTGCGATGACGCCGCAATTGCGGCATACAGCGTGGTGATGGTTGTCCCCGACCCGAGATTCGTATCGCGCGGGAGATCCCGCGGGCTCGATGCGACGCACCAGGCGCGCAGCGGTCAGGGCATTGAGAACGTCGTACACCGTCTGGCGTGATACCTCGGGGAGCACCGATCGGACGAGTCCGAGAATCGTGTCGGTGTCCGTATGCGGATTGGTTTCGACAACCTCGAGCACCGTGACCCGCGGACGGGTCACGCGCAAATCGGCGGTGCGTAATTGCTCCGCATAGGGTGAGATGGGCATCACAGCGTCAGTATCCTCCGGTTTTCTGGACCAAGTCAAGTATGCAGTCGAATTCACTGCTTGTCGACCGCGATTCGATGTCGACGGCAACTCGACACATGCCGTTCGCCCGGAGTTCGATCGTCCCCTCGGTTCACTCACCCGCCGGGCGGCAGCGTCGGTCGTCGCTTCCGCACCTTCCGGGATACGCGAATACCCCTGAAGGTAAGGCCCCAGGGGTATTCGATTCACCGTTGGCGCATCAGCGCGAGGATGTGTCGGTCAGCGCCGCCTGTTCCATTGCTTCTCGATGCCGCGCAGCACTTCGAGTGTTTGTTCGGAATCTGCATCGACTGCCATCCGCGACCGAGCCCGTTCGAGCGCGCGTTCGGCACGTGTCACCGCGCGATACCCCGAGTCGGTGGCGTCGACCAAGTACTGCTGTCGATTTCGCGGATTGACACTGCGCACCAACAGGCCCGCGTCGACGAGACTGGCGGTTGTCGCAGTGATGCTGGTCCGGTGTCGTACCAATTCACGTGAGAGCGCGCTGTACGACAACGGCCCTCTCCTGCAGACCAATTCGAGTACCTCGTACCGTGCCCAGCTCAGCCCCTGGGCATCGAGCGCCTCCGCCAACCGCACCCGGGCGACCGAGGCCATCCGCAGTACCGTGGACACGATCTCGAACTCGGTGGAATGCGCCGGAGAGGTGTCGCCGTCGAACGATTCAGCGAGGGCAGTCATCGAAAGGTACCCCCTACTTGATTTCTGCGAGGACGGTGCCTTGGGTGATGGCGTCGCCTGCGGTGACGCTCAGGCCGGTGATGGTGCCGCCTTTGTGGGCGTTGACGGGGTTTTCCATTTTCATCGCTTCCAGGACCGCGACGAGGTCCCCGACCTCGACGCTCTGACCTTCGTCGACGGCGACTTTGACCACGGTGCCCTGCATGGGTGCGGTGACCGCATCACCGGATGCCGCGCCGGCTCCGGCACCACCACGGGTGCGGGCCTTGGGTTTGCGCCGCACCGCACCGGCAGACCCACTGTTGCCGCCGCCGAGGGTGAGCTCGCCCGGCAACGAGACCTCGACGCGTCGACCCCCGACCTCGACGACGACGGACTGCCGCGGCAGGACCGCGTCGTCACTCTGGAGCTGGCCTGCGGTGAACGGAGGAATCTGATTGTCGAATTCGGTTTCGATCCACCGGGTGTGCACCGAGAAGGAGTCACCGTCGCCGATGAACGCGGGATCGGAGACCACCGCAGCGTGGAACGGGATGACTGTCGCCAGGCCTTCGACGGTGAATTCGGCCAGGGCGCGACGGGAGCGGGCGAGGGCTTCCTCACGGGTGGCTCCGGTGACGATGAGTTTGGCGAGCATCGAATCGAACTGGCCCCCGATCACACTGCCGGATTCGACACCGGAATCGACGCGCACTCCCGGCCCGGAGGGGGCGGTGAAGGTGGTGACCGGGCCGGGGGCGGGCAGGAACCCACGCCCGGCGTCTTCACCGTTGATCCGGAACTCGAACGAATGCCCCCGCGGTTCGGGATCTTCGGTGATGGACAGTTCTTCGCCGTTGGCGATGCGGAACTGTTGCAGCACCAGGTCGATGCCGGAGGTTTCCTCGGTGACGGGGTGCTCGACCTGCAGGCGGGTGTTGACTTCCAGGAACGACACGAGGCCGTCTTGGCCGACGAGGTATTCGACGGTCCCGGCGCCGTAGTAGCCGGCTTCGAGGCAGATGGCTTTGGCGCTGGAGTGGATTTCTTTGCGTTGGGCGTCGGTGAGGAACGGGGCGGGGGCTTCTTCGACGAGTTTCTGGAAGCGGCGTTGCAGGGAGCAGTCGCGGGTGCCGGCGACGATGACGTTGCCGTGTTGGTCGGCGATGACCTGGGCTTCGACGTGGCGTGGTTTGTCGAGGTAGCGTTCGACGAAGCATTCCCCGCGCCCGAACGCGGCGACGGCTTCGCGGGTGGCCGAATCGAACAGTTCGGGGATTTCTTCGCGGGTGCGCGCGACTTTCATGCCGCGTCCGCCGCCACCGAACGCGGCTTTGATGGCGATGGGGAGGCCGTGTTCGTCGACGAACGCCAAAATCTCGTTCGCGTCTTTGACCGGTTCGGAGGTGCCGGGGACCGAGGGTGCTTTGGCGCGGGCGGCGATGTGGCGGGCGGTGACCTTGTCGCCGAGGTCGCGGATGGACTGGGGGGAGGGTCCGATCCAGATCAGGCCGGCGTCGATGACAGCCCCCGCGAAGTCGGCGTTCTCGGAGAGGAATCCGTAGCCGGGGTGGATGGCGTCGGCTCCGGATTTGGCGGCGGCATCCAAGATTTTGTCGATCACCAGATACGACTCCGCGGAGGTTTGTCCGCCGAGTGCGAATGCTTCGTCGGCGAGGCGGACGAACGGTGCATCGGCGTCGGGTTCGGCGTACACAGCGACACTGGCCAGACCGGCATCAGCAGCCGCGCGGATCACCCGAACCGCGATCTCACCACGATTGGCAACAAGAACCTTGGAAATCTTCTTATGGGAGGTAGAGGTGGTCATCTGTGCGAAGTCCTTCACTGGCCGAATCGGGCATTGACGAAAAGAGCTGGAGCACTGGCGAGTCCATATCGATGCATATCTTCCGGTCGACCCCACAGATCGAGCACCGGCGGAGATTCTTGAACCACGGAAGTCTGCGCAGCAGTCAGCACGGCGACAACCGCGGCGATATCGGCATCGGTCGGACGCCCACTGAACGTCCAACTACCCTGAACAGCAACATTATTCGCGCTCGCTGCGTCATGATTCGCTTCGGCGCTCGCTGCGTCATGATTCGCTTCGCCGCTCATAGTGGGATGTTTCCGTGTTTCTTCGGGGGCAGGGTCACTTGTTTGCGTTCGAGCAGTCGTAGCGCGGTCACGATCTGCCCACGGGTGTGACTGGGCGGGATGACCGCATCGAGATACCCGCGCTCGGCAGCGACATACGGATTGACCAACGTGTCCTCGTACTGCTGCTGCAACTCGAGCCGCAACGCATCGACGTCCTCACCCTTCTTCGCGGCCTCGAGCAACTGCTTGCGGTAGACGAACCCGACCGCACCCGAAGCCCCCATCACCGCGATCTGCGCCGTCGGCCACGCCAAGTTCACATCGGCACCCATGTGCTTTGACCCCATCACGTCGTACGCCCCGCCATACGCCTTACGGGTGATGACGGTGATCTTCCCGACCGTCGCCTCCCCGTAGGCATACAACAACTTCGCCCCCCGCCGAATGATGCCGTTGTACTCCTGGCCCGTCCCGGGCAGGAACCCCGGCACATCGACCAACGTGATGATCGGAACGTTGAAACAATCACAGGTGCGGACGAACCGCGCCGCCTTCTCCGAGGCATCGATATCGAGTGTGCCCGCGAACTGGGTGGGCTGATTGGCCACGATCCCCACCGACCGGCCGTCGACCCGCCCGAACCCGACGATGATGTTGCGGGCCCGACCCTCCTGCACTTCGAGGAACTCGTCGTCGTCGAGGATCCGGCGGATCACCTCGTGCATGTCGTACGGAGTGTTCGGCGAATCCGGAATCAACGTATCGAGCTCGAGATCCTCCGCCGTCAGATTGTCCTCGATGGATCCGACGATCGGATCCGACGCCGCCGTGCGCGGGGCATCGGCCCGATTGTTCGACGGCAGGTACGACAGGAGGTCGCGGACGTAGTCGAGGGCGTCCTGCTCCCCCGAGGCGACGTAGTGCGCGACGCCGGACTTCTCCATGTGGGTGTGTGCGCCGCCGAGCTCTTCCATCGTCACGTTCTCCCCGGTGACGGTCTTGATGACATCGGGGCCGGTGACGAACATCTGACTGGTGCCGTCGACCATGACCACGAAATCGGTCAGGGCGGGTGAGTAGACGTGTCCACCGGCGGCGGGGCCCATGATCACCGAGATCTGCGGGATCACCC
>NZ_SPNG01000011.1:0-250214 GCF_004563845.1 Rhodococcus sp. 1R11 | reverse complement strand
CAACCTATGTCGACTTCCGCGCCGGATTGAAAGCGACCGTCGACTGGTACCGCGACAACGAGCAGTGGTGGCGACCGCAGAAGGATGCCACCGAGGCCGTCTATGCGGCGAAAGAGTCCGTACTGCCCTGATACCGCCCACGGCCACCCGACCAATGGATTTGCGGAGACTGCAGCGAAGTTGGATGGCAGTCCGCGGTTCACCTTGAACGAGCACCCGACGATGACGTTCGTCAATAGCCGTGTTCCTCGCTCATGTGTCCGACCCCACTCGTGTTGTCCATCGGGGAACCGGCAGCCATAGTTAGCAAGTGACGTCCATGGTTCAACGAAAGGCCCGGCCGCCGCTTGCAATGCTCCGGGGGCCCGTCCTGTCCCTCGCATCACAGGGCACTGGCGTGGTTCAGCTCGCACTCCTGATTTGGCGGAACGGTGCGAACACTTCGACGGACGCGTATTTCTACCTGTGGAACCTTGGCCTCCTGCCAACGCTCACTCTGCTCGTCGGTGTCATGTATCCAATGCTGCTAAGCGAACACCGAATATCCAGACGAGGGGTGGGGATTCTCCGCTGGTCAACCCCCCTCCTAAGCATCGTTTTCGTGGGAGTAGGTGCTGCGTGGCTGGAATTGAACGGCAAGCTAGGCATCGACCTGCTCCCCATCGTGGCAGCGAGCGCAGCAAACGCCGCGATACAGGCAGTGGTGTGGTTTCGAGCAGTATTTTCGGAAGCAGAAGGCGACCCGCGTTGGATGTCAGGAATCGCTCTGCCCGCCAACATGCTTGCTGTACTGACACTACTGATCCCCTGGGGTGATCCAGTTCGATCAGTCACAGCGATGCTCATAGCCCTGTTCCTTGGGAACATCTGCTTGTTGCTGGCGATGGTCCGCAAAGGGGTCGGCAACACGGCACTCGCGGCAGTTCCATTGGTGGGAATACGGTCCAGGTCTGGTGCGGGATGGTTCTTTGCACGCTCCGGAATTGGACAAACCGCAGTTGTGCTGATTCAGTCCACTGCAGTTCTGCTTCCAGCGTCTAATCTAACGATTCTTAGCGTTGCAACCAAGATCGTCGGTGCCGCGTCAGCCACGCTAGTCAATGCCGTCGTCCCTACCCTGATCCATCAATCAACCGACTCTCCAGCCTCTGGTCGGAAATTCCTTCAGGCTTTATGGATTGGACTGACGCCAATCGCTCTGGGAGGCAGCGCCATTGCCTTCGTCTGGTATCGCGAACTCCTAGTTCCGGTCGCCATTGTAGGCATCTGGCTCATCTGCGCGACTACCGCCGCAGTTGCGCAGCGAATGACCTTCCGGTTTCTTCCGCCAAGCGCGTCCAGACTAACAATGGTGTCTGTCAGCGTGGTCGCGGTAGCTGCAATTGTTTCCTCACGAGTGGGCAACTTCGACGTCAACGTTCTACTCGCCGCATACGCGTCGGTTGAGGCACTGAGCGGAGCGCTACTACTCTTCGCGCTCAAAGTTCGACTACTAGGATTCTGCACCATTCTTTGTTCCGCATTCTTGACGGGCGCATGGATCGGCAGCCTCACTTCCTAAGCCCGATATCGGCTGCATCAACCCGCCGGTGGGCTGCGTCGTCCGTTTGAATGCAATTCGGACCATGGACCGCTGATCCTTGCCAAACCGGGCTACTCTCCTGTTTGAGTTGATTCGAGTGGAGTCAGGTTTGGGAATTGGGGAGATACAGTGCTTGCCAACCGATACGCGCACGGCGCACACCCACCCCAGATCTACCCCAAGATGCCCAAAACGGACAAAGCTCCGAATGTTCCCGTTCTTCGAATCTACGAATCCATCCGCAGTACCCACCTATCGGATCTTCGAACGATGACCGCAGGGCATCTTCTGTATCGCGAGAAAATGTACGACTTCGAGGAGCAACTCACCGAACATGTCAGCATCGAGCGGGCGAGCAGACTCCGGACAGTCAGGCGCATACTTTCCGCGAACGAGCAGTTCATCGAGATCAACGAACCGTTCATGGTGAGGGCTTGGCCGTCGCTTCTTCTATACACGACTGCCGCGAGGGTCTCTCGCAGTGTCCTTCGCAAACGGTTTCAATTGACTACATACGCAATCGAGAACAACTCACCGGTCCTGCCCATCCAGGAACTGCTTCCGCTTCCGCCAAGTTGGGTGCAAAACGTCGTTCAAGCGATCTGCGCCTACATCATGAAACCGGTGGATCGAGTCGCGTTCGGGACCCCCGGTGCCGCGAGCAACTACCGCCTGTTGGTACCGCAGCTACTGGCGAAAATCGATGTCGCAGAAACTCTGGAGTTGCCTACGCCATGCACCTGCCATGGCCCTGCCAAGAGCTCGAACCTACTCTTTGTGGGTGAGTTTTCGGATCGCAAGGGAATCAGGCAGGCGATGCGTCTGTGGGATCAAGTATGGGATTGCCCCGACATCACGTTCACGATGATCGGTCAGGGCCCGCTTCTCGACCTCGTACTCGACTGGAGCAGGGCTCACTCCAGAGTCCAAGTAGTCGTTGACCCGCCGCGTGAGGAAATCCACTCCCATCTGCGAAGGGCGTCAGCCCTAGTTCTTCTTTCCCAGTCGACTCCGCGTTGGCGCGAACAGATCGGCCTTCCGATCATGGAGGGGTTGGCCCATGGCTGTGAAATAATCACCACCGACCAAACTGGCTACGCAGAATGGCTCGGCGCAAATGGTCACACGGTCGTTTCCCAAGACGTCGACTACAGACGACTTGCCGAGGTGATACTGGGCAAGATACGAACACCCCGGCCTGCAGCCCAGATCGTGGGCACCCTTCCACTCACCAGCTCCCGACACGACTTCGATCGATGGATGAACTCAGCTCGCACTTACAACGACCCCGACGCGACGGCTACTGCACGTTGACCTAGCGACCGGTCAGATGGTCCACGGCCGTCAGCACCCGTCCGATGTACGCGTCCAGGCTGAAGTGTTCCGTCCAGTACCCCCTGACCTGTTCACTGTCTAGCGGCCCCTGAGTGCGGGCGATCAATTGATTGAGAATCGATGCCCCCGGCTGCAAGTGTGTAACGAACCTTCCGTCTACGTACCCATCCATACCGGTGCATTCCGATGACACCACCGGTATCCCACACTCCAATGCACCGACACACACCATGTGCCCAGAAGCTCTGGGCTTGTTCAATATCGGCAAGAACACAACGTCACTCGTACTCATGATCCTGCCGAACTCCTCCGAACTCACCCGCCCGAAATGTTCGATCTCGCCGCGTTCTCCCCGCCACAGTCGGGAACCCGAGCCGTCGGCAATGATGAGCCGTACGCTTCGCGTGTCTGCACGGACTTCGTCGACGAGGGAGTTGATGAGTTCGGTATCGCGATCCGAGGTACCGCCGATGAATATCGACGGAACTTTCGAAGACGCTTTCGCACTGGGGTACCCAAAAGTGTTGCCGTACAACACGGCGGTGGCCCTGCCACCCTCAGCCACCCATTGCTCCGCTTCGATCTCAGCCGTTGTCACTATTGGGATGTCTTTCAGGGACCGTCTAAGGAGCTTCCAGCTGTTGGTGCCTGGCACCGCATAGAGCCCGGTCACTGCGAAAGCTGACACTCCTACAGCTCTCAGCGCCACGGCAATCCACGGATTCGCACACAAGAGGCTCTCACTACCGTGTCGAGGTCGCGCTTTGGCGGCGAGCAAAAAAGAGTCCATAGCGATGCCGAAGACCCGTTTCCCGAAGCGCACTCCCGAAGGTGCCGCATGCTCGAAACGAACTATCGAAGTCACTCGCCCGGAACGCGCCCATGCCTCGTCCACGCGCTCACTACGTCGCCCCAAAGCGAGCATGGTCAACTCGCTGCTCATGACACCGACCCCAGCCAGCGGTCCCAGCCGGCCACGCTGGCAACCCGTACTGCGTCCGATTCTGGCTGATCGCCGGGTTCTTTGCGCTCGAGCGCATACTTCACGGCCTCGGACCAAGTTGACGAATACGACGGACCGACAAGAAGCTTGCGATCAACGCCGGCTAATTCGTCGAGGCTGGTTCCGCCTAAGCCGACTACGGGTGTCCCCCGCTCGAAGCAGCGTATGGCCACACCGCTTTGGAAGAACTTCCGATAGGGAATCACGACGACGCTCGCTGAGTCCACAGCATCGTCGAAATCCTGCTCTGACAAGAAAACATCAGTGACTGTCCAACCCTTCACTTCAGGCCAGCCTCTGCCCAGTATCTCCAGGTCGACGTCTGCGATCGAGACCGCAATCTCCTCAAGCGCCACCAAGTCCCGGTCTGGTTTGTACTGCCCGAGCACCCTTACAACTTGCCGGCGGGAGACCTCCCCACTGCGTCGCATCGGCGCGAGGACTGGGTGAGGAAGCACAGTGCTGTTGATGCTCGAAGACTCCGTGACTCTTCTCGCCGCTTCACTGTGGATGATGAATCTATCGCCACCGAACACTCTCGCGAGCCGGATCGAGACTGCGTCGTAGCCGATGGCCCGCACGAGTGGGCTTGGGTCGTGTAGAACGACAAAAGCTCGAGGACCGGCGAGAAAGCGAACCAGCACTGCGTCGAGGTAGCCCAAGGCCGGCCATACGACGACAGTGGCGCGGCGTTTCTTGGTCAATCGCGATCGGATCAGTAGACGGAAATATGCCGAGAGCCATCCCAAACGGGAGCGGCCACCGTGCGAAGGCTCGAACGTCGACAACGTGGTGTTTCCGAAGCCTAGAGCGTTGATCACATCTGTCAGTTCACGTTCGTAGTGAGCAAGCGCCCCACCGAGTGGATTGACGATGACGACTGGGCCGCCCGCTGGGTCGCGCACTCGTCTGGCATCGTTCCAGCCCTTGATCATTGAGGAAACGCTGCTCAGGCCCCTCCTGTGTCGCAGGTCGGACAATGCGCGATGCGCGATCGACCACGGTGTTGCAGCTACGCGACTGACCAGTGTCCCGTTCCACCTCTGAAACAGCTGCATGTTGCGCCCCAGATAGTAGGGCGGGATTCCACCAGACGACTGCCACACCCGAGCAGACGGTATCCACAGGATGTTCCATCCGCGACTTCTCAGCGCGACGTGGTGATCGACCTCTTCCATGTACATAAAGAACCGCTCGTCCACCGCCCGGTCTCGCAATGCGGATCGTCTGGTGACCAGGAACGCGCCATCGAGCCATTCCCTGTCCACCTCCGCATCTGCTTGAGGAGGAAGCTCTGCGGCTCGGTGGAAGTAGTGCCGAGGCAGCCGGAGCGTCGGGGTGAGTAACCCGCCGGCGGACCAGATGAATTCATCCTCTTCCCCGGACGTCAGCGTCGGGCCAACAATCGCGGCGTCAGGGTTTCGGTCCAGCGCTGCAACAAGAGTTCCGACCGCGCCCTTTTCGACACGACACTCATGAGTGGACACCAAAAGATAGTCGTATGGTGCCCCGAGCGAATCTGCATACTCGACACCACGGTTGACCGCAGCACCGTAGCCACGGTTCTCCTCGAACAAGAGATGCACTCCGTCCGGCAGCAGTGACGCAAGTTCGGCACGCCGGTCGGGTTCTTCTCCGTTGTCTACTACGACCACACGCTTGGTGTCGATTCCGTCATCGATCAACAGCGCTACCGTCGACCCGATCGAGTCATAACTCTTGTGGTGCACCACTACCGCCACCACGCGATCAACGCGACTTGCCGAGTTCGTCATCAGTTCCCGTTTCTACTCTGATTCTCGGTCGAGCCTTCGCTGTGTAATTGCCGGCCTTGGTTCATCCACTTGTCCGCCGCGACTCGACCGGCCACCTCCGGCAGTGATGCGATGACTTTGTCGCTGGTCAGAGGCTGTTTCAAGCGATCGAGGATTTCGCCGGCCAGCTCCGTGGACAACTCACCTGCGGGTAGAACCGAATGCCCCTGCGCCGCAAGCCAAGTGGCAAGCGCTGTCTCGTCGCTCGTCACCACCGTCGCGCCGACAGACAGTGCCTCGAGGATGGGCAGACCGATCTGCTCTCTCCACCGACCGGCACGAACCGACGGTGCGACAAGCAGCGCACTTCCGCCGACGAGGCTCGACACTTGGGAATGCGGAAGTCGACCAACGAAGTTTCGGCTGCGAGGGTTCTTGGCGCTCCATTGCTCGACTTCGCGGCTCATCGGCCCGTCACCCACGATGGTGAGGACCGCCTCCGGACAACTCTGCTCCACCGACGGCCATGACTTCATCAGCACGTCAATACCTTTGCGGGGCTCCAAAACACCCACAAAGGCCACTCTGCCTCGGCGGCTTTCCTCATCGGACGGCAGCAAACTACGGGAATACGGCCTTGCGGGTAAGTTCACCACGACCGAATGATCGATGCCTTTCACCATCGGAATCGACTGATATGTCGCACGCGACCCTTCACTCCCGAAGCACAGGCGATCGACACTGATTCGTATGACGACGCCGAGCGTCAGAGTCAAGGGTCTCGAAAGGCTACCTGCGACACTTCGGTTTCCGAACAACAGATTGACCGGTTCATTGTTCTCGATTGCATAGGCGACGGTCGTTCCCGGAAACCGCCTCACGAGTCTCGACGCCTTCCACGCCAATGCCGCCAGCGCCGTCCTCGGTAGGAAGCGCATCCACAGTGGTTCCGGAAGCTCCAATATGATTGCACGCGAGAGAATCACGTTCTTAATTAGTCCGAGCAGCGATACGCGCTGAAAATCGTCGGGTACTGAAGTGCCGGGTAAGTCCGAGTTCGTGTCAAGATACAACGTTTTCGCCGCAGTCAGGTACCGGCTTCTCTTGACATGATCGGCTCGTAGCTCCGGAATTATGCGGAGTACTGAGGGTGGCTCACTCATCTCGAGGCTAGCTGTCCCCGACACGATTCACGAGCCTGTCGCTATGTGCCGTACCGGGTCTAGCGACTTCCTCCAGCAACGACTCGTAGCTGGAGCACACGCCTTCCCAGGTGTAAAGCTCTCGCGACCGCTGAAAAGACAACGCCGCAGACGAGTCTTGCCACGTCCTGTCGGTCATCGCGCGACTCACGGCAGCCGTGATGCTGGAGGGGTCCGGCTGCACGAAAGTAGCAGTCTCGGAAAGTACCTCCCTGTTGTAAACAGTGTCACGCGCAACCACTGGAGCGCCGCAGGCCATTGCTTGAACAAGCGCTGGATTCGTCCCACCGACGCTGTGACCGTGGAAGTAAGCGCCGGCATGTTGCCATAGCGAAAACAGCTTCTTGTCATCGCTGACATGACCGAGCCATTGCACGCGAGAAGACTCGTTCGCCAGTTTCGCGGCTGCAAGATCCATCTCACCGCCGTATCCCGACGAGCCGACGATGACTACGTCCCACTTCTTTCCGAGCTCTCGGGCGGCCTCCAGGAATTCAGGCACTGTGTTCTCTGGTACGAATCGGGCCACGATCAGTACGTATTCCCTGGACCTCAGGCCTTCCACGACGGGAAGGCGGTCGGGCGCATCCCCGCCGTACGGAATGAACACTCCGTCACGGCCGAAATCGCGACTCCAACGACGCCGGATTTCGTGTGAGTCGCACACCAACTCGGTTGCATACTTTGCTGTCAAGCGTGCTCCGCCGCGGAACACGCGCTTGGCGTTGGTGCCCCACTTTGCCCGCTCCCACTCGATACCATCGACATTGACCACCGTCGGAATCCCACGAGAACGAAGCAGCGGAAGCCAGTATCCGTTGGCTACGTTCATGATCAGAGCGACATCTGGCTTACGTCGGGCCGCATTGATAGACGACGACAACCCATAGCTCAGTGTGCTGAGGGACTTGGTTTCGAGCCCCTTGGTCATGACGGAATCAACACGTGGGTCCAGCAGCGGATCGTCGTTCTTCACTGCATCGGGACGACCGTAAACCGTTACGTCCCAGCCGGAGTCGACAAGGTACGGGCTCAGACGCCTGACCAGCGTCTCGAAACCACCATAGTAACTCGGATACCCCCGCGTACCGATAATCGCAACTGACTTACTCATCGAACAACTGACCTTTCCGGCACTTGAGCTAGGCGACGAAACCCGAACCTGCGCAGACTCAATACGCTCCGTCGCTTCCGGCAACCGCCTTCACGGTCTTTGCGATGATCAATAGATCCCCCACCATCGACCAATTCTCCACATACGAAAGGTCCAGCCGGACAGTTTCTTCCCACGACAGATCGGATCGTCCACTGACCTGCCACAGCCCGGTGACCCCCGGCTTGACCAGCAAGCGACGACGAACGTCACCGTTGTAGGTTTCCACCTCGCGGCGTAGTGGCGGCCTCGGACCAACGACGCTCATCTCGCGCCTGAGCACGTTGATGAACTGAGGAAGTTCATCGAGGCTGAAGCGACGCAAGATCTTGCCGACCGGGGTTACCCGCGGATCGTTCCGCATCTTGAACAGCACCCCACCGGCACCCTCGTTCTGGTCGAGCAAATGCGCCACCTGCTGGTCCGCATCCACGGTCATGCTGCGGAACTTGATCATCGAGAACGGCTTTCCGTCAATACCCATCCGCTCCGACTTGTAGAACACCGGTCCACGACTAGTGACCTTCACAGCAATCGCTACTGCAAGTAGCACCGGCGAGATCAACACCAGAACCAGCGCCGCAAACGTCAGATCGAAAGCGACCTTGCTGAATCGTGTCGCACCGTTGTACTGCGGCTTCTCGACGTGAATCAGAGGGAACCCTGCGACTGGCCGCATCACCAAACGGGGGCCGGCAACATCAACGACGCCAGGCGCGACCACCAGGTCGACGTTTTTCTTCTCCAGGTCCCAGATCATCTTGCGAATGCCCTTGTGGCCTAGATGTTCGGTGGCCGTCACCGCGACCGTATCGGCACCGCACTCGTCGATTGCAGCGAGGACGTCTCTTTCACTACCTAGTACCGGAATATCTGCACCCTCGACGTGAACGATTCCATCGCTCGGCACCTCGTAGCCGGGCATGCACATCCCCACCACCGCGTAGCCCGAGGACGGCGAACGCTCGAACGACTCGGCCATCGAGACCGCAGCTGAGCGGCTTCCGACGATCAGCACCGACGTCTTGTACTTGTCTTCGCTGCGGAGTCGAGTGACCACCTTTCGCCACAGCCAGCGACTGATCAGCAACGCCACCAATCCCACGGGAAGCGCGATGGCCAGGTACAGGCGGGCAAAGTCGATACGGAACAGAAGGGAGATGATCGCGATAACACCGAAGAGCCGGAAGGTGGCCGACACGATGCGGCGGTACTCCTCGGCGCCGTTGCCGATCACCCGGGTCGACCGGGTTCGGAAGATGGCTAGAAACGCGAGCCACAGGCCGGCGAGTGCGGCTGATACACCCGTGTAGATCGCAGAGTTCGTGAAGCCCGACATCTCGACCCCTCCGAACCGTACGAACTGGGCGAGGGCAACGGCCAGGACCACTGCCAGTACGTCGGTCGCCCTGAGGCGGGCGATGTACTGGTGTTCCCACACATGCCTGGACGTGAGCTTGCGGGCCTTCAACTCCCCTGACCGCGAGGATCCCCAGAGTGAGCGTGGTGCAGCCCCGACAGATGCCACCTGCTCCCCTCCTTCTGCACTTGACCGACCACTCTGGGTGGACGCTTGTCTGTAAATCGGAACCAGTCCGGAATGCCACTGGTATCGAATTGGAATAGTCCCACGCTGCTATCCGAAGCACCACGCGAGCGGCGTAGATCACAGACGAATAACAGTTCCCGTTCGGTTTACCACACCTACGCTGACTAGGCGAAACGGGCGACAGGGGCTTACCAGGTGTAACCGCCGCGTGGTCCAGAAACGTTACACATGAGCATCATCGACTTACTCTGGTGAGAATTCACAGCGCCCCGTGCTGTTTATCGTGCGATCGAACCTCCGATAGGCGGGCTCGCGTCTCCTAACGAACCTCGATACTTGTTCACGGGCGCAACAACAGGCGAATTGACTTTTATTAAGTGTCAGTTAATTCGGATTACAGATACGTGCGGATAAAGTGGCGCACAATTCATTCCATCGAATGAATTGTGCGCTGGACTTGTTTGTCTGTGCTCAGGGACGACCCAAGCCTCGGTAGTTCCAGCCCGCCGCCCGCCACTGCTCCGGGTCCAGGCAGTTACGGCCGTCGATCAGCTTCTTGCTGCGCACCACACCGTCGAGGTCACTGGGGACAAGCGCCTTGAACTCTTTCCACTCCGTCAGCACCAGCACCACATCGGCACCCTCGCATGCCTCGAGAGCGGTGTTGTTGTAGGTCAGCGTGGGGAACAGCGCCCTGGAGTTCTCCATCGCTTTCGGGTCGTACACGTTGACCGCGGCACCCTGGAGCTGAATCTGACCGGCCACGTTCAGAGCCGGTGAATCGCGAACGTCGTCGGAGTCGGGCTTGAAGGCCGCACCCAGCACCGCCACCCGGGCACCGAGCAGCGAGCCGCACGCTTCCCGCGCCAACTCGACCATGCGGGTGCGTCGTCGCATGTTGATGTTGTCGACCTCGCGGAGGAACGTCAACGCCTGATCGGCACCGAGCTCGCCGGCCCTGGCCATGAAAGCCCGGATGTCCTTGGGCAGGCAGCCACCACCGAAGCCGATGCCGGCGTTCAAGAACTTACGGCCGATACGTTCGTCATGGCCGATGGCGTCGGCGAGGACGGTGACGTCTGCTCCGGCCGCCTCACAGACTTCGGCGATTGCATTGATGAACGAGATCTTGGTGGCCAGGAACGCATTGGCCGAGGCCTTGACCAGCTCAGCCGTGGCCAGATCGGTCACCAGGAAAGGGATCTTCTCGTCGAGCAGCTGCGCGTAGACCTCGCGGGCCAATTCTTCCGCGCGACCCGGCCGCTCACGATCCACGCCCAGCACCAGACGGTCGGGATGCAGCGTGTCTTTGACGGCGTAGCCCTCACGAAGGAACTCGGGGTTCCAGGCCACCTCGACGCCATCGCCAGCCGGTGCCAGTTCGCGGGCCATGCGGCCGAGTCGCTCGGCGGTACCGACGGGGACGGTCGATTTACCGAAGATCACGGCGGGCTTGGTGAGCAACGGCGCGAGCGTCTCGATGACCGAGTCGACGAACTTCATGTCGGCCGCAAACTCACCCTTCTTCTGGGGAGTACCGACACCGAGAAAGTGAACCTCCGCGAAGTCTGCGGCTTCCTGGTACGACGCGGTGAAGCGCAAGCGACCGGCCGCGATATTGCGCTGCAGCACCTCTTCGAGACCCGGCTCCCAGAACGGAACCTCGCCGGCCTCGAGCTTCGCGAGCTTGGCCGGGTCCACGTCGACGCCCAGAACCTCGTGGCCGAGTTCGGCCATGCAGGCGGCGTGCGTGGCACCGAGGTAGCCGGTACCGAAGACTGTGATTCGCATTCTGCTCGTTCCCCGTCGATTGCGCTGCTGAGCGATGTTCGGTCGAGACACAGTCTCGAGATCGTGAGGGCCACTGATCAGATCACGCCCGCACCTGCGAATAGTAAACACATTTCGGGCCGCCGCGGTACTCGAGCGACCGCGCTGAACAGTTGGTTACGCAGAGAAGAACAACACCAGCGGATCGGTGTCGAACTGCCCTCAGTACGCGCCTTCACTCTTGGCGACCGCAACCGCTGTCTTCGCGATGATGAGCAAATCGCCTGTCATAGACCAGTTCTCGACGTACGAGAGATCCAGACGCACGCTCTCTTCCCACGACAGATCAGATCGGCCACTCACCTGCCATAGCCCGGTGATGCCCGGCTTCACCAGCAATCGTCGTCGCACTTCGCCGTCGTAGGTTTCGACTTCACTGCGCAGCGGCGGGCGCGGACCCACCACACTCATCTCGCGGGTGAGGACGTTGACGAACTGCGGAAGCTCGTCGAGGCTGTATTTGCGCATCACCTTGCCGACGGATGTGACGCGGGGGTCGTCGCGCATCTTGAACAGCACGCCCGCACCCTCGTTGAGGGCAGCGAGATCCTGCACCCGCTTGTCTGCGTCCTGCACCATGCTACGGAACTTGATCATCTGGAACGGCTTGCCGTCCATACCCATTCGCTCGGACTTGTACAAAATCGAGCCCTTGCTGGTGAACTTGATGATCACCGCGAGGGTGAGCAGAACCGGCGAGATCAACAGCAACACCGACGCGGCGAAGACGAGATCGAAGGCCGTCTTCCCGAATTTCTTGGCCCCGTTGTACTGCGGCTTCTCGACATGGATGAGCGGGAAGTCCGATACCGGCCGCATCACCAGTCGCGGACCGGCAACATCCATGACGCCGGGAGAGACGACGAGATCGACCTTCTTCTTCTCGAGGTCCCACACCATCTTTCGGAGCCCGTGATGGCCGATGTGCTCGGTGGCCGTCACCGCAACGGTGTCTGCGCCGGAGACCTCGATGGCCTCGACGACGCTGTGCTCGTCCCCCAGCACCGGAATGTCGATGCCGTCGATCGTGAAAGACGCGGCGCTGCTGGGCTCGTAGTTGGGCAAGCAAATGCCGACCACGCTGTAACCCGCTCCGGGCGAACGCTCGAACGACCGCGCCATCGACAACGCCGAACTCTTACTTCCGACGATGAGCACCGACGTCTGATACTCACCACGCGCACGCTTGCGAGCGACCACCTTGCGCCATCCCCACCGGCTCAGCAGCAACCCGATCAGGCCGACGGGAAATGCGATGGCGAGATACAGACGCGCGATGTCGAAGCGAAACAGCAGAGACAGAATTGCCACGGTGCCGAAAAGCCGGAACGTGGCCGAGACGATGCGTCGATACTCTTCCGAGCCATTGCCGATGACCCGAGGGGAACGGGTGCGGAAGATGGCGAGGAACGTCGGCCACAGCACGGCGAGGGCACCCGATACGCCGATGTAGCCGGCAATCGACCACGGATTGCGAAAGTCGATATCACCGAATCGGATGATCTGCGCAACCGTCACGGCGAGGAGCACCACGAGTGTGTCGGTGATGCGCAATCCATCGATGTAGTGCGACTCCCACTCGCGACGCGAGGTCACCTTGCGCAACCGCCGAGCGTCGCGTCGAGACACGACCGATCCCAGCGCGCCCGAGCCGCTGATCGTCAACTGATTCCCCTATGCATCCGCTGTATCGCGCCCTGCGCGATCGACACGACTGCGTGCCACCCCACGGAGCAGACTAGCTGGTCCTTCATGCTTTGTCCTGATGAAGATCGGCAGGTAGACGCAGGTCGTTACATGTTTTTGCGGGATTTCCTCGACGTGTCCACGACGTTGCAGACGGCTCTCGGAGCTCCCGCTCGGGAGGTTCCCGCCCATTCATTAGCGCCGAATTATCGAATCGAAGTCAAGGGTTGTCGGTCGAACGGCGCACCGGAACAGGGCCGTCGATTCCGATTCGGCCGGCCCGTCGATGTTCGATCCGTGAGATGTCCGTCGAATGGTCGACGTCTGAATTGCGGGACCGAGGGTTCCACCCAGGTCGCCCGAAGTGCGATCTGTTCCGGCCGCCCGGAGGCCTGCATCGCCCACGGAGGTAGCAGCTCACGGCGCAGCGTCGGTCGACCTTGCTACCCTGCCGGAATGATCGACATTCATCAGGCTTGGTGGTGGCTGCGCTAGCAGCCCGGTCGACCATGTCCTGCGGGCTGTACTTCAGCCCGCCGGTCTCTCGAACGAACACGACGCGGCTGAAACAGCCCGCCCATTCGTACAGAGAGGTCTTCGATGAGCACCGACACCTACATTTCCAGCGTCGAGCGCAGCAATCTACTCGCCACCGATATCGCGGCTGATCCGGGCAGGTACCGCACGCTGACCGGGGAAAGGCCCACCGGGCCATTGCATCTCGGTCACCTGTTCGGGACGATCCGAGAGCGCGTGCGACTGCAAGACCTGGGCGTCGAGACGATGATCGTCCTGGCGGACTACCAGGTGATCACCGACCGCGACGCAATCGGGCACGTGCGACAGCACGTGTACGACGCAGCCTTGGACAACATGGCGGCCGGCATCGATCCCGACAGATCGGCCATCTTCACGCACTCGGCGGTACCTGCCCTCAATCAACTGATACTGCCCTTCCTCAGCTTGGTGACAGAAGCCGAACTCCACCGGAATCCGACCGTGAAAGCCGAACTCGCAGCCAGTGGTCGTGCCCTGAGCGGCCTGTTGCTGACCTATCCGGTACATCAGGCGGCGGACATCTTGTTCTGCAAGGCCAATGTGGTTCCCGTCGGTAAGGACCAACTCCCGCACATCGAGATGGCACGGGTCATCGCACGGCGATTCAACGATCGATACGCCGCGGTATTCACCGAACCACAAGCACTCCTGACCTCGAGTCCTGACGTTCCGGGACTCGACGGACGCAAGATGTCCAAGAGTTTCGGTAACGCGATCACGCTGTCGATGACACCGGACGAGACAGCTCAGGTTGTACGTAGAACAGCTACGGACTCGGAGCGACACATCTCCTACGATCCGGACACGCGACCGGGAGTGTCGGCGCTGCTCACTATCGCAGCACTGTGCACTGACACAAGCCCGGAATCGATCGCCGCCGATGTGGGCTCAGCAGGGTCGGGCGCACTGAAAACCCTTGTGACAGAGGCGGCCAACTCATTCCTTGCGGGACATCGTCGTCGTCGCGCAGAGCTTGCCCTCGATCCCGGCTATGTCCGGTCGGTAGTGCGTCGGGGGAACGACCGTGCGAACGAGATAGCCGAGCAGACCCTGGACGAAGTACGGAGGGTCATGGGCACCCACTACTGAGCCGGTCGGCACTGACGCACGCAATATTCGGAAAAGCGGTTGTCTCTATGGGAGGGGCTGCCCGACGTCGATTCGATTTCCGTCCGGGTCGCAGAAGACGAAGCCGCGAAGTCCGTAGTCCGCGTCGCGCAGCCGTTTGACGATACGCACCTGGTGTTCGATCAGGTGCTCGTAGAGGCCTGATGCATCGTCGACCATCAGGTGAGCAACGTTGTGGTGGCCAGCTCGGTGGCCGCTCACCAAGGTGAGGTGCAGCTCGGCGGCGTCTCGCCGGAGAATGACGAATCCGGTCGGGCTGCCATTGGTGAAGGTCACGGTCATACCGAGAACGTCGCGGTAGAACTCGATCGAGTGCTGTATGTCGGTGACGGGAATTGTGGGTGCGATGCGGCCGAAGCCCACGGTGGTTGCGCTCATGATCGATCTCCTTGCACAGAGTTCGGGCGGCGAGGCGGTGCTCGCGTCAACCCTGTCTCTGGGCGCGGTGGCCCCTGATCGAAGTGTAGACAATGAGCGCACCATCGCGTCAGTGAAGTACTGCTCACCCCGTCAGCGAGATACGTGCGAGGCGACCGGTGGCGACGTCGTCTGCCACTACCCTTTGGGCATGCGTCGCGTCGGATCGTCCCTATTTCTGATGGGCGTCGCGGTCGCAGCCGCATGGGGATGTACCCAGCTGAACCCGTTCGCCGACAGCGTCTCCTATCGGCCCCCGACAGCGAAGGTCGTCTCAGCCCCTGATTGTCTGGCCGAGAACATCTACTCAGCATTGACCGGCTCTGGGCCGTGGGATCCGGCGTTGACAGCCGATGCTCCGGATCCGGGGTACCCACCCAGAACGTTCGAGCCGGTTGCAGTAGTGCGATGCGAAAGAGGCGTCGACGAGTCCGGGATACAGACGGTGGACTCGGTACGACTCGAAGGCGACATCGATGCTGTCGACGCTGCGTTCTCAGTGGATTCCGAGCGCTTCCCTCCCGGCGTCATGGCGTCGTGCGCGTACGAGATGACCCCACCCGTAGGTCTGTGGTTCGTCGACGATGCCGGCGAGGCATTCCGTCCCGCATGGCCGGCGAGCCCGTGTGGTCTACAGAACGGACCGATCGAAGCACTGGCCGAACTCACCGAGGTATCCCGGTCGTCGCACTCGACCGGTTACGACGACCGATACACCACAACCTGCCAATCCAGTTCTTACGCAGATGGATTCGCGAATACCACCCCCGAGGAGGTGGCAGCCGCCGAGGAACGCGATGATCCGCTGGTTCCCTCCCTGGTAATGCCGATAGACGACGTGGACCGGCTGCAGTTGTGCACGGTCGCCACCGCGGAACCGCCACTCGATGCGGTCGGGTCTCTGACGACAATGAACCGAGCGGACAGCGCTCGGCTCGTCAGGTCGGTGGCGGACGCGCCCATCGCGCCGGCGTGCAATCAGAGCAGTACCCGTACTGCATCGACAGAATTGCGCAGACCCGACGGCTCGGGCCGCTCCTTTGTCTCCTTCGAGCTCGACGGGTGCCAACGCGCAGCGGGGTTTGGGTTTTATCGAACAATCCCTACGGAGGTCCTGGCCGCACTGACCCGCACCGGGTAAATCCTGCGTGGTCTCCGCACTGTGCACTCCACACATCTCGGTCAGCAATTAGGCTGTGTCCGAACTCTTTCGTGCCACATCGACGAACGGATACTCGTATGGCCGACAGCCCACAGAAACCGAATGCCGGCACGTACGTGCTGTACGGAGTAGTCGCGGGCATGTTGGCCGGTGTCATCGTCGGCGTTCTGATCGACAACCTCAGCATCGGGATCGGCGGAGGCATGTTCGTCGGCGCTCTCGTGTCGTCGATCTTCATTGCCCGCATGAACCGACCCCCAGGCTCGGGCAGCTGAACGAACATGCTGGCCTCGCGTCGGCTCGCATGAGGGGTTGACACCTTTGGCTAATCGGATTAGCTTTTAGCTACACCAGTTAGCCTCATCGACGTCGGAGCCAATCATGACCGAAGTACTCGCCATCGGCGACAACACCCTCGCATACGACCTGATCGGAGAAGGCCCCCTCGTCGTCCTCGCCCACGGCATCGGCGACAGTCGGCAAGCCTACCGATTCTTGGCTCCGGCGCTGGTAGAGGCCGGATACCGGGTAGCGAATCTCGACATTCGCGGTTGCGGGGAATCCAGTATCGGGTGGGACGGCTACAGCCGGACCGACATCGCCGGAGACCTCGTCGCCCTCGTTCGTCACCTCGGCGGCCCCGCAGTGATCATCGGACACTCGATCAGCGGAGGAGCAGCGACCATGGCTGCCGCCACCGCTCCCGAACTGATCGTGGGCCTGATCGAGCTCGCACCGTTCACTCGCGCAGTCACCTACTCCATGGGCGCACTGCTGACGAACAAGCGGTACCGCCGCGCGACCACACTGCTGGGTCGAACCCTGCTGAGCGGCAGCGTCAACGCCTGGCAGAAGTACCTCGATCTCGCGTACCCCACCAAGCCTGCCGACTGGGACGACGAGCTGGCCCGCATCGTCACTGTCCTCCACGAGCCCGGCCGCACGAAAGCCCTTCAGGCCATGTGCAAGTCGGCCCCCACCGATGCCGGTGCACAACTGACCAACGTCCAGTGCCCCGTACTCGTCGTCGAAGGCGATGCCGATCCGGACTTCGCGGACCCACGCGCCGAAGGCGACCGCATCGTCGCAGACCTGCCCACCGGCATCGGCGAAGTAGCCGTCCTCGACGGAGTCGGTCACTACCCACATGCCCAGGCCCCCAATGAGTTTCTCGCCGTTGCACTTCCGTTCCTCGCCAAGGCGCTGCCCCATGCCTAGGGCCGGTCTCGCGCCCGCATCGGTCACCGAAGCAGGTGCCGACCTCGCCGACGAGATCGGAATTGCGCAGATGTCGATGGGATTGGTGGCCGAACGGCTCGGCGTCAAGACCCCCTCGCTCTACAAACACGTCGACAACCTGGCCGACCTGGTGCATCGCGTGGGCGTGCTGGCCATGAACGAATTGGGTGACACCATTCGCGACGCCATCGCAGGGCGGTCCGGACGCGAAGCACTCGTCGCCGGAACGCGCGCAATGCGGGAATATGTCGTCGCCCATCCTGGCCGATATGCCGCGGGTAACGCCGCCCAGATCACCGGACCCGACGACCCACTCATGACTGCCGCCAACCGCGTCATGGATTCCTGGGCTGCAATGTTGCACGGCTACCGCATCGACCCGGCGCAACAGACGCATGCTCTCCGGATGCTGCGGAGCCTGCTGCACGGATTTGCCACTCTCCAAGCGGAACACAGCTTTCAACTCGGCACCGACCTCGACGAGAGCTTCGACTGGATGATCGACTTCGTGGACCAATCCCTCAGTCGAGCTGCGAAACCGACGCGTTCGGCACGTGATTGAGCCGTCGGCGGAGTCGGTCGGTCAGCGGTCGTGAAGTACCCTGCGCTTGAGGAACAATGGCGCAAAATTGAGGTGCGCATCCTCATTGGTCTGCGAAGCTACTCATAGGGATCCGCCATGATCTGGTATGAAGGCGGATATGAGTGCGGGGGGAGAGCGACACATCGTCGCGGAAAGCGAACGACTGAGCTTGGGCTGGTTCCTGCCTGAGGACTTCGATGCTGTCCACGCTTTTGCTTCCGACCCGCGCGTATGTGAGTTCATGACGTGGGGGCCGAATAGTCCTGCTGACACGCACCGGTTCTTGGTGGAGCGGTTGACGCCCTCGGCGGATGACTACCAGCTTGCGGTTATCGTCCGCGGCGAGGTCGTCGGAAGTGCGGCGGTGTGGGTGACAGATTCGGCGAACAATGTTGGCGAGCTAGGTTATTCGCTATCGGCTACGGCATGGGGGCATGGCTATGCGACCGAGGCAGCCAGGGCACTCATCGGTGTCGGGCGTGATCGACTCGGGCTAGTGCGGATAGCGGCGACGTGCGATGTCGACAACATGGCGTCTGCGCGGGTGCTGGAGAAGGTCGGAATGGTTCGTGAGGGCACTCTCCGATCGTTCAAGGTTGTCCGTGGTGAGCGACGCGATCACCACCTGTATTCCTTGATCGCGACCGGATAGCGCTTGGACGCGTGCGGTCTCGCGTCACGCCGCATTGATTGCGGCCGTGGGTGTCGCGGTAGCGTCGAGCATCGTCCTTGGCAGGAAGCCCGGGGATTCGACTTTTAGAAAAATGTGTTGCTCGTTTACTTGTGCCAAGGATTGCATCAAGGTTTACTGGCCATCCTGGAACAAACCGTTAGGTTTCCGTCGGTGAGAAACGCGTGACGGTCGATCCTCGTGAAGGAGTAACCCATGCGGCGTTTCTCAACCCACCGAGGGGTGTGCCGAGCGGTGTTGACTGCGCTGATGACAGTGTCTCTCGGTGTCCTGATCGCACCCACGGCCTTCGCGGACTGTGCGGGATTCGGATCGGAAACAGAACGGGTGACCTTCGCCCGCGATCGAGCTGCGATAGCTGCGATAGCGACTCCGACTGCTGTGGAGACGACCCCTCGCCCTCCATCGGGTGGACTTCCGGTGGCCGTGTACACCTTCACCATCGACACTGGCATCAAGGGTGTAGAAGCAGGTGAGAGTGTGAAGGTCGCTGCACCTCAGGATAATTCGAATGCACGCACCTTCGAGATCGGAAGACGGTACTTCCTCGCTCCGACCGAGTCGCGTCAGGATTCCGGTGGCGGCGATCTCACTCGTTTGGCTCCTTATGCGGACAATGCGTGTAGCCCAACAGCTGCTCTCGACGAGCTGAGTCCAGCATTCGCCAATCAGTGGACGCCGACGTCGACGAGTTCCACTGCCGCGCCTACCGGTAGTGCGACACCGTTGGCGATCGAAGGTGACATGGTCGATGACGGCAGCACGGGTGACGACGGGGCGGGGCCGATTCTTCTCGGTGTGGTCGCAGTGGTGGTTGTCGTCGCCGGCGGTTCTGTGCTGCTCGTGCGTCGACTACGTCGGTAGCCATCACCTGCCGTGGATGAGATCTGTTCTGTTCTAATCGATCGATTCCCGCGTCACCCACAGCGCGGACGGGACCTGAACTACCGTCGAACCCGCGGTCAGATCGGGTAATCGCGTTCCCCGTAGGCTCGAATTCACGGTCGACTCAGTCACTTCAGCCGCAGCACTCCAGCGGAGGTTGAATCGAATCCACATGCCACAGAGTAGAATTCGACTAGATGTTCCTCGTAATCGACGTGCAGCCACTCGATATCGGTTGTACGCAGATCGGAAACGACATGAGAGACGAGCCTGGTGCCGATCGCCTGGTGTCGCCATTCCGTAGCAACTGCGGTGTCGAGCAGGAACGCGTGCTTGCCACCGTCCCATGCTGCGTTCACGAATCCGCACAGCACACTGCCATGGAAGGCACCGACCCACGATTTGCTGTGTCGCTGCAACCGAGATCCCCAAGGCACCAACTCGTAGTTCCCCCCGAACGCATCGTGATGGAGCTGCGAAAGCTGGACATCATCGATGTCGAAGCGGACTCGGAAATCAACAGCCATGCCGAACAGCATAGAAATGTCGTCAATAGCCCGCAGTCCGGCATGGAACAACGTTCCAGTTGTGACAGGATTTGCGCATGCCAGTCAAGAAGCCGACACCCGCGCGACGTTCCGATGCCCTGTCCAAAGGGCGCATCGTGCAGGCAGCGATCGAGATGCTCGACGAGGGCGGCACCGATGCTCTGACGTTTCGCACCCTCGCCGCACACTTGTCCACGGGTGCCGGAGCGCTGTATCACCACGTCGGCAACAGGGAAGATCTGCTCACGGCAGCGGCCGAAACCGTCATGGCGTCGGTCTTGGAATCCTCGCCCGAGAACGAGCCGACAGAGCAGGGCGTTCGCGGCGTGATGATGAGGGTGTTCGACATGATCACCACGCGGCCATGGGTGGCGACGCAACTCGCCGGCGCGCCGTGGCAGCCGGCCGTCATGCATCTCTTCGACCGCATCGGAACCGAACTGGACGTACGCGGAGTTCCGGAGAATGCGCAGTTCGACGCCGCGTCCGTGCTCATGTACCACGCCCTCGGGGCCGCGAGTCAGCGCGATGCCGGACGGCAACTGGCCGCCACGGTGACGGACCGCGCGACATTTCTCGACTCCACACGCTCGGCGGTGACGGATACCGGCGACTATCCGTTCCTGACCCGAATCGCGTCACAATTCGCCGAACACGATGATAGAGAACAGTTCCAGGCCGGTGTCGACATCATCCTGGCCGGGATCGACCGAACTAGCGTAAGACGATGAAGACAGCGCACAGGAGAAAGACCGCGGCAGTGGTTCGGTCCACTATGCGTCGACCACCGCGGTCGAAGAAGCGACGAAGGCGCATCCCAGCAAGACCGTAGAGCCCGATGATCACTGCCATGACCGTGGTGAGGGTGAGTCCGAGCAACAGATAGTCCTCGACGTACACGTGTGAGAGGTCTATGACGCCGGGGAGTAGCGCAACGTAGAAGCCGATAGCCACCGGATTGGACATGGTGAGCACGATTCCGAGGCCGACACTGTGAGCTCGGCGGGAGGTGCCACGTGCGGGCACTGAGCGCGCCGACGTGCCAGCTGTCCTCCACTTCTTCGCGGCGAGATAACAGAGATACACAGCGCCGGCCCAGGTGAGGGCGCGAAGGATCGGCTCGTAGGCCGCCGTCGCCGCGGCGAGGCCTGCCATGGCCATGCCGAGGAGAGTCAGCTTTCCGACAATGATGCCGGCGGCCAGTCCAGAAACGCCCCGGAACCCGGAGTCGAGGGATCGAGCCGTCACCGCAACAACTTCGGGGCCGGGGGTGGCAGCTGATGCCGCGAACACTCCGGCGAACAGCGCGAGATCGGCAATGCCGATCACTGCCCGTCGCCGTCGACAGTGCGTGATGCGATCCGCGTCGGTGCCGTCACGTGCTGGGGGTGTTGATCGAGCCAGTCGAGGACGGTCTGCGCGTGTCGGTCCGGTGGGAACACCGGGTAGAACACGTGCTCGATGATTCCCCCGGTGATGACGAGAGCAAGTCGTCGGTAGACCGTGAGATCCTCTGTGCTGAACGTCGGTAGTCCGATCGCGTCGTGCAGAATGAGTTCGCTGTCGGTGAGCAGCGGATAGGGAAGTCGCAGTGCCCCAACCAGTTCCGATTGATATTCGACGGGTTGGCTCGACAGTCCATAGACCGCGCTGATCCCGGCCTGCACCAGCTCTGCATAGTGGTTACGCATGTCGCAGTTGTGCGGGCTGCATCCGCGGGCACCGGGGATGGCGTCCCAACCGTCGGGCATGTCATGCCCTGGTGCACCGGTCATCGGAAATACATAGACCAGGACACGGCCCGTTCCGAAGGCGGCGAGGTCGACGTGGCCACCGTCGGTGGACGGCAACCGGGTCGTCGGCATTGCCACCCCGCGCAGATGATCGGTCGCTCCGTCGTCGTGTGGAACGTCGAGGTCGGCCGGCAGCGGGGCGAGATTGGGATTGTGCGCATCGGCGGTGGCCCACTCGTCGGCCATCCGTGCGCTTGCCTCGGCGAGGTTGGCGACCAGCGCGACGCGTTGGCGATCGAGGTCGTCGATGGCCTGTTCGACCCGCTGAATCGCCCGGCGATACCCCGACAGCGAGGCGGGACAGGTGTCCGCGTGCAGACTTCCGGCGTTCAGGCAGTCGATGAACGGGTGCATGTCCGCGAGCGGAATTCCGAGTGCATTCAGCCGGTGGATATGCGCGACGACTCGAACCTGGTGGCGGTCGTACACGCGGTAACCGTTGGCGGCCCGTTCGGGGACAACGAGATTCAATGCCTCGTATCCGCGCAACGCCTTCGACGAGGCACCTGTCTCGCGGGTGACATCTCCAACACTCAGCAGGTCGTCCATCTCCGTACCGTAAACCCGGCCCCCAGGGGACAGGTCAAACGCGAAAGGCGACCGAGGGCGTCCGCCTACTTGACAGCGTTGGAACAGTGTTCCATTCTTACTTGGAACAGCGTTCCAACAACGGGCGGAGACATCCATGGCTACATCCATCTCGATCATCGGTGCAGGACTCGGCGGCCTGGTGCTGGCACGAGTACTGCACGTGCACGGAATCGCCGCCACGGTCTACGAGGCCGACGCCACGGCTGACGTGCGCACCCAAGGCGGGCAGCTCGACATCCACGAGGACGACGGGCAGGTCGCCCTCGCCGCGGCCGGACTCACAGAACAGTTCCGCGCCATCATTCACGAGGGAGGCGAAGCGACTCGCGTCCTACGCCCCGACGGCGAGGCTCTACTCGACGAACCCGACGACGGCACCGGAGGTCGACCGGAAGTACTGCGCGGCGACCTGCGACGCATTCTGCTCGACTCACTGCCGGCCGGCACCGTTCAGTGGGGGCACAAGCTCACCTCCGTCCGCCCCTTGGGCAATGGACAACACGCA
The DNA here is from genome assembly GCF_004563845.1 of Rhodococcus sp. 1R11. Taxonomy (NCBI): domain Bacteria; kingdom Bacillati; phylum Actinomycetota; class Actinomycetes; order Mycobacteriales; family Nocardiaceae; genus Rhodococcus; species Rhodococcus sp. 1R11. Next base: position 227,020 of record NZ_SPNG01000011.1, on the reverse strand, counting down.
CTCGAGTTCGCGAACGGAACCACGGCGGTCAGCGATCTGCTCGTCGGGGCCGACGGCGCGTGGTCACGAGTCCGATCCCTGCTCTCGGCTGCCCAACCCGAATACGTGGGTACCGTCTTCGTCGAGACCTACCTCCACGACGTCGACGTACGTCACCCCGCGACGGCTCGCGCAGTCGGCGGCGGTGCCATGTTCGCCCTCACCCCGGGTAAGGGAATTTCCGTGCACCGCGAGGCAGGCGACATCCTGCACACGTACGTTCAGCTCAATCGCAGCGCCGACTGGATCGACGCGATCGACTTCAGTGACACCGACTCCGCCAAAGCAGCGGTCGCAGCCGAATTCGACGGTTGGGCAGCGGAATTGACAGCGCTGATCACCGACGGCGAAACCGCGCTGGTTCCCCGAAAGATCTTCACGCTCCCCAACGACCACCGCTGGGATCCCACGCCGGGAGTAACCCTCGTGGGCGATGCCGCACACCTGATGCCCCCATCCGGAGACGGCGCGAATCTGGCGATGTTCGACGGTGCCGAACTCGCTCTCGCCATTGCCGATCACCGCGACAACATCGACGAAGCGCTGTCCGTCTACGAGGCGTCCCTGTTCACCCGAAGTGAAGCGGTGGCCATCCAGTCACACGAAACGCTCGACCTCTGTCTCGGGGAACGCTCCCCGTTCGGAATGATCGACCTGATCACCGGCGTCACCCCTGTGAGCTCGGGTGATCGTCTCTCGCAGTAGCAGATTCACTGTCCGACGCCGTATCGAGCGCGAGGGCTGCAAGCAGCCGCAAGCCGTCCTCGCTGGCACTGCCGGCCGCGGCGCTCAGGACGATCATCTCCATTCCCGGCTCACCCGGCAGAGCGAAGTTCTCCTGATGCAGCTCCAACAGACCCACCAGTGGGTGACGGTAGGCCTTGCGGCCGTGGGTTCGAGCGCACACATCAGCGCGTGCCCACAGTCGACGGAATCGATCACTGCCCATGGATAATTCGCCGATCAGTGACGCCAACCGAGGGTCGTCCGGATACTGTCCCGCAGCGAGTCGAAGGTGCCCGACGACGTCCATGGTGCAGGTGTTCCAGTCGTCGTACAGCCCCCGCTCGGTTTCCTCGAGAAAGATGTGCCGTGCAGTGTTCAACCCCGGGACGGGTTGGCCGTACAGCACACGTGCAAGTCGGTTGGCCGCAAGCACATTCATGCGGTGGTCCATGATGAACGCAGGTGCCCCCTGCACCAGATCGAGGACGCGTAGAAGTTCCGGTCGCACGCGCCCCTTCGGGGTCTTCGCGGGCCGGCGACGTCGGCGGGCGAGCCGATCCAGGTGCGCCCGTTCGGTGTCGTCCAAAGCGAACACCCGCGCCAGAGCGTCGAGAATCTGGTCGGATGGCTGTGTGGCGCGGCCCTGTTCGAGACGAACGTAGTAATCGATGCTGACGCCCGACAGGTGAGCGACCTCCTCGCGCCGCAGCCCGTCTACGCGGCGATACCGGTCGACGGGGATCCCGACCGAGGCCGGATCGACACGGGACCGCCGAATTCTCAAGAAGTTCGCCAAATCGTCCACACCTGAAGTATCCCCCGGATTCGTCGGTCGAGAGTGGTACCGCCGATACCAGGAACACCGACCACAGGACATCGCGCCCCTGAACGAGACGGGCAGAACGAGACAGAGTGAAGGCGTCACTCGAACACAACTCGACAACAGGGAGCACTCGTGAAGACGCTCATCGTCTACGCCCACCCAGAACCGCAGTCGCTCAACCACTCCCTCAAGGATCTGGCCGTCACCACGTTAAGAGCCGCCGGTCACGAAGTGCAGGTGACCGATCTCTACGGATCGAACTGGAAGGCCGCACTGGACGCGTCGGACTACGGGCCCGCCGCCTCATCGCCGCTGCGGGTGGCTGCCGATTCCGGGCGCGCTTTCGACACCGGCACCCTCACGTCCGACGTCCGCACCGAGCAGGAGAAGTTGCTGTGGGCCGACACCATCATCTTCCAATTCCCCCTGTGGTGGTACTCGATGCCCGCGATCCTGAAGGGATGGGTGGACCGAGTGTTCACCTACCACTTCGCTTATGGCGTCGGCGAACACAGCGACACCAAGTACGGTGAGCGCTTCGGCGAGGGAACCCTCGCCGGCAAAAGAGCACTGCTGTCAATCACCGTGGGCGGCCCTGAAGCCCACTACTCGGATCGGGGCATCAACGGCCCGATCGACGACCTGTTGTTCCCCATCCACCACGGCATCCTCTACTACCCGGGAATCGACGTTCTGCCTCCGTTCGTCGTCCACGGATCCGATCGATTGACGGCCGAGGAGTACGCAGTTGCCGCGAAGAACTGGGAACGGCTACTACTCGAACTCGAGACGACCGAACCGATAGCGTTCAGGAAACAGAACTTCGGCGATTACGAGATGCCGTCTCTTCGTCTCAAAGACGGCCTCGAGCAACCCGGGCAGTCGAGTTTCGCCTTGCACGTGCGGTCGCCAGTCACTCCCGACGAAGGACGTCGCGGGTGAGCTCGAGCTGGCCGAGATGCTGAGACAGCTCACGCACCAAGTGTGTCAACACCCATTCCGGGGTGGCGGTTGCCAGCTCCGGACGCGTGGAACCCATGACGGTCCGATCGCGAATGCCCTCGCGTAATGCCAAATCCACCCACTCGGGCAGACGCGTACGAACGTCGTCGACCCGTGCGATCAGGTCATCGACCCGACCGGTGGCCGTGAATTCGGTGGCGCGGTCCCGCGGGATTTTCAGGCCGGCGATCACCGAGCCTCCCCAGTGCTCGATCACGGCGACACAGTGGAAGACGATGGCGTACGGACTGTTTGCGCCCGGCAGATCCGGTGTGGTGTTGGCCAGCTCGTCACCCAGGCCCCTGAGAATTTCCGTCATCGACGACAGGCTCTCGCCGGTGATGACGAGAGTGGCGTCGGCTACGCGCCTTTCGATGTCGTCGTGCATCACCGGACCGTACACCCGGCCATCTCGCGAACCCAGTGTCGATGGCGTCTCGATAGCTCGTTTGCCACCATCTCGCCTCGAATAGGAGAGAGGATGGGGCCATCGCCAGATTCCGAAACCAGTGGAGGTTGTCATGGCAAGGCTTGTTCAACGGGTTGCAGTGTGCGGTGCGGTAATGGTCGGTGCGGCGATCGCGTCGGCTGCAGTGGCGTCCGCAGAGGTGACGATCCCGTTCCAGTTCAACCCAGCCCCCTACGGAAACCCCAGGGGCAGTGTCGATTCACCGCCGAGCAATTGTGCCGTGGTGGTGGGCGAGCAACCCGGGATCGCCAAGGTCACCGACGTCCCGAACGCGAACACCGGCTGCTACCTCATCTCCGACGTGCGCTGGGTGAACCTGACCACCGGGGCCAGTGGCAACGCGCGATTGTCCGACGCCCTCTTCGGATCCCCGCACGAGGCAATTGTGTACAGCGGGCCAGGGCAAGTGGCACTCATCGGACTACCGACTTCTGCGACCACTGTGCCGGGGTTCGCGACGTTCTACGTTCCGTAGCCATTCGAGAAGGTATCGACCGCAGAACGTAGGACAGCACAATCGGGCGAGCGTGGACTAGATTAGGGCATCCAAACTACGCTCGAAGGAGACTCGATGAATCCCGTGGTGAATCGGCGGACTGCATTATCGATGACGTTCGTGTCGGTCGCCGGGCTCGTCGTAGCCGGCTGCGCCAATGGCTCGGCGGAACGTTCGGATGGTTCGAGCTCGACGGCGAACGTCGAGAGCGGCGCGTTCCCCGTGACGATCGAGCACAAGCTCGGTTCGACGACCATCAACACCGCTCCCACTCGTATCGCCGCGGTGGGCATCGGCGACTCCGACGTGCTGCTCTCGTTGGGTCTGACGCCTGTGCTGGTGCCGGTGTGGAAGGGCTCGACCGACGACGGCATCGGCATCTGGGCCGAACCGACAGTCAAGGGAGACGAACCGGTCGCGCTGGCGAATGCGACGACCGAGTTCGATGTGGAGACGATCGCCGCCGCTGCCCCCGATCTGATCATCGCCGTCAACAACGCCATCGACGAGGACGTCTATGCGCAGCTCAGTGCGATCGCGCCGACGGTGCTGCACGCTGCCGACCAGACCGACTGGGTGCTGCCGTGGCAGGAGGTGACCACCAGAATCGGACGCTCCGTAGGTTTGCCGAGTGCCGCTCAGGCCGAGGTCGACCGCGTCGAAGCCCTGGTGGCGCAGGCTCGAACCGACAATCCGCAGTTCGTCGGCAAGACGGCTGCATTGGTCATCAGGTGGAGTGACGGCAAGCTACGGGCGTTCAGTCCCGACTCGGCGCGGGCCCAGCTGTTGACCGCACTCGGCTTCGAGGCACCCGCCGCGTTGGCGTCCCAGTTCGAAGGCAAGCTGAACACCGAACTGTCGGCGGAGAGCTACAGCTTGCTCGACTGCGACTACCTCTTCTTCGACAATTACGAACTCCACCGCGAGTCCATGGAATCGCAGGAGACCTTCACCAGTCTGGGTGTCGTGCGCAACGGTGGATTGATCGCGCTGGATCCGATTGTCTCCGACGCAGTGTCGATGCCGAATCCGCTGACCATCCCGTTCGTGCTGTCTGCGTTCATCGACGACATCAAGGCAGTCGACGCGGCCAGATAGCGTCGGACATCGACGACCACACACCGAGCACAACGGCAGGCGCGGCAATGCAGCCGGCGACCACCAACCATGGGGTCGCCGCTGCAACGCTGCCGTCGTCGAGTCGATCGTAGAGATACCCGACGCCGATCGTGCCGATCAACGACAGACATCCACCGATGGTGTTGAGCAGTCCGAAATGTGCTCCCAGATAACGCTCTCCGGCAATTCGGGCGAGCGTGTCTCGCATCGAGGGCACCATCAACATCTGCCCCAGATGCAGTAGTGCGATCCACGCTGCAATCTGCACGTACGGCCACACCGAGTCGGTGATGGTGCCTGGCCCTAGCGCCGGAATGACGAACGACGCCGCCATCACGGCCAAGCCGATGGTTGTTGCGGCTCGCGATCCCATCCGTGCCGCAACCGCCACCATCGGCCGTTGACCGACGATCACCAATACCGCTGCCCCCACGTAGAACCAGCCGAGCAGATCCTGAGAGCCGATGCGTAGCGAGAGTTGCTCGGGCAGCATCAGATACAGCTGAGCGAGCGCGACGAACTGTGCGCTGCACAGCGTGGCCAGCACGACGTAGCGTCGATTGCCCAACACCACACGCCAGACCCGGGTGATGGAAGTACCGACGACACTGCCGGTTTCGGTTGTCCTGGGGAACAGGAAGTAGAACCCGATCCACATGCCGGCGAACAGGATTGCGGCCACAGCGGCGGAGGCCGAGAACGGGAACACCAGGAGCACCGCCCCCAACGCGGGCCCGAGCACGGTGCCGAGCCGACTGCTCATCTGCTCGTAACCGAACAGTTCGGTGCGTTTGATGACGCCTGAGTCTTCGAGCTGTCGCCCGATATCGGCGTTGGCGGATTCCACCGCAGGCGCGAACAGTGCTGCGGCGAAACCGATCAGCAGAATCCCGACGATCACTGCGGGGAGGCTGCTCGCAAGCGCCAGCACAACGAACCCGACGATGCGTATTGCTATGCCCCACAGAATAACCGGTCGACGACCGAAACGATCGGCGATGCTGCCGCCGAGAAAGAACATGCCCTGCTGACTGAACGTGCGCAGACCCAATACGAGCCCGACGATCCAGCTCGCGAAGCCTAGCTCCTCTGACAGATGCACCGCGAGAAACGGAACCACCAGATAGAAGCCGACATTGAACAACACCATCGATGCCAGCACGAGCTTGACCACCGACGGAAGGTCTCGTAGTCGACCTCGCGCCGACGCACCACCGACTCCAGGGTTGATCGTCACGAACGTCGACACTACTGGCGCGAGGACCGGTGTGGTCCCCTCAGCCCTTCAGGGTTCCCACGTATTCGACCCTTGCTGACGATGTTCTCGATCTCATAAGCTCTGATCATGACATCGCGCGTCGGCGACTGGGACGATCGTGGCAGCGTAGATCCTTGGAATGTCTCGACGTCCATTCCTAGAGAGCAGGTTTCGTGAAGCACTCCGGAATTGTCGACGCCGACCATCACCAGTTCGTCGTCGGATCACCGTCCGCAGAGACCTACGAACCTGCTGTGACCGGCAGCGTCATGGAAGTGGGGCGGAATTTCGTTACTGTCATGACAGGAGTCGCGTACGGCCCGGTATCGGTGACGGTCGAACTGCTTACTACCGCTCCCGGCGACCCTGGCGCTGAGGTCGAGTGGGAGGTCATCGAAGAAGCCACGATCAAAGTGAGCACACCGTTCCGGGTCGTCACTCTCGATGGTGAGATCTCGCAGGATTTCCCGGCGCTGTCGACAACGAAGGGCCTCAACACCTTCCGCGTCAGCGCGCGAGGTCGAGATGCGAGGCCGGACCAGACCGTCACCGCCCCCACCGAGTCCTACCTCGTGCAGGTCTGGAAAGTCACCCAGCCAGCCACAATGCGGCGACTCCACAAGACCGACACGGTATGGAACGACGACATCACCGTCCGCAAGATCCGAAGCTGGTGGGACCCCGATCCCGCCGCAGACGCGACCTTGTACATCAAGTACGGCTACGAATACATGACGAACCAAGTCAAACAGGACGCGATCAATTGGGGTGGGCGACCGCCCACCGACAAGCTCTACCGCGCCCACTCTTCCAAACAGTTCGCCTTTCACGACAGAATGCTCGTCGACGCACTGGCACGCGCCCGCGCACCGAAACTTCGCAAGATCGCAGCGTGGGCCGTGCGCAGGTCTTACACATTGGCCGGCGTTGCAGATATCGACTGGATTCGGGCAGGACTCGAGGCGTTCGAGAACGAGACCCCGCTCCCAGCACCGTTCGACGACAGGCACAGCACGAAAGTGTGGGACGCCTTCAACGCCGACACCCGCATCCAGATGTGGGTCACATCGGACAGCGGCGAGCAGGTCCCGACGGCTGCGTCGGCAGCGGCCAATGCTCTGACAAGAGCCAGCGGAGTTGAGCCGTTCGTAGCCCTGTTCGACGTCCTGCAAACCCTATTGGTGGTGCAACATCAGGTCGACCATCCGGACCAGCGGCCGTTCCAGAGGCCGGACTACGACTACGTGGGACTCATCTCCGTCGTGCGTCGCGAGTTCTTTCCGAAACTGGCCCCCGCCGACCGATACGAACGCTGGATCGGTCACACGATCGACGATGTGCTGCAAGCAGATGCCGGGCGATGACGGCGCGGGTCCTCGATCGATCACGTGCTCTCTGCGAGCTCGCCCATTCGTGTGATGCCGCCGTTCCTGTCACGCCACACAGCTACCTCGTTAACGAGCTGCGGGCTCATGAACCCGCCGGCATCACCCCACGGCCACGCTGTGTGGGCCTCGGCTACTGCGTTCTGGACAAGATCCGCCATCGACCACAACGCAGCATCTTCATCGGCATCGATGTTCGCGCCGGTGCCGTTGCCGTTGAGACCGTTGGCTCGCCGACCGGTTATGGTGACCGCGCTAGCAAGCCACACCGCGCCGCCGTCGGGGTCGTACTCGGCTACCCAATCGATGTGTTCGATCAGACCGCTGTACTGGCGCACATGCAGATCACGGCTGAGTCGGTGAATAGCACGCAACCACGGGTCAGGCAGGTCAGCATGCGTTATCTCGACTCCACTCGATGGCGTCCATGTCCCGGTCAACACTTGCTCTCGGTTCGGGAAGAAGGGGTTCACCACGTGAGTATCCCAGCTGCGCATGGGCGGCCGGGTGTCAGATGCGAACCGCTACTCCCTGTTAGGGTTTGGCGGCATGAGGTGGTCGATCATCCCGGTTGCTGCAGTGTTCGTGGCAACCGCATGCGGCACACCGGCCGTGGCCCCACCCACTACCGCGTCGCCGACGCCCGAGCGCTACTTCACCACCGCTCCTGTCAACGCTCCCGTCGACGACACCGCTGTATGCGTGGACTCCGACCAGCCGAACATCACCGAGGACGATTACGTCACCTACTGGCAGACCGTGTTCGACGACCAGCGTGCCGCCTACCCGGATCAATCGTTCCCATCACCTGCACAGATCGCCGAGGACAAGAGCGCGGAATGGCGGCAGGGGCCGAACGACGAAGTTCCGAGCGGCGCCGACGCAGCCTTCTCGAATGCAGTGTGCGGCTTGCCCATCAACGACGGGTCGCTGCACTCGGGAATCGAGTTCCGCGCCCTCCGAGGCCAGGTTGCACAGTACGGACGAGCGACGTGCAATTCGATCGCCGGTTCCGGAGTTCCCCAGATGTGGGAGCAACTGCATCCGAACGACCCTGCGGCCTCATCGGTTCCTGGCGATCAGGCAGCCCAGTTCGAGCTTCTCGTCTATTCGGCAATGGCACACATATGTCCGCAGCTGGCCGACTATCAGGGCTTGCCCCCCATGAAGAACTGTGCCGACTTGACGCCCGACCCGTCGGCAGATCCCGAAGCGCGGGTTTTCTGTCGCGGTGAACGCTGAGCTCAGGATGTCGTCGTCCGTCAGGCACTCCGTCATGATGTACCGGTGCCATCTATCGATCCGTTCCATGCCCTCGTTCTGATGAACGCCGTGTTCGCCTCAGCAGCGTGGTGTCTGGCCAGGCCGTCGTGGCCCGCGGCGATATCGCTGGGTGTCGTCTCGATGCTGTGGCTGTTCTTCAACGCCCCCATCGAAGGCAGGACGTTGTACGTGGTCGACGCAGAACGAGGTCTCACCGAGTCCGACTTCATGACACTCGCAGGGCTGGTGTTGGCAGCGGTGACGATTTACCGGGTCCGACGCGGACGGACCAGAACGCAGACCCCTCACAGGTCAGAAGTCGAAGGTGAGTGAAAACCTGTACCAGGGCCCGCCCAGGCTGGTGTAGTCGAGTTCTTCACTCGATGATCGTGGTTGCGGCGGACCGTCGGGAGAGTAGATCCAGCCAGAAATGTGGCTGAAGAACACGGTATCCGCGTCGACGAAGTAGACCTCGGTCTCGTTCAACCCGCGGCTGACACTGGTGAGATCGAACGCGTCGATCGACACGTTGTCCACATTCACTGGTCCGGTAGCGGGCAGGGTCGCGACGAACGCGTCGAACTTCGGCTTCGACCGCTCGAACGATGGCTCCGGAATGGTGAGCGCCAGAATCAGTCCGATCACGACGATGACCGGTGCCACGGCGATCATCCGCGACCACGGCTGCCCTGACCGTAGGTACTTCACAGTCTTGTACCACCAGACGACGCCCACGACGAGGAGGATCAGCGCAACTGCAACGAAGACAAAGAAATTGAGTAGGTTGAAGACTCGCCCGGCAACAGGCCAGTAGTTCATCGACCCGAACAATGCCGCCGCGCACAACAGGAAAGTGATAGCGGCCAGAACTTTTCCGGGAGGGCGCACCCGCTTCTCTCGCTTGGGTATCGGGCGGTCCACAGTGCACATCGTGCAGGAAGAGTAGCGTTCCTGCCCCGTCATTATTCCGAATTTCGGACAATCCTCGATTCGCGTGCGGCCCGATCACGCACCGAACAGCAGGAACAATCCACCGAATGTGTAGAGCACCATCACGACCATCATGGCGAGTTGACCGGTAGCCGCGTGTTCTTTCGGCAGAGTTCGCAGCGAGGCGTCGTGGGCGAGGGTGATGCCCACCAGGTGCCCCACCACGACCGCCAGGACGGCGATGCCGGCGACGACCGACGGGTGGTTGGACAGGACGTAGGAGACCGATGCATCCCGCAGCCCCAGTACATTCGCTCCGTTGCCCAATGGATCCGATAGCGAAATGATTGTCTGCTGGCCCTTCTCGACGAAGTACGTGAGGTAGTGAGCCGTCATGTAACCCACCACGATCGGGATCAGGGAATGGGCGAGCAGGCCAGGTAGCGCGGCACGGCGAACACGCGACACTCCCCCGGTGGCACGGGCCGCAGACCAGAACGCCGCTCCGACAACGCAGATGACGGCAATCAACCCGAGTGTTCTGGTCGGCACCGATCCGAGAGCGGACTCGTCTACCAGCGAACGCCACGCCGGTATCTGCCCGATGCTGTCGAAGGCGGTGGACCCGAGCAGAACGGCGAGCACTGCCACTGTCCCCCGCTGCACCGGCAGGCTGACGGCTCCGTCGAGCGGTGACCGCAGCGCCAGAAGGCCGGACGCGGCATCTCGGGTGAGTGGCGACAATCGAGACACGGTATCGCTGTACACCTCGAAAGGGTCTGCACGAGAGAACCATTCGTCACCGAAGATCGCCGCACCGACTGCCATCACCACGACGTACACCGCGCACCACAGACGAACGGCCGACACCGAGCCCGAGTCGGGTGAGGCCAGTTCGAGCCAGACGAACGCGAACAGACCGACAACCGCAGGTACGCAACCCCATTCACGACGGTAGGCGACCATTGCCGCCGACGTCGGACGACGCAACAGTCCGCACACGACGCGGTGTAGTGCCCGCATCGGAGACACGATTCGCCAGAACGGCCCGAACACCAGCGATGCCGGAACGATGCCCACCCACACCAAAACGTAGAAGGTGCCGAGCAACGCGTTGCTGGAATCCTGTGGCCCCCACACCGATGCTGCGGCGACAGTGCCCGCCAGCAGCACCGACAAGGTCCCGACGAGACCCCGGACGATCGCCGAATCGGCCACCACCGTCGTCCGCGGCAGCGCCACGACGACACGCGTGGGGTCGAGCCTGGGGCGACGCCACGCGAACAACAGCAGCACGAACGACGCCGCCAGCACCCACGCCCCTCCGATCAGGGCGTAGGTGACAGGAATCGGCAGATCGGTCGACCCACCGAGGCCGTGGGCGAGAATCACGGACGAACGACGAGCGTGGCGACTGTGCGATCGCTGTGATGCAGTTCGACATCCACCTGTCCGGGCACATCGACGGTGAACGTGAACAGCTGATCTTTGCCCGGCTCGATCTCGAAGGTGTGCTCGGGAACCGAATGCACGTGCAGTTCGTCGGTGATATCACTGCTGATCGACATCGAAATCGATTGCCCCACAGAGGCGTCGAGGCGTTGATTGGTCGGTTCGACCGTCCCGCCATTGATCGACAGATTCATCCGCAGGGTATCGGGCTGCGCGGACACCGACGCGGTGGAGTCGGTGCTGGGCACCGGTTCTGCCGCGGTGGGCGAGGTAACGTCGGACGACGATCCACAACCGGCCACCAACGCCACCGCTGCACATCCGATGATCGCTGCCCGCACTGGCGACAGTCCCATGTCAGTGCTCTCCTTCTTGTTCGAGTTTCTCTGCGCGCTCCGCCCGGCGGTCCTTCCTGACGACGTACAGCACCGCGGCCACGATGATCAACGCAGGCGCGACCGCCGGAATGGCCAGCACCACAGAGTGATCGGCGAGATAGACGACGTCGGATGCTGCCGTCATACGGAGCTCGAATCCAGCGTCCTGCGTGACACCGATGCTCCCGGGGTCTCGGTACTGATGCGTACTGCGCCCCACGACAGAGCCCAGATCAATGCCAGAGTGCAGACGAGCACAACCAGTGATGCGGCACCGAACAGCCACGCCGGGTGGTCGAAGCTCCGTTCGCGCTGCAGCAGCGCAGTCTCGCTCTGCAGCTGCCGCGTGAACTGGGCGTCGGCCGAGACCTCGGACGCGCCGATGCCGGGATCGGCCGCCATGAAGATCGGCGTTCCGGTCAACGTTCGACCGTCCTGGATACGCAGGAACGTCTTCCAGGTGCCATGCGCCGGAACCGGGCGGGTCGACCGATACATCCCCGGCCCGGTCCGTTCGAGACGATCGACGACCAGACCACGCAGAGTGTCACCGGCACCCTGCCACGCCAGGATCGCCACCCACTCGGGGTCGTCGGACACCAGATCGGTTGGATCGAGACGGACCGTCGCCGTCACCATCCGGCCACCGTCCTGCGGCGGAGCATCCGCGAGAGTGACCGTCGCCGTTGCGTTTTCCGGCACGTCGATCATCAGACCATTGGCTGTCGCGCCGCCGAGGACGAGTACCAACGCGACGACGATCGTCCGACGAACCGCAGGTGCCGGCAGCCCGTCCCCGCTGAGCAGTTGCGCGAACAGCCCTGCCGTCAGCCCACACATGACGCCGACAGGTACTGCCATTGCAAGTGCCTCGACCCACATCGACGTCGGCCACGGGTAGACGAATACCGCGTCGATCCACAACGATTCGAGCCACAGACCCACGGTTGCGGCAGCCAACCCAGCGAGCATTCCGAATCGAAGTCTGTGCACCACGAGCGGAGTGAGACCGACGAGTTCGACCACCACCGCGATCCCGAGAAACAGTGCGAAGACGTTGTGCGGTTCACCCAGTACCGGACCGACGACGAATGCCGTCAGCTCACGAATGACGGCGGCGAATGCGACGACGAACAGAGTCGCGCCCCGTCCCACGACCAGTCGTGCTGCGACGAGCGCGAACGCTCCGGCACCGACGATGAGCATCGGTTGGAACACCAGCCGGAACTGCTCGACTCCGAAGTCGAACTCGATCTGGAACACCGACAGTCCGATGAGGAGACCACCGAATGCGCTGGCTTTGAGAACCCAAGACAACACCGAGCGTCTGGGTCCCTGCGCAGGTTCGTCCACCTCGTCGGGGGACGTCTGCTGCGCCGCGGCCAGCGCCAGTCTGCCTTCGTGCTCGAGCAGCAGGACTCCGATGAGAGACAGTCCGGCACCGCCGATCAGCATGAGGTGAGTCGGCCCCCACAGCGTCACGTCCTGGCCGAAGATGCGGTGCCAGATGTCGTCCAACGGAAAACCGATGAGCGCATACAGTCCACTGCCCGCGATCAGCAGACCGCCCGTGGGCGCATACCAAGTGCGGGTGATCTTGACGGCCGCACGACCGGGCTTCTCGTCGAGCGGCAGGATGATCGCCAGCGCGCCCGCGATGAACAGGAAGAACAAGCCCACCAGGATGAAGTAGTGGGCCGGGTTGGCCAGTGGCCCCTCGTCGCGCCCTCGTCCGATGTGCAGGCTGACGTCCCAGATGAACCCGAAGAATGCCGTCAGGATCGTCGAGACGAACAGGACCAGAGGCAACGCAGCCCAGCCGGGTAGGTTCAGCTTCGATCCCGCGAAGTCCGCCAGCCTCGCCAACCAGGTGATGCGGCGAGTGCGGTGCATGAATGCCAGATACAGCAGAAACAGCGAGACGACGGCCGCGGCTGCCGTCATACCGAAGACCTGGTCCAGCGCCGCGCCTCCGCTTTCCGACTGAGCAATGACGTTACTCATCGTCACACTTACTTTGACCATAGCGAGAGTATGAACCATGGCGCGCTGTTTCGGTCAAATTCGGAACAATCGGTGGATCGCTGCTCCGCGATCTAGTCCTACAGAGTGATGTGCGCCCGAGCCTTCGATGATTGACTCTCGTGCGGAAGGGAGCCGTCCGATGAGTAAGTCCGTCCCACGCGACCGCTGGTGGATCGTTCTGTTGGCATGTGCAGGAGCACTATTGGTGGCCGCGTTCGTTCTCGGACCGGCCGCGCTGCTGCGCGGAAGCTACCCGCAGTTCCAGGATCAGTCCGCCATGGGCCCACTGCTCGGCCGTGGATTGGTCGAGTATTGGGGCAGCGGTGTTCGCACCTTCCCTCCCGGCTTGGCGGAGATGGTGGACTACTGGTTCGCCTGGCACGCCATCAAGATCGTCATCTCGGTGCTGCTGACCGTCGTTCTGGGGCTACTGGCAGCGACGCTGTGGAGGCGATCCCTGACTGCCGGACTGGGTCACGTGATCGCTGCGACCAGCGCAACGGTGCTGTCGCTGTTGTCGGTGTTCGTGGCCGTGATCAACATCCAGTCGACGGTCGCTCCCGTCGTCGCGCTGCTTCCGATGCTCTCCGATGACGACGCGGACGGGAAGACGGCTCAATCACTGATCGAAAGCGGTGTGCGGAGCGGAGATACGCGGCCGCCTCTGCTCGAGCTGCTCACACAGGTAGAGCACTACAACTGGGCGGTCGTTGTCGCGACGGCTGTGGTGATCGCAGTTGTCGCTACCGGAACCGTGATCGCGTTCCGTCGGTATGTGAAGACGGACTCGGAAGATCGTCCCCACCGTCGGATGTTCGCAACCCTCGGGTCACTGGGCGCACTGATGACGATCGGGATGGCGCTGCTGTTCATCGCGGCCGTCGTGGCCGTCGTCGATCCGAGAGAAGCGCTCCTCGGATCAGTCGGCTTGTAAAACTACTGCCGGCTGCGATCGCGGGCACGCGCGCGGAATTGTCCGAGGGCGAGGATGGTCAACGCGACCCCCAGCAGGGTGAGGGGGATTTGGGCGCGGGGCGCGTCGATATCGAGTACGAGGATCTGCCACACCACCCACCCGATGGTCACCAACCCGACGCACACGACACACGTCGGAGCGTCGTACGCATCGACGAGCACAGCCGCAACCGAGATCAACGATCCGAGTCCGAGAAAGATCAGCACGAACAGCCCGGAGATGCGGTAGTCCCAGGTATGCCACGCAGGGAGCATGTCGACATCCAAGCCCAGTGACCGCCCACTGGGGTCGGAGGTCAACGACATTCCGTTGAACGTTCCGGCTGCACCCAACAGGATCAGCAGTGCCACCGTCGATAGCTTGTTCACGGTGACGTCATTGTTCGTCGTCCTTCGGTTGCGGCAGTATGCGGTGCGTCTCCGCTGATTCTGCCAGAACGAGGCCGCTCGGTCTTGTTCGCCGCACGAGACCATCAGGTCGGAACTCGCCGCCGCCCTCACCGGTCATCGATGAAGACTGCAGCTCGCACTGGCACCCGGTATATTCCCGCACCAAGGATGGACAGGTGACCATTGTTCGTCCTCTTCGCTCGACACCTTTAGGAAGACATGACGATTCGATCCGCTGCGATTACGACGCTGGCTGCCGGACTGCTCGCTGCCACAGGCATTCTCACGCCCATCGCCGGCGCGGCGCCGGCAACGTCCATCGATGTACTTCCCCGGCTGATCGACGGTGCCGCCGCGGGCTATGCACTGACCTACACAACCACCGACGAGCATGGCCGTCCCGCGATTGCCCGCGGACAGGTCTACCTCCCCTCCGGCACACCACCACCGGGAGGATGGCCGGTCGTGTCATGGGCCAAAGGGACCGTCGGCGTGGGTGATTCGTGCGCCATGAGTACCGCACTGGACGACGGGTCTGCCGAGGACCCGATGGCCGTCGAACTGTCCAAGCCCCTGCTCACCCAACTTCTACGGAGCGGCACGGCCGTTGTCTCGACGGACTACATCGGACTCGGAACCGCCGACGCCCACCATTACCTGAACAGCATCTCTGAGGCGAACGCCGTCACCGACATCGTCAGCGCTGCCGCAGACGAACTACCCGAGCTGTCGCACACCTGGGTTGCCGCCGGACACTCTCAGGGCGGCGCAGCCGCACTCACCACCGGGGCTCGCGCGGATGCCTACGGGGCGGACACGGACTTTCGAGGGGTGATGTCGTTCGCACCGTCGTCGAACCTCGAAGCCGTCCTTCCGCTGCTCTCTCCCACCACTCCTCGCATCGCACCACTCGACAACATCACGGCCACTCTGATCTACGTCCTGTACGGGCTCAGGGATTCTCGGCCGGATCTCGACGTGGACAGCTACCTCAGCGAACTGGGGCGCGACTACCTGGCGCATGCAGAAGACACTTGCATCAGCGACCTACGACAGAAGGTCAGTGGTGTTGCACCACAACAACTCCTGTCTCGACCGCTGTCCGACCCCGCCATGACCTCGGCTATCCGCGACTACCTATCCGTGCCGACCACCGGTTACACACGGCCGGTGACCATCGAGCAAGGCCTGGCAGATACCGTCGTGCCGCCGGCTCTGACGACCGCCCTCACCGCGGAACTGGTGGCACAGGGAGTCCGCGACGTGACCTACCTGCCCGTGCCCGGTGCCACTCATTACGACGTCATCGCCGCCACCGTCGACGACGCCCTACCTCGAATACTCGACATGCTGCACTGATCAGCCACCGACATGAGGCGGACGCCGATCGCTACCGAGCACGTGGTCCCGCTGGGTCGCCGAGCCGGCGGCACGAAGGACTGCGTCGAGGGTGGCGGACAGGACGGAGCGATCGATCCCTGCCGCCCATCGAGACCCGGTGGCAGTGCGGTACTCGAGCATCGAGACCGCATCACTGTCGTTGCCCGCTCGCACACTGGTCTGCGTCAGACCGAGGATGTCCACGTGCCGGCCATGGGCGGACAACGCGTCGACAAGTGCCTCGACCGGGCCGACTCCCGTGTGTGATGTCTCGAAGGTCGCGCCGTCGATCTTCAATGTGATGCAGGTGTCGGCCGACCCGTCGTTGTCGTGAGAGTCGAAGCCGACCAGCGTCACGTCGGGTTCGTCGACACCGATGTACACCTCCAGGAAGACGTCCCAGAGTTGCTCGGCCGACAGTTCGGTACCGACAGAATCAGTGCGGGCCTGCACATGTCGGGCGAGGTCGATCTGCAGGCGACGCGGAAGTTCGATACCGTAGTTGGTTTCGAGGAGATAGGCGATTCCTCCCTTGCCCGATTGCGAATTCACCCGAATGACCGCGTCGTACGAGCGACCGATGTCGCTGGGGTCGATCGGTAAGTACGGCACCCGCCATTCGATGTCGCGCTTGGAGCGGCCTTCGCTCAGCGCCCGCGTGCGATGCTCGACGAAACCCTTCTTGATGGCGTCCTGGTGCGTACCACTGAAAGCGGTGTGTACGAGGTCGCCGACATACGGATGCCGAGGGTGAATCTCGAGCTGGTTGCAGTATTCGACGGTTCGCCGAATCTGATCGATGTCGGAGAAGTCGATCATCGGATCGACACCCTGTGCATGCAGATTCAGTGCGAGAGTGGCGATATCGACGTTTCCGGTGCGTTCGCCGTTGCCGAACACGCAGCCCTCCACCCGCTGCGCGCCGGCCAGGACAGCCAGCTCTGCGCAGGCAATTCCGGTCCCGCGGTCGTTGTGCGGATGCACCGACAGGATTACGCTGTCTCGTCGCGCGAGGTTGCCGTTCATGTACTCGATCTGGTCCGCATAGACATTCGGCGTCGCCACCTCCACGGTTGCAGGCAGATTGAGGATGACCGGCCGCTGCTGCGTCGCGTCCCACAGAGTCGTCACTGCATCGCAGACATCGAGGACGTAGTCGGGTTCAGTGAGATTGAAGACCTCGGGCGAGAACTCGAATCGCACGTTGGGCAGGTCGCCGGCAAGTTCGAGGACGTCGGATGCACCCGAAAGTATCAGTGCGCGAAGCTCGTTGGCCTCCCGGCCGAGCACTACCTCACGCCACGTCGGAGCCGTGGCGGTATACATGTGGATCACGACGTCGTTGGTGATTCCGCGGATCGACTCCACGGTTCGCTCGATCAGGTCGCGTCGGGCCGGAGTGAACACGACCACGGTGACGTCGTCGGGTGCCAGATCAGTGTGGGCGAGCAGCCGCACGAAATCGAAATCGGTCTGCGATGCCGATGGATAGCCGACTTCGATCTCCTTGTAGCCCATCGCGACCATCAACTCGAAGAACTGTTTCTTGCGGGCAGGATCCATCGGCTCGGGCAACGCTTGGTTGCCGTCGCGCAGATCGACCGGCACCCCTAGCGGTGCCTCGGTCAACCGTCGCTCCGGCCAGCGACGGTGGGACAGCGGAATGTCGACCTTGGCGTAGACGTCACGGTAACGATGCGACGGCATCTGGGAGTGCCGCTGCCGATTCCAGGTGGGCGCGCCGACGGGAACGGGTCCGGCGGGAGTGGACAGAGTGGGGAAATCTGTGCGCATGCGAGCAATGTAGCACTACTCCTCAGACAAGCTGAGGAGTAGTGTTTCGGTGTGACCGCGATACGCCGAACATCCTTGGCCGATCAGGCCGCCGAACTGCTGCTTGCCAAAATTCAGTCCGGCGAGTGGCCGGTCGGCACCAAACTGCCAGGTGAAACCACCCTTGCCCCCATGTTCGACGTCGGGCGATCGACAATGCGCGAGGCCATCAGACAACTGGCGGGGCGTGGAATTCTCGTCACCCGGCAAGGATCCGGAGTCTTCGTCGAATCACTCGATGAGGCTCGGACGGACTGGGACCGAGTGTTGCAGCGGGTTCACATCACCGCTGTCCTCGAAGCCCGCCTCGCCATCGAAGGTG
The DNA here is from genome assembly GCF_004563845.1 of Rhodococcus sp. 1R11. Taxonomy (NCBI): domain Bacteria; kingdom Bacillati; phylum Actinomycetota; class Actinomycetes; order Mycobacteriales; family Nocardiaceae; genus Rhodococcus; species Rhodococcus sp. 1R11. The sequence goes on along the minus strand of NZ_SPNG01000011.1, from coordinate 208,756 downwards.
AGGCGGCAGCTCTCGCCGCGGCCCGACGCACCCCCACCGACCTCGACGCCATCCGTAGCTCACTCGAGCTACGCAACACCGCCCGCGCCGACGCGGTCGTTCTGGTGGAGGCGGACATGGCCTTTCACCGCACCATCGTGGTCGCGTCGCACAACGACATCCTGCTCGAACTCTTCGACTCCATGGCTCCACGGTTACGGACCGCGATGATCGACATGCTGAAGATCAAGGGCGCGTTCGGAGAGGACTCGGACCACGACACCCACGCCGACGTCGTCGAGGCAATCGCCGCACGCGATGAGCACCGCGCTCACACGCTCACCCGCACACATCTCCTGGAGTTGTCGACGACCATCGCTCCACCGAAGTGAACACCGTCCGAGTACAGAATCCGGTGCAGCTGGCCGCGGTGAGCGCGGTCAGCTGCACCGGATTTTCACCGTTCGTGGTGTAGCCATGGGCACCACACCGATGTCGATCGGTGCCCTCATCGTCGTTGCCGTCATGCTGAACAACTCGCTGGGGCTCGCTGTTCGTTACGGAATCGGCAGGGCATGCGGACTCGATGTCGCCAGCCGCCGCGCGATCAGCATCGAAGTCGGTATGCAAAACTCCGGCTTGGCAGCGGCACTCGCATCGGTACACTTCTCACCCGCTGCCGCACTCCCCGCTGCGATTTTCTCGGTGTGGCACACGTATCCGGATCGCTGCTGGCCAGCTACTGGTCCAGACGGTCGACGGGTGCCGATCACAGCCAGAACAGTACCGTCACACGGGACTGAGTCTTGGACGCAGCAAACAGAATTCGTTGCCTTCCGGATCCGCCAGCACGTGCCACGATTCCTGGCCGGTCTGGCCGACGTCCACTCGTCGCGCGCCGAGAGTGAGCAGTCGTTCGAGCTCGGCGTCCTGATCTCGATCGGTCGCATTGACGTCGATGTGCAGTCGAGGTTTCGCCGGCTCGGGATTCTCGCTGGGGATGAAGATGATGGTCGGCTGCGAGCCGCCGAACCCGTCGCGCGCACCGATTTCGACGGAACCGTCACCCTCCCTGTCCAATACGACGAAGTCCAACACCTCACACCAGAACGTCGCCAAGACCTCGGGATCGCGACCTTCGAGTACCAGTTCACTGATTCGACATGCCATGAGCGCGAATTTACACCTGCCGCGGCGTCGGATATGCCGTGTTCACGGCCTCTTCGCGCGAGATATGAATCCCCGTCGACCGAAGGCCCGGATGCGGTCGACCACCGTGCGTGAGCGTAGCGCGCTCGTGATGGAACCTGCGTCGTCGCGCATTCCGCGAACGACCTCTCGGACCACATCGGGGCCGTCCATGCGGGGAGTCCAGTCCAGATCCCGTCGAGCGCGGTCGGTGTGCAACATCGGGGTGGCGAACGCGAGATCGACCCAACCGTGGTGGACAGCGGACAGGTGGGTCTCGAAGCCGAGGCGCGCAGCAGCGGACAACACCCGAGAGGGCACGGGCACGATGCGCGCACCGAACGCGTCGGCCACGTCGTGGGCTCGCACGGGTGTCGGGCCGCCGAGGTTGTACGGCCCGGTTGCACGTCGATCCAGCACTCGCACAATGGCATCGGCGACGTCGTCGCTGTGCACCGCAGGAACGGCGAACGACCTGTCGATGGGCAGGATCGGAAGATGATCGACGATTGCCGACGGCACGAGATCGGGCAGCGCGTACCGCAACAGCGCGCTTCCGAACTCGTATTGGCCGATCAGGCCCGGCCTGATTCGCGCGACCGCAATATCGGGATGCGCTGCCTCGAACTCGTCGAGCACATCCTCGGCGGCAGCCTTGTCCATGCTGTACGTCGACGAGCACCCCGGTTCTCGGCCACGACTCGTCTACCTTCTCGCCGTACGACCCCGGTGCGTACACCCCGCCGGACGACATGTGCACCAGATGAGGAACTCCCGCTTCCGCGCAGGCCGTTGCTACCGTCCGCACTGCGTCGACATTGACTGCCCGTAGGTACGAGCGCTCTCGCATCGGCTGAAAAGCGATGGCCAAGTGGACGACCGCATCTGCATCGCGCATCACCGCGCGCAGGCGATCCGCGGCGTCGGCGGCCATCACGTCCAGCGATACCCACTCCATTGTCGGGAACGGGGATTCGGTTTCCGGTGGACGCCGCGCGACCCCGACAACCGAATCGTTCGGACGATCCCGTGCCAACGCTCGCAGCAGGGCCGTGCCGGCATTTCCGGTTGCTCCGACGACGACTGTTCGCATCTTTTACCTCCGGTGATCGCCCCCCAGTCGAAGTGCCCTCGTGTGCGTCGATCGAAACCGACGTGATTCACGAGTTCGAGCCGCCGTTCTCCCGGGCATCGAACCACCGCCACGGCGGGCGCATTTCCCGGTTTCCACCGAAAAACCCCGGGTATGCGACCGCCATGGCCGATTCAGCAGCATCACCCGCACCCACCGAGGCAGATCCGGACGACCCGCGCAAAGCGGATTCTCCTGCCGATCTGACCAAGCCGTCGTGGATCTATGTTCTGAAGAAGACTGCCCGTGAATTCTCCCGGGATCAGTGCACCGACCTCGCAGCCGCGTTGACCTACTACGCCGTGCTCTCGCTCTTCCCCGCGATCCTGGCCATCGTGTCGTTGCTGGGTGTGTTCGGCCAGGGACAGGCCACGGTCGACGGCGTGCTGCAGGTCGTCGGCGATCTCGGCCCGCAATCCGCTGTCGACACGTTGCGTCCAACCATCGAACAGCTCGTCCAAGCGCCCACTGCCGGATTCGCTCTGATCATCGGTATCGCAGGCGCACTGTGGTCTGCATCCGGCTACGTCGGCGCATTCGGCCGCGCGATGAACCGCATGTACGAGGTGGACGAGGGTCGGCCCATTTGGAAGCTGCGCCCCGTGATGCTTCTGGTGACGCTCATCGCCCTGGTCCTCATCGCGCTCGCCGCCGTCATGCTGGCCATCAGTGGCCCCGTGGCCAAAGCTGTGGGCGACGCCGTCGGACTGGGCGACACCGCACTGACGATCTGGAACATCGCACGGTGGCCGCTCGTCCTGATCGTGGTGGTACTCGCCGTCGCAATCCTGTACTACGCAACACCGAATGTGCAGCAGCCCAAGTTCAAATGGATCAGTTCCGGCGCTGCGGTCGGCATCATCGTATGGATTCTCGCCACCGTCGCGTTCGGCTTCTACGTCGCCAACTTCTCCAGCTACAACAAGACCTACGGCTCCCTCGCCGGGGCCATCGTATTCTTGCTGTGGCTGTGGATCACCAACTTGGCGTTGCTGTTCGGTGCCGAACTGGATTCCGAACTCGAACGCGGCCGCCAACTCCAGGCCGGAATCGTCGCCGAAGAGCGCCTGCAACTGCCGCCCCGAGACACCCGGGTATCGGACAAGAACGACGAAAAAGACGCACAGGCTGTCGAGGATGGTCGCAGGTTGCGGGAGGAACACAACCGGACTCCGTGAATCATGCCGCCTCGCATCCTCGCCGAGCCCACCGTCCATCGACCATCGACCATCGACCACGAACATCCGAGTTGACAGCTCCAACAACGAAAGAAGGCCTAACACGCCACCCATCCCTCGCCCGGGATCAATCGTCACCGGCACCAGAACATCGTCGTCGTCCACCAGCACATGATTCCCCAAGCGACGACGTTCCAACCGAGGCATCGTCCGATTCGGGTCGTCGGTGCACGGCACGCATCGTGGTCACCGGTCCAGAGTGAAGTACATCAGCGTGATGCGTCGCCGCATGACAGTGAGGTACATCGCGGCAATGAACACCCCGGGCCCCAGCGCAGCTGCTTCGCCGGTGATGAGCGGAACCGGCCGAGGGTTCGCATGCTGGTTGTAGTCCAGTGCTGCGTGGTGCCCGTCCTCGGCGGTCGTGATCGCGAAGTCACCGAATGTGCGGGGTCGTCGGCGACTGATCCACAGGTTGGTTCCAGTGTTGCCGTCGAATCTCTTGCCGCGCCATATCGGGCGCGTGAGCATCGCGATGATGGAAGTGATCGGAGTGCGCAACATGCCCGGAAGTCGCTGCAGGGCAATCAAAGAGACTATTCTTCCGGTGTAATCGCCGGCAAGGACGACGGGCGAGGGCGAGGCATTCATCAGCGACGCCAGATCGGCGAAGCCGAGACCGTCACGCGATGTCGGTATCGGAGCAGTGGCGTCGGCGAGGCTGTGCAAGCGAATTGCGTTGTCTTTCATCGGATTCTCCTGACAGGTGTTCTACGACCCAGAGGTTTCTGGGCATCGGTAGATTTGATGGCTGATGCGTTCGGCCATTGCGGCAATGGTCATGGCGGGCGGAATGCCGGGCGCGGACGGTAGTATCGACCCGTCGGCGACGAACAGTCCGGGATAGTTGTGAACCTGCCCGGAGGGGTCGACCACCCCGTTCGTCGGCGACTCGGCCATCGGTACTCCACCGAGTGGGTGGACCGAAGCCAGACGCGTACTGTCGCGCCCGAAAGGCGCATTGACGATCGTGCGTTTCGCCCGGTAGCCCGAGGCGATGGCCGTGGCGTGATCGGCGAGGCTGTCGAACAGTTCGGAATCGTCGTCGCGGTCGGTGCTGAGGTGAAGGTTGCGCCCGTCGTAGGTGGCTTCCGACGCGATACGGTCCGCGCCCATACCGACCAGCAGGGCAGTTCGTGGCAGCAATCTCGCCACTGCGGCGGACGGGGCCAAGTGGTGCAGGCGAAGCCCCACCTCGGCAGTGAGGAAGTCACGTTCGCCCTCCGCGGTCAGATACGCGGTGATCGGCGGTCCCGCAACGGAATCGACTCGCTGCGCGGTCCGATGAACCACGGTCACCATGTCCCCGTTGGGGGTGAAGCCACGTCCCAGGGCGGAGCTGACAAGGGGCAGCGTTCCGAGCCGGTCGCGAGCGTCGAACAGGAGCCGCATCGTTCCCAGCGTTCCTGCCGACAGGATCAATCGAGGTGCCGATTCGACATAGCTGCGACCGCGTTCGTGATCGCGGTACCGCACCTGCCATCCGCCGTCGGGTGTCTGCGACATGGCGACGACCTCACTCATGGCCCGCAACTCGGCACCGTGACGCAGCGCCACCGGCAGATAAGTCGTTCCCATCGTCGCCCTGCTCGGTTTGCCGAGGGGATTGCTCGTCAGAGCGAGATCGGGAAAGTGGACCGGGCCCAGTCCCGCTGCGGTCGCGGCGCGGTCGAATGCGCGCGCCTTCTGCGGAATCGGAGCAACCGGACGTGGGGCGACCATTGTTCGGACCGCGTCGATATATGGCCGCATCTCGGCTGCGTCGATGCAGTCCGGGAAAGCGTCGAGGTAGGCGTCCGGTGGTGGCACCTGCATGTCGGTGTAGACGAGAGATCCGCCGCCGACCCCGCTGGACACCACACAGGTCAACCGGTCGAACTGATGTAGCTCGTACAGTCCGTGACGGCGGACTCCGACAGACATACTGCGTGACCGAGTGGAGTATCGGATCCCTCGCACCATATGCAATGGGCCCGTCCGACCCGACGCGGGAACCCGGTCGCCATCCCACCAGGTCCCGCGTTCGAGAATCAGAACCCGGTGGCCACCTTCCGCCAGTCGTGCTGCAGTGACCGCACCGCCGAATCCAGACCCGACGACTATGGCGTCCCACCTGGGCTTCGTCATGGACCCACACGACCGTTCACGCTGCCCTGCGCGGTGAGAGCACGACCGTCGAATCGATCGAACTCGTGCCACACCTTCATCGGGGACACCCGTCGTCGCAGTGCCAACGACAACGCCGAGACGACGGCCCCGACCAAGTAGGTTCCTCCGACGATCAGTTCGTCGACCACGCGACTTCCCAGTACCGACTGCCCGCGTATCCGGCGAATCAGCGCTTCTGCGGTGTTGCCGGATACGTTCAGCAGCGTCATGACTCGAACGACGGTATCGAGGTCACGGATTTGCTGTGGGCTGTACCGGTTTTCCATCCGACGTTCGAGGGCCTCGTCAGCACGACCGAGACCGTTCGCCGCTCGACTCTGCGCCCACACCACCGCGATCAAGACATCGTCGGTCGCGTCGGCCGGGTCCAAGCCGACCAGCCGCGCCAATCCGTCGCGGTCCGCGCCGGAGGTGATCGCAGCGTCGTCGTGCATGAAAGCGCAGAACTTGCAGTCGTTGACCATCGCAACGGCGAACATGACCTGCTCACGCAGCAGCGGATCGACGCAGGTCGGTGTCCAGACGGTGACAAGGCTGCGTCCGCGCCTGAGAAGAGTGCCGACATCACGCGTCATGGCGGCCGCGGTGAACGTGCGTTTACGGAAAGGGGGCACTACATCAGTGTGCCGACCGGGTTGAGCTGCCATGTTCGCCACTTCCTTCGATCGATGTGAAGCGAAATGTAATCACCGATAACATTTCGATCGGTGATCGCACAGTAGGCGCTGCCTGCCTACACTGTCAACGGGGAACGGGAAGACAGGATCGGGAGGAGTGGTCACAGTGGGCGGAGCAGCTGCACCATCGCGTCGAGAAGCTCGACGTAAGGAGACCGTCGACGAGATCAAGACGCGGGCTCGTGCGCATCTGGCCGAACACGGGCCGGGCGGGTTGTCCTTGCGTGCTGTCGCACGGGAGATGGGAATGTCCTCGGCGGCGATCTACCGGTACTTCGACAACCAGTCGGCCTTGATCGGCGCGCTCTGCATCGACGCATACACCGCGCTCGGCGACTCCATCGACGCTGCTCGAACCGACGCGGACTCACATGATCTGCAGGCCCAGTGGTGGGCCATGGGCCACGCAATCAGACAGTGGACGCTCGCCCACCCCCACGATTTCACGCTGATCTTCGGCACCCCCATCGCCGGCTTTCACGCGGACGCCGCAGTGACCGGCCCGGCAGCAAGCCGTGCGCTACTTTCACCGATGGTGGTCTATCTCGCTGCGGTCGAGAACGGATCGGCAGACCTGACTCGGTGCCGGATCCCCGAACTGCTCGAGCCCGGCGATCTCGGGACCTACCTACTCGATCTGCAAGAGACTGCTCTCGCGAAAAGTATCGACCGCCAACATCTTCTGCGTATAGCGGCGGTAGGACTCAACGCATGGGCGTCGATCCTGGGTTTTCTCGTCTCCGAGCAGTTCGGCAATTTGCCACGCCTGGTCTCGAGTGTGGACGCGCTCTACGACTCGCACCTTCGAACGGTGTTGTGCGGGATGGGGTTCAGGGAGTCGGAACAACACGACTGATTCAGATCGGGAAACCACAAAAAGGGGTGGCCCGGGTATCGAACCCGGGCCACCCCTGATTGCACAGCTCAGAGCAGGGCGACTCCCGCGAACACGGCTGCACCGACGAGCACGGCACCCGTGAACGCCTGAACGCGGCGGTCCACGACGCACATCAACGACAGGAAGCCGGGCATCGATCCGCCCCGGCGGGTGTGCACGATAGCCAGCGCACTCGGCATGCAGCGGCCGAGCGAGACCGTCACGAACAGAGCCGCACCCAACGCAGGCGAGCCCATCGCTGCCACACCCAGTGCCATCAGGTAGTACGCACTGGACCTGATGTAGATCAGGAAGCCCGGCCCGATGATGGCACCGAACAGCAGGGACACCTTCCACGGTTCCATACTCCGCCGCAGGTGACGCGGTAGCTGCTGTCGACGCATCGGAGTCGGCATCGAGATCAGCCCCAGTTCGTGCAACCCGTACGCGAGAGCGAGGGCGGCCCACACCCCGAGCAGCGCGGCCATCGGCACAGCACCCGAGAAGACTCCCCCGACGGCACCGATCGCGGCACCCGTGACCGAACCGGTGACGACGGAACCCAGTGCGTGCCAACCGAGTCGACGAACCGGGGTAGATGACCCCTTACGCCCGGGTTGCTTGGGTGCTACGACAACTCCCGCGACGGACATTCCGCACGTCGACCAATTGGCCGCCAGTGCCGTGACGGCTCCCGCGGCGACGACGACACCGATCAGCCCGGTCGCGGCAGTCGGAGTGAACGCGAATGCAGCACCCGCGCCGATCGCAGCGGCAGCCGAAATGAGCACGGTGCGTGTGCCGAGCCCCACCGAGCTCTGCAGGGTCGGTCTGATCTGGGGCATATCCTGTTGCAGTGCAGTGTGATCGATGATCGTGGTCATGGATACCTCCTCGATTTCTGTGGTGGTGCACATCAGCCGACGTGAACCGTTCCGGACATGTACGGGTGAATCGAGCAGTGATACTCCACGTCACCCGGCGTGTCGAACGTGAACCGAAACGTGCTGTCTCCGTTGACCCCACTGTCGAACACGCCGTCGGCGTGAACTTCGTGGAGCAGTCCGCCATCGTCGAAGTGCCACTCGACGGTGCCGCCGACCGGAATGCTCACCTCCTGCGGATCGAACCGGACGTTGCTGATGAGCACGGTGGCGTCGATGTCGGGTTCGGACGAGCACCCGGCGGCGAACGCCAGGATGGAGACCGCCACCACCGTTCTCACTCCTCGACGACGACCGTGCCGAGCATCATCGGGTGCGGGGTGCAGTGATAGTCGAATGTGCCTGCCTCCTCGAAGGTGTAGGAGTAGCTACCTTCGGTCAGCAGCTCGCTCTTGAAGGTCTCGTCGGCAGTCTCGACCACATCGTGCGGCAGACCGTTGTCGTCGAAGATCCACTCGACGGTCTCGCCCTTCTTGATCGTCACCGACGCCGGGCTGTAGCTCATGTTCTCGACTCGGACCGTCGCCGCGGGGGCATCGCTTCCCGAGTCGCTACTGCACGCCGTCAGGCCCAGCAGCGCAACCAGCGCCGCGACCAGGACAAGTATCTTCTTCATGGATTACCTCTCATCTGATGTACATCAAGTTCGCCGTCATACCCGCCTCGAAGTGATAGGCGTTGTGGCAGTGGAACATCCACTCGCCGGGATTATCGGCATCGAAGTCGATCGCCAACGAGGTCCCAGGCAGGACGTTCACGGTGTCTCGGCGCAGCCCGCCGTAGTCCGGAACCGCGAACGTATGTCCGTGCGTGTGCATCGGGTGCCACATGGTCGACGTGTTGTTCATGGTGATGCGAATTCGCTCGCCCTGCTTCATGACGAGCTTGCCCGCATCGGATCCGGCCATCGCCCACACGTACCGATCACCGGCCTGCAGCAGATCCACCGAGAACTCGCGGTCGGGAGTTCTGTCGGCCAACTTCGACTTCTCTGCCGGCCGGAGCTCACTCTCGAGAACCAGCTCGCGTCCCAGCTCCGGAATCGCTCCTCCGACATCAGGATTCGACATAGGCGCGGCGTCCGTGCTGCGCAGTACCGTCGACGCGTATCCCGGTCGGCCCTCCACTGCGGCCACCATCGGCCATGCGCCGGAAGCGACCGTCACCAGTACGTCGTATCGCTGCGCCATACCGATGAGAATCGCATCGGTCTCGACCGGCACCACGTCGAAGCCGTCGACGGCAACGATCGTCAGGCGGTGTCCGGCGACCGCGAACCGATACGGAGTCTCCGCTCCCGCGTTGATGATTCGCAGCCGTAGCCGAGATCCGGCAGCGGCCTCGACGACGGCAGGGTCATTGGGAGGTCGGCCGTTGATCAGGTGGAGCGGATAGGCGATGTGCTGCGTCATGCCCCCGAGCACCTGAGACTCCCCGTGTCCCGACGAGGTGAACGAGGTTGCAACCGTGGCTTCGTCTGCGCCGATCGGGGCCGGAGCCGCTGCGCCACCGTGACCGGCATGACCGCCGCCGTGCAGTTCCGGGTTCAGCGCGGCCATGATCGCGTCGGGCGTCGTTCCCAGGCCGTCGACCCAGTCGTCGAGTACCAGAACGGCATCGGCGTCGGCACCGGACTCGTCGCGGGGATCTTCGACGATCAGGGCCCCGAACAACCCCCGGTCGGCCTGAAGGCCGGAATGCGAGTGGTACCAATACGTCCCGGGATCGGGGGCGATGAACGAGTAGTCGAACGTGGTACCCGGAACTATTGCCTCCTGCGTCACCGGTGGTACTCCGTCCATGTCGTTACGGATCCGGATGCCGTGCCAATGGATACTCGTGTCGCTCGACAAGGAGTTGGTGACCGACGCCCGCATCGTGTCTCCGGCAGTGAGCCGAAGTTCCGGCGCGACCGCACCGTTTCCGTAGGTCCACGTGTTCACCAGACGCCCGCCCAGGTCCACTGCTGCCAGGCCTGCCGCGAGAGCGTAGGTTGCCGTCTTCCCGGAGGATGCGCGCGCAGCCTCGGCAGCAGCGACCTCGGGGTCGGTCGGTTTGATGTAGTTCAACTTGTCCGTGGATCCGGACGCCCCCTCGGAGGAGGCGCTGCATCCGGCGACACCGAGTGCGCCGATTCCCGCCAGGCCGACGCCCGCTGTCGCGAGGGACAGGAAGCGGCGTCGGCCCAGCATCGTCCGGGTGTCCGACGAAGTCACTCGATTTCCTCGGGGGTGATCAGATTCGTGATCGGGTTGACCGCGCCGTCGATGTCGACGGAGCTGACCTGCTGCCCTGTTGCGGCATCGAATCCGACGAGCTTCTGGGGCGCTTCGCCGTCGACCTCGGCACCGTCGCCCAGCACGTAGAACGTCTTGCCGTCCAGACTGAATGCCATCGAGGAGAAGCTCTCGATACCGATGTCCGCCAACGTCAACGAACGCACTGGGGCCAGGTTCGCAGCGTCGGACAACACGATTTTCGCCACCGAGCCACCGCGGGCAGAGTCCGGGTGGACGATGCTGTCGGTGTAGGTGATGGCCATGCGGGTCGCGTCGGCATTGATGACGTTCTCCGAGAAGCGTCCGGACGGGTCGCCGGCGTTACCGATCGGCTTCACTGCCTCGGTGGGAAGTCCGTTCGAGAAGTCGAAGACGAACACGTCGCCGTTCTCACTGACGAGCAGAGCCTTCTTCGCATCCTCGGCGAAGGTCGTCTTGCGGGTACTGACGAAGTCGTCCGGGAGCACCTTCTCGCGGCCGACTTCGGTGGGCACACCGTCGTCACCGATGTTGACGTGCAACAGCTCTCGGGTGTCCTCGCACACGCTGTACAGATCGTGGCCGACCATCCACGTGAACGGACCACAGCCGACGATGCGGAGTGCGCCCGACTCCTCACCGGCCCCCAGATCCACGACGCGAATTCCGTAGAGTCCGTCGTCCCAGCTGACGAAGTACTTTCCGTCGGAGGTGACGGCGTTCGATCCTTCCCGTGAGTGCACGCGTGCCACATCGGGGAGTTTCGCTTCCTTCGGTTCGAGCAGGTTTCCCGAATAGGTACTGACGGTGAAGTCCGCTGCCCCACGTGATCCACGTGGACGCCACACCTCGGCTGCGACAATGGCCGGGTCGCTGCTGGTCTCGCCCACGAACCCGTGCACCACCGGATCCCAGATTCCCGCACCGACGGTCACGCGCGTGGTGACCTTGCCTGTCGCGGGATCGAGTGCGTTGACGGTCATTTCGAGCTTGCCGAAGCCGCCTTCGATGCCGAGGATCTGGTTTGCGCCGATCGGGGTGATCTCGCCGACGTGGAGCGGCTCGGGGATCTGGCCCGTGATCTCCTGATCCTCCTCACCGAGACCGATTCCCTCACCGGGGGCGGTGAACTCGACGGACGGGTAGGTGACCTCGGTCGAAGAGGCCGAGTCCTCGGTGTCATCGCTCGACGAGCTGCACGACGTCATAGCGAGCAGCGCCGCCAGCGGGGCGGCAGTGAGTACCGCGGTGCGGCGTAGACGTGTCACGAGCCGGCACCTACCTTCGGGCGAGCAGCGGGACGGGCCTGGCAGTCCGCGCCGACGATCGGAGCCATGGTGCAGGTGTAGGCCTGCGATTCGTCGGAGACGCACCAGATGATTTCTTGGTCGTAGCTGCCGCTGACCGGGTTGTACATCGTTGCCTGCATGTCGGGTTCACCGCAGAACGAATTGGAACAGCTCGGTGCACCGCAGCAGTCGTAGTAGGCGATGAGGTACGTCTTGCCGTCGGCAGGGTTGGTGCAGCAGCCGACCCAGAATTCGGCTCCGGGCTTGGACCCTGGTGCACAGGTGGTCAATCCACCGCCTTCACATGCAGCACAGGACGTTCCGTCCATGCTGCACCACCGCCAGTAGTCGCACTCTGCGGGATTGCTGCCGTCGTACTCGGGAACCTGCGGCTCGGGTGTGGGAGCCGCAGGAGTCTCCTGCGCGTATGCCCGAGAGACCGGGAGCGCGCTGACGACGGCCACGCCCGAGGCACCCAGCGTCCATCTACCGATCTTCGAGATCATGGATCGACGTGAAACACGCTCGGACAGTTTACGACCCGACCGGCTCGCGAAACTACCCCCGCGTCCTGCCATCCATTCGGCCTGCTCGGCCACTGTGTTCTCGTCGACCGGATACCGCTGCTCGCTACCACCCGAGTGCGGGTCGTGGGGATGTTCGTGATTGTCCATGTGCTCTCCGATGTGTGAAGGGATCCGAGTGGGACTAGGCAGCGCCTGCGTGATTTCGGGCAGCCTGGGTGTGCAGGTGCTGCAGCGACGGTGTGCCGGATTCGAGTGCGTTGAGCAAACTTTCGACCTGGGCCATGTGGTTGCACAGGCCCTTCGCCTTGATCTTGCCGTGTTCGTCGAGAATGACGCCGAACGGAGTGGTACCGATCTGGTACGCGATTCCTACGTCTCGGCCGTCGACATAGCTCAGTTCGGAACCTAGTCCGGCGCCGGCGAGGAACTCAGCGTGCTCGGCCGGAGTGCCGTCGGAGATCATGACGATGTCGAGGTCGGATTCACCCTTGGCCATCGACTTCATACCGGGCAGAAGCGATTTGCACGTCGAGCATCCGGGAGCGGTGAACAGGAGCAACTGCGGCCGCTCGCGATGTCCACCGACACTGACCGTTCGTCCGACATGATCGGTGAGACCGTGGAAGCTGGGTCCTGCCTGTTCGATCTTGGGGCCGGTGTCCATCATCCGCGCGCCGAGCGGCCCCAAACGCACTTGTACTCGCCCGACTTCGCGGGCCAGTCCGAGAATCATGAGCAGAAGCCCGGCAACGGCCACGGTGAGGACGAGAACCATGGTCACGAGAAATACAGTCATCGACGTGCCTTTCGGAATGAGTGAAATCAGTAGCGGCTGACGGACGAGATTGCGCGCAGTTCGATGGCGGCGTTGGTGAGGTAGTCGTCGATGGGCCGACGCCCGAACGACATGACCGAGCGCGCGTAGACCCCGACACACACGAGTGCGACGACGAACAGGCCGACTCCCGTTCCGGTGAGGCGGTCGAACACGCCGATCTCAGGAGTCAGAGTGACTGCCGCCGCGAGGATCGCGAACGACGCTGCGCGGGCGGAGTGCCACCATCCGATGTGGGCGATCTCTTCGCCACCGGCCGAGAACGCGAAACATCCGCAATCAAGATCGCGGCGTCCGCGCAGCAGGTTGATCGTCAGTCCGGCGAAGAAGGCGAAAAACATCGCCGACGCGACCGCGCCCGTCACCACGGGAGCGACGCCGAGAATCAGACCGGCACCGAGCACGATTTCCAGCCAGGGAAGGACGCGGCCGACGACCACGGCCACCTGATCGGGGAGCAGTCGATACCCCCGCACGGCACGAATCATGCGCTGGTTGTCCGTGACCTTCGGTATGCCTGCCACCAACAGAACTGCGCCGACAACGCACGATAGGGCTGCCCAGAGCATCGCCAACTCCTCACCTCGTTCGCCTCACGCCGCCCGTCACTCGGTCGGCTGTACGAATCATGCGAGGTGGATGCGACGCCGACGCTTCTCCCGAGTTACATGCGCAACGACGCCAAGTGGTGCGTCGAGTGGCCGATCCGCGCAGGTCAGAGCGTTCTGATGCGCCCGACTATGGTCTGAATCACCGCCCGCCCGACGTCCGGTTCGATTTTGGGTCGCCGATTCTCACTTGAACTTCCAACCGTTGAAATCGTTGAAACACGGAAGAAATCACCGCGTCGTACCTTGTGCTTCTCGACCGGCTTCATTCCCACCCCGGACACCGCCCTCAGGACGACGATGAACACCAGTGCACTGCGTGCCGCCCTCGAACAGGCCGCTCTGACCGAGCGGCCCATCAATCCTGTGTACTCCCCGTTGAGCGCGCTCGGGCGTAAGCAACTGACCCCGTTCGATTTGCTCGGTCAATCCATGTCGACCATGGCTCCCGCGACGTGCATGGTGTTCATCGCTCTGTGGATGTCTACTTTCGGGGTGGGCAGCGCCGGGCTCGTCGCCATCGTCGGTGCCACTGTCGTCATGACCCTCGTCGCCTTCTGCATACGGCAGTTCACGCTCCGACTCGCGGCATCGGGTTCGCTCTACAGCTTCGTCGCCCATGGCCTCGGGAAACGGGCCACCCTGACCGCCGCCGCGGTATTGCTCGTCGGCTACGTGGGCGTGTCGATTTCGGTGCTGTCGAATGCAGGCGCGAACCTCGTCAAGGTGGCAAAGGTATCGGGACTTCATCTCGGTGGTGGATCGGTGATGATCGCCAGTGCCGTTGTCGCAGTGATCGTTGTGTCGATCGCGGTCAGGGGCGTGCGCTTCGCGAGCCGGACCATTCTCGTCATCGAGATCTGCACCCTCGTCCTCATCACCGCGCTGCTGATGCGTGCGCCGGTCGAGTTGAACGTGGCGAACACCTCCACCGACGCACCGATCGGATTCGTCCTCTTCCTCGCGATGCAAACTGTGCTCAGCCTGGCCGGATTCGAGAGTGCCGCGTTCTTCGGACCGGAGGCCCGTACGCCCCTGCGCTCGGTGAGCCGGACGCTACTGGTGTCCCCGTTACTGGTCGGAGCGCTCTACGTGTTCGCCGGATGGGCCGGAATGACCGGGCACGCAGGCACACTCCTCAACGCGTACTTCGGCGGCGTCGATTCGGGCTCGAGCCTTCTTCTCGTGATGGCGGTGAACATCGGAGTCTGCTCTTCCTGGATCGCATCGACACTGGGATTCGCGCAGGCCGGTTCGCGGTTGTTGTTCTCGATGAGCATCGAGAAGATCGTCCCGAGCTTTCTCGATCGAGTGCACCCTCGCTTCCGGACGCCGTGGGCAGGAGTCGTGCTCTTCGTCGGTGTGTCGTTGTTCGGGTCGTTGTGGCACAACCCCGATCACGCACCGGACAACTACGACGTCGTGATCGAGATTGCGCTCGTTCTCGGTTACACGATGGTGTCGATTGCCGCGTTGCGATTCCTCGGCCGAATATCCGAACACACAGTGTGGACTCGACTGTGCGGATTGTGCGCCGCTGCAGCCGGATCCGGACTGTTGGTGTTCGCGGTGATCGACACAGCCAGATCCGGAGCCTGGGCGTACATCGCGTGGTTCGTGGCGCTCGGAGCGTCCGGCACGATCTGGCATTTGTTCCTCCGGTGGTTCAGACCTGAGAGCATCGACGCTATCGGGGTGTTCGACAGCGTCGAAACAGCCGATCTGTTACCGGGATCGGCCGAACTGGAGATGAGCGCGGCGGGCAAACCCGTACTGACTCCTCCTCGTCACGGGAGATAACCGTGGTGACCGAACGACACGATGCGCGCCGGGGTGGATCGGGAACAGGGTTCGGGGGGCAACAGCCGAAAGCCGTGCAGAAGGCTCTCGCCATGCTGGAGGCGGTGGCCTACCTGGGTGCCGGCGCAACCGCGAAACAGATTGCGGCTCATACACACGTGCCGCCGGCGACCGCCTACCGCATGCTGAACTTCTTGGTGGCCGACGGCTTCCTGGTACGAGTGCCGGACCTGTCGGGTTTCGCATTGGGGCGGCGGACATCGGAACTGGCATATGCAGCAACGGAATCGGACCCGGTCCGCACTGTCGCGGACGTTCTCGGCGGCATGCGCGAGCAGACCCGGCACGGCCTCTACGTCGCCGGCATCCGCGGAGGTACCGTGCGCATGGTCGACGTGGACCCCGACCACGAGGTTGTCTCCGCATCCACGATCATGCGAAATCCGCACGCACACGCAGTGGGAAAACTCCTGCTCGCGTTCACGCCCCGAGCCGTCGACAACCTGGAACTGCGGGCGGTCACCGCACACACCCTCGTCGACGAGCCCTCGCTCCACAGCGATCTGGCCCGCATCCTCGCCACCGGAGTGTCGTTCGAGAACGAGGAATCACGAATCGGCCGAGCCGCTCTGGCGGTACCGGTCCGAACGCGCGGTTCCGATGTCGTCGGCGCTCTGTGTCTGCAAGGAATCGCGGGCAGAGTCACGCCTACCAATTCCGAATTGGTCGAGTTCCTCGTACAGGGGTCCACGGACTTGGAGGGACTGATCTGATCCTGTGCATCACGCCACCGACGTGGGAGAATTGCTCGGGCCACCGCACACGATGCGAAGATCGATACCTCCCGAGGAAACGGACCCATGCCTTCCCTGCACCATGCTCCACTAGCTGACCTGGACCCGAGCACCCTCTACCGAATCATGGCGCTTCGGGTTGCGGTGTTCGTGCACGAGCAGAAGATCGTCGACGAGGCCGAACTCGATGGCGCGGACCTACTTCCGACGACCGAGTTGTTCTGGATCCAGGACGAGGACGGCGAGGTGGCGGCTACCCTCCGAGTGCTCGTCGACGACACGGTCCACATCGGCCGCGTCGCGACCGCGGCTGCGGGCAGGGGCCGAGGCTACGCCGGACAGCTCGTCGAGGCCGCGCTGAAGGCGTACCCGGGGGTGGTCGAGATGTCCGCGCAAGCGCACCTCGAAAAATGGTACGGGCGATTCGGATTCACTCGAGTGGGAGAGCAATACCTGGAAGCGGGAATCCCCCACGTGAAGATGTCCACCCATCCCACTTGAGTCAGGGCCGACTTCTCGGGTGCGAGGCCGCGACGATCGATCCCCCGAGCACGAGTGCATTGCCGAGCAGAATGCCCGTCACCCCGAACGGGCCGGCGATCGCGCCGACCGTCAGTGGGATGAGGATCTGCGCAGATCTGTTGGCCGACATCCGCAACCCCAACGCCTCCCCCTGCGTGGACTTCGGCACGATCGACACCACCCACGACATGGTCAACGGCTGCGGAATACCCAAAGCGATGCCGAGTGCGATCATGACGCCGATGGCCCCGACGGCCTGTACGAACGGCAGCACGGCGAGAGCGATCGCGCCGGCCGCAAGCGAAACATTGAGCAGCACAGTGCGACCGAACCTCGCGTCGAGTTTGCCGAGCCCCACTCGGCTGACAACCGACACCCCGGCACGCAACGCCAGCAGCCACCCCACCGTCGTCACCGACACTCCACGCTCGACGGCCCACGCCGGCACGAAGGCATAGAGCAGATCGACCGTCACCAGCACGGCACCGCTCACCGTCAACGACTGCCACATGCCCGGCAGCTTCAGCAACTTCAGCCCCGACGCTTCGCCCTCAGCAGGTTTCTGCGCGCGAATGTGGTTGTGGCCGAGCATCAAGAACAGAGCGGTGGGGAGCGCTACCGCCGTGAACGCACCGGCAGTGAGGATGCCTGCCGTCGTATTGGGACTCTCGACGCTCGCGCCGCCGAATCTCGACGCGACGGCCGTCACAGCGAGCGGCCCGACCAACTGACCCATCGACGCGGCGGCAGTCAGTGCGCCGAAGGCACTTTCGTTCTTGCCGTCGACGTGGACGTGTGCGACGAACGCCTGCTGCCCGATCATGATGAGCAGATTGCCCAGACCGAACGCGGCCGTACACGCAAGCAACGCCCACATTGCCGAAAACGCAACGAGTACACCGGTTGCCATCGAACACAACACAATTCCCGACAAGATCACCACCGGCCCGCCGAACCTGTCGGCGATGCGCCCGATCGGGAGGGCTGCCAGTACCGCGGGCGCGGCGAACAGTGCCGCAATCACCGCCAGCGTTCGAGTGTCGGCACCCTCGGCGATCGCCCGATAGCCGATCATCAACCGCACGCCGACCCACCCGGCTTGCGCAGCCGTGGCCTGAACGGTCAGAGCAATGGAGTCACGAGACGGCATCAGCGCAAAGGAATTTCGTCGGTTCCTCCGACCAACCTCGATACGTCGTTGATGTCGTCGCGCACCGCCCCGTACCGATCGGGATCGAGGTGGAAGATGGCCAACTGCAGGGCGTACGCGATGGCAATGGGAATGATGAGGGTGTTGTACTCGGAATCGTCTCCGCGTTGCGCGACGAGGAGATGCGTCGGCGCGGGCCTGAAGTGGTAACCCGGCGCATCGCTGATCAGAATCGACGTGCCGCCGCGTCGTTCCGCTTCACGGACCAGAGCAGGCAGCTGAGACGGTGCCTCGCGCAGCGCGAACGCAATAAGGATGGAGTCCTCGGTGAAGCTGACGAACCGCTCGGCGAGGTCCTTTCCCCCGAGACCGAGCTCGACGACGACAAGACCGAGTCGGCGGAGACGACGGGCCAGCATATCCAGGGCAGGGCGTTCGTCGGCCTTGGAGAACAGGTAGACCACCCGCGCCCGATGAATGGACGTCGCCACGTCTACCAGCTGCTCCTGCGGGATGAAGCTCGACAACCGCTCCAGTGCACGGGCCTCGTCGCGCGCGAAGACAGCCAGTTCGTGACCGGTATCGCTGCGCATCAGAGCCGATGCGGTCACGGGTTCGGGGTTGTCGCGTTCGAGATCTGCGCGCAAGTCCGGGAAGCCGCTGTATCCGAGCTTCTGCGCCAACCGCACAACGGTCGACTCGTGAGTTTGCGCGCGGGCCGCAACGGGAGCTGCGCGCAGACTCGACGGCTCAGGCTCGCCGAGAAGCACCGCAATGACCCGTTTTTCGGACGCGCTCAGCGACTTCCCGCTGCTCGCCACCACTGTTCGGAAGCTCATACCCTCCACTTTCCACTGTGTCTGTTGACACACTCAACCACAATCCTGTAAACCTGTGCAAGATTGCAAGTGATCCACAGCACAGCAATCCGGCCGACCTTCTCAGGCCGCATCCGAACATATGTCAGAAAGGCGGCAGGCCGTGAAGGTACTGCTCGGCACACAACACACGATCGAATGGATCGTGCTCGGCGCGACCCTCGTCGTCGGCCTGGCGACGGTCACCATGGCAACCGGGTACGGCGTCACGGCTGACCCTGGCGTCGGGGCGGGCTTCCTGCCTTTGGTGGGCGGCCTCGGCATGATCCTCGGCGGTGCGATGTGGGCAATTCAGCTCGTTCGAGCACCGCGGACGAGCGCGCCCGAACCGGAGCCCGAACTCGAGCCCGCTACCTCCGCGGCCGTCGCATTCCTCTCCAGCGACAACGAGGAAGATGCCGACGAGACCGAGCTTCCCGACCGCGCCGGCTGGATCAGAATCGGAGTCGTCGTCGCAGCGATTGCCGGCGCCGCACTGGTACTTCCCACCCTCGGCTACACCCTGTCCATGGCCCTGATGCTCGCCGTCGTCCTGACCTTCGTCGGTAGACGGACCCCCGTGGTCGCCGTCGGCGTCGCAGTGGCCACCACCCTGGCCACCCGACTGGTGTTCGACGTCTGGCTCGGTACGGCCCTGCCGGCTTCCTCCATTCCGTTCCTCGCTGACTGGGGGTTGTGAGTCATGGGCTTTCCCGATCTGATGGCAGGCTTCGTCAACGTCCTCACGCCTACACATCTACTGTTCGCACTTCTCGGGTGCGTACTGGGCATGCTCGTCGGTGTGCTGCCCGGCTTCGGCCCCGCCGCTGCGGTGTCGCTGCTGATCCCGATAACGTTCGGGCTCGACGCCACCACAGCGCTGATCATGCTCGCCGCGATTCTGTACGGAGCGGCGTTCGGCGGCACCGTCACCGCAGTACTGCTCCGCATTCCCGGTGAGGCGTCGTCCATCGCCACCACGCTCGACGGCTACGAGATGGCCAAGAGCGGACGCGGTGGACCCGCCCTCGTCGTTGCCGCCCTCGCGTCGTTCGTCGGCGGGCTCGTCGGCGTCGTCGGATTCGTCGTCGTCGCCCCGTTCAGCCGATTCGCACTCGAATTCGGCGCTCCCGAACTGTTTCTCGTCGCACTGCTCGGCATGGCCCTGATCACCAGCTTCTCGGGCAACAACCCCGCGAAAGCACTGATCAGTGTGGGGCTCGGCCTAGCGATCGCGTCGGTGGGCATCGACTCCGGCCAGGGCATCCAGCGATTCACGTTCGGCATGCCGGAATTGTTCGACGGCGTCGCACTCGTGGCCGTCGTCATGGGCTGCTTCGGACTCACCGAAATCCTCATCCAGGCCCGCTCGGCGGGCGGTGCCGGCCGTCGACCGCTCGCCGTCGGAAAGCTGTTGCCCACCAAGACGGACATCACCAGGTCCGCGGGACCGACTATGCGGGGATCGGTCATCGGCTTCTTCATGGGCCTGCTCCCCGGATCTCCAGGTGCCGCAACCTCATTGGCCTCCTACGCGATGGAGAAGAAGCTCACCAAGCGTCCCGGACAGTTCGGCAAGGGTGCCGTCGAGGGTGTCGCCGGACCGGAATCGGCCAACAATGCGCTCGCACTGTCGTCGATGATTCCACTGTTCACCCTCGGCATCCCTACCTCCGCCACCGTTGCCATCATGGCCAGCGCCTTCACCATCAACGGTCTGATCCCCGGCCCACTGTTGTTCCGCGACAACCCCGAAGTGGCCTGGACCATCATCGCCAGCTTCCTCGTCGGCAACATCATCCTGCTGATTCTCAACGTGCCCCTGGTTCGTCTGTGGATTGCCGTACTGAAGATCCCGTTCCACTACCTGATGGCGATGATCCTGGCCTTCATGTTCCTGGGCGTCTACAGCATCAACGGCAGCGTCTTCGACATCTTCATCATGCTCGGCGCAGGCGTCATCGGATACCTGTTCCACCTCACCAAGATTCCGCTGACTCCACTGGTGCTGGCTCTCATCCTCGGGCCGTTGCTCGAGGAGAACTTCCAGCGTTCACTCTCGCTCTCTCGCGGGGACTACGGCGTCTTCGTCGAAGGCCCGATCAACAAGGTTCTCCTGCTCGTCTTCATTGCAGCCGTTCTGTTCGGAATGCTGCGCCCCGTCCTCGCTCGTATCCTCTCCCGCCGCGCCACCCGAACCCAGCCCATCAAGGAGTCCGTCTCATGAGAACACTGCCCACCCTCGTCGCAGCCATCTCCGCCGCTGCCCTGATCGCCGGTTGCAGTGGCGGCACAACCGATTCCGGTGCACCCTTTCCGCGCAGCGGAGCCACCGTCGAATGGGTCGTCCCGTCCGCCGCCGGTGCTGGCAACGACATTCTGGCCCGAATCATGGCCCCCGCCATGGAGACCGAACTGGGCGTGCCGGTCAAGGTAGTCAACAAGGAAGGCGGTAGCCAGGTCGTCGGCCTGAACTACCTGGCCAACGCCAAGCCGGACGGCGAGACCATCGGCTTCACGAATATCCCGTCGATCCTCGGGCGATACCTGGACCCGAGCAAGAAGGCCGGGTTCGATCGCGAAAGCTTCGCGCCCATAGGATCGTTCGCGTCCAACGACATCGTGATCGGGGTCAACAAGTCCAGCCCCTACAAGAACATGAGCGAACTGTTCGATGCAGTGAAGGCCAACCCCGGCACCATCACAGTGGGTACCGACTCCCGCGCGGGCGACGACCACGTCAACCTGCGCACCCTCGAAGACACCCTGGGCCTCGACTTCAACATCGTTCACTACAACAGTGGAGCCGACAAGATCTCGGCTCTGGTCTCCGGCGAAACCGACTTCGCCCTCGGTGGAGTCTCGAGCTTCTACGGCCAGTTCGCCTCGGGTGAGGTCAACATCCTCTCGGTACTCACCGAGGAGCGAAACAAGCTCATCCCCGACGTACCGACGCTGGCGAGCGAGGGATACGACGCCCCGTTCATGACCAACAACTTCGCCATCAGCGCCCCCGCGGGCACGCCGGACGCAACGATGACCACGCTGCAGAATGCCCTCGAGACTGCACTCGCCGACCCCGCAGTCGCCGAGAAGCTGACCGGCGCAGCGACACAGCCCGATTGGGTCACCGGGGCCGACGTCGCGACCTTGTGGGAACAGCGCGAAACCCAGATCGAACCGATCATCGCCGAACTGCTCGCCGACCAGCAATAACATCCGAAAGGCATTCGCATCATGAGCACCGAAACATACTCAGCGCCATCCGTATCCGACGAGATGATCGACCGATTCTCCCGCGTGCCCGCAGCCAACGTAGGCGATGCCCAGGAACGCTTCGGCATCATCGCAGGCCTGCGACCGATCTGGGCCGGAGCAGCCGTCACCGGCCGGGCCTACACCGTGTGGACCCGGTCGGGCGACAACCTCTACATCCACAAAGCTCTCGACGATGCCCGCCCCGGCGACGTCATCGTGGTCAACGGATCGGGTGACGACACCCGCGCCCTCATCGGCGATCTCATCGGAATTCGCGCCAAGTCGCTCGGTATCGCAGGCTTCGTCATCGATGGTGCCGTGCGCGATGCCGATGCCTTGGCCGAGTTGGGTCTGCCCGTCTTCGCGCGCGGTGTCACACCGGCAGGTCCCTACAAGAATGGGCCGGGCCGACTGAACGAGCCGGTCGCGCTGGGGGGCGTCGTCGTCTCCCCCGGTGACATCATCGTCGCCGACGCCGACGGAGTGGTCGTCGTCAAGAGCGCCGATGTGGACGACGTCATCGTCGCCGCCGAAGAAGTGGTGGCACGTGAGGCCTCGAAGCGGGAGAGCTTCTCGGCCCGCAGCCACTGAACACAGCCTCAGACAAGCAGATCCACCGCTGCAGGGCGACCGATTCGGTAGCCCTGCAGCAGATCGGCCCCGATCAGCGTGGCCGCCTCGAGATCGTCATCGGTCTCGATGCCCTCGAACACGCACCTGGCCTCGGTCCTTCGTGCGAACTCGAGCACCAGTTCGGCCATGGCCGACTTCACCTTGTGCCCTTTCATGCCGTGGACGACGAACGCATCGAGTTTGATGATCTGCGGCTCGAGCACGACGAGCTGCCGCAGACCTGCATATGCGGATCCCACATCGTCCACCGCGACGGCTACGCCGCCGCGTTTGAGCTCGCCCAGGACAGCCACCACCGCGTCCTCGTCGTCGAGGGCACCGTGTTCGGTCAGCTCGACAACCAGTGGTCTTTGTCGGCCGTAATCGAGAAGTTCGTTCACCAATGCAGCATCGACCAGTAGCGTTGCAGCACTGAGGTTCACCGCAACGAAATACCCGTCCGGCAGCCGCGCCGATTCCGCCAGGGCCTTCACCGCCGCAGACCTTTCCAGAGCAGGCCCGAGGCCGCAGTGCGCTGCATCGGCGAACCACGCCTCGGTGTCACCTCCGCCCGCCGGGAAACGCGAGAGGGCCTCGTATCCCTCGATCACAGCATCGTGTGCACGGACGATCGGCTGAAAGACGATGTCGGGACCACCGCCGGCGATCACGGTCTCCACTCGACGCCGCGACCGCAGCAGGGTCGAGCGCAGCGGGGTCGAGGCAGGCCTAGTCGACGGCACGGTTCCACACCCGCACCACCGGATGAAGCCGAACCGGAGCCGCAACCGGGCACATCGCAGCAACGACGGCATCCGGGTCCCGATCCCCGAAACTAGCGATCAGCGAACGAACTCGCCGCGTGTCGCGAGGCCAGAAGGCCCCGAACGCCTCGGCTATCGCGACATAGTCAGCGGCGCGTTGCTCGACGCTCAGGCGTGCGGGACAGCGATGCCGGAGTACGAATTGCCGCACCAGCCGCCAACGCCTGCGATCGCCCCTCAGTCGATGGAGCATATTGCCATGGGGACGTCGGCGAACCGATCCATCAGGAACGTCGCGGCGGCACCGCCGTATCCGTCGATCAGCTGCGGCCCGAAGTGGTTGGGCAACACCGCACCCTGCAGGATCGGCGGCAACGGGTTGGTTCGGAATTCGACCGTGGCGCCTCGCCCACACCAGTCCTGGGCCAACTGCCGGGCCTGACCGTACGGCACGGTGTCGTCGTTGATTCCGCTGGTGATCATCACCGGCGCGTTCGGGGTACTGCGCCCGATCCGCTGCGCCTCGAGGATGGGCCCCGCCTGCGGAATGGCACCCAGGTTGTCGAGCATCGACTTACCGTCGATTGTCAACGATTCGGTACGTAGGAACGGGTACTTCAGGATGGTGTCGCCGATGCACTGCGTCGACAGATCGCTCAGCACCGCCTTGCCGTGATCGGTCAGTCGTTCGTCGATCAGCGGCAGCAAGCTCGGATCTCGCTCGACGAAACCGTTGAGGGCGTAGCCGATCACGCCTCCGATCAGCGTGCCGTCGACGGTCTTCAACACCTCGAGCAAGTCCGCTGTAGGAGCTCCGGCCCATGTGCCCTTCAGGTTCACCTCAGGCGCGTACTCCGCGGCCAGTTCGGCCGCCGCGGCTGCAGCTCCACCACCTTGGGAGTAGCCCCAGATACCCACGGGCGCATCGGCATCACCGAGAAGTTCGTTCGCGGCGCGGGCACCGTCGAGAACCGCATGAGCCTGCTCGACACGATTGACGTAGGTGTGCACGCCGGGTGTTCCCAACCCGATGTAGTCGGTGACGAAGACGTTCGCACCCATCGAACCCCACAGTGTGGAGGACAACGCTTCTTGGTTCGCGGAAATCGACAACGGCTGCGTCACAGCATTGACCGTCGTCGGGAACGCACGGGAGGGAGCGCACTGATCAGCTTGGCCCACCGTGCCGGGTGCGACGACGATGGTCGGCCGAGGACCGGCCCCACGCCACGGCACCTCGGTCTCGATGAACGCCCCCGACACCCCCACCGGCGAATCATCCTGCGTGCGCGACGTATACAGCACCCGCTTCGCCTGAACGGGGTAGACACCGTCCGGACCGGGCAGCGCCGCGAACAGCGACATCGGCTGAGTCCGCAGCACGGCACCGGGGTCGTCGACGATCTGTGCCGGTGGAACGTAGAAATCGTCGACGGGGTCGGCTTGCGCAGCCGGGGCTCCGAGCAGGGCCACCGAGGACGCGAGCACGGCAGTGACTGCGACGCCGATCATGTTGCGGTACAGATGCATCGATCTCTTTCTGGTGGGGGTCAGATAACGGAGCCGATGTCATCGGCAACGATGTTGTCCAGTGCGCGCTCGGCCAGTGCGGCGATGGTCATGGATGGGTTGCACGCTGCGGCGGTGCCGGGCATGAGCGCCCCGTCGAGGACGTAAAGCCCCCGCTGACCGTGGACGCGACCGTCGAGGTCACACACCGCGCCCATGTTGGCCCCACCCAACGGATGCCAGGTCGAGGGGAACAGCGCGTTGGTATCGGTGAGAACGCTGCCCGATCCGGCGATGCGACGCACCGTCGGATCGATCGATCCGTCCTGAATGATGCTGTCGCCGTTGGCCGGCCAATGCAAGCGCACCTGGTCGGCGGAGGAGTCGTAACCGAAATGTCCGCGGCCGCGGCTGACTCCGTAACCGACGAGCATCGTACTGTGGGCATCGAACGACAACGGCGGTATCGATGCCTGAATGACGGTGTGCGCAGTACTCGGGTCGTCCCAGTTGAGGCTGCCGTACACCACCGGGCCACCTTGTGGTGCGCCGAATTGCTGTTCGATACTCGACCACACGTAGATGCGATCGGCATTGGTGCCCCAGCCCTGCCCGAGCTGGTCCGGCAGGTCCGAGATCCCTCCGGTGGCACCGGCGCGCACCAGTAGCTTGGTGGTGTTCAGACTGCCTGCCGCCATGATCAGCGCTCCGGTGGTGAGAATCTTGTTCTCCAATACCGTTCCATCGGAATCTATTCGGTCGACATGGACCGTCCAACGGCCGTCGACGCCGCGTTCGATACTCGTGACGTCGTGCTGCGCGGCTACCGTGGCCAATCCGGTAGCCTCGGCGGCCGCGATGTAGGTGACGTCGACGGAGTGCTTGCCACCGTTGTTGACTCCGAACGCACCGGATCCGTCGGTGTACGACGGTGCCATCACCCCGCGCGTCTCGTCGAGGGCGAAATTCCAGTCGATCGGCATCGGGATCTTCGAGACCGGCAGACCTGCCTGCCGCGCGTTGGCCGCGAACGCCCGCGCCGCAAGGTAATTGGGCGTGTCGATCAGTTCGTCGGGAGCCTCCTCGAGCTGGAGCATCCGCGCCACACGCGGGTAGTGCACTCGGTCCAGCATCGACCAGTCGAGCCCGGCCGGGAAGTACTCCTCGAACACCGACTGCGCCGGCTGCAACGTCATACCTTGATAGACCAACGACCCACCGCCGACACCGGCAGCACACAGGGCCGTCATGTTGTCTCCGGGCACCGCCTCGAGCAAACCGACGTACGGGTCGAACGGGACCGGCCTACCGAACAGATTGGGACTCGAGCCGAACCACAGCATGCGCTTGTCCGGCGACGTGGCCCGCGGGAAGGTGTCGGCATTCGGTCCTGTCGGCCAGCGCCTTCCGCGCTCGAGCACCAGCACCGGCACACCGGCTTCGGCCAGGCGTAGCGCGGCGACGCCCCCGCCGAACCCCGATCCGATGATGACCACGCGATGGTCCTCGCGGGTGAGCGGGATCTGGGAACGCCGCCCACTGGATGCTCGGGCCTGCCCAGATCCCAATACTGCGGCCAGGCCCGCCACCGCGGTTGCACCGAGGAATGACCGGCGGTTCAAGTTCGACAAGAGTCCCCCAAGGATGTGTTGCAGCGCATCGAGACATGCATCACGTGCAGGTGCGGTGCAAAACTAGACAGAAGTGGGATCCGGTGTCAAGTTTTAGAGGTTGCTGTCAGAACAGGAGCGGGCAGAGCCAGCGCCGGAGATACGCCCGCAGACCGTCGTCGTCGCTGATCTGCGCGTCGTCGAACAGGATGACCGACAGCGCCACTCGAATGAGCATTCGCTCGATACCGTCGAACAGGGTGGAATCGAATTGCGGGTTTCGTTCGATGTAGCCATCGAGGAATTGACGAGCCACCGGCTCGGCTCGATCCACGACGTCCGGATCGAACAAGGGATTCGCATTACCCGAATGCAGCAACGTGTTGAGCACCGGCTCGCCGCGAACGACGTTGCGGGCGGACACGATCATCTCGACGACGAACTCGGACGGCGTTTCGGCTCGATCGGCGCTCTCACGGATGCCACCGAGGACTGCGAAGACGAGTCCGACCATCGCCTCGGAAATCATGTCCTCACGGGTGGTGAAAATCGAGTACACCGTCTGCCGCGTCACGCCCGCGGCACGCGCAGCCGCGGCAATGGTGACGTCCTCGAATCCACCCTCGGCAATGAGACCGAGTGTGGCGTCGAGAATCTTTTGCTTCGAACGCATGGTTCCGAGTATGACCGCTCCCGCACAGCCGCGTCGCCACCCACGTCCCATCAGTGCAGTTCGATCTGACTGCCTCGCATGGCCGGTGCACCCAACAGTGTTGTCCAGGAGGGAATTCGCGAAGGCTCCACGCCCGATCGGTTTGCGTAGACGACGGCCAGAGTCTCCCGCTCGACATCCGAGCCGGCGTACGACGCGGACGCGGCAGGAAACGCGACGTTCTGAGCAGTGGGTTCGCCGCCTCCCTGAGGACCGGGATTACGTGAGGGCACCTGATACGCACCGTCGTTGAAGGAGCCGCCGGAATACTGTGACATGTTCTCCCCTACCGGAGGGCTCGGTAGGCACCTGGGCGGTCGATCGTCCAAGAATCGCGGCTCGTCCTGGTTGGGTAGGTATCGCCCCTTGGGGTTGACGAACTCGGCTGTTCCCTGAATACCGGGAAAGTCGCCGTCCGTTTCGAGGACTTCGGGGATCTGCGGTACCACCGCGACGATCTGGTCGAGGAAGCACTCGACGGTGGGGATGTACTCCTGGAGGGTTTCGAGCGCTTCCCGAGAATCCGCTGCCAGGCTGATGACGTCGTCGGAGTTCGCAGCCACGAAGTCCGCTGTGGTCGAACTGCTCGAAGTCAATGACGCGATCAGCGTGTCGACGGCGGGCCGTCGTTCGACAACGGTGTTGCCGGTAGCCCGGAAGTTGTCCAACGCATTCACCAAGGACGGAAGAGCATCGGAGTATGTGTCGGCGAGGTCGGCGACCCCGCGAATATCGTCCTGCAAAGCGGGCATGTCGGCATTCAGCTGCTCGAAGATGTTCTCGAGGCGGTCGATCGTCGACCCGATCTGCTCGCCCCTTCCGGACAGACCTTGGGCGAGGGCACCGAGGGTACTGGCCAGATCCTGTGGCGGAATTGCCTCGAGCAGGGGCTGCAGTCCGTCGAGGAGAACTCCGACCTCGATGGCGTTGCCGCTCACGTCCTGCTCGAGCACCGATCCGTCGACGACCGGGTCCACCGGGCCGACAGGAACATTCAAGGCGACGTAACGCTCACCGAACAAAGTCTTCGGGAGCAATCGCGCGGTCGCGTCCGCGGAGATCATCGGAGCGAACGACGGCGTGATGGCCAGGTGTGCGACGACAGCCCCGTCGCGAACCGACGTCGAATCGACATGCCCCACCAGAACCCCACGCACCTTGACGTCCGCGCGGAGCGGCAACGAATTGCCCGCGGAGTTCAAGACCACATCGACGTCGACAGCGTCGTCGAATGTTCCGTCGTACCTGGTGACGGACCAACCGATGAAGACCGCCAGCAGAACGAAGAACACGGCACCGAGTGGAACGGTCGTCGTGCGCCGGCGTGACTCGATCATGACGAAGTGGTGCGGTCTGAGTGATTCATGCCATACTCCTTTGCGATTGACGGTATCGTCACGCATGGCGGTACCGTCAGTCAAGTGCCGTCGCCCCCGAGCTTCACGCTCCCGCCTACTTCGAGGAACCACATGACCAGCAACAACGGTGGCGCCAGCCCTGCTCTCGACGTGGATGTCGTCATCATCGGGTTCGGTCCCACCGGTGCCACCGCAGCCAACCTCCTGGGGCAGCGCGGAATCCGGACGGCCATCGTGGAGCGCGATATCTCCATCTATCCGCGCCAACGCGCGATCGCGTCGGACGAGGACGCGCACCGGGTGTGGCAGGGGCTCGGCCTGTTCGACGAGATGCTGGCCACGATGTCCTCGGACGTCCGGGTGCATTTCAAGAACGGCGATCGAACGTTCCTGTCGATGACGTCGTCGCAGAGTCATGGGCAGGGCGTGCCCGGAATGTGTTACTACCATCAGCCCGAGCTCGAACGTGTTCTGCGCCAGGGGATCGAACGCTTCCCCACCGTCACGGTCATGCCGGGATACGACGCGATCGATCTGTCGCAGGACGAGGAATCCGTCACCGTCACTCTTCGCCCTGCCGAGGGCGGACCGGATCGGCAGATCACCGGACGTTACGTGATCGCCTGCGACGGCGGCTCCAGCTCCATCCGTAAGCTCCTCGGAATTGCGTTGCCCGGCAAACACATCGAGGAACCCTGGTTCGACATCCAGCTCCGAGCCTGGTACGACCTGCCCGTCGACGCCCCGCTGGACTTCACCTTCATTTCCAACCCGCATCGTCCCGGCGTCGACTGCCCGTGCCCCATGGGCTACCACCGCGTCGAGTTCAGGGTCAACAAGGGCGAGACCGTCGAGCAGCTGCAGACCGAGGAGGGCCTACGCGGCCTGCTCGCAGAACGCGGGATCGACTACGACCAGGTCGAGATTTACCGGAGCTGGGGATACACCTTCCACATCCGGCAGGCCGAGAAGTGGAGCAAGGGACGGGTCTTCCTCGCGGGCGACGCCGCGCACATCATGCCGCCCTTCGCCGGGCAGGGAGTCTCGTCCGGGGTCCGTGACGTTGCCAATCTGTGCTGGAAGCTCGACGCAGTGCTCAACGTTCAGGCCGACCCGAGCCTGTTGGACACCTACGAGCCCGAACGCCGACCGAACGTCACCAAGCTCACCGCATTCTCACTGCGCATCGGCAAGCTGGTGATGCTCGGCAACCCTACTGCGGTGCGTCTGCGCGACAGCGTGATTCGAGCAGCCATGAAAGCCCCGGGCCTGGGGAGGGTCATCACGACGAATGGACTCAAGCCTCGCTACGAACTGGGCACGAAGGGCGGCTTCTTCGCCGCGAACACCCGACTACGCAGCCCTCGCGGCACCTTCATCCGCCAGCCATGGGTGGTGGGCTCCGATCTGGCCCCGGTCAGATTGGACACGATCCTGGACAACAGCTGGACCTGGATCGGATTTCCCTCCGCGCCCATCCCCCGCGCGCTCGCCGAGGCCGGCGTGCGCGAGGTGAAACTCGAATACGCCTCTGCCGTAGCCACTCACACCGTCGAGCCAGGACACTATGTCGACAGCGAAGGCGTCGTGGCGCGTCAGATGCGTAGATCTCGCGCAAGCGGATTTTTGGTTCGCCCCGACAGGTTCATCTACTGCAGTGATCGCGACATCACCGCGGACGATTACCAACGAGTGGCGTCGGTAGTCGGCGGGGCAAAGCTCTCGACATACGCCTGAATCGGCCGTTGGGCCGTCATCGAATGCCGACGATTTCGACGTCATCCGATGACGGGTCGCCGATCCTTCGTCAGTTCGTCGAGTTCGGCCTGCATAGCCGAGTGCACCCGCACTGCGAACTCCTCGGCCGTATCGTCGGCCTCGGGGCGCATGGGTGCGAGCACCGTCGTTTCGAGTTTGGTGGGCAGCGGCAGGTACGGAAGAAGCCCAACCAGACCGAGATTGACGCCCCACGGAATGGACACCGTCAGCGGAAACGTTTTGAGCCGCAGTACCTTGTTCAACCTCAGCGCCTTCGCCAATCGCTTCCCGCTGCCGAGTACCAGCAGGGACTCCCCTGCTCCTGCCGTGACGACGGGGACGATCGGCACCCCCGCCTCGATCGCCAACCGGGCGTACCCGGTACGCCCGTCGAAGAGAATCTCGTTGCGGTGCTTCCATGCCTTGAGCGCATCGACATCTCCACCAGGAAACACCAGGACGTTGTGGCCCTCCTCGAACGCTTCGAGTGCCGTCTGTTTGCTTGCGGGCCTGGCACCGAAGGGTTCGATCAGCTTTTCGGCATGCAGAGTCCACGCGATCTGGTGGGTCAGCGTGATCAATTCACGATCGATACCGAGCTCGTCGTATGCGGCCGCGAATGCGAACACGTTGAGATCGATGACTCCACCGAACCCATGGTTGGCGACGAACAGCACCGGGGTGTCCGGAACCGGTTGCGCTACGGTCACTTCCAATCGGTTGTAGAGGCGAACGGCACCGATACTCGTCGCGCGAACGACTCGAGCGAAGTTGTCCACCGCCGACTACCGGTCCAGTTGCAGGTCCGCCAGCGCGCCGGCGATCACGAAGCCTCCGGCAATTGCACAGCCGGCTGTTCTCGTTCGTTGCGGCAGGTGAGCGGTGAGCGCGAACGCCGCGGTGTCCCAGACGTCGACGGCCACACCTGCTCGCAGCAGAGTGCGCACGGCCTTCGGCGCGTACCGAGTTGCCGCGTACAGGCCGCCGCCGATGTAGATTTCACGAATTCCGAAGGTGCGAGCCGCAGCTCGCGTCGTCGCCACCGCCGCATCTGGCCCGGCGAGGAGTTCGTTGGCGCGAGTGGGTGCCACCATGTGGGCGATTCCGATCGCTGCCCGGGCGAGCCCGACCGCCTCGGGAAGACGACGAACCAGACCGGACTCAAAGCTGAAAGCCATGAAATTCCTTACGTAGTGGGAACAGCGGAGTCACGAGCAAGCCGTCTGAGCAGGCCGACGGCCTTCTTCATGCCGTAGGCAACGACGGTCGTGCGGCCGTCGTCGTGGTGCCACTGCAGGAGCGCCGATCCGTCGTCGACGGATCCTCCGAGGACGGTGGGTTCTCCCTGCAGAGGGAGTGGCCCGACGACCTTGATGGACAGTCCCAGAATCTCGGTCCAGAAGTAGTCGTCGGTAGGCGCACACGTGGGTTCGAGGCCGAGCGCGGAGGCCGCGGCTACCTTGCCCTGCGCGACGGCATTCGACCAGAACGAAGCTCGGCCGGAACCGGCACGTGAATACGCGACGTCGCCTGCGGCGAACACGTCGGGAACTGCTGTGGCACAGCGCTCGTCGATGGGAACACCTCGATCATCGGCAATCCCGGTGCCGTTCAACCATTCGGTCTCGGGCACATCACCGGCGCAGGTGACCACCACATCGGCGTCGAGGGTGCGGCCCGCGAACTCGATCCCGGTGACGGGGTTGCCCGTCAACGTAACCGGGCTGTCCGCGCGGAGAAACTCGACCGACGCGGCCTCGGCACGCGCGGTAATCGCGTCGGACAGGTAGCTACCCACTAGCCGTTTCAACGGAGGGTCGACGTCCACGACGGTGACCGCGATTCCGCGAGAGACGCAGGCACTGGCTACCTCCATGCCGAGGAATCCGGCCCCGACGACGATTGCCGTCTGCGCCGCATCGAGTTTCGGGCGTAGTGCCCGAACATCGTCGAAGGTACGGAGCACCGTCTCGCCCGTTTGCCCGGGAGCCGCGATGCGACGTGCGGCCGCTCCGGTAGCGATGATCAAACGATCGTATGGAACATGAGTACCGTCAGCAGTGGTGACGACGTGATCTTCGGTATCCACCGATACGGCCCGATCACCGTAAGTCTCGAGGCCGAGGTCGGAGAGATCCCACGTTTCCGCCTCGGCCGCTTCACCTTTCAGGACGTGCTTGGACAACGGCGGCCGGGCATAGCAACCGTCGGCATCGGCCCCGATCATGGTCAGTGGACCGTCGTGGCCGCGGGCCCGCAGTTCGCGGACTGCCGTGCACGCGGCTATGGAGTCTCCGACGACGACGATCCTGCTCTCGAGAGAGCTCACGCCTGTTCTCGCAGTGCCGCTACCGGGCACACGCCGACCGCAGACCGGGCCGAGGCTGCGAGGTCGTCGGGAATGTCGTTGCCGTCGAAGGCGTAGTGCAGTTCGCCCTCGTCATCGAGGCTGAACACCTTGGGTGCCTGTTCGGCACAGATGCCGTGGCCCTCGCAGCGATCCCAATCGACGTCGATCCTCATGGCTGTGTCCCTTCTGCTGCCACCAATTTCAGGGGCAACCGTTCGTATCGATGAATGACGTTGTTGACAGCTCGTACGGGTGTTCCTGTGGGAACGAACTTCTCGACTCGCTGCGCCAGCACCCGGAGCATGGTCTGGGCTTCCAGGCGGGCGAGCCCCTGACCGGCGCACCCGTGCACACCGGATCCGAAGCCGAGTTGACGCGCCGCGTCACGGGTGATGTCGAAGGTGTCGGGGTTGTTCCATTCACGCTCGTCGCGGTTCGCCGACGCATAGACGACCAGTACGCGAGCACCTTTCGGAATTCGCGATCCGTCGATCTCGACGTCATGGACCGCACGACGCGAGAATGCTCTGATCGGCGACTCGTATCGAACGACCTCGTTGATCGCATTGGGTATCAAGTCCGGGTCCTGCCTGATCGCCTGCCACTGCTCGGGGTGCCGGGCGAACAGGTCCAGGGCGCCGGAAATCGCCCCGATGGTGGTATCGAGCGAGGGACCGAGGTAGTCGATCATCAGCGCAGGACAGGCCGACTTCTGAATCTTGTTGTCGTCGGCGGCCTTCAGGACATCGTCGCCCATGCTCCCGGGAATCACCGATCGATCTCGCACCACGCGCCGCGAGAAAGCGAGCATCTCGGCGGCACCCTTGACGGCGGTGATCGAGTGCCGGTTGACGGGGCCGAGGGAGTCGAATGTCGCGCCGGCCCAACGGAGTAGATCCTCTCGGCCGTCCTCCGGCCACCCGACGAGATCGGGCACGATCGACATCGGCAGGGCTGTCGCGAGATCGTCCACGCCGTCGACGAACTGTTTGCTCAGTGCCGCGTCGACGATGCTGTTCGCTTTTTCCTCCACAGCCGCTTTCATCTTGCGCACGGCCTTCGGAGTGAGTCGATGCGCGAGCACCGATCGCTTGGTCGCATGCTCGTCGCCGTCACTGTTCAGTGTCGTTCCGCGGCCGAGCCGATTGGCGACGGGATTGAGCGCCACTCCGTCCCCCGAGATGAAGGTCTCGTCGTCGAGCAGCACGGCCTTGCAATCCGCGTAACGCGGGACGGCGAATACCTGCTGGCGCGGCAGCCACACCACCGGACCGAGGGCGCGTAGCCGGGCGTAATGGGGGTACGGGTCGAGGATCGCATCGGTGGAGTACAGATCGGTGCGGTACTGCGGGATCGTCGCGTTCGTCGTCATGAGGTCCTTCGGTGCCGCCGGAAGTCGATTCCCCTGCCGTCGCAAGGTGTTGACGATATCGTCACTCATGCCACGGCCGTACGTCAAGGTTTTTTGACGAATTCGTCATCATTGATTCGCGATAGGCTGCACTCGACATCGCAGAGCAGGAGCAGATCGTGACCGAAGGCAACCGCGTCGAGCGCCGCAAGGCACGCACCAGAGCCGCGCTGATCCAGGCCGCGCAAGGGTTACTCGCCAACGGGAACACCAACGCACCCGTGCTCGAAATAACGCAGGCCGCCGACGTCAGCAACGGATCGTTCTACAACTACTTCGAGAGCAAAGAAGAACTGTGGCAGGCCGCCATCGACGCCGCTCTCGAGTCCGTCGGCGACTACCTCGATTCGCTCACCGTCGGTTTCGAGGATCCGGTCGAGAAGTTCACCCAGTCTTTCAGATTGTCCGGGCGCCTGTTCCGCCTCGAACCGCAACTGAGCCGCGTGCTGCTCAACTCCGAGGCCGCCGCGTTCGCCGCAGCGGGCGGCCTGGCACCACGGTCGCGTCGCGATATCGAATCGGCCGCAGCGCAGGGAAGATTCGACGTCGACGATCCGGATCTCGCCCTCGCGATAGTCGCCGGTTCACTGCTCTCCATGGGCCGCCTGCTCCTGGCACAACCCGACCGCGACGAGGCGGCGACGGTCGACGGCACGACCGAGCGAGTGCTCCGCGCACTCGGCATATCGACCGACGAGGCTCGCACACTGTGCAGTAGTCCACTGCCGGCGTCGTACAGCGGCGACGTCCACGCGGCCGTGGTACCCACGGCGTCCGTCCGGGACGGCGGCGAAAGCTGATCCGCGTACGGCTCTAGTCGTCGACGGCCCTGGGGGCCACACTGAGGGCCTCCTGCGCCGACATGTCGGCCTCGACCGCGCCCTGCAATTCGGCATCGTCGACGCCGACTACCAACGGGACATCGACGTCGGTCTGCCCACGTACATCCGCGAGCCCTTGCTCGTGTTCCTTCGCGCGCCGATAGACGGCGAGTGCTGCGTCTTGTTTCTCTTGCGCCGTGGCCATGCCGTCAGGCCCTCTGGTGTCGGGGTGGGCCGTGCACAGGTACCGGTGCCGGGACTGCCCGAGCAGCCGGCTCGGTCTTCCGACTCCCCCCGCCGGTGTCGATGTCGAGAAAATGTTGAAGTTCGTCGTGAATCGGAGTGTCCGTCATGGGCCTTGACCTTCTCGACCTTCGGTGATGCAGATCGTTCGGCTTCGCTGAACCATTGGTGATGCTCGGTGGACCGTGTGACCCCGACTCTACGGCCCTTCGGAATCCTGCCGTCGGCCGACGGAATCGACCATCCGGGCCGCCAACACGGCAACTCGAGTGTTCTCTCGCTGCGATTGCTGCACCAACGCGGCGAATGCAGCCTCGGGATTGATCGACTGCGTTGCCATCAGGATGCCCTTTGCCTGCTCGATGGTGGCCCTGGTCGCCATCGCCGCTCGAAGACCGACCACTTCCTGCTTCGCCTCCGCCGTGTGCCGGGAATTCCATACTGCCGCTTCGACCGACGTGACGAACATTTTCACCACCACTTCGTCGATATCGTTGAAGCCATCGGCATCGAACCCGTAGATGTTGAGCGAGCCTGCATGCTCGGAGTCGACGGCCAGCGGTGCCGACAGGTAACTCTGCACTCCGATGTCTGCCGCTGCGGCTGCGAATGCGGGCCAGCGAGTAATGACTTCGTCGATTCGGACGCACACCATCCGATCGTGGCGCGCAGCTTCGAGGCACGGCCCCTCGTCCGCTCGGTACTGATCGGCATCGATATCCACCACGCGAGCGTCCGAGAATGCAGCGGTGGCAGGATTCTCCGAATCATGATGCAGCAGGGTAACTCCCGCCATATCCGCCCCAGGAATTGCCACCACGGCCTGCTCACACAGGCCCTGCAGCACAGTCTCGAATCGGCTGTGCTCGAGCAATATTCCGCGGAACACATCGAGCGCCTCGAAGGTGTCTTCCGCGAAATACGTCGTCGCACCCGGCACGTGAGATCGCCTCGGGAGTGCCGCCGCGATCTGCTCGTCGAACGCGGCGGCGGCCGCTCTCTCGGCAGCCGAATCGTCCGGCGGTCCCTCGGACATTCGATCGGTCACGTGATCCCGCCCCCATACGATGCGGCCATCACACCCTTCGCCGTGAACGAGCACCCCACGGCGTTGGCCCTCGCCGAATGTTACAACCGTACGCCCGCTGTCAACCCGAACTGGATGAATCGGACACCGAGCGTGAGCACCCGGGGCACTACTGCCCGGTGACATCCAGTGCGGCACCGACGATCGAATCTGTGTCGATGTGATGATGCTTGTACACCTCGTCCAAAGAGCCCACCTGACCGAAGTTGCTGACGCCCAACGACGTCGACGCCACGCGGTTCACCGTGGCCAGGAACGCCAACGTGTGCGGATGGCCGTCGAGAACGGTCACCATCGGTGTCGCCCGATCGGCCGGCAACAGCTGATCGAGAATCCACGACTCCGCGTCGCCGTGCCCCTGCCGCGCCTGGACGGCTCGATAGAGCTGGCCCGGACTCGTGATGCACAGTACGTCCGCGAGAATGCCGATGCGCTCCAAACGTGCTGCAGCGTCGAGAGCTTCGGGCATGAGCGCACCCATCGCGGCGATCGTGACGGTGGCTCCGTCTCGTCGGACGAGCGGATAGCCGCCGGCCACCACCTGCTTGCGCCTGCGTTCGCGGGCCGCCGGATCGCTGGGCACGTCGGCCAACGTCTGATCGACCGGACGGGTCGACAGGCGCAGGTACGCCGAGGTGCCGTCGGGACGACCCAACTTGGCGATGCTGGCGAGCAACGTCCACTCCACGTCGATGGCAAAAGCCGGCTCGTACGAGATGCACCCGGGCTGCTCCAGACCGATCGACGGGGTCTTGATCGACTGGTGCGCACCACCTTCCGCGGCCAACGTGACACCCGACGGCGTACCGACGAGAATCGACTGACCGCCCGCGTAGATGCCGTACGACCACGGTTCGAGTGCGCGTTCGACGAACGGGTCGTACATCACCCCGATGGGGAACAGCGGCTCTCCCCACCGGCTCCACGTCGCCCCGAGCTCACCCATCAATCCGACCAGATTGGTCTCTGCGATACCGAGTTCCATGTGTTGACCGGTGGGACCCTCACGCCAGTGCATGATGGTTTCGGCATCGTCGCCGAACCAATCGTGCCGCTCCGACGAAGACCACACGCCGACCTTGTTGACCCAACCGCCGAGATTGGTGGTCGAGCTGACATCGGGACTGACCGTGACGACGCGTCGCGCCGCATCCGGGGCCTCACGCGTCAGGTCGATCAGGGTGCGGCCCAGCGCGGCCTGTGTCGTGGCCGTGCCCTTGGGAGTCCGGCCGATGTCGGTGGGAACTGCAGGCGGTGCCGCGACGGGCACCGGTTCGCGGCGCAGCCGTTCGGCGACATCGGCGCACAACTGCCCGGCCGCTGTGGCGTCGTCGAAACGTCCCCAGGGCGAGTCGGCATCCGTGCCGAGAGTCGCTGCGAGTGAGGCATATTCCTCGATCGTCAACAGGGAGGAATGGTTCTGTGGGTGCCCTTGCGTAGGGAGCCCGAAGCCCTTGACCGTGTAGGCGATGATGACCGTGGGGCGGGTGTCGTCGATCTGCGCGTAGGCCTCGCGCAGCGCGTCGAGATCATGGCCGCCGAGATTGCGAATCGACTCGGTCAGAATCAGATCGTCGAGGTCACCGATGAGCGCCGAGATCGTCGCGGCATCGGAACCGTTGCCGGGCAACCGATCTCGCAACTCGGTCGCCGAGCACCGCAACAGCCGCTGATACTCGGGATTGGGCATGTCGAGGATGCGACGCCGCAGGGCGTCACCACCGGTACGCGCGAACAGGTTCTCGAGCAGCCGACCGAAACGCACGGTGATGACCTGCCAGCCTGCCGCGTCGAACATCTTCTCGAGGCGACGCGCGGCGATGTTCGGCACCACTCGGTCGAGGGACTGCCGGTTGAGGTCGACGATCCAGACGATCTCGCCCAACTCACCGATGCCCGGATCGATGACGGCCTCCCACACGGCACCCTCGTCGAGCTCGGCATCTCCGACGAGCGAATACTGCCGGCCGCGAAACCCGCTCGGAGCGTCTTCGGAAAATGCGGAGTCGACGAAGCGGCGCGACATTGCGCCCCAAATAGGAGCCGTGGCACCGATACCCACCGATCCCGTCGAATAGTCGACGGTATCGGGATCTTTGGCGCGCGACGGGTAGGACTGCAGACCACCGTACGAGCGCAATGTCGTCAGATATTTCTCGTCCAGCTCACCGAGAAGGTAGTTGATGGCGTGCAGCACCGGCGACGCGTGCGGCTTGACCGACACTCGGTCGCCTGCTTCGAGCTGCTCGAACCACAGCGAGGTCATGATGGTGACCATCGACGCGCACGACGCCTGATGACCGCCCACCTTGAGACCTGTCGGATTGGGCCGGATTCGGTTGGCGTGGTGAATCATCGACGTCGACAGCCACAGCACCCGCTCGGAAATGTCGTGCAGGGTTTCGCGCCCACCGGTGACCGCGTCTCCGTCGGTCGAATTGCCGGTGGTCGAGCTGAGGCTGGTCATGGCGAGCACTCCTGAAATAGGCGACGAAAGATTGCATCGAGTGGACGTGGCGGGACCGGATGGGCCGGCGTCACTCCATGAGGCAAGCGTTCGGATTGCGAAGCGCCGAGTCAGTCGCGTCTGTGATGCAACCGGCGTCAGTCGACCAGAGCTTGACCGGCTGCGCAATAGAAGTGAGTCAGGTTGGGCATTCTGCGCAATATCCCGAACACGCAGTTGCAGATTCTGGTCGACCTGATCACCGAGACCCGGCACCTCGACGAGTCGCAGAATCGATGACGGCTTCGAATGCATCGACGATCAGCGCGACCGATTCGTCCAGATCGAGATCCACCGATTCGAAGAAGGCGTCGGCGGTTCGATCGAGGAAGCCGGTCCACCCCGAAATAGCGACAGCGACCAGTGGCGGCAACGGATCCGGGAGTTCGGCCAGGACTGCAACCTGACGCTGACCCTCGGCGCGAGCCTGACGGAGGGCGCTCTCGACGCCGGCCTCGCCGAATTCCTCCTCCCGCACTACGCGCAGGTACAGCGCGCGGTGATCCCGCAGAAACTCGATGTGCCGTCGAACGAACCCTTCCAGCCGAGCTCGGACGGTCCGCTCTTCGGATTGCGGCCCCTGCGCGTCGGACAACTTGCCCAGAACGTCGGCCAGTGCAGCCTGCACCAGGCCCTGCTTGTCGGTGAAGTAGTAGAAGAGCAACCCGTGCGCCACACCCGCTCTGCGCGAGATCGCCGCCGCACTGATGTCTGCGCTGGCACCTTCGGAGATCATCTCGATCGCGGCGTCGATCAACGCCTGACGGCGATCGCGACGTGGGCGGGCACGCCGCGACGGCTCTGCATCGTCGACGTCGTTCGAAGGCACCGTCCGAGACTAATGCAGATCGAGTCGGCTATTGCGTCGACCTCTTGCGTTATGTGCAGATCATCTGCAATATGTGCAACCGGGCCGGAGTTGCCGCGCTCACCATCGAGGAGGTCCGATGATCACAGTGACCAGTGCCGCGGGCGGGATCGGACGGTTGCTCGTCCGGCAGCTGACCGCGCAGAAGATGCCCGTCCGCGCTGTCGTGAAGAACGACAGTCAGGCTGCGACCACCCGTCGAGACGGGGCAACAGAGGTCGTCGTGGGCGATCTGCGGTCGCCCGACACGCTCGACAGAGCCCTGGCCGGCACCGACGTCCTCTATCACGCGGCACCGACCCAGGTCATCGACGAAGGACCGATCATCGAGCACCTGATCGCAACGACGCCGGCAAGCGGGTTGCAGCACATCGTGTTTCACTCCGTCATCCATCCGGACCTGCATCAGCTGACACACCATCACCAGAAGGACATCGCCGAGGGCCTGCTCCGCGACAGCGGAATCCCCACCACGGTGCTCAGGCCGTCGCACTACATGCAGAACTACCTGGAAGTGTGGGAGTTCCTGCAGGCAGGCGTCATGCCGTACCCGGTGTCACCGGACAGCGTCATGGGTGTCGTCGATCTCGCCGACGTCGCCGAGGCCGCGGCGAACGTGCTGATCGAACCGTCGCCGCACATCGGCCGCACCTACGACCTGTCCACGGTCGAACTCACCCGGCACCAGATGGCCGAGATCTGGTCTCGCGTGCTGGGCCATCCGGTGACCGCCATCCGCATCCCGCCCTCGTCTCTGACCAACACGCTCGACGTTCTGCCTGCACTCCCCGCCGTCATCGGTCACGCTGTGCGATCGACGAAACTGAATTCGATCGGGCACCTCGTTCGCGGTGCGCAGGCCGCGTCGAACCCCCGCGACATGAAGAGTTGGCCGGAAGACGCACGTCAGGCGTACCGCACGATGATGACCCATTACGACCGCCATGGTCTGCCCGCGGGAGACTTGACGGTTCTTCCGACCCTGCTCGGACGAGCACCCACCTCGTACGAAGAGTTCGCCCGCCGCTCGGCCGCCGAGCTCGGGCGCTCGGACCGATGAGCCCTGGAGCTTGTCGATACCGTCC
The DNA here is from genome assembly GCF_004563845.1 of Rhodococcus sp. 1R11. Taxonomy (NCBI): domain Bacteria; kingdom Bacillati; phylum Actinomycetota; class Actinomycetes; order Mycobacteriales; family Nocardiaceae; genus Rhodococcus; species Rhodococcus sp. 1R11. The sequence continues at coordinate 167,960 of NZ_SPNG01000011.1, read as the reverse complement.
GGGCCGCTCGCTGGTCACCGGCGCGAGTTCCGGAATAGGCGCCGAGTTCGCGCGCGTGCTGGCCGCCCGCGGCTCCGATCTGGTGCTCGTCGCGCGACGGGAAGATCGTCTGACAGCGCTGGCGGACGAGCTCGAATCGACCTACGGTGTGCGCTGCCGAACAGTGCCCTGGGATTTGTCGGAGGAGGCCGGTGGTCGGCGGCTCCGCGCCATCGTTCCCGAGCGCATCGACCTCATCGTCAACAACGCAGGATTTGCGGTCCAAGGACCGTTCGTCGACGGCGACGCCGACGATTTCGAGCGACTCGTCGCCGTCGACATCCGCGCGGTCGTGGACATCTGCTCGGCGTTCCTGCCGGACATGATCGCCCGTACAGCAGGCACCATCGTCAATGTGGCCAGTACGACGGCATTCCAACCTGTCCCGACTCTTGCCGTGTACGCGGCCGCGAAAGCCTTCGTGCTGAGCTTCAGCCAGTCGCTGTGGTACGAAGCAGCGCAACATGGAGTCAGAGTGTTCGCACTCAACCCCGGCCCCACCCACACCGAATTCTTCGACGTCATAGGCGATTCGGCCACAGCCACCGGTACCTACCAGAGACCGGCCGACGTCGTCGCCACCGCCATGAAGGCACTCGACGCCAAACGTTCACGGCCACATGTTATTTCCGGTCGCCGCAATGCTCTTCAGGCGGCGATGGCGGGTATCGTCCCCGCACGAGTTCTACTCCCGACCCTCGCACGAATGCTGCACTAGACTGTCACGATCATGGCCAGGGTCTCGAGATTCACACTCGCCGATCGCCGAGAGGCGGTGGCACGGGCATTCGGGGGTTCCGAAAGCCCGGCAGCCGTGGCCACGGACTTGGGCATCCACACCACCACGCTGTACCGCTGGGCCGGATCGTCGGCCACAGACGAACCCGGGCCCGCACCGACACGCCTCATCGAGGCCACCCAGGAGCTCCTTCGGCACGCCGACTACGCAGACATCACGATCGAAAGTGTCGCTGCGCAATGCGGTCTGGCCCCCAGAACGGCCTTCCACCATTTCCCCAACAAACGCCAACTGTTTCAGGCCGCCGTCGACGACGCCGCCACCGTTCTGATCGAACGCATCCGTGAACGGTCTGCGGATGCCGGATGGCCGAACACCCCACTCGAGCAGCTGCAGACATTTCTGCGAATAGCGGCCGAGAGCATCTACGAGACACCGCGCACGCACGTGCTGTTCCGCAATCTCGGAGTCCCGAAATCCGAAGGTACAGCTGAGCGTTGGCACGACAGCTTCGTCGATGCCATCACCGAACTACTCCGCGCCGCTGCCGAAGCAGGGCAGATCGACAACGCCACGGACCTCCCTGCCTCAGCCCGACTGCTCACCGGTGCCATGCGCGGCATCCACACAGCGGTGTTCGACGGTGCCGACGCCGACACGGCATTGGCCCTCGTCGGCCGTGTTCACCTTCTGATCCCGCCCGCCTGATTCCAGGACGTCTTCTCACCTACGGCATCGGTCGACGCTCGCAATCTACTGACTGTCAGTCAAATTATTGACTGACAGTCAAACTGCACTTAATCTGGACCACACTCCGATCGCGACGAAAGGTCGATTCATGAGCGCAACGCACGATGCACCGACGATCGAGACGCAACGGGTCGCGCCCGACTACATCGCGCATTGGGTCGTCAAATCTGCGCGAACCGAGGAGATGGTGCGCTGGTACGGCACGGTGTTCGGTGCCGAGATCGCCTACCAGGACGACGAGATCACGTTCTTGACCTGGGACGACGAGTCGCATCGACTCGCGATCATCGCCGTACCCAAGCCGGTGAAGTTCCTGTTCCCCTTCGCCAAGCTGCGGCGCAAGGCTTACGGCATCGATCACATCGCCCTGACGTTCCGATCTCTGGAACGACTGCTGGAGAACTACGTGCGGCTCAAGCGCCAGGGCATCCTCCCGGTGTGGTCCATCAACCACGGACCGACGATCTCGCTGTACTACGAGGACCCCGACGGTATTCGGCTCGAATTCCAGGTGGAGAACTTCGACCCCGACCACACCGCGGCCTTCTTCTTCACCGAGGAATTCGCACGCAATCCCATCGGCGTCAACATCGACCCCGCCTACCTCCTCAGCCGACTCCGAAACGGAGCGACCCACGAGGAACTGCGGCAGCGTGAGGCCGGGACCAGGCCCGGCCGGCCGGTGATCGCCAACAAGAAGACCATCACGCCGAAAACTCTGTAGGGGGAGAACGAACAGCATGTCCGTCAACATCATTCGAGCCACGGACGGCTGGTGGCGTCTCGACGGCGACCAGGCCGTCAAGATCGACACCACTGCGCAGACCACCCGTGAGCTACTGGCCGACCGGACGGCTATCGACGCCGCATCGGGGGCAGGCACGAATGTCGCCGAGCTCGAACCCCTCTCACCCATCACCGCGCCGTGCCGAGTGGTGGCTCAGTTGCTCAACTACCGATCCCATGCGATCGACGCCGGCTCGGACCCGAAGACCCTGCAGCCGACGTTCTTTCGTAAGTCGTCCGCGTCGATCAGTGGCCCGAACGATCCCATTCGGCAGCCCCCGGAGGTAGCGCTGCTCGACTACGAGATCGAGCTGGGCGTCGTGGTCGGTGCCGATATCCCCATCGGCACAACCGTCACCGACGACAACCTCGCCTCCTACGTGGCGGGCTTCGTCGTGGCCAACGACGTGTCGGCTCGGGAGATCCAGTTGACGAAAGTGCAGGTGTACGAGAGCAAGTCGTATCCCACGTTCACCCCACTAGGTCCTCGGCTGGTGCTGCTCGACAACGACGAGCTGCGACGACTGCCCGACCTACGCATGACTCTGGCCGTCAACGGAGAGATCCGTCAGGACCAGACCATCGGCGACGACCTCATCACGCCGCCCGCCGAGGCCTTCACCAGACTGGCCCGTTTTCAGAACATGACCGCAGGCGACGTCCTGTTGACCGGAACTCCGATCGGCACGGCAATCTCCGCGCCGCCCAGGGTGATTCAGAAGATCGGTGAACTCATCCCGCCTGCGCTGAAGTGGAAGTTCTTCTTCGCACGCCAAGCCAAGAACCCCAAATACCTCTCGGTCGACGACGTCGTCACTGCCACCATCCGCACTCCGGACGGGTCGATCGACCTGGGGACCCAGGAAACCGTAGTCCGATGAGCACTCCTGTCGTCATCATCGGTGCCGGTCCGGCGGGTACCACTGCAGCGCTTCTGCTGGCGCGCAGAGGTATTCGAACGGTGTTGCTGGAGCGTCGAACCAATCCCCTGTTCCATCCGGCGGCTCACGTCATCAATGCTCGGACGCTGGAGATCTGGAACGAGTACAGCCCCGAACTGGCCAAGTCAATTGCGGCAATGTCGCCTCCGCACGAACAGGTGAATCTGATCAGCTGGTACGGCGACCTGGCCGGTGACGCCATCGGGTCGATCGACCTGCTGTCCGATCCCGAGCGCAAAGCCATCGTGGAAAGCCAAAGCCCGTACATGGTGTCGCACATCGGCCAGCACATTCTGATGCCCGTGCTGTGGGACGCCGTGGACGCCGAACCGTTGATCGAGTTTCGCCGCGGAGTCTCCGTCGAATCGGTCGACACGAACTCCTTTGACGCGCGCATCGCCTTCCGCACCCTGACGGGTGACGTCGACGAACTCGGTGCGCCGTATGTCCTCGCCTGCGACGGTGCCAACAGCGCGACCCGCGACGCGGCCGGGATATCGCTGACCGGGCCGGTACTCGCCAACATGGGCAGCGCGTTCTTCACGTCGACAACACTGTTTCCCGACGACGCGCGTCCGCTGTTGAGTTGGATCTACACCCCGGACCTGTGCGGAGTGCTCATCTCGCACGCCGACCACCGCTACATCCTGATGACGGCCTATCTGCACCCCGCGCAGGAGATCGCCAGGAACGGCCGCCGATTCTGGGAGAAGACGCTACCGAAGGCGTTGGGTACGAACGACTTCACGCTCGAATCGACGGGCACGTGGGTGATGACGTCACAGACGGCCGACACGTTCCGCCACGATCGGCTGCTGTTGCTGGGCGATGCCGCTCACCGCTTTCCGCACACCGGCGGCTTCGGGCTCAATTCGGGAGTGCAGGATGCCCACAACCTCGCGTGGAAGCTCGATGCCGTGCTCTCCGGTGCGGCAGGCCCGGAGCTGCTGGACACCTACGACACCGAGCGTCGGCCCGTGGTGGAGAAATTCGCCGAACAGAGTGTGGCCAACCACTTCCGCATGGACGACATCGGCAAGCGCGTCGGGATCACCAACGCCATGCTGGCCAAGGCAACTCAGGCCATGGGGCGGGCACCACTGAACAAGATCCCGGACCGACTGATCGCGCCCATCGCGGCCGCAGCAACCCGCAAGCAGATGAGTCGGTCGCGAAGCCTGCGCCCGGACGTCCCCGGGTCGGCGGAACTGCGTGCCGAAATTACCGCGGCGATTCCACTGCAGTTGGAGCATTTCGTCTCCACTGGTCTGCAATTCGGCTACCTCTACGACAGTCCACTGATCGCCCAGGACGCGTCGACGAAGCCCGTGGAAGATGTTGTCGATTACGTGCCCACCACCTACCCCGGTGCGCGATTGCCGCACGCGCTCGTCTCGGTCGACGGGCAACTCGTCTCGCCGCACGACGTGTTGGACCCGAACATGTTGACGCTGTTCACCTTCGATGGTTCTGCGTGGGAAGCGGTGATTGCTGGTATGCGTGATGTGCGCCCGGGTGTGTCGCTCGTCGTACTGGACGCACCCGTCGGCGTCGATCGCAACGAGCTGATATCGCTGTACGAAGTAGGTGAGTCCGGAGCAGTCCTCGTCCGACCCGACGGTCACGTCGCCTGGCGTACCAACGATTCGGGGAGTTCGCTGTCCGACTTCCTCGAAACGCACTGGAGAAAGTACTACGCCGCCTGACGGACCGTCGACAACCGTGATCGGAGCCTGATTCCCACCGTCACGACGGCGACGATCGCTGCGGCAAATACTGCCGTCCATCCGACCGTAACGTTCGTGAGCTCGCCGCCGAGACGCCCCTGTGCCAGCCACCCCAGACCCCAGACGATGGCGAGCATCGGAGCAACGGCCCCGTTGGAATAACGCGCCAGAGTCACCCCGACCAGTGCTGCGACGGCCAGTACGACGACTGCCCAGACCGTTGCGCCGCCGGTCACTCCGAGATCGACCAGCCACGCCGAGATGTTGGCGATTGTCGCGACGCACACCCACCCGAGATAGAGGCCCATCGTGCCGTCGGTGATCACCGCGTCGGCCACGGATTCCGGGCGTTGCTGTTGCAGGAGTACGAACACGCGCACGAGAGCGGCCAACAACGCAACGATGACCACCACGCTGAGCCACACCTGCCCGAACTGAATCGCGAGAATCCACGCCGGATTGAGCAACATCGACGCGATAGCCGGTGCCCGCAAGGCGTCGTGACGTGCAGTTCGACCGGGTAAGAACTGCCAGACGGCATAGACGATGAGACCGGTGTAGATCACCGACCAGATCGAGAACGCGGGACCAGCGGGAGCCACCAGCGTCGACGTGGCACTGAGCGCCCCGCCAGCTGCCTCGGCAATGGGCGTCCCTATCCACGCGCCGGACCCGAGAAACGACACCACAACCGCAACGACCGCACTGACAACGACGCCAATCCTCATGGCTGCGATAGTCCCCGAAAAACGGAAGCGACAAACCCTGAACTGCAATGCCGCTACGTTGTGCTGATGACATGGCGATGGACGGTGGGACTGATGCTCGTCGCCATCACCGCGGTCACCTGTGCCTCACCAGCGTCGCTGAGTCCCCACCGGGTCGTCGCCGAAATCGGATCTGCAGAGGCATTTCGGTGCGACCGAGGGCCCCAGATAGACGAGCCGCGACCGAGATTCCCTCGGCCCACACCTGGGACAGTGCCTGACGATTTCGTTCCAGTAGCCGCGATCGTCTGCGACCAAATCGACGAGGGGGTCGCCCCCGACACCGTGCCGTACCGCGAGCACAGATACGAAGGCGACCTCACGGAGGTGATCCGCCTACTCAACGCGCCGTCCGAAAGCATGCTGATCCGCGGCTATTGCCCGACATACAGCGTCGTCGAGCCGCCGCAGATATGGCTCGTCGACAACCGAGGGCGCGCAATAGAACCGACTCTCCCTACTGGGGAATGCGGGCTGCCGAATCACAGCGCCATCGCCGAAATTCGGACACTCGAGATGGTGACCGAATTCGAACACGACGTATCGGTGATCGGCTACGACCGGCAACGAGTCTCGAGCTGCTCCCCCCATTACTCAGAGGCTCTCCTCGGCAGTGAGCGCGCAGGGGGTCTGACCATCGGCTACACGTACTGCTTGTTCTCCGGCACCGAATTCACAGGAGTCACCGGAGAGACCGGGATATCGATCGAAGACTTGGCCCCCGCCGAGCCCTGCTCGATGTCCGCAACACGGACGGCGGTGACGACGTATGTTGCTGACTGGCCGTCGAACATTCGTAATTTCACCATCGAACTCGACGGATGCCGTCGCGTCATTCCCGACGGATATGCGCCACTGGAGGCGAGCAAGGAGTTGTTGGCTCCTTTCTTGCGCTAGCGTGCGAGCCATGCTTCGCAAGGTACTTGCGCTTGTCGTCATCCTTGCCGTCGGTGCGGCCGCGTGGCATCTCACCACGCCCAATCGCCCCATCGCACGCATCGTTCCTGCTGAATCCTTGGCCTGCGCCACTCCGTATCCGCTCGGTGCGCACAGGTCGACACCACTGGCCACTGTGCCGAGAGAGTTCGAGCCGGCAGCAGCCATCACGTGTGACGCATTCCTGAGCGATCGAGTTTCTGCGGACAAAACTGTCAGCTTCGTTCAACGCCGTTGGGAAGGTGATATATCGACGTCCATCGACCTCCTCAATCGATCGTCCGAGCATTCGGCTTGGATCGACGACTGCGACACGTCCACGTATCTGTTTGCAGAACTGGATGAGTTCTGGCTATTGGACGATCACGGGCGTGCGATCCGCCCTGGATTCCCACAAGACTCCTGCGGGCTGCCGAAACCAGGTGGACTCGCCGCGATCATGGATCTGACGGAAGTCTCTGCTGTGGAGCACAGAGTTCCCCTGTCGGACAACCAGATCAACGACTATTACTACTGTTCACCGGAATACACATCGCCCCGCGCCGGCACAGGACGACCAACCGTTGCGCCCCTCGGAAGCAGCTTCTGTAAATTCGACTCGGGCATCTTCGCGGGCACGGTCTCGGCTGACAGTACTGTCGATGTGGACTCACTACCGTTCGCGACCGACTGCGAAACTGAGGCCACCGAGGTAGCAACGACCCGGTATTCCACCGGCTCCGAACTAGGACAACAACTCACCATCGAACTCGACGGATGCCGTCGCGTCATTCCCGACGGATATGCGCCATTGCAGGCGACCGAGGAGTTGTTGGCTGCCTTCTGGTAGACACTCGGCATGCCCGCATCCATTGCCCTGTCGTCTCGTCGAGTTCTCGCAGCTGCGTGCGGGCTCACGCTGTTGACGGCCGTCGGATGCAGTTCGTCGCCCGCTGTGCCCGACTCACCCGAGCCCGCAACGACGTCCGCAGCACAGTCGCAGTACGAGCTGACGGGTACAGCGGGGACGCTGCTCGAATCGGAGGATTTCGAGTCCCGGTCGGCCAGGCTCACGGCGACGGGCGCGACCGTCTATCGCTTCGTGTACGAATCGACGTCCGGTGTCGATGATTCTGCGACTGCGGTCTCCGGTGTCGCCGCTGTTCCGCCCGGTACACCTCCGGCAGGTGGATGGCCGATCGTCGTCTACGGCCACGGCACCACCGGCGTACAGGCCGACTGCGGGCCCTCCCTCTACCCCGACCTACTCGGATTGGACTCCACAGTCGAGGCGTTCACCGGACTCGGCTACGTCACGGTGCTGCCCGACTATCAAGGACTCGGCAGCGGCAACGGCACCCACCCGTACCTGGAGCCACGCACTACGGGGCACAACATGATCGACGCAGCGCGCGCCGTCCACAACGCCCTGCCCGAGACTTCTGCACGGTGGGCGGCCGTCGGAATGTCACAAGGTGGGCAAGCAGCCTGGGCCGCAAACGAATTGAACTCCAGCTACGGGCAGGGACTGGATCTGGTCGCCTCGGTGTCCCTGTCCCCGCCCACGGATCTGGCGCCGCTTGCGCGCGCCGCCAGTGACGGCACCCTGACCACACCGCAGAAAGGGCTGCTGCCGTACCTGCTCTACGGGGCGCAGCAGGTCGATCCCACGTTCGACCCTCGCGACTACAGCGGCACGGTTGCCCAGACAAACAAAGAACTGCTGCTCACGTGCCAAGGCATCGACACCGCAACCAAGGAGCGCGCGGTCAGCGAGATGGCGCCGAAGGAGTTCGCGCCGAGATCCCCTGAGGCCGAGCAGAAGCTGTTCGATCTGATCGGCCGTTACACCCTCCCCCAGGTACGAACCACCGTGCCCATGTTCGTTGCCTACGGTGCGCGCGACGACATCGTGCTACCGCAGTGGACGGCAGACGCCGTCCGCGCAGCGTGTGCGATCGGCGATCGGGTTGTCGCCCAAGAACAACCAGAGCAAGGACACAACGTGAGCGACGACGCGGCCATGCAATTCCTCGCCGCCGAATTCGCCGGTGCATCGGTTCCCAGCACGTGCTGACCAACGAAAGGACTCTTCGGTGAGTGAGAGGATTGCACGCTACACCCATGACGGACTCGAGTTCGACGTCCTCGACCAGGGACCTCTGGACGGCCCGGTTGTGTTGCTGCTGCACGGCTTTCCGGAACGTGCCGCGTCGTGGTCCGCAGTGATGGACCAGCTGAACGAGGCCGGGTTTCGAACAGTCGCGCCCGATCAGCGCGGGTACTCGCCGGGTGCCCGACCCAAACGCCGACGCGCCTATCGCGTCGGTGCGCTCGTCGACGACGTCGTAGCCCTCATCGACACGATCGGAGCCCCGGTGCATCTGGTCGGCCACGACTGGGGAGCGAACATCGCGTGGGTCACCGCGGGTCGGCGGCCGGATCTGATGTTGTCGCTGACCGCGTTCTCCGTCCCACATCCCGGGTCGTTCATGACGGCTCTGCTCACCTCTCGACAGATCCTCCACTCCTGGTACTTCGCGTTCTTCCAACTGCCGATACTGCCCGAGAAATGGATGACGCGGCCCGGTCAGAGGGCCGAAAAATGGTACGAGAGAAGCGGTATGAATGCGGACGACCTGGAGCGCACGCGCACGGACGTCGTCGACTACGGCGCACTTCCCTACGCTGTCACCTGGTATCGCGGACTGCCGTTCTCCAACCCTGGTATCGGCCGTCTGCGCATCACAGTGCCGACATCGATGGTGTGGAGTGACGGCGACACATTCATCGGCCGCTCGGCCATCGAACGCGCACAACAGTACGTCGACGCCCGCTACACCCTGACAGTGCTTGCCGGAGTGACACATTGGATCCCGACTCAGGCACCGACCGAGGCAGCGCAGGCAATTATCGCCAACGCCTCGTAGATGCCTTCGGCAGTGGTGCGACTATGTGCCCTCTGCGGCGCATTGCCGCACCACTGCGCGAAGCGCACTCAGCTCTTCTGCGGCTCGATGGTCTTCTGCGTGTTGTCGTGGGCGATCTCGATCTTGCGCGGCTTCGCGCGCTCTGCCAGCGGGATGGTGACCGTCAGGACGCCGTTGTCGTAGGAGGCCGAGATCTTCTCCGCGTCGACGCCGTCTCCGAGGGAGAGTTGACGCCGGTACGTTCCGGCGAACCGCTCCGACGAAAGCCACTGCACACCATCACTACTCGGAGCGGTGCGATGAGCCGTCAGAGTGAGGGTGCCTCGGTCGATGTCGACGTCAATGGAGCCGGGGTCGACGCCGGGTAGGTCAGCGTTGAGTACGTAATGGTCGTCGAGCTTGTACAGATCCATCGGCATGAATCTGGGCGCACGGTCCGAACCACTGGTCGCGCCGAGCATGCCGGCGGCAATGGAGTCGAGGTCACGGAACGGATCGAAGCGAAGCACAGCAACCACCTCCTGTACGACGAAGCGTCCGCCCCTGTGGCGGGCCGCCCTTCACTGTGCAGAACCCAAATTAGCACTCTCCATCGGAGAGTGCCAAGAGGTAGTTCCAATTTTTCTGCGCCCAATTATGTTGCAGTGGTGCAGCTATGGGCTCAGCTGCACCACTGCGGACATCTCAGGCTGCGTCGGCAAGCCTCACGAGATCGCGGCCCTTAGTTTCCGGTGCCAGGTACGACGACACCAGGGTGCGGTTATGTGCCCTCCAGGGGACTCAACCGCACCACTGCCGGAGGCACTACAGGCGTTCGATGATGGTGGCGTTCGAGAGCCCTCCGGCCTCGCACATCACCTGTAGGCCGTAACGCTGCTCGCGCTCGGCGAGCGCGTGGACCATGGTCGTCATGATTCGGGCACCGCTGCCGCCGAGCGGATGGCCGATGGCGATGGCCCCGCCGTTGACGTTCACCTTGTTCAGGTCTGCGCCGGTCTCCCTGGCCCAGGCGAGCACCACGGAGGCAAAGGCTTCGTTCACCTCGAACAGGTCTATGTCGTCGATGGTCAATCCGGTCTTCGCGAGCACTTTCTTCGTCGCCGGGATGACTGCGGTGAGCATCATCAGCGGATCGTCACCGACCACCGCAAAGCTGTGCAGCCTCGCCATCGGAGTCAGGCCGAGTTCCTTCGCTTTCTCGCTGGTCGTGATCATGACGGCCGCGCTACCGTCGTTGATCTGGCTTGCATTGCCTGCGGTGATGTTCCAACCTATTTCCGGGAAACGCTGCGCCATGGCGTCGCTGTAGTAGGCCGGTCGCAGTCCCGCCAGCGCGTCGAGTGTGGATCCGGTGCGGATTCCTTCGTCACGGTCGAGCCCGCGAATAGCGCTGATCTCCCGCTTGAAACGTCCCTCTTCGGTGGCTGCAGCTGCCTTCGCGTGACTCGACCGAGCGAACTCGTCCATCTCGGTGCGGCTGATACCCCACTTCGCTGCGATCAATTCGGCACTGATGCCCTGTGCCACCAGACCTTCCAGATACCGCTCGGCGAAACCGACACCTGCCGGATCCTCGGTTCCGACCAGGTTCGAACCCATCGGAATGCGGCTCATCGACTCCGAACCGGCAGCCACAGCCAGATCGTAAGCACCGGAGATGACACCCTGCGCGGCGAAATGTATTGCCTGCTGGCTACTTCCACATTGCCGGTCGACGGTGGTTGCGGGTACAGATTCCGGATAGCCCGCCGCCAACGCCGCACGCCGAGTCATGTTCGACGCCTGATCCCCTACCGCAGTGACAACTCCACCGATGACGTCGTCGATCTGGGCCGGGTCTATCCCGCTGCGCCGCAATACCTCTCGCAGACTGTGGGCCATGAGGTCCACCGGGTGCTCCGGGTGCAGTGTGCCGTTCACTTTGCCCCGTCCGACCGGGGTCCTGACTGCCTCGACGATGACTGCATCTCTCATGACGGCTCCTTGTCCGATCGATCCGTTCCTGTTGGATCGCTGACACCACGGTACGAGCTGGCTATAGTTTTGTAAAGCCAGTAGGATCGTGGCATGCCCCTCCACATGGACGGCCCACTGTCCGACCTCGAAACCTGGACAGCAGGCGACCGATGCTCCATTGCGCGCGCCCTGTCGGTGGTCGGCACGCGGTCGACCATGCTGATCCTGCGTGAGGCCTTCTACGGCACGACCCGCTTCGACGACTTCAGCCGACGCGTCGGCATCACCGACGCCAGCAGTGCGGCCCGACTAAAGGAACTCGTCGACGTCGGAATCTTCGTCAAACAGCCCTACCGACCGGACAAGGGAAGAACGCGCTACGAATACGTTCTGACGAGGATGGGCGAGGATCTGCTGCCCGTCGTACTCGGGCTGATGCAGTGGGGCGACCGATATCTGCAAGACGACGACGGGCCACTCGACGTCGTCGATTCACAAGGCGAGCCCGTGCGCGTACGCGTCACCGACGGCGGCGGTTCCGAAGTGCCGATGAACGAGCTGCGAGTGCGCGTTGCCGGATGATTGCCGGGCCGACGCGTAGCGTGTCCGCGATGGACGATGAATCGTGCATCGAACCCGAGGACGACCCGCGGGCACAGTGGCGACAGCTACCCGACCCCGTGCGGCCGACCCACGAGGGCCAGGCCCTGGAATCCGACGCGTCTCTGTGGGACCGCAAACCCACATACGACCCGGAAGTCGGAATCGTTCGCTGACTTTGCGGAGGTGCTCACATAGCCTCGACAGCGAGTGCGACTCCGATACCGATGAACAGGACGCCGATCACTCGGTTCCAGGATGTCGACTTCGACGAACCACCGGCCAGACGGCCCACAGCCGCAGCGACCACCGCCCAGACCGCCAAACCGATTGCCACGTCGACGATTCCGAGTAGCCCGATTTGCAAGGGAAGCGGTCCGTCGGCGTCGACGAACTGCGGCAGCAGCGCGACGAAGAACAGAACGGCTTTCGGGTTGAGCACATTCGTCACCAGACCCATGCGGAACCAGCGCACGTCGGACGTGGCACTCCCCTCCGACGACGCCTGCCTCAGCGCCGAGATACCCAGCCACACCAGATACAGACCCCCGAGAATCTGAATGAAGTTCAGCGCCATCGGTGATCGCGAGATGAGCAGTGACAGCCCCACCACTGCAGCGATCATGTGCACGCACAAGCCGGTCTGTGCACCGAGGCCCGCTCGCCACCCGGCACTGCGGCTGGTCGCTGCTGCCCGGGCCACCACTGCGAAGTCCGGACCGGGTATTGCGTACGCCAACAGCACGACGCCGAGGAACGGTAACCATTGGATGTCCGTCATCGTCTCGACGGTATCTGATGCTTTTACATCCGTAAACCATTAGACTTAGGCTATGGACTGGAACTGGCTCGGCGACCACTTCGCACTCGACGTGGTCAACACCGTGCAGTTGCAACGCGGCACCTACGTCGAGCTGATCGCCTCCACCGCCGATCTCCAGGAATGGGCCGAGCTACAGGGTGCCCGGGTGCCTGAAACGATCCCTGACGATGCCGACATCGATACATTCCGGCTGACGCGAGATCACATGCTGGCGCTACTGCGGGCGGTGGCGTCGGACATGGAAGTTCCGGGAGCCGGCGTCGACCACATCGACAACATTGCCCGACGCCATCCGGTGACCCGTCGGCTCGATCTCGGGAGCGGCGGTGGCGTCGGACATGTTGTGGGTACGTCGGATCCGATCGACGCGATCCGGGCCCGCGCGGCCTCTGCGGTGATCGATCTACTCAACGGGCCGGATCGCGCACGGTTGGCCTTGTGCGATGCTCCGCGATGCGGTCAACTGTTTCTGCAGGATCGGCCCAATCAGCAATGGTGTTGCAGCGCTTGCGGAAATCGCGCTCGTGCGGCACGACACCACGCAAAGGAGAAGCGCGGATCATGAACATTTCAGTAGCGAACAGAGGGCTCAGCCGACGTATTTACGCCCCCAGCAGCAATCCACGCCGCCCGCACGGGGCGTAAATTCCGACCCCTCCGACACATCGGCTCCCCACATTCGGAAACCCGACGCCGATCCGGTAGTTGTCAACCTGTCTGAGACAGGTTGACAACTACCGGATCGGAGTCAGAAATCCGAAACTGAGGAGCTGATACGCGGCTACAGGCTCAGCCCAATTGCACTGTTGCCGTAGCGCGGTGGCCGAAGATGCGCTTGCCCTCGAAGGTCGCGCCGATCGAGATGACGGCCGTACGGGACTCCTCGTCCTTCGACTTGATCTTGCCGCTGAAGACGATTTCGGCCGGCTTGTGTGTGTCCACCGGGATCGGGGTGGTGAAACGAACGGTGTAGTCCTTCACCGCACCTGGATCGCCGAGCCATTGGCTGATGAATCCGCCGCCGACACCCATGGTGAGCATGCCGTGCGCCAGGACGTTCTCGAGATCGATCATCTTGGCGAACTTCTCGTCCCAGTGAATCGGGTTCGCATCACCGGCGACACCGGCGTAGTTCACCAGATCTCCGCGAGTCAAACGCACGGTGCGCGTGGGCAACTCGTCGCCGACGTTCACCTCGTCGAACTTCTTCGTCGGCTGACCCCGGTACTCCTCGACGACGAGCGGCTCGTGTTCCTGCGGGGTGGACAGCGTGTCGTGCTCACTGGCGGCAGCGGCAGCGGCATCCATCGAGGCGCCGAACATCACCAGGCTCTTGGCTGCGTCCGAGATGGCCGGGTCGATCTCGCCCGAACGCCCGACGAGCAGCGTGGTGTACGTGGTCTGCACCAGTTCGTTCTTCTGGTTGGACACGACGTTCTTGGTCACCATCATGTCGCGGCCCATGACCGTCTTGAACGAGTCGAGCGAGACATCGCAGGTCAGTTGGTCACCGGCCAGAATCGGCTTCTGGAACACCAGCACCTGGTCGGTCTGCAGAATCTGACTGAGGTCGTATCCCTCGGCGATGGACTCGAGGAGCTTCTTCTGCGCCAGCGTTCCGACCAGCGACATGAACGTCAGCGGGGCCACCAGAGCACTGTGGCCCAGCGCTGCTGCGGCGTCACCGTCCCAGTGGGCGGGGTGGAAATCCTGAACGGCACGGGCGTACTCGCGAACCTTCTCGCGGCCCACCTCGTAGTAGTCCTCGGTGCGGTAGTGGTACCCGACCATGCTGCGCGCGTGCTCCGCCGGATCGAATGCTCCCGCATCGGATGCTGCTGCGCCGGACTCCGCTACCTGCTCTGCCACTGTTGCCCCACCGTCTCGTCCCTACTGTTCATCATTACCCGAGCAACCTACCCAACGACGACACACGTTGGCCAGGAAGGGGCTCAGGCGGAACGGTGCCGCGGGGCGTCCCGGTACCCCACCATGCCCACCATCGCGGCCGACTGCGTCAGGACCGACGCACTGCTCATCGCGCCGCGCGGACGGTGTTGCCGCGACGCGACCGCATCGATTGCCATCAGGGCTGCCCCGTGCGCAGTGAGGGACTCGGGATTGGCAGGCGCGATGACGGGCAACATCAGATCGCGTCGAAACATCCGACGAAGCGACGGCAGGTTGGCGCATCCGCCCACCATCACCAACGCATTCACGGCGCAGGGTGCGTCGACGATGATGCTGGCCACCCAATCTTCCAGTGATCGGATACTGCGTTCGAGAACATCGTCGAACGTGTTGCGCCACAACCGAACCGGCCCGCCGACGAACGGACCGGCGATCTCTGCCACCCGCAGGCGTGACAGCTGTTCGCGTGCCGTGCGGATCGATACCAGCAACTCCGCGCGTGCCCGCTCCGAGGCCAATTCGTCTGCCCCGTAGACCGACAGCAGGTAGCGAGAGATCTGCGCGTCACACCCGATTCCACCGAACAACGTGGTGCGCACCGAACTGTGCACAGCTCCAGTGGCCGGGTCGGCGATCGACACAGTGGTTCCCGACGCTCCGATGTCGCACACGGCCACGGTGCGCGCGCCCTCGAGCATCCCGGTGCCGCGCAGATACCGAAGCTGCGCCCCGAGCTCCGACGCCACCAGCAGACGATCGGCCTCGTACGTGGAATACGCCGACGTGCGTCCGCGAGCACCGGGATCGTCCGGGACGGCGAGAACGATGTCCGGTCGATCGACCATTTGATCCCGCGACATCGAATCCAACAGATCGAGAGCGACCTGCAGATGGTCGTCGGGATCGAACGATCGCACGACGTGCGCAGAACGTACCGACTCGTCCGACGCGTCCAGGGCTACACCCCGGGCGATGGCTGAACCCACCGAGACACCAAGGACAGATCTCATGTTTCCTCGACTCGCCTAGCTACTCCGACCTGGCGATCGTAGCGCCTCGAACCGACTCGAAATCGGAAACTGCCGCAGTTCATCGAACTTTTGGTTTGTTTTGGGACTTACTACAACCGCTCAGGCGACGAGTTGGATCACGCGACGTGCCCGAACCCGTCGCGACGGTCGGCGAGCAACGAGCCCCACTCCTCCTGCGCCGACGACATCGCGGCACAGCCCACGCCGTAGTCGGAGTCCATTCCTCGTGCCGCAGTGACGATGGACCGAGCCGACTGCACGAGAGAAACATCGAAACGGAAACTGTGCGCCGCCAATTCGGCGAACGCCTCATCCGGGCTGCAGCCGCGCAAGGCGATGAGGACACCCACCGCCCTGTCGATGGTCGTGCGCGTCACCGGTTCTACTGCGGATTTGTCGGTCATCGAGAACTCACCGTCTACTGGTCGATCACCCGATGGTAGCCAGGCTCGAGCAGAAGTTCAGGTGTCCGAGTCGAATTCACACACCTGTCACACCATGGACTTTTCGAAGTAGCGAACCCGCTCGCTCACAACGGAATATCGGTGAATCGTCACTCGGCCGAATCGGTGACAGGTGGTTCTGCCGTTCGGGGCGCGGGCTCGGTATCCGTCGGCCCCGAAGGCTCCGAAGTCTCGGTGGGCCCCGTCGGCTCCGTGGTCTCGGTCGGGCCCGGATCGGCGTCGGTGGGATCCGGGACATCCGTCGAAGTATCGGTGGGAGCTGTGGTTTCGTCGTCGGTCGGCGGAGTCTCGGTGTCGGGCTTCGGATTCTGGGTCTTCGTCACCCGACCGACCGGAGCGGAATCGTCGCCACCCGAGTTGTCTCGTCCCGTCGACGACGACCGCGGCGCGTTCGATATCGTGCTCGCGACATCCACCGGGAACGCGTCGACCCGGACATCTCCCGGTGCGACCCCAGCGGGCGAGACATCCAGAACTCCCGCGCCGATAGGTGGAACCGCGGATGGCCCGGCCACAGGATCAACCGCCCCGGCACCCGACGCCGGCCGACCGGGTGTCGACGGGGTGATGCTGGAACCGGCGGTATCGAGAACTGCGTCCCGAGTGGGCGCAGGCGAGGAGAACGCCCACACGGTTGCCCCACTCAGAGCAGCCAGCACGGCAACACCCAATCCGACCGTGGCCCATCGAGACTTCCGCGACGCAGCTTCGGAGTCTGCGGCCCGATCGTCCCAGCCGGATTGCACCGTAGAAACCTCGTCACTCGACGCACGGCCCGTTCTGGACGCGGCGCCGACGACGGCGGCGGCCACGTCCGACGGATACTCGTCGGGCAACCGCGGATCGTCCATCGCCAGTACCTCGACGTCGACGACGCGGTGGTCCGCCAGCGCCGCCCGGACGATCTCGCCCTGGAGGGGGTTGTCGCAGACGACCGCTGCCCCGTCGACGATCAAGTCTCGTTGCGCAGCTTGGACTCGCATGATTCCGAGAACCGTCGCGACGGCATCACCGATTCCACCGGGAGCCGCGGTGAGCGATACGGGTCGGGACGCGACAGGGCCGAGTCCGGGCAGGTCTGTTTGGACCAACACTGCCGAGATCTCGTCGGTACCGACGTGAACGCCCAGCGCAACGGACATACCTTCGACCATCCCTTACTCGATTCGGCCTCACAGTACACTTCGAGGCCCGAAACAGGGAAAAGGATGGTTTGGCTGTTCGATCAGAATTCCAGCTTGCTCGCCTCAGCACGCGCCAGCTCGGCCGCCCGGCGCTCACGCTCGAAGAGCAGCCCGAAGGTGAACCCGTTCTCACCGGAGGTGGTTCCCGCCCGGGCACCGAGAGTGCGCAGAATCTCGGCCGCGATGACGGCATCCTGATGCTCGCCGAGAACTTCCTGAATCTGCTTGTATCGCTTGATATTCGACTTGGACACCTTCTTGTCCAGGACGGGTGCCACCAACTCGGCCGCATACCGAGCCCGCTTCGAGGCCTTCCTGGCGCGGTGCAGTTGCTCGTCGTCGGTACCGCGCACAGCCTTCTCGGTGCGGTCGACGGCCTTCTTACCGGCCTTGCGCGCCAGCTTGATCAGCAACCGCTCGCTCACCTCGCCGTCGATCGGTAGTCCCCTCGACCAGGCGGCCACGGTCGTGAGCAAATCTCGGTACCGTTCGCCATCGAGCTCGGCCATCGCAGCCTCGCGGTGGCGGATCTGCTCGGCCAGCAGATCGTTCTCGATACGCGACGCCACCGGGCCCAGAACCAATTCCGACGGAAGGTCCCGCAGAGCAGCTGCAAACCGCGCGCGCTGCACCTGCCTATCTCTCACCTCGCCGAGCAGGCTTGCATACCAGGACAATTCGGCCTCGAGTGCAGCCGTGGGCTCGTCCTCGAACACACTGCCGAAGACGCGAAGCGTGCTGCGATAGCGCCTGATGGCCACCCGCGTGGAGTGAATCGGATCCAGTCCGCGACGCAGATACACGTCGCCGGCCACGATGGCCTGGGCTTGTTCGTCGAGATAGTCGACGAGCAACCGAAGCCCGTCGTGCGCCGGCTCCTCCCGAACCACCGACAGCGCGCGATGCAATTTGGACGGATGCGCCGACGGCGTCGCACCCGACGCGCGGAGCACCTTGCTCGCCTTCTTCAGGAAGGATTCCGAGCCGGCCGGCCCGAGCTCCACCTCCACCTCGCGCCACTGCGGCCCGGTCGCGCCGCCGATCAGCACGACCGACACCGCGTCGTCGGCGAATTCGGCCACGACGGATCCGGCTGCGTCGGTGACGGTACGAATCGTCCGACGCGTCGTCAGGGTGGCGACAGCCGACAACTGCTGGCCCATGACCGCGCCGCGGAGCACGTCGGCCAGCTCGTCGGGCACGGCTTTCGTGTCGCCGGTGCCGAGCGGAAGCCTGATCTCGGTTCGCGCCTTCTCCGCAGGAACCTTTGCGTGCCAACCATTGTCGGAGTCTCCGGTGCGTCGACGAAGGGTGATCCCACGGCGCAGCAGATCGTGACCGGTGGTGTCGAAGTACTCGCTGACCAGTTCGGTCTCCGTTTCCGTCATCGCGCCGTCGGCAGGAACGAGCGAGGTGAGGGCGGGGAACTCGAAGTCTGCATCGACATCGAACTTGTCTTCGCGCTCGGTCTGTGACTCCATACCGACCATCCTGCCTCGAGCATGCGGTGCCGTGGCGGCCGAAACCGCAGATCTATCTCCTCGACGGCGTATCGAACCGGGGTGGGCTACGACCGCCGAGTAGTGGTCGCGGGTTTCGTCGGGGTCGGAGTGCGAGTGGTGGTGCGCGGCATCGTTGTTGTGGTCGGTGCGGTAGTTGTCGGCGCAGTGGTGGGCGTGGGGTGAGTCGTGGACGTCGGAGCCGTGGTGGTGGTCGGGGCCGTGGTGGTGGTCGGGGCCGTGGTCGTCGTCGGAACTCGACTGCCCTCACGCGCGGGTCGAACGACGGATGCGTCCGGAACCGCGGGGCTTCGAGGCGGTGAATCGGCAGCACTCGGCGAGGTGGGTGAAGGAGAGGACGACGGGTCGCCGGATGTCGGGGACGCCGAGGACGGAGCGGCCCCGTTCGAGGCCGACACCGAGGGCTGCGTCGACACGGACGGTGAGCCGTCCACCGCCGGCATCACAGCCTGCGATCGGGCGGAGGGCGACGCGCTCTGCGAGGTCGCGATCGACGGTTCGGGGACGTCGTCGGTGGTCCGAGCTGCTGCTGCGACCACGGTTCCGGCCACGCACACAGCAATCAGCGCGGCGAGTGCGCCCCCGACGCGCCGGGACTTGGCTGCTCTGGCCATTCGATTCGACGGGCTGCCGCTGTGCCGCGGACGACGGGAGGGCACGGTGGTCACTGCAGGTGACGGTGCAGGCCTGACACCCACGGTCCGCGCGATCCCGGCCGCACCACGCGCAGCCAGCAGTTCCGGCCGTTCCGGCGCGTAGACGGGCATCGACACGGCGTCGAACAGCTTCTGCCGAACGATCTGCATGTTGGCACCGCCGCCGACCGCAACGATCGCGTCCACGCGAACGCCGCTCGCGGCAACGGAAGCGAGCACGTCGACGGCAGTGGAGACTGCCCCCTGAACGGCGTCGCCGATCAGCTCGTCGAGGTCGTGGCGCCACAACGAGGCGCGGCCGCCGACGAACGGCCCGAGGACCGAAACGCTGCGCAGGATCGACAGCTGGTGCTTGCCGGCTCGCACGTCGTGCACGAGCTGTCGGCGAGCGTCCACCGTCAACGCCTCCGCCGCGCCGAACGTCTCGATGAGGTGATTGCTGAGCACGTGGTCGCAGTCGTCGCCGCGCAGTTCTTCGGTGCGATGAGAGGCCAGGACCCGACCGGACTCGACATCGATCACCGACACACTGGTGCCGGATGCGCCGACGTCGAACAGAGCGACGCAGCGCTCACCGGCGAGCACTCCGGTTTCTCGCAACGCGCCCAACTGCGCACCGAGTTCGGAGACGAGCACGATGCCGTCGGAGAAGTCCTCACGGAAGGCCGTGTCGGGATCGCTCTCACGGAGGGCGAGCACCGGGTAGTAGCGAGCGGACGCGTATCGGTCTGCCGTGCTGTGCACCGATGCGACGACGGCATCCCACGGATCGGGGGCGAGACCGTTGGGCGCAGGCCCGGTGGCAACCGGTTCGAGGGCGTCGAGCACCGTATCGACACCCGAGCTGTCGCTGATCACACTGCGGACGCCAGTCGACCCCAGGGAAGCGCCGAGCACGGAAGGATCGGGTACCGCGGACACGAGAAACCTCATTCTGGCAGGCCCCAACCCACGTTCGGACACCAGAATACCGTTACAACCGGGAACTCACCAGGTTTCGTCCAACAAAACAGACCGAACGTTGGTCTATGTCACGTCCGACTGGATGAAATTCAGATACGCCTTGGACGGGGTGGGACCACGCTGCCCCTGATACTTGGAGCCGACCGCGGCGCTGCCGTACGGATTCTCCGAGGGCGACGACAGCCGAAACAAGCACAGCTGCCCGATTTTCATTCCCGGCCACAGCGTGATCGGCAGGTTGGCGACGTTGGACAACTCCAACGTGATGTGGCCGCTGAATCCCGGGTCGATGAACCCGGCCGTCGAGTGGGTGAGCAGTCCCAGCCGTCCCAGCGAGCTCTTTCCCTCGAGCCGGCCCGCCAGATAATCCGGCAGTGTCGTCAGTTCGAGAGTGGAACCGAGGACGAATTCCCCGGGATGAAGAACGAACGGCTCACCCGCTCGGGGCTCCACCAATGTCGTCAGCTCGTCCTGCTGCTGAGACGGATCGATGTGGGTGTACCGGGTGTTGTTGAACACCCGGAACAGCTTGTCGAGCCGCACATCGACGCTCGACGGCTGCACCATCGACGGATCGAAGGGATCGATCGCCAGGTTGCCCAGGGTCACTTCGGCACGAATGTCACGGTCGGAGAGCAGCACCACTGCAGGTTACTGGTCCCCACGCGCCCTGCGCGAAGCACCCGAGTGACCACTTCCGCAGGTACAGCCGGACCGAACACATTCCAGTCGATGTTCCCTCGTACATCGGCCACCCTTCCGGTGCCGCATTCCGGCCACGACGCCACCTGAAGTCGGTATTTGTGGACACAACTCATCGACGACGCCCGGATCGACTCCGGCGCATTACATCCGCGGTGGATTCGCAACGGAGAACGATTGGGTGACTTCACATCTGCGCGCACTGGCCGTGCAACCTGTCTCGCCGTCGTTCCTCTACGCGCACTCGGGACGAATACCGCACATTGTCACCAGTACTTTCGGATACGTTGCAGCACTTGAACTTCGAGCTGCAGGAGCACGCGAGGCCGAGTCGATCGCTCCGGTGTAGCGCGCCACGAAGCGCGATACAGTCGTAGTGTCCCGGTTTCGGGCTCCCTACCGGGGTAGAGTCCGGAATAGACCAGGGGGAACAGTCCTGCACTGCGTCTACCGGAGCGGTACACCAGACCGCGCGACGAGAGGCGGGAGTGGGGCCCTGGAGAACGGTCGGACACTCGAGGTTCTCGTCACCGGCGTCGCCACCGAACTGATGGGAGTCGACGCGGCGTCGGTGCGCGAAGCATACCTTTCGGTATTGCGTCAGCTCGTGGATTACCTGGGCATCGATTTCAGCTTCCTACGGCACCACGATTTCGATGCCCGGGCAACCAGACTCACCGCGGAATGGCCACCGCGCCTGAGCATGCCCGATCCCGACCCCCTCGCCGTCGTCTACTTCGACAAGACGGATTCGGTCTTCGCGGTAACCGAAACACTGTCCGAGCCGGCAGTGTTTCGACCCGACCCGGAGCAGGAGGAGTTTCTCCCACAGGTCGAGAATGCCTCAGGATTCAGCGCCACCTCGATGGCCGTCGTACCGCTGCGGCACTCCGAACGCACCATCGGGACTCTGGGCTTCGTCAACATGGGTGACCGAACCTGGTCCGAGGCAGAACTGAACGGTCTCACAGCAATTGCCGCGCTGCTCTCGCAGTTGCAGGCGCGAGTCGATGCCGAGGAACAGATCAGGTTCTCGGCCTTGCACGACGGCCTCACCTCGCTCCCGAACCGCACCGCACTCACGCAGCACCTTCGTGAACGACTGGACCCGTCGATGCCCGGCCCGATAGCGGTGTTGCACATCGACCTGGACCGCACCAAGGCGCTCAACGACTTTCTCGGACACCTCGCCGGCGACCAGTATCTCCAGGCTGTCGCCAGACGTCTGCAGGCGTTCGTCGGCAAATCGGTCAGTCTCGCGGCCCGCCTGAGCGGCGACGAGTTCGTCGTGGTCCTGGCCGGCCCGTGCTCGGACAGCGTTGCCGCTCAGCACGCCCGCGAGATCGCCGAGTCCATCCAGGCACCGGTCACTCTCGGTGTCGAGCGAATCGGTCGCAGCGCCAGCATCGGCATCGCCTTCGGCGTGCCCGGTGACCACACCGCCGAATCCCTGCTCCGACAAGCAGGGCAAGCCGCTCTGGTGGCCAAGCGTGCTGGTGGACATCACATCTCACTGTTCACCGACGAGATGCGCGCGCAGTCCGAACTCCGCAACGACGTCGAGATCCACCTACGTGACGCCATTGCGGGAGACTCGCTGACGCTGCACTTCCAACCGGAGGTCGATCTCGTCACCGGGCGCATCACTGCGGTGGAGGCACTGGTTCGGTGGCGTCACCCCACCCGCGGCCTGTTGCCGCCGTCCGCCTTCATTCCGGTGGCGGAGGAGACGAACCTCGCCGGCGAACTCGGCCGGTGGGTTCTCGACCGCGCGTGTCGGACCTTGGCTGCCTGGCAACGGGAGATCCCCGGCCTCGACATCGTGATGCGCGTGAACATCTCGCCCGTGCAGCTGGTCACCACCGGCTATGCGGCCGCCGTGGCGCGCGCCCTCGACGAATTCTCGATCGCGGGCTGCCACCTGTGCCTGGAGATCACCGAAGTAGCCGTCGTACAGGATCTTTCGCGTACCCGAGTGACGCTCCGAGAACTGCGGGACCTCGGCGTTCAGATGGCGATCGACGACTTCGGTACCGGATACAGCTCGCTGTCACACCTCAAGGAACTGCCCGTCGACGCACTGAAAATCGACCGGGCGTTCGTCACCGACCTCGGATCGGGCGCGACCGGCGACCTCGCGATCGTCCAGTCGATCATCGGGCTCGCGCACGCCTTCGGCCTGAGCACCATCGCCGAGGGCGTCGAAACCGAGAGTGCCAGGCGCACACTGGTGGCGTTGGGCTGCACCCGCGCCCAGGGCTACCTGTTCTCCGAACCCGTACCGGCCGAGGACGCCCAGGCCCTGCTGCACGGTGTACGCATCGACGTCGGGCCACCCTGCTAACCTGGACGCCGCACCACACGCCGGTGTAGTTCATTGGTAGAACGCGACCTTCCCAAGGTTGAGAGGCGGGTTCGATTCCCGTCACCGGCTCCACGGTCCCCTTGTCGGCGGTAAACCCGCCTTTCGATCGATCCCCGCATCGACACCCCCACGGTCACCCGAAGCTCGGTCGACAATCGGCATGCGACACAATAATCGCTACATAACTATTGTTGTGACTTTTATGCGCTCATGCCCGATTTCGTAGGGACATTTCACAACTGCAGGAATACCGTATGGTCATGCGCGGACCACGCCGAATTCTGATTGCTGTCGTCGTCGCACTCGCCACTGCCCTGTCGGCCTTGCTGACCCACGCGGCACCACTCGCCCACGCAGGCCCGCTCATGCCCATCGCCGCTGCGCCGTCTCAACCCGACCACGCCGATGCCATCCGCTACGCGGCCACCAACCGCGACGCCGCCCCACCCGGGGCAAACGACATGAGCTGCGTGCCCACCGCCGAGCACCCCAATCCTGTCGTACTCGTGCACGGCACCGACGCCACCGCGTATTCCGATTGGGCCGGCTTCTCCCCGATCCTGCGTGCCGCCGGCTTCTGTGTCTTCGCGATCAACTACGGCGCATCACCGGACGGCAAGTCCAACGGCTACGGAGTCATCGAAGACAGTGCAGCACAACTGAAATCGATGACGACGGCCATCCTCGACGCGACCGGCGCTGCGGCGGTGGACGTGGTGGGCTACTCGCAGGGTGCTGCCGTCGCCCGATACTTCGTCAACAGGCTCGGCGGTGCCGATGTCGTCGACCGATGGGTGGGAATCGCGTCACCGACCTACGGCGGCACCATGTACGGCGTCGCCCCCGTCGTGCAGGCCGTGCCCGGTGCGACCGGTCTGGTGGCCGACGAATTCGGACCGGGCCTGGCCCAGTTGATGGCCGGATCGGATTTTCTCGAGAACCTCAATGCCGGCGGCGACACCGTACCCGGGGTGGACTACACCTCGATCGCAACCAAGGTCGACGAGGTGATTCAGCCGTATACCAATGCGCTGCTACGAGATCCAGGAGCGCACAACATCGTGATCCAGGACGTGTGCCCCGACACCGAGGTCGCACACTTCACGTTCACCTACGACCCGACCGCACTCCGGCTCGCGCTCAACGCCCTCGACCCGGCGAATGCGCGTCAGCCGTCCTGCGTTCCGGTACCACTGGGAACGGGAATCCTCGACGTCGTGTTGGCCAGCCACTGACCCGTCAGGTCAGTAGTTGATGGGCTCGAAGTCCTACGTAGAGTTCGGCGGCCTGCACGGGATCACGGAAGTCGCGGCCGGTGAGTTCCGCGATACGCCGCAATCGGTACAACACCGTATTGCGGTGGTAGTGCAGCTGTTCCGCGGCATCCTTGGTGGAGCCACCGCACGAGAACCACGCATCGAGAGTCGCCAGCAGACTCGTCCGCTCAGCGCGGGGCAACGCCAACAGATCGCCGAGAATCTGACGGGCCGCGATTCGGCCGGATTTCGGGTCGCGCGCGAGCAGTAACGGCACCGGTACCGAGTCGTAACGCACCGGCGTCGACGGCACAGAATCAGGGAAGCTGCACGAACGGGCCAGACGGGCCTGCCCCACAGCTTCACCGATACCCGACGGCGACCGGAACACCGAACTGACACCGATCCGTCCCGGGCACAGTTCTCCGATGGTGACCAGTGCCGTGTCGATGTCGGATTCCCGAGCGGCGCAGAACAATCCGATGCTGCCGTCCACCTCGGCATCCCACACCGACTCGGTACCCACGGCCCGTAACCGAGCGACCACACCTTCGATACCGAGTCCCGTCGACGAGGGCTCCTGGGATACCACCGCAAAAAAGCCACGATCCGGAATTCGGAACGCACGCAGGGCATCCGCCGCCGCGGCCGGATTCGCGGCATGGTCGGCGAACAGCACCCGAATCAGGCGACCGCGGGCTTCGGCGCTCTCGCGGGCTCGCATATCTGCGCTCTCTCGATACGCTTCGGCCGCCTCATCGGAATACACGTCGACCAATGCCCACACCTGCGCAGCCATGTCCAGCAGCGCGTGGCTGGCCCGGCCGTGCGAACGCACCATCAACTCGTCCCAGACCAGCCTGCCACCGAGCCGGAACGCATGAAGCAATGCCGCCAGCGGTACACCTTGCTCGGCCTTGAGCCTGCCCGCCTGCTGCGCCGACTCGAGTCGAACCGGTGCACGCCCGGACAGCTTGCCCAACATCGAGGCCAGATTGCTGCGAGACGCTTCGTGGAGTTGATCCGCGGTGAGGAGCGTCGCCTCGAGATAGGCGTGCTCGGCTCCCAGGATGCGCCGGACCAGTTCGCTCGCCAGCTCGTCCACGTCGTCGAGCATCGTCGCCGCCAGCTCGGTCGGTGACGGATGCAGAGCGGACTCGGTGGTGGTCATGACTGAACCATAGCTCGGCGGATGTAAGCCACACCACACCCAAACTGTGCGACGGCACAATCCGCTGCGCCCGATTGACAGCCGTGGCCCATGGCATGCCGCCCCGAATACGACCAGAATCACAGTCGAAGCCGTGTATCCGAACGACGAGTGGAGACAAGAAGTTGACCAGCGAAGTCACCCCACACCTACAGCCTGTACCGACGAACGGACCGGACGCCTCCTCGGCGGTCGACACCGCTCTTGCCGACCTCGCGGCAGGTGAGCACACCTGGGGCCGCCTCGGTCTGGCCGACCGCCGGGCACTGCTCGAGCGCATGCATGCCCTCACCACGACGCACGCACAGGAATGGGTGACCGCCGCCGCGTCGATCAAGGGCCTGGACCCCTCGTCCAGCCTGCTCGGTGAGGAGTGGCTCTCCGGCCCGTACTCGCTTCTCGGCGGACTCGGCACGCTCGCACACACCCTCTCGGCGCTCGAGGCAGGCGACAGCCCGCTGGCCGGAGTGAAGTTCGGAACAGCTCCGGGCGGACGCACGACCGTATCGGTGTTGCCGCTCAACAACTTCGAGAAGCTGCTGCTCAACGGATTCAGTGCCGAGGTGTGGCTCCGGCCCGGAATCGACCGTGCCACCGCACAGCGCACCGCAGGCCTCGCCCAACTCGACCCGACGCGCACCGCGGGAATCGGCGTCGTACTGGGCGCAGGCAACATCAGCTCGATCGCGCCGCTCGACGCCCTGTACGAACTCATCGCCTTCAACCGAGTCGTCGCGCTCAAGCTCAACCCCATCATGGACCCGCTGCTGCCGGTCTTCGAGAAGATACTCGCGCCACTGGTGGACATCGGGGCCCTGCGTCTGCTCACCGGCGGGGCCGACGTCGGCACCTACCTGGTCAACCACGATCGCGTCGACCACGTCCACATGACGGGCAGCGCAATCACCCACGACGCCATCGTCTTCGGGCCGGGACCCGACGGTGCCGCCCGTAAGGCGGCGAACCGGCCGATCCTGACCAAGGAGATTTCCAGTGAACTCGGCGGTGTCTCACCCACCATCGTGTTGCCGGGCGAGTGGAGCCGCGCGGACATCGAGTTCCAAGCCGAACACGTAGCCACCCAGCGACTGCACAACAGCGGATACAACTGTGTCGCTTCGCAGGTCGTCGTACTGTCCTCGGAATGGAAGCAGCGCGACGAGTTCATCGCAGCTCTGCGGGCCGCACTCGACCGGGCACCGGCCCGGGCCCCCTACTACCCGGGCAGCGACAGACGAGTGTCCGACGCCACCGCCACGTACCCGTCGGCCGAACGGCTCGGCGACGGCGGTGGCCGAGTGCTCATCACCGACCTCGATCCGGGCGAGTACGCACCGCTTCTGCAGACCGAGTACTTCGCACCCGTGATGGGCGTCATCGAGTTGCCCTACAGCGGTACAGCTTTCGCCGCCAAAGCCGTGCAGACGGCCAACGAGGAGTTCACCGGCACCCTCGGCATCAACATCATCGGCACGCCGAGCACCATCAAGGAACTCGGTGAGAAGTTCGACTCCATGCTTGCAGACCTGCGCTACGGCACCATTGCCGTCAATGCCTGGACTGCCCTCGGCTTCCTCACGGCGTCGGCCACCTGGGGCGCGTTCCCCGGCCATACCGTCGACGATGTCCAGAGCGGAATCGGCATCGTGCACAACGCATTACTGATCGACGGTGCCGAACGAACCGTCGTGCGCGGACCCTTCCGCCCACTGTCGAGGTCGCTGATCAGCGGAGAGATGTCCATCTCCCCCAAGCCGCCGTGGTTCGTCACCAACAAGACCGCGGCATCGACCGGGAAACTGCTCACCGCATTCGCCGGAGCACCGTCCTGGACCAAACTGCCGGCGATCTTCGCCTCCGCCCTGCGCGGCTGAGCAGCGCCGACGAACCCGAAGGACAACCATGAGCACACAGAACACAACTGCCGACTACATCGTCGTGGGCGCGGGCTCGGCCGGCGCAGTGGTGGCCAACCGTCTCAGCGCCGATCCTCGCAACAGCGTGATCCTGCTCGAGGCAGGCCCGGAAGACAAGAACAAGTTTGCCCACATCCCCGCCGCGTTCTCCAAACTCTTTCGTACCGAGGTCGATTGGGACTACCTCACCGAACCGCAGCCGGGGCTACGCGACCGCAGCATCTACTGGCCGCGGGGCAAGATGCTCGGCGGCTCGTCGTCGATGAACGCCATGATGTGGGTGCGCGGATTCGCCGCCGACTACGACGAGTGGGCAGCCAATTCCGACGACTCGTGGTCGTTCCGCAACCTCGTGGGCTACTTCCGCAAGATCGAAAACATCGAGGGCACAACCGAACTGGACGCCGGAACCGGCGGTCCGCTGATCGTGTCCCACCAGCGCAGCTCACGCCCGCTCACCTCGTCCTTCCTCTCCGCCGTCGAGGAAGCCGGCTACTCGGTGGAAACACCCAACCTGCCCGAACCCACGGGCTTCAGCCGCACCATGGTGAACCAGAAGCGCGGTGCCCGTTGGAGCACCGCCGACGCCTACCTCCGCCCGGCGAAGAAGCGCACCAACCTCACCGTCCTCACCGAGGCACAGGCCACCCGGGTTCTGTTCGAGGGCAGCGCCGCCGTCGGCGTCGAATACACCTCCGACGGCGTCACCCATACGGTGCGCGCACACAAGGAAGTCATTCTGTCCGGCGGAGCCATCAACACCCCGCAGCTGCTGATGCTCTCCGGCATCGGAGACCAGGAGCAGCTCAAAACCCACGGCATCGCTGTACAGCACCACTCGCCGGACGTCGGGCAGAACCTCCTCGACCACCTGGCTGCCCTCATCGGATGGAAGACCGAGAAGGACTCCCTGTTCCACGCCGAGAAGATTCCCGAGCTCATCAACTATCTCGCGCGCCGACGCGGCATGCTCACCTCCAACGTCGCAGAGGCATACGGCTTCATCCGGAGCCGCGAAGACCTGCCGCTGCCGGACCTCGAACTCATCTTCGGGCCGGCCCCGTTCTTCGACGAAGGCCTGATCGCCGCCGACGCACACGCCGCGGTCATCGGCACCGTCCTGCTGCAACCCAAGAGCCGAGGCGAGATCACCCTCCGGTCCGCGGACCCCCTGGCCAAGCCCATCGTCGAGCCGCGTTACCTCAGCGACCCCGACGGCATGGACCGCAGAGCCATGATCGAAGGACTGCGCGTGTGCGTCGCGCTGTCGGAGACCCCGTCTCTGAAGGGGCAGCTCGGGGACGTCGTACGCCCCAGGGTGGCGTCGAACATCTCCCCGGCGGATCTGCTCACCGAGGCCCTCGAGCAGAACGCGCACACTCTGTACCACCCGGTGGGCACCGCGCGGATGGGCAACGATGCCGGCAGCGTCGTCGACGCCGCGCTGCGGGTTCGGGGCGTCGACCGCCTCCGTGTCGCCGACGCATCGATCATGCCCAGCATCATCCGCGGCCACACCCATGCACCGTCGGTGATCATCGGCGAACGAGCCGCGGATCTGATCCTGGGCTGAGCCGAACGTGAACATGTCTGGTTTGACCGTTCGCGCAGTGGGGTAACAGGTCGGCACGCTTGAATGCAAGCATCGCGATGAAGACCCATCCGATCGGCAAGCAGCGCCGAATCACCCACAACGCTCGAGAGACGAGCACGGAAGGTTGACCGACATGTTCACTGTTCGTAAAGCTTTGGCCGCCACCGCAATCGGTGCACTCACCATCGTTCCGCTCGCCGCATGCTCCAGCGACGACGCATCCAGCACCGTCGAATCGGCCACCTCTTCTGCCTCCGAGGCAATGGAGAGCACCCCGGAGCCCGCAGCCGAGGTCGACGACCTCAGCAACGGCGTCGACACCGCAGTTGCCCTCGACCCGGGCTTCCTGGGCGCACTGACCACCCTCGGCCTCACACCGGGCGTTGTCGGAACCGCAACTCTCGCAGACGGTTCCATTCGCTTCCCGATCACCGGTGGCGACGTGAAGTACTGGGAGCCCGGCACGGTCGACCCCTACGTGCAGGGCGAGATCAACCACGACGGTAGCGGATTGTCGCTGACCGCAGGCGAGACCGTGGTCGAGCTGACCAACTTCGACATCGATCCGGGCACCTCGCTGCTCACCGGTGACGTCACGGTCAACGGCGAAGAGGCTGCTGCCGACGCCGTACTGTTCGACCTCGACGGCCGCACCCTGCAGCCGTTGGCCACCGGCCCCGACAACACCGCCATCCTGCAGGGCACCCAGGTGAAGATCTCGGAGACCGCAGCCGGACTGCTCAACGACACGTTCAAGACCGACGCTGTCACCCCGGGACTGCTCGTCGGCGTTGCGACCATCACGGTCAAGACCGCCGCGTAATCTCTTCCTGAACCCGTGCGCGGGCAGTTACCGACCGACGTCGGTGCTGCTCGCGCTCTGGTGCTTTCACAGCCGTTTCGTCGACGCGACAGGGGATTTCGGAATGAGAGCCTTCCGACGGATATACGGCGGCCACCCTCTGCACGCCGTCGGCCTGCTGTTCTCTTTCGCTCTGGTCGGTTACGTCGTCCACATAGCCGGTCCGAAAACGTTGTGGAACAGCGACATCTGGTGGCATTCCATTGCCGTCTGGTTCTTCGGATCGGTACTGCTGCACGACGCGGTCCTGTTCCCACTCTATTCGGCAGCCGATCGCCTTCTCACCGGGCTCGGACGACTGCAGCTGACCGTCTCGCCCGTCAACTACATTCGCGTTCCCGCTCTCGGCACCGCACTGACGTTCGTGATGTTCTTCCCCGGAATACTGTCCCAGGGCGCGGAAACCTACCGAGCGGCAACAGGTTTGACCCAAGACCCCTTCTTGGAACGATGGCTGGTCCTGACGGCCGTGTTGTTCACCGCCAGCGCCCTCGTCTACTTCATTCGCTTCACCGTGGTACGGAGCCGAACATGAGCGTCACCGCAGACACCCTTTTTCACCGCGCCGCCGCTGGATTGCCCTGCTGGATCGGCGATTCCGACGGCTCGAGAGAACGTCTGCCCACAGCCCGCTGGATGGGTGGGAGCGCATCCTCGGCAGAGGATCGCCGAGCCGACCACGCCATGATCAGCCGATGTACCGGGTCCACCATCGATCTCGGCTGCGGGCCCGGCCGGCTGACCGAGGCTCTTGCCCGACGCGGGCTCTCGGCGCTCGGCGTCGACACGTCCAAGACTGCCGTCGACCTGACCATCGGCCGCGGCGGAAATGCCGTTCTCCGTGACCTCTTCGAGCCTTTGCCCGGTACCGGCACGTGGTCGTGTGTACTGCTTGCCGACGGCAACATCGGCATCGGCGGAGATCCGGTGCGCCTGCTCCGCCGAGCCGCCGACCTGCTGGCACCACACGGAGCCATCATCGCCGAGGTCGACGAACCCAGCGACTCCGGCATTCGGCACCGCACCGTCCGCTGGGAAACCGACACCATGGTGGGCGATTGGTTCGCCTGGTCGAGCGTCAGCGCCGACGCCACCGCCGACCTCGCCCGCGCCGCCGGCCTCCAGATGGTCGACGTGGCTCCGATCGACGGCCGCTGGTTCGCGCAGATGACGCCGACTCCGCTCACCAATTCGTGAACAGCAGATGATTGACGGCCAAAGCCCCGATCACCTGCAGCGCCAACCAGAATCGATGTGTTCGACGCGGCAGCACCGCCGGGGCGATCAACATCCACATCGCGAACGGCAGCCAGATTCGCTCCGTCTCCGCTTTGCTCAGCTGACTCAGATCGGCCATCACCACCGCCGCGAGGCCGCCGAGCACCAACAGGTTGACCGGCTGCACCCGCGTGGCGATGCGCGGAAATGCCGCCGGCACAGCCACACCCAGCGCACAGAACAGTGCAGCGAAGTTCGCCCAGCCCCAGTACTCGAACGGACGATCCTTGGCGATGCCCTGGTAGTACCGTTCCTGCACCAGCTCGTACCCGTCGTACCACCAGAATCCGTACGCCGTGAAGATCCCCGCTACGAGCACGGCACCGATCACCGCACCGAGGAACGGCAGAACCTTTCTGCCGGCTATCAGTACCGCAACCGCGGGCAGTCCCATCAACACCAAGCCGTAGTTCAGGTAGATGCCGAAACCGAGCAACACTCCTGCACCGATCGATGCGGGCCACAGCCAGCGCTTCGTCGAGACCGCCAGCAGCGCGACACCCCACGCCGCGACCCCGGCATAGAACGCATCGGCGGAGACGGCGATCCAGATCGCTGCCGGAGCGATCGCCACGAACGGTGCTGCGCGCCTGGCCATGTCCTCGTTGCCCAGAACACCGAGCGTGAGAACCACGGCAACTGCGGCACTGGTTCCCACAAACACGCACAGCGTTGCTGCCCAGGCCCCGCCGCTCAGACCGAGACGGTCCAGCCAGACGAACGTCAGCAGCGCACCGGGCGGATGGCCCGAGACGTGCGTGGTCCACGAATCCGCCTGGAAGTCCAGAATGCGCTCGGAGAATCCTCGCAGCGTCGCGGGGATGTCGGTGATGCCGGGCACCTCGTGCAGGTACTCGTCGGTCGACGCCAACCGGTCGACGAACCCACGCTTCCAACCGTCGACCATCGCCAGCGCCATCGTCCACGCCGCCGACACACCCCACACGACGAACAACAGCCGCGTCCAGGACAGGCGTCGAGCCACGGTCGGTCCCCACAGCACGGTAGCCACCGCGATGAGGACGGCGAACGGCGTTCCCCATCCGACATGAACATCACGAAAGCCGAACAGCGGTGCGGCATCGGCGAAATCGCGCACCTGCTGCGGTGTTCTGTTGATGATCGGGGTGACGATCTCGTTGCCCAGATACGGAACGACGAACGCGACGGCAACGAGCACGACGGCCAGCGCACCGGCTACGGCTTCTCTCCAGTAACGGATAGTGTTTTCTCCCTGCGGACTTGAAGACGAACACGGTTTCGGACCAGCATATCGACCGACGGTGATGGAGGATGGGTAGATGAACACGCAAGCGGGGGTACGCGCCGAAATCGCGGTGATCGGCGGCAGTGGCTTCTACTCGTTCTTCGCCGACGACGCCGAAGAGATCGAGCTGGACACCCCCTACGGATCCCCGAGCGCACCGATCACCGTCGGCGAGGTGGAAGGACGACGAGTCGCGTTTCTTCCTCGACACGGCCGCGCTCACGAATTCTCGCCGCACACCCTGCCGTATCGGGCCAACATGTGGGCGCTGCGCATGCTCGGTGTCAGCCGCGTCTTCGCCCCGTGTGCCGTGGGATCGCTGGTGGCCGAATACGGTCCGGGAACCGTCGTGATTCCGGATCAACTCGTCGATCGGACGTCCGGCAGGACCCAAACCTATTTCGACAACGGCGGCATCCACGTCGAATTCGCGGATCCGTACTGCGGGGAGCTGCGCAACGCGGCTGTCCAGGGGTCCGCGGTCGACGGCGGTGTCATGGTGGTCGTCGAAGGCCCTCGGTTCTCCACTCGTGCCGAAAGCCAGTGGTTCGCGCGCCAAGGTTGGACACTGGTGAACATGACCGGTCATCCCGAAGCCGTCCTGGCCCGCGAGCTCGAACTCTGTTACGCACCGATAGCGTTGGTGACCGACCTCGACGCCGGAATCGAATCCGGCCAGGGAGTCAAGGCAGTGGATGTGTTCGCCGAATTCCAGAAGAACATCGAACCGCTCAAGGCGCTCGTCCGATCGGCAGTACGCGATGCGCCGACAGGCGACTGCCCGCACTGCCGGGTGCACGCCGGAGTTGCACTGCCCATCGAGCTCCCGTGACACGCGTACTGCTCACCGGCGCAGCCGGATTCATCGGAGGCCACATTCTCGACGCAGCGCGCGACACCGATCTCGAGATCGTTGCCGTCGACGCGATGTTGGATTCCGCCCACGGACCGGGCGCGAAGGCCGAGGGCATCACCGATCTGGATGTGCGCGACAAGGATTCACTCGTCGATGCCCTACGCGGCGTGGATGTCGTGTGCCATCAGGCTGCTGTCGTCGGTGCCGGTGTCGACGCCGCGGACGCGCCGGCATACGCCAGTCACAACGACTTCGGAACCGCAGTCCTGCTCGCGGCGATGTACGAGGCAGGGTGTTCCCGCCTGGTGCTGGCATCGTCGATGGTGGTCTACGGCGAGGGGCGTTACCTCAATTCCTCCGGCGAGACAGTCGTGCCCCGGCCGCGCACCCGGGCCGATCTGGACGCCGGGCTGTTCGACAACCGGGACCCCGCGTCCGGGGAGCCACTCGATTGGCTACTGGTCGAGGAGGATTCACCGCTACAACCGCGCAGCACCTACGCAGCGAGCAAACTGGCGCAGGAGAGCTACGCTTCGGCGTGGGCACTGGCTACCGGTGGTTCCGTCGTCGCACTGCGCTACCACAACGTGTACGGCCCGCACATGCCGCGCAACACCCCGTATTCCGGTGTGGCAGCCATGTTCCGATCGTCGCTCGAGCTCGGGAAACCGCCCACGGTCTACGAGGACGGCAAGCAGGCCCGCGATTTCGTTCACGTGCACGACGTGGCAGCAGCGAACATCGCATCCATCTCCGCCGAACTGGACGGCTTCACCGCGCTCAACGTGTGCTCGGGTCATCCGATCACCATCGGAGAGGTGGCGTCCGTTCTCGCCGACGCGAGGGGTGGACCAGCGCCCGAAATCACCGCCCAGTACCGAGCCGGGGACGTACGGCACATCGTCGCCAGTCCACAGCGGGCAGAAGAGGTCCTGGGATTTCGCGCGCAGATCCTGCCGCAGGAGGGTCTCACCGCGTTCGCCGACGCACCGTTGCGCGACGCCGAGGGAACGGGCCCACCCCGTGTCTGAGCCCGGATCTGTCACCGTCGTCATTCCCTGCATGAACGAAGCCGAATCGCTTCCGGCCGTGCTGGATTCGATCCCGCCGGGATATCGAACGATCGTCGTCGACAACAACTCGACCGATGCCACCGCCGCGGTGGCAGCCGCCCACGGCGCGGCAGTGGTAGCGGAAACCGTCCCCGGATACGGTGCCGCCGTGCACGCAGGCGTCCTCGCCGCCGACACCGAAATCGTCTGCGTGCTCGACGGAGACGGCTCGATGGACCCACGCGACCTACCCACCCTGGTGGCTGCACTGAACAGCGCAGACCTGGCCGTCGGCCGTCGCCGGCCCGCCAAGGGAAGTTCCCCGCTGCACGCACGAATCGGCAATGCCGTTCTGTCTCTTCGACTTCGGACCAAGTACAAGTTGCCCGTACACGACCTGGGTGCCATCCGAGCGGTCCGCCGACAGGCACTGCTCGACCTCGATGTCACCGACCGACGCTCCGGCTACCCGCTGCAGCTGCTCGTGCTCGCGGCCGAGGCCGGCTGGACCGTCGTCGAACACGACGTGGACTACCGGCCACGAACCGCAGGCACGTCCAAGGTCTCCGGCTCGGTCCGCGGCACCATCGTGGCCGTGCGGGACTTCTGGAAGGTGCTCTCGTGACCGTCACCGCCCTCGTCGTGGCCAAAGCACCCGTTCCAGGACTCGCCAAGACTCGCCTCGCCGCAACGATCGGCGATGCGGCCGCAGCCGAGGTGGCAGCTGCCGCGCTGCTCGACACCCTCGACGCCGTCACGGCAGCCGACGTCGACCATCGCGTCGTTGCCCTCACCGGCCATCTTCACGACGCGGCCCGCGCCGAGGAACTCACCCGAGCCCTCGCGTCGTTCACGGTGATCCCGCAGCGCGGCGACGGACTGGGCGAACGGCTGGCGAATGCGCACGCCGACGCGGCAGCCGCGGGTGCGGTACTTCAGATCGGTATGGACACCCCGCAGGTCACCGGGCGACTACTCAGCGAAGCAGCCGCGTTGCTCGCCGACACCGATCTACTGGGTGCGGCCGAGGACGGCGGTTGGTGGATCCTGGGTCTGCGGGATCCGTCTCGGGCCCGGGCATTGTCGACCGTACCGATGTCGGCACCGTCGACGGGCGTCGACACTCTTGCGGCACTCACTGCCGCGGGTGCCGAGGTCACCATGGTGTCGGAATTGCGGGATGTGGATTTCGAATCCGATCTCGACGTGGTGTCGAGCATGTGCACACCGAACAGTCACTTTCGCCGAGTCGTCGAACAATTACGCGACACTCGGTAATTCGATATTTCGACGAAGCGACGGAAAAACAATCCTTCAGGTCTCTACATCCGTTGGGGAGCAAGAGGCTTCGCTTTGTCGTATTTGCCGGACCGCGCGCGACGTATATCGAACCGCAACACTTCATAACCACCGTTTCACGGCGATTTCTCAGACATGAGTGCTAGAAAGTGTCACATGACCGGGTTGCTGATAGGCGTAGTCGTCTGGATGGTGTGCGCAGCAGTAGTCGCCACCGTCCTCGGCCGCGTCGCACACCGAGGAGACTCCGAGGAACTCGGATCCACCCTCGAGTGGAATATCGACGGTCTCGATCGCGAAGTTCAACACGAGAACTGACGGTCTCAGTCGACTCGATCGACCAATTCGATCAGGATTGCCGACGCTGCGGCCAACGTTTCCCGCTGCCGAGCCGACAACTCGTCCAACTGTTCGGCAAGAGCGATTTCGCGAGACGCCACTTCGTCGCGAGCAGTCGCAACGCCCGCCTCGGTCAACTGCAGCACCACCTGTCTGCCGTCGGTCGGGTGCGGCTCACGGACAATCAGGCCGGCCTCGACCAACTGATGCGACGACCGCGACACCGACGGCGGCTTGATTCGCTCCCGAGAAGCCAGTTCACCGGTCGTCATCGGCCCCTCGCGCAACAACGTCGTCAGAATCGACAACTGAGCCACCGGCAACCGGTCACTCGAATGGCGCAGACGCAGTCTCCGATTCAGCCGCATCGCACTGACGGACAGATCCCGCGCCAACTGGGAATCGGGTAAATCACTCACGGTGTCCAGATTACGACACCGAGGTGTATTCGCCCGATTCGAGAAACCGGCCACGAGTTGATTCATGTCGCAGCCCGAACTCGAAACCTCCAGCAGAGCGTGCTGTTGCTACGGGCCACGCTGTAGCAGTTCCCATTAGGCTTCCGGCGTGGACGCTGCCGAATGGGACCGCAAGTACGAACGCCGAGAACTGGTCTACGGCGAGGCTCCGAATGCCACCTTGGTCGAACTCGCGACGACGCTGCCGCGCGGTCGAGCCCTCGATCTGGCGGCCGGCCAGGGCCGCAACGCCATCTGGCTCGCGACACGGGGCTGGACCGTGGACGCCGTCGACTTCTCGTCGGTGGCACTGACGCGGGCGAGTCGAGTGGCCGAGTCGGCCCCGAGGTCGGTGCGCGAGCGCCTGACCTGGATACATGCAGATGTGACGAAGCTGGCAACCGAGCCCAACTATGACCTGGTGCTCATGTTCTACCTCCATTTGCCCCCGGAAGAGCGACGCCGAGCCGTATCGGCTGCCGTGTCCGCGTTGAAACCTGATGGAATCCTCATGATTCTCGGACACCACTCGTCGAATATCACCGCCGGCGTGGGCGGCCCACAGGAACCCGAAATCCTCTACACGCCAGAAGATCTGGCGGCAGACGCCGGGGACCGACTCACCGTCACCACGGCCGAGAACCGGTATCGAGACGTGAGCGGCGGCACAGCGATCGACGCTCTATTACTGGCGAGTAGGTCCGCCCTTGGCAGCGGAACCGATCGGGGGTAATATCCGTTAAGTTACCGACGAGTAGCTAACTTGGGCGGTACTCACGAGACCGCACCACCGACTGGAGAGCGAACGAGCAATGGGCCATTACAAGAGCAACCTCCGGGACCTCGAATTCAACCTCTTCGAGATGTTCGGACTCGACGAGACACTCGAAGGCGACAACTTCGGCGACATGGACGGTGAAGTAGCCCGTGACATGCTGCGCGAGGTAGTACGCCTGGCCGAGGGCCCGCTCGCCGAGTCCTTCGCGGACGCAGACCGCAACCCCCCGGTCTTCGACCCCGAAACCCACAGCCTGAAGCTTCCCGAATCCTTCAAGAAGTCCTACAAGGCCCTCGCCGACGGCGAGTGGTGGCGCGTGGGCCTCGACGAAGAAGTCGGCGGCACGGCAGCACCCCGAAACCTGCTCTGGGGCATGAACGAGATGCTCCTCGGATCACAGCCCGCAGCCTTCATGTACTCCGCAGGCCCCGGATTCGCAAACATCTTGTACCACAACGGAACCGATGAGCAGAAGGAATGGGCGAAGGTCATCGTCGAGCGCCAGTGGGGTGCCACGATGGTTCTCACCGAGCCCGACGCCGGATCCGACGTCGGCGCCGGACGCACCAAGGCAATCAAGCAGGACGACGGCTCCTGGCACATCGAGGGCGTCAAGCGCTTCATCACCTCGGCCGTCTCCGACGACCTCTTCGAGAACATCTTCCACCTCGTGCTCGCCCGCCCCGAAGGTGCCGGACCAGGCACCAAGGGCCTGAGCCTGTTCTTCGTTCCGTCCATCCTCTTCGACTTCGAGAAGGGTGAACTGGGAGAGCGCAACGGTGCCTTCGTCACCGGCGTCGAGCACAAGATGGGCCTGAAGGCCTCCGCCACCTGTGAGCTCACCTTCGGTGGCCACGGCATCCCCGCGAAGGGCTGGCTCGTCGGCGAGGTCCACAAGGGCATCGCGCAGATGTTCGACGTCATCGAGCACGCTCGAATGATGGTGGGCACCAAGGCAATCGGCACCCTCTCCACCGGCTACCTCAACGCACTCGAGTACGCCAAGGAGCGCGTCCAGGGCGCCGACCTGACCCAGATGACCGACAAGACCGCACCACGCGTCACCATCACGCACCACCCCGACGTGCGCCGCAGCCTCATGATGCAGAAGGCGTACTCCGAGGGCCTGCGCGCGGTGTACCTCTACACCGCCGCGCACCAGGACCCGATCACCGCCAAGCAGGTCTCGGACGCCGACGAAGACATCGCCTACCGCGTCAACGACCTGCTGCTGCCCATCGTCAAGGGCGTCGGCTCGGAGATCGCCTACCAGGTGCTCGCCGAATCGCTGCAGACCTTCGGTGGCTCCGGCTTCCTGCAGGACTACCCCGTCGAGCAGTACATCCGCGACGCCAAG
This sequence comes from Rhodococcus sp. 1R11, assembly GCF_004563845.1. NCBI lineage: Bacteria > Bacillati > Actinomycetota > Actinomycetes > Mycobacteriales > Nocardiaceae > Rhodococcus > Rhodococcus sp. 1R11. Next base: position 128,669 of record NZ_SPNG01000011.1, on the reverse strand, counting down.
ATCGACTCGCTGTACGAAGGCACCACCGCCATCCAGGCGCAGGACTTCTTCTTCCGCAAAATCGCCCGCGACCGCGGCGTAGCCCTCGCTCACGTTGCCGGACAGATCAAGTCGTTCATCGACAGCGAAGCAGGCAACGGACGCCTCAAGGCCGAGCGCGCACTGCTCGCTACCGCCCTCGAAGACGTCCAGGCCATCGTCACCTCGATGACCCAGCACCTCATGGGCGCACAGGACCAGCCCACCGAGCTGTACAAGGTCGGCCTGGCGTCGGTGCGTTTCCTCATGGGCTTCGGCGACCTGCTCATCGGCTGGCTGCTGCTGCGTCAGTCCGAAATCGCCATCGCCGCACTGGACAACGGCGCAGAGGGCAAGGACAAGGCGTTCTACGAGGGCAAGATCGCGGTGGCCTCGTTCTTCGCCAAGAACATCCTGCCGCAGCTCACCGCCACGCGGGCCATCCTCACCAACATCGACAACGACATCATGGAACTGGACGAAGCAGCGTTCTGATTCTCTGAAACCTTCGACGGCCGCACCTGTTTCTCGGGTGCGGCCGTTGTTGTTTGTGCGCCGTCGGTCTCGCCTCGGCTGACGGCCTGCGTAGCGGCGCAAACGCGCGCGCGTTTGTCAGATGCGCGCGAATTCTGCAGAATTTTTAGGCAATTTCGTGCGCGTTCGGCAAATGCGCGCGCGTTTGCGACCTAGCCGGGGCCGATGGACTTCACGCGCTACGGTCACCGAACCCGACCCACGTAGACGCTCCCCCGTAGATGCTTCCCCTAGCCCTGGCGACGCTTCCCCCAGCCCTGGCGCAAACGCGCGCGCGTTTGTCAGATGCGCGCGGATTCTGCGGAATTTCTAGGCGATTTCGCGCGCGTTCGGCAAATGCGCGCGCGTTTGCTCGCCACTCGATGTAATTCGCACGCTCCCTCGCGGTGGCGGCAAGGCAGCGGCCCGTTCTACAGCTCGGGCAACGCGCGCCACCAACTCTGCTGGATTCGCCAGGTCCGCCCAGGTCCAGCGCACCACCGGATATCCGAGATCGCGCACCGCGTCCTCCCGTACCTTCTCCCTGAACACCACGTCGCCGGGGTTCTCATCCTGTCGCAAGTACTTGGTGTACTTGGCTTTACCGTCGAACTCGCATACGACGAGGCCATTGACCATCCAATCGATCCGTGCCACCGATCGCCCACTTGGATCCAGGATCTCCACCTGAGACTCGACGTCGAATCCACCCTGGCGCAGTATGATTCGACTCTGCGATTCCCCCGGGTTCTCGCTGCGCCCGTCCATGAGGTTCACGGCTCGTCGCGCCTGCGCCACACCTTTCCAGCCCCGAGCCCGCTGCAACTCCGCGTCGAGCTCATTCTCGTCACAGCACTTCAAAGCCACGTCACCTGCGATTAACGCAGACAGCAGCGTCTCGGTTCGAGCAAGGTCGACCACTGTCCGAGCCAGCGAGGTCACCGAGACTCCGTCGACCGTCACGCTCGACAAGGACGGTGCACAGTGCACGGTCACAGCTGTATTCGTACGACCGCCGCCGCGGCGGTGTCGGGTGATGTGAACCTTGTCCAATCCGCCAGTGGGTAAGGGTAATCCGTGCAGTAGTGCAGCCGAACGGTGACTGACGACGTAACCACCGGACAAGATCGGCAAAATCGCATCGATCAACAGTCTGTGCCGCTCCTGTTCTGTCAGCCCGGCCAATCTCGACGACGGAACGTAGACGCCATTCACAAAACGCTCCCAGCCACCCCGCTCATACATTGCGCGCAACTCGTGATCGGCGCTCCCGTCTGCCAGCGCCTCGGAGCGTCGAATCATTCGGTCGTCCTTCATGCTCCGAGTCTCGGCCATGCGTCGACGGAGTCGAGCTCGAAAGCTGACGACTGTGCACAACTCCGGGCTTGTGGATGAATACAGGTACCGGCGTACCAGTTCGCCTAGCTGTCAGTCCCGCAAACGCGCGCGCTTTTGTCAGGTGCGCGCAGAATTGCCCACGATTGGGCCACTATTTCGCGCGCGTTCAGCACGTGCGCGCGCGTTTGCGAAGCAGACGGAGCCGAAACAGGTGGACGAGCAAACGAGGCCGCACCGAGCGAAGCGCAGCTGCACCACCAGGAGAACCGGCTCGGCGAAGCGTCGCTGGCCGACTTCACGAGACCGATCCGACAAACGCGCGCGCATTTGTCAGATGCGCGCAGAATTGCCCACGATTGGGCCACTATTTCGCGCGCGTTCAGCAAGTGCGCGCGCGTTTGCGAAAACCGGAGGGCGAACCGAACAGGCCGAAGGTGGGCGGACAGGGCCGAACCGGAGGGCGAACCGAACAGGCCGAAGGTGGGCGGACAGGGCCGAACCGGTGGGCAAAGCGAACAGGCTGAAGGGGGCCGAACCGGTGGGCGAAGCGAACAGGCTGAAGGGGGCCGAACCAAGTCGAACAGCGGTTACTGCTGGAGTTTGCGGAACTTGCTGCCGTGGAACACGATTGGGTTCACTTCGCTCTGCACTTCCAAGGAATGGATGCGTAGCAACACTATTGCGTGATCGCCCGCTGGAATTTGCTGCTCGACGGTGGTGTCGAGCCAGGCGGTGGCACCGACGATGAAGGCCGCGCCTCCGTCGGTGACGGTGAGATCGAGACCGGCGAAGCGGTCGCCGGTTTTCGCAGCCAGAGTGCGGACGGCATCGTTGTGTGCTTCCCCGAGCACGCTGACGCCGATGTTCGGCGCAATTTCCAGCTTCGGCCACGTGGTCGACGTGTTCTGAATACACACCGCTACCAACGGCGGATCGATCGATACCGATACGAAGCTACTGGCCGCCAAGCCCACCAGGACACCGTCGATCTTCGCAGCGATCGCCACGACGCCACTGGGGAACTGCGCGTACGCCTCACGAAGTGTCTGTTGATCGAGGACGGTGCGTGTGAGCGTCATGGAGGAAGCTCCCTTTCGATCTTGCGGTGCCGAGCGCACCTGTACTGTGCAACCTCGTCGCGGCGGCATTCGTTCCGGGCATACGTCTACGTCCAGCAAACACCCGATCGAGCGTCGACGCCACAGTCCGAATCCGCGTGATTCGAAGTGACACGTCGAGCACAGGACGTCACTCGTCGTCGTTCGGGCGCGGGGCGTCGTCGGGTTCGGGCGCCGGAGCCGGCCGGTCGGGCTGGACGCACTTGACGATCGGTATGGGGTCGTATTTCACGGTTCTGGTATTGCGCGAGATCTCGCTGCCCGACGCGGAGTCGCTGATCACCCGGGTGTCACTGGCGGTGAATCCAGGTCCCCCGCCGGACGCGACGCAGCCGGCACCGGCCGGCAATGTCACGGTATTCGGCGAGGTGGGCCGCGTCCGCGGGCCGGTGATGGACTCGACGTCGACGGTTTTCGTGCCCCACAGCCGGACGGTCACGCTGGACGAATCCGCGAACGACTCGATCACCACGCCGGTGTCGTTGGGATTGGTGAACTTCAGGTCGATGGCCCCTTCGAAGACCGTCGCCTCCCGGGCCTCGGGGTATCGACTGATGTAGTAGCTGTGCTCGGTGTGATCGGTGTCTTCCATGCCCGCGAAGTACGACGCGTTGTATAGGGTCGTCGCGAACTGGCTGATGCCGCCGCCGACGGCACGATCGGGTCGCCCGTTGTCGATGATTCCCGACTCGACGAAGCCCTGGGCGGTACCGCGCGGGCCGGTGTACCCGTTGAGCGAGAACGTTTCCTTCGGCTTGACCAGCGCCCCGTTGACGATCTGCGCGGTGAGCCCGATGTTCACGCCCGACGCGTACTCGAAACCTCCGGTCGTGTACTCCGCGATCACTTCTCGCACACCGAGATTCTGTGCCGCCTCGGTGGTGAGGGCAGGCGGTGCCGGTTGGTAGACGGCCTCGGCCGAGCGGGGACCGTCTGCAGCCAGCAGAGCGGGAAGCTGCTCGAGGGTCTTGTTCCACTCGACCAGCTCACCCATCACCCCGGGCACGACGGTGGGAGCTCCGCCGGTGAATGTGAACGACGCGTCCTTGGGTGGAACTTCGGTGCGGACCAGCTGCGGAGCAAGAATTCCGGTGGCGACGCCGGTGTCGTAGATCGGAGTCAGGCCGCCCTGCCCGTCCGGGTCGAAGCGCAGCACCTCACCCACACGGTCCGCCGGCAACGTCGCATCGACGTTCTGCCGACCTTCGATGACCACCGGTGCCGACACTGCGGGCGCCGCGACGTTCGACAGAGCCTGATCGACCGCATCCTGCGTCACAGTGACGGGCGTGGATTCGTAGACGACCTCGGTCGCACCCGTCGACCACTCGGTCTGCAGGTTTCGACGCGTTCCGTCGGCGTCCAGTACCCGCCCGGCCAGCGGCTCGACGGCTACAGGGGCACCGCCTTCGAAGACGACATCGCCTTCGACGGGCTCGCGGTCCGTCTCCGCTCGAAGGCCGTCCACGGCGACCGCAAGTGCCTGCTCGTCGGTGGTCGAGACGACGCCGATCTCCCGGCTGCCGAACAGTGACGTCAGACGCGTGATCGGGTTGATGGGCTGCGTACCCGCGCGATCGAGCGTCGCATTCCAGTCGACTCCCAGCCCGGCTGCGGCAGGCAAGACTTCGACCTGTCGGTCGTCGATGCCCACCTGAATCGGTTGCTCCGCGCGAGGTCCCAGCTCGGCACGCAGCACGGCCTCGGCGTCGGAATGACTCTTGCCGCCCACCTCGATGCCGGCGACGGTCACGCCGCGCGGAACCCGATCGCTGGAGGCAATCCAGTCCGCCGCGTACAGCAGCCCGAGAACGGCAACCACCGCGCCGGTACCGATGGCAATTTTCTTCCACGGCGGGGTGAACCCGGATCCAACGGGCTCCGACGAACCGTTTTCGGAGGGAGTAGAGGGAGAGCCGGCCGATGGCTCAGGCTGCCCGGCGTCAGGCGACTGTGGGGAAACAACGGGCTGTGCCACCGTCGGTGATTCGTCCGCCACCGGTGTGGTCGGTGCCTCCGTGACCGGTGCAGGAGACTCGGCCCCGTCGATCGGGGCACCATCCGAATCACCGTCGGTATGGAGGTCGGCAACAGGCTCGGAGTGCTCGATCTCCGCAGTGCCATCGGATGCGGTTCCGTCGGCCTGTGTCAGCTCGGCTTCGTCAGCCTCGACTTCGTTCGCCTCGGCTTCAGGGGCGTCCTGGCCCTCGGGGACAGGCTGCACTGCATGCTTCGGGGCTTCGGAGTCGTCGCGGATGGCCCGGAACACCTCGGTCGGCGTGTCGTACGGCGGTACGTCGGGGCTCGGCTCGGCACCCTTCGGCGCGTCACCCGACCTACTGTTGCCCTCGCTCACTTTCGACCCTTCCAGGACCGTCGATACATATTCCGGCCTGCTGCGCGGCGTACCCCGCGAACGAGCTTACGCAAACCGCACAGCACCGCTCGTTCCGAGACCCTCGCATGCGCCGTACGCAAAAAGGCCCCGCACTGCTGCCGGGTCGGGGGTCAGGCAGCAGTACGGAGCCACACGGAATATATGCAGACTTCAACCACTCGTTACAGCGAGTTCGGAATTGCCATCGTCATTTCATTCGATTGAATGAACCGCGGGCCGTCGAACAGTCGTCCTGCTCGACGGCCCGCGCCCAATGTCCCGTCCTGACCAGCGCAAGAGTGAGCAGAAGCCGGTCGCGTGCGTCGGTGAGATCACGCCCGGTCAACTCCGCGATTCGACGCACCCGATAGATGACGGTGTTGCGATGGCAGTAGAGCGCCTTCGCGGCGTTGGTGGGCGAACCGTCCGAAGCGAGCATGTGCGCCAACGTGTCGAGCAACGTTTCTCGGTGCGGTTCCGGATGCGTGAACAAAGCGCCGAGCGCATGGCGAACCAACAGTTCCGACGACTGATCGTCGGCGGCCATGATCACCCTCGGCAATCGGTCCGTCGCCAACGCGACGCCACTGTCTTCGGTGATGGTCTCGGCCGTCAGTGCCGCCAGGCGATACGCCGCCGCGAACGACGCCACTCCCTCGGGTGAATGCGCGACACCCACCGGGCCGACCGCCCGCGCGGCAAGGGCGTCGATGACCGATCTCCACGATCCGGTCCCGAGCGCCACGAGCGCGAATTGATGCCCGTCCCGTGTGTTCCAGTGCGACACTGCGCCGATCTGATCCATCGCGTCCTCGGGCGCGGGGAGCGGAGGCGACCCCTGATCGTCGAGCGGACCGACCACGCAGGCAATCTGCTGTGAGGCCGAAAGGCCGAGGGTCGCGCGGGCCTCGATCACGAAAGCCGGATCGCCGCCTCGGCCCGACCGGAGGCCGTCGAGAATCACCAGCACATTGGCGAGATCGCGCTGCTGCATACGCGCGCTCTCCTGGCGGTACGCCTCGACAAGAGTTTCGTACTGACTGTCCAGCGCTCTCCACAACTGTTGACCGGCGACCAGGAGTAGATGCTCGTCGATCACGGATCTGCATTGTTCACGCTCGAGCATCAGTTCTTCCCACAGTGTCCGACTTCCGAGCGTGTACGCCTTCAGCACCAACTCCATCGGAATGCCTTGGCGTGCACGCTCTCTCCCGGTGCGACGCCATACCTCTCGGGCGTTGTCGCCCGCGGCCGCAAGACCGGACAGCGTGCGTAGGCCCTGGCTGATATGCGCGCGGGTACTGCGACGAATTTCGCCGGCGATGTCAGGAGTGGTGCTTGCCAGGTATGCGGGTTCCTGCTCTATCAGCGCCAGCGTGATCGAGTCGGCGATCGCATCCGCCCGCGGCAACAGCGCGGCCCACGCACCGCGGATCTTCTCCTGGTCGGAGGGGTTCACCGCGCCGCGCGCAGCGGAACGCGACGACGCGCGCCGAACCCCGGAAGAAGCCATCCGCTCATTTTTGCGCACAGAGCCCACATCACAGGGTGATTTGACCGTTACTGGTGCCCAGACACCCAAACATTCTGTGCGAAGCGCCCATACCGCGCGTTGTGCTGCACGCCCCATAGTGGACCCAACAGATTGTGAGGTGCATCACTTGAACTCTCTCGACACGATGAATCCGGTCCTCACCATGACGGACGTCGACGTGTCCTTCGGCGGCATCGTCGCGCTCTCCGGAGTGACCATCGAGGTACGACCCGGCGAAGTCCTCGGCGTCATCGGACCCAACGGGGCAGGCAAGACCACACTGTTCAACGTTGCGTGCGGTCTCGTTCGACCCCGATCGGGAACCCTTGCCCGACACGGCGAGACCTTGAGCCACCTCCGCCCACACGACCTGCCCCGGCTCGGCATGAGCCGAACGCTGCAGGGGCTGGGACTGTTCGATCGAATGACCGTGCTGGACAACGTCATGGTCGGTGCCGACCGAGTGGCACGCACCGGAATTGTCAGCGGCCTGCTGGGCCTTCCCTCGAGCGCGGCCGACGACGCGGCGGTCCGCGCGACCGCCATGAACACCCTGGAACGACTGCGCATCGACGGCTACGCGCACCGGCTGCCACCGAGCCTGCCCTACGCGGTCCGAAAGCGCGTAGCCCTCGCGCGCGCACTGGTGAGCGAACCGTCGTTGATCCTGCTCGACGAACCCGCCTCGGGCCTGTCCAACGACGAAATGAGCGAACTCGGTGACGAAATTCGCTCTCTCACATCAGCAAACAAGGATTCCCAGCCGGACCGACCGGCCACATCGGTCATGCTCGTCGAACACCACATGGACCTCGTCATGACCGTGTGCGACCGGATCTACGTTCTGGACTTCGGCAAGGTCATCGCCCAAGGCACACCGGATCGGATTCGCGAGGATCCGGCCGTACTGGCCGCATATCTCGGAAACGAGGTGGCACATGACAACTGACGCGACACACCTGAAGATCACCGACCTCACCGTGCACTACGGGCCGGTCACCGCACTGGATTCGGTGTCGATGACCGTCACCGCGGGCACGATCACCGCCGTACTCGGAGCGAACGGTGCCGGAAAGACCACGCTGCTGCGCACTGTCTCCGGCCTCCTGAAGCCGACGTCGGGGCGTATCGAGCTCGCCGGCGTCGACATCGTCGGCATACCTCCGGATCGCATGTCCCGCAAAGGGCTTGCGCACGTCCCCGAGGGTCGTGGGGTGATCGCGGAACTCACCGTCGACGAGAATCTCCGACTCGGAGCATTGGGACGCAACCGAAGTCACGATGCCGTGACCCTCGATCGCATCTACGACATGTTCCCACCGCTGACCGGACGGCGAACCTCGTCGGCGCACACGCTGTCGGGCGGAGAACGGCAGATGCTGGTGATCGGTCGAGCACTGATGGCAACGCCGTCGGTTCTTCTCCTCGACGAACCGTCGCTCGGGTTGGCACCGAAAGTCGCCGCACAGATCTTCGAAACGCTGCGCGCACTCGTCGATTCCGAATCGATGACGGTCGTGCTCGTCGAACAGAACGCACGAAGTGCACTGTCGATCGCCGAACATGCCGTCGTCCTCGATCTGGGCAAGGTCGCGGTGGAAGGCCCGGCCGACACCTTGGCCGGGGACGACGCCCTCCGACACGCCTATCTCGGGTTCTAGAGCAAGCCGAAAGGACGCCAGCCACAGTGCAACAACTGCTCACCATCCTCATCAACGGCGTGACGACAGGCATGGTCTATGCCGCGTTCGCCCTCGCTCTCGTCCTCATCTGGCGATCGACCCGCATCGTCAACTTCGCCCAGGCTCCGATGGCCATGATCACCACGTACGTCGCACTGGTCGTCATCGACGCCGGTTACTCGTACTGGTTGGGCTTCGGAGTCGCACTGCTCAGCGGACTGTTGTTGGGAGCGTTGATCGAACGACTCGTCATTCGGTTCGTCGACAGCTCCTCGCACATCAACCCGGTGATTCTGACGCTCGGGTTGTTCATCATCATCCACGCGGTTGCGGCCATCATCTTCGGGAACCAATTTCGTTCGTTCCCAGCACCGTTCGGTCTCACCGGCCAGAAGGTCGGAGAGATCAACGTGGCCCTGACCGGATACGACGTGTTCAAGATCGTCGCCGTTCTCGTGGTCCTGGGCCTGCTGATTCTGCTGTTCCGGTTCACCGATCTGGGACTGAAGATGCGCGCCAGCGCATTCGAGCAGGAGGTAGCCAAACTGCTCGGAGTCCGGGTGAGTCGAATGCTCACGCTCGGTTGGGCTTTGGCCGCAGTCGTCGGATCGCTGGCCGGGCTGCTCATTGCAGGCGGCTCGCTGGTGCACCCCGGGTACATGGACTCGATCGTCGTCTTCGGTTTCGTCGCAGCCGTTCTCGGTGGTCTCGACAGCCCGGCAGGCGCAGTGGTCGGAGGCCTGCTGATGGGCGTCGGGCTCAGTTTCGTCAGCGGCTACCTCGGCCAGGACCTCGTGTCGAGCGCGGCGTTGATCATTCTGATCGTCGTTCTCCTCGTCCGCCCGAGCGGGTTGTTCGCCAGCGCAGCAGCCAGGAGGGTATGACGTGAACGCAACTCTCACTCGAATCACGGCCACCCCGGTACGACGCCACTTCCTCTGCGCTGTCATCGGACTCGTCGTCATCGTGCTGGCGCTCGAATCACTGAGCACCTTCCGTCAGAGTCAGCTGACCTCGGTCGCGTACCTGGCGATCGCAGCCGGCGGATTGACCGTGCTGACCGGTCTGAGCGGGCAGCTCTCGCTCGGGCACGGTGCGTTCATGGCCGTCGGTGCGTACACCGCGGCATTGATGTTGCGGGCCAACGATTCCGGATGGTCGGTGCCCCTCGTACTGCTGGCCGCCACCGTGATCTCTGCCTTGGTGGGCGTGGTCGTGGGAGTGGCCGCCGCCCGACTGCACGGCCCGTACCTGGCCGGTGCGACGCTGGCTCTGGCCGTCGCAGTACCGGGACTGGCCTTGTACTTCTCGGACTACCTCGGCGGTGAACAGGGTCTCGTCGTCCCGGCTCCGAAAGTCCCTGATCTGATCGACGACGTGATGTTCTTCGTCACCGGAAACGAGCTCAGCGGAACCAAATTCGTCGCCTACGTCAGCTGGGTGCTGCTCGTCGTCGTGTTCTTCTTGCTGGCGAACGTCTCGTCGAGCCGAATCGGCCGTCGCTGGCGGGCCGTTCGAGACGACGAAGTCGCCGCCGAGCTGTCCGGAATCGATCTCGGGCGGGCACGCATCCTGGCGTTCGTCGTCAGCGCCGCATGCGCGGGTGCCGGAGGTGCCGTCCTCGCGATGTCGGCGCGGATCGCGGCCCCGAGCGGGTTCACGCTGACGCTCTCCCTGACATTGCTCTCCGCCGTCGTCATCGGCGGGCTCGGCACCCTGTTCGGGGCATTGATCGGGGCACTGTTGCTCACCTACATCCCACCGGTGGTCACCAACCTCGGGCTCGATCTGGGGCTGAGCAGTCTGCAATCCGCCGAACTCGCACCACTGGTGACCGGCATCTTCACCGTCCTGGTCATCCTGTTCGCCCCACTGGGTCTGGTGGGCACGTTTCGAAGGTTGCGTTCAACCAGAAAAGAGATGAAATGAAGAAGTTCGGATCGGTGGCGGTCAGAACGACCGCACTCGTCGCCGTCGTCTCGTTGGCTGCAGCATGCGGTGCAGGCGGTAGAGACGAGGCAACAGAATCCTCGGAAGGCTCGACGATCGGCATCACCGACACCTCGGTGAAGATCGGAGCCCACTTCCCACTGACCGGGGTCGCAGCACCCGGATACAGCGAAATACCCACGGGCGCAAAGGCTTACTTCGACTACGTCAATGCCGCGGGCGGCGTCAACGGCAGGCAGATCGAGTACGTCGTTCGTGACGACTCCTACGATCCGACGACGACCACCCAGGTAGTCAACGAACTCGTCCTCCAGGACGAAGTGTTCGCCGTCGTCGGTGGACTCGGCACGGCGACGCACAGCGCAGTGATCGACTTCCTGAACGAGGAGGGTGTGCCGGATCTGTTCGTCTCCTCCGGCGCGATCATGTGGGGCAACGACCCCGAGAAGTACCCGAATACCTTCGGCTGGCAGCCCGACTATCAGGTCGAAGGCAAGATCATCGGCGACTGGGTGACGAAGAACCGCCCCGACGCGAAGGTCGGACTGTTCCTCCAGGACGACGATCTCGGCAGGGACAGCGAAGCCGCGGTACGCCAATATCTCGACGACCAGATCGTCGAGGTCGTGCGCTACACGTCCGGCAACACCGATGTCGCACCACAGATCGCGGCTCTGCAGGGTGCCGGAGCCGACCTCGTACTCGGCTTCAACGTCCCGTCGTACACCGCACTGAGCCAACTGACCGCGATGCGGCTCAACTACGATCCCGAGTGGTTCTACAGTTCGATCGGCTCCGACGTCGACCTGGTCGGTTCTCTGCTCGGACGCTTCTCCCAGGGCGCGGTCACCAACGGTGCCCAGTCCCTCGAAGGCATGATCTCGCTGGAATACATCCCCGGCGTCGACTCCCCCGAGAATCCGTGGACGCAACTGTGGCAGAAGGTCTGGGCGCAGAACGGAACAGGTGACCCACTGACCAACTACCGCATCTACGGACTCAGCCAGGCGTACGCGTTCGTCCAGGCACTTCAGGCGGCCGGCGAGAATCCCACCCGTGAGGGCATAGTCTCCGCGATCCAGGACGGCGGAATGGACTTCCAGGGCCCGCAGCTGGCCCCGTTCCGATACTCCGACGAAAGCCACCTCGGAATCTCCGGAGCCAGTGTCTTCCAGATCCGCGGAGGTGTACCCGAGTACCTGACTCCCGTGTTGCAGACCGACATCGGAGACTCGGCAGTGGAGGAATACACCGGGGACGAATCGACTCCGCCGGAGAGCGGCATACCCGGCTGATCGGACACGAAAAGGCACGCAGAGCGAGCTCTGCGTGCCTTTTCGACGTTGTGATCAGCAGATCCGAAAACCCCTCGTTTGCCGGATCCGCCGACCCTGTGACCCCCAGATCGTGTCCCCGTACCGGGGAGCAGCCGAAGCTGCGGTGATCAGCGCTCGATGATGGCGGTGACGCCCTGGCCACCGGCCGCGCAGATCGAGATCAGGCCGCGGCCCGAACCCTTTTCGGCCAGCATCTTCGCCAGCGATGCGACGATGCGTCCACCGGTCGCGGCAAACGGGTGGCCCGCGGCGAGCGAGGATCCGTTGACGTTGAGCTTGCTGCGGTCGATGGAACCGAGCGCACCGTCGAGTCCCAGACGCTCCTTGCAGTACGCGTCGCTCTCGAACGCCTGCAGCGTCGCGAGCACCACCGAAGCGAACGCCTCGTGGATCTCGTAGTAGTCGAAATCCTGCAACGTCAGACCGTTACGGGCGAGCAGACGCGGGATCGCGTACGTCGGGGCCATCAGCAGGCCGTCCTTGAACGATCCGTTGCCGTGGATGTAATCGACCGCGGCGGTCTCGGAATCGACGAGGTGCGCCAGCACCGGCAGGTTGCGCTCGGCAGCCCATTCGTCACTCGACAGCAGCGCAGCCGACGCACCGTCGGTCAGCGGAGTCGAGTTGCCGGCCGTCATCGTGGCGTCGCCCAGCTTGGTTCCGAAGACCGGCTTGAGAGTGGCCAGCTTCTCCACGGTCGATCCCGGACGCAGGTTGTCGTCGCGGGTCAGGCCGAGGAACGGCGTCACCAGGTCGTCGAAGAATCCGCGGTCGTACGCGGCTGCCATGTTGTGGTGGCTCGCCGCGGCCAGTTCGTCCTGGTCCTCGCGGCGGATGCCGAATTCCTTCGCCGTGATGGCGGCGTGATCACCCATCGACATACCGGTACGCGGCTCACCGTTGCGGGGAATCTCGATGCCGAGCATGCCCGGACGGACGTTGCCGAGGAGCTTGATGCGATCGCCGGTGCTCTTCGCCCGATTCAGGGAGAGCAGGAACTCGCGCAGTTCGTCGTTGACGCCGATCGGAGCGTCGGACGTCGTATCCACGCCGCCGCCGATACCGGCGTCGATCCGGCCCGAGGCAATGGCGTCGCCGACGGCGATGATCGACTGCAGACCTGTACCGCAGGCCTGCTGGATGTCGAAGGCCGGGGTGTACGGGCTCAGCGCGCTGCCGAGCACGACCTCACGGGTGAGGTTGAAATCGCGCGAGTGCTTGAGCACTGCACCGGCGGCGACGAGGCCGAGACGCTCGCCCTGCAGACCGAAACGGGCGACGAGACCGTCGATGGTGGCGGTGAGCATGTCCTGGTTGGACGCCAGCGCGTACTTCTTGTCCGAACGCGCGAACGGAATGCGGTTGCCACCGACGATTGCGACCGGTCGTAGCTGCTTGCTTGTCACTGACGTCTCCAAACATCGTCCCCAGCATGTGGGGAATGGCCCTGGTGGAGTTTCATCTTACTGGCGAGTAAGTTGGTTGTCGACACCCGGTCGTGCGCCTCGCCCTCAGAGCGAGCAGCGCTGAATGAAAGGTACGACAGTGGCAGCCTCCAAGGGAGCCCCAGATCTCTACTCAACGTTCCTCGCGTCCGCGCCGGGAGCCTTCATCGCCAAGCAGGCCGGCCTGCCGCAGCCCGAGAAGCTGCGCCGCTACAAGGCAGGCGAGCCGCCACTGGCCGGACCGGTCCTGATCGGTGGCAGCGGCCGCCTCGTCGAGCCCCTGCGCGAGCTGCTCTCGGACTACCCGCAGTCGCAGCCCCACGACGACAAGCACGGCGGATTGGTGTTCGACGCCACCGGAATCGGCAACGTCGCCGAGCTCGAGCAGCTGTTCAAGTTCTTCCAGCCGGTCATCCGCAACCTGGCACCCTCGGCTCGCGTCGTCGTCATCGGCACCACCCCCGAAGAGACCTCGAGCGTCGACGAGCACATCGCTCAGCGCGCCCTCGAAGGCTTCACCCGCAGCGTGGGCAAAGAGGTCAAGCGCGGCGCGACGGCTCAGCTCGTCTACATCTCTCCCAAGGCGTCGACCGGCCTGTCCGGCCTCGAATCGACCCTCCGCTTCCTGCTCTCGGCCAAGTCCGCCTTCGTCGACGGCCAGGTCATCGTCGTCGGTGACGCAGATTCACAGGCACCGGCCTCGTGGGACAAGCCGCTCGCAGGCAAGGTAGCCGTCGTCACCGGCGCTGCCCGCGGCATCGGTGCCACCATCGCCGAGGTTCTCGCCCGTGACGGAGCCACCGTCATCGCCGCAGACATTCCCGCAGCGGGAGAAGCACTCTCGCAGACGGCCAACAAGGTCGGCGGCACCGCGCTCGCACTCGACGTCACCTCACCCGACGCCGGAGAGACGCTGAGCAAGCACCTCCTCGAGCGCCACGGCGGTGCCGACATCATCGTGCACAACGCAGGCATCACCCGCGACAAGACCCTCGCGAACATGGACGACGCCCGCTGGAACTCCGTCATCGGCGTCAATCTCGCTGCGCCGCAGCGCATCACCGACGAGCTGGTGGCATCGGGCGCGCTCAAGGAAGGCGGACGCGTCGTCGACGTCTCGTCCATCGCCGGTATCGCGGGTAACCGCGGCCAGACCAACTACGGCACCTCCAAGGCCGGCGTCATCGGCCTGGTGCACGCCTCCGCACCGGTACTGGCGAAGAAGAACATCACCATCAACGCCGTTGCTCCCGGCTTCATCGAAACCGCGATGACGGCAGCCATCCCGTTCGCCACCCGCGAGGCCGGACGACGCATGAGCTCGCTGCTGCAGGGCGGCGAGACCGTCGACGTCGCGGAGTTGGTCTCCTACTTCGCTTCTCCCGCATCCAACGCCGTCACCGGGCAGGTCGTGCGCGTGTGCGGCCAGAGCCTCCTCGGCGCATGAGCACCATCACGCTCACCGAGCAGCCGAAGACGTCGCAGATCTACACCGCGGCGGCACTGGGCGCGTTGCCCTTCCTCGGCTCCAAGTCGAAGACGGTGCCCAGCACCGTGTTCGAGCTCAAGGGCCTGCGAGTGGACCAGGACAACCTGGCCGGCTACTGCCGCGCGACGGGGCTGCGATTCGGCGACCAGCTCCCGATCACCTACCCGTTCACGCTCGTGTTCCCGACCGTGATGAAACTGATGGTCTCCAAGGGCTTTCCGTTCGCCGCAGTCGGTTCGGTGCACGCCGAGAACGTCATCGAGCAGTTCCGCGGTATCTCGGCATCGGAGCCGCTGGACATCCGAGTGCACGCGGAGAATCTGCGCGAGCACCGCAAGGGCTTACTGGTCGACCTGATCAGTGAGGTCAAGGTGGGACGCGAGCTGGTCTGGAAGCAGACCTCGAGCTTCCTGAGCTTGCAGAAGACCTCGCTCTCGGGTGGGCCTCGCGAGACGCCTCCTGCAGACGAGGTTCCGCCGCCCCCGACCCGCACGTTGCGCGTCGACCAGCGGATCATCAGCCGGTACGCGGCCATCTCCGGAGACCGCAACCCGATCCACGTATCCTCGCTCGGTGCAAAGGCATTCGGCTTCCCGAAGACCATCGCACACGGAATGTGGAGTGCTGCAGCGGTACTGCAGACGGTCGAAGGTCGAATCCCGGAGGCCGTGAACTACAGCATCCGCTTCGGCAAGCCGATCTTCCTGCCCGCGACGATCAACGCTTACGCCGATGCCGTCGGTACCGGCTGGGACCTGTCGCTGAAGAACCCGAAGAAGGGCTACCCGCATCTGACGGGAACCCTGCGCTGAGCTAGCTCGAACTCGAAGTTATGGACGGATTTCACCGGATTTCCGTCCATAACTTCGAGTTCGGCAGTCTCAGGTAGTTGCAGTTTTCTTGCCGGCGAGTCCGCGCCACGCCAGGTTTTCCAGGAGGTCCGCTGCGGCGTCGACCTCGATTTCTCCGCCTGCCACGCGGTCGGCCACGGCCTCACCGGCCCCGACCAGTGCGACGGCCATCAGCCCGAAGTTCTGCGACTGTTCCGGGTCTCGGGTACTCATCGCCAGCAGACCTGCGGTCAGCTCGATCAACCGGTCTCGGCTGCTCTGCACCTGCGAGGCAAAAGCCTGCTGACCGATCGCCTGGCGGTAGAGCACCATCCACGACTTCCGGTTCTCGCCGACGAAGCCGAGGAAACCGATCAGCGCGCGGCGCAGTTGCTCGCGCGGCGTCAGGGTCGGGTCTGCGGCGGGCGTCAGGGCTTCGACGAACTTGAGGCCCTCACGATGGATGCACGCAGCGAACAGCTCGTCCTTCGAGCCGTAGTACAGATAGAGCATCGGCTTGGAGATGGCCGCCTTCTTGGCGATCGAATCCATCGATGTCTCATGAAACCCGTTGTCGGAGAACACATCCACTGCCGCGTCGAGCATCTGCTGCTCACGGACGGCGCGGGGCAGTCTCTTGGTGCCGCCAGCCATGGATCCTCCAATACGTACGAAGCACTAGACGTTACTCCACAGTAAGGTCCAGCGACGACCGATCAGGCTCCGCACGCACCTTTGAACCGCGCAACCGTCGCCGCTGCCTCGTCCACCTGGGCTGCGGGAAGGCGTCCCGTCGCCACTGCGTCCTCCAGATTGTCCAACACCGCCGGCACCTGATCGGTGGTCAGCCACAACGCCACATCGGCTCCGGCAACCAATGCCGATTCGACCGCGTCGACGATCCCGAGCCGGGCCGTGATCGCCGCCATGCCACTGAGGTCGTCGGTGAAGATCGGGCCGTCGAAGGGCTTCGCCCCGTATCCGACGCCGTCACGCAGCAACGCCATGGCCGCAGGGCTGATGCTGGCGGGAACACCGGGGTCGGTCAGTCCGGGCACGTCGAGGTGGCCGACCATGACGCCGACCCCTGTGGTGTCGAGCGCGGCGAACGGCAGCAGATCCTTGGCTTTCAGCTCGTCGAGCGACGGTGTGGTGACGGCACCGGTGTGCGAATCGCCCGAACCCGAACCGTGCCCGGGAAAGTGCTTGATGACCGGCTCGACTCCTGCATCCTTCAACCCCTTCGCGTACGCCCCCGCGTACTCGATGACGACCTGCGGATCGTCGGAGAACGAGCGATCACCGATGACCGAATCATCCGGCTGAGCACTGACGTCGACGACCGGCGCGAAATCGACGGTGACGCCGAGATCCTTCAGCCCCCGGCCTCGCGTCAAGGCCTCCTGATATGCCTCGTCCACCGACATCGTCTGCGCCAGTTCCCGCGCCGACGGTGCCGCACCCAACAGATCGGCAACCCGCGACACGCGTCCACCTTCCTCGTCGATCGTCACCATCGGGGCCACCGCGGACGCGTCGAGCACCTGCGGCACCTCGCGGTTGCCGAGCATCGACTCGTCGGTCCAGCTGCCGACGAAGATCCCACCCACCTGCTCGGTGGACATGATCTGTACGGCGTCCTGCGTTCCGGTGACGCCCACGGTGAGCAACTGAGCCAGACGTTGCCGCTCGGTCAGGCCGTCGACGAAAGTGACACACGCGTCGGCCGGCGGAGGCGTCGACTGCGGGGCCGACGTCTGCGGAGCGGTCGTCGTCGAGGAGGGAGCCGACGGCGTCGAGGCCACCTGCGTCGATTCACTCGAGCACGAGACGAGCAACCCCACCCCGACCGTCAGAGCTGCAGCGGACCGAACCGAAAACCGAAGTCGCATGGAATACGACGGTAGCCGAGAAGTTGCGTGTTGCTGACCGCCCTCCGGTTGGGATCAATGCGACTTTGTTGCACTCCGAGCGACTGAAACCCACATTGATCCGGGGTGGGGGCGGGGTAATCTGGACGAAAGCGACATGAGGAGAATTGCCACCATGACTGCTGATCTCATACTCATTGCCTACGACGGTTCCGACAACGCCAAACGAGCCATCGACTATGCGGGACGGTTTCTCACCACCTCTCGCGCGATCGTCGTCACGGCCTGGGAGCCGATGGTGCGTCAAGCAGCGCGGATGTCGGGTCTGTCGGGCGTCATGCAGCCCGAGTGGGTGCCGGACGACGAGGCCGAGGACGTTGCTCTCACCGATGCGAAGGTGACCAACAGCGAGGGCGTCGCACTGGCAGAGGCCGCAGGCCTGAAGGTGGAAGGCCAGTGCACCGAATGCACCACCGCCATCTGGAGCGCGATCGTGGAGAAGGCCGACGAGATGAACGTCGACATCATCGTCACCGGCACCAGGGGCACCACCGGGCTGCGGGCCCTCCTGCAGAGCTCGGTGGCCGAGCACGTCCTGCGGCACAGCCACCGACCCGTCCTGATCGTTCCGCCCGGAAAGTAACGCGTCCACCGGCCGGTTCAGCTGGTGCAAGTGATACCGTGATGCCCGCGTGGGGGACAACCTCGCCCACTGCCTCACTGAGCCGACTGACTGGAGAACCGAGATGAAGTTCGCTGTCCCGGGTGTCATTGCCGCCGTCGTCGGAGCCGTACTGGGTGCCGGCGTCGTATTCGGAGTCACCGCCGGTGCAGCAGACAACTCTCGTCCGGATATCGATCGCACCGGAAACGCCGACTCGTCCTTGCTGAACCAGGTTGAGTACGGCAGCCGCTGACGCTGGTCGCTCACGTGGATCGTTGATCTCGGCCGAGCCGCTCGGCCGGATTTGGCTCTTCGGAGTCTCCGCTCTCGTATTCCTGCTCACGTTCATGCAGGTTCCGGGCTTCACCGTCGCCGATACCAAGTTCGACCTGGCGCAGAACCCTCTCGGATTTCTCGAACGCGCCTCGCATCAGTGGAACAGCGCCGCACCGCTCGGCCAGGTGCAGAATCAGGCCTACGGCTACTTCTTCCCGCACGGAGCGTTCTTCGCCGGCGGTGATCTGCTGTCGATTCCACCGTGGATCACCCAACGCATCTGGTGGGCATTGCTGCTCGTGGCCGGGTTCTGGGGAATCGTCCGGCTCGCCGAGGCACTCGGTGTCGGCAGCCGCAGCTCCCGGCTGATCGCGGCGACGGCATTCGTGCTGTCCCCCAGGGTGATCACCACTCTGGCGTCGATCTCCTCGGAGACGATGCCGATGATGCTCGCGCCGTGGGTGCTCGTACCCATCGTTCGTTGCCTGAACACTGGGTCCGCAAGTAACACGCTTCGGCGAGCAGCGGCACAATCGGCGCTGGCCGTCGCGTTGATGGGCGCGGTCAATGCAGTCGCGACGGCCGCTGCGGTGTCGGTCGCCGTCATCTGGATGCTGTGTCACCGGCCGAACCGCCGCTGGCTGGTGTTCGCTTCCTGGTGGACCGGCTTTCTGGTGCTGGCGACACTGTGGTGGATCGTCCCACTGCTGTTGCTGGGCAAGGTCTCGCCGCCGTTCCTCGACTACATCGAGTCGTCCGGCACGACGACCCAGTGGACGTCGCTGACCGAGGTGCTGCGCGGCACCGGCAGTTGGACCCCGTTCGTCTCGCCGGAGCGAGTGGCCGGCGCGGTCCTGGTGACGCAGCCCGCTGCCGTGATCGCGACCGGCTTGATCGCGGCCGCGGGGATCGCGGGTCTGGCCATGCGCTCGATGCCGGCCCGCGGCCGGTTGACGATCATGTTGTTCGTCGGTCTCGTCGGCCTGGGAGCGGGATTCGTCGGCGATCTCGACGGTCCGTTCGCGGCAACGGTCCGAGTGTTCCTCGATTCCGCGGGCGCACCTCTGCGCAACATTCACAAACTAGAGCCGGTCATCCGAATCCCGTTGGTACTCGGCCTCGCTCATCTGCTGGCCCGGGTTCCACTGCCGGGCTCGGTTCCACGGCCGACGTGGCGAGCGGCCGTCGCGCATCCCGAGAAGCACCCGATGATGGCGGTGACCGCGCTGGTCCTGGTGGCGCTGACCCTGTCCACGGCGCTGGCATGGACGGGCAAGCTGGCGCCGCGCGGTGCGTACGAGGCAGTGCCGCAGTACTGGCACGACGCCGCCGACTGGCTCACCGACCATGCCTCGGGCTCGAGCCCCGACGGTTCCGACGCGCAGCGGGCATTGATCGTGCCCGGCGCACCGTTCGCTCTGCAGACCTGGGGACTGACGCGCGACGAGCCGTTGCAGGCTCTCGCGACCACGCCCTGGGCCGTCCGAGATGCGGTGCCGCTCACGCCGCCGGGTGCCATTCGCGCCCTGGACTCGGTACAGCGACTCTTCGCCGACGGCAGGCCGTCGACCGGCCTGGCCGATACCCTTGTGGGACAGGGCATCAGCTACGTCGTCGTGCGCAACGACCTGGATCCGGAGGATTCGCGGTCCACTCGACCGGCGTCCGTCCACCGCGTGCTCGACGGTTCGCCGGGGCTCGAGAAGGTGGCGGAGTTCGGCGAGGACGTGGCCCCCGGTCAGGTGGACGGGGTGGTTCTGGACGGCGATCTGCGGCCTGCGTATCCGGCCGTCGAAATCTATGCGGTCGACGCAGCGGCCGACGTCCCTGCCTCCGGCCCGTACACGGTCGACGTGGATCGGGTGCCGGTGGTGCAGGGCGGTCCCGAGTCGATTCTGCGATCGAACGAGTTGCGCAACAACGGCGTTCGGCTACCCGTTCCGGCCGGACCGACGCTGCTGGCGTCGGATGCAGCTGCTGCGGGTCTGCCCGTCGATTCGGTGACGGTCACCGATACACCGATGAATCGCGAGACCGATTTCGGTCAGGTCGACAATCACAACTCCGCTCTTCGTGCAGCCGACGAGCCCCGCCGTTCGCTGAACGAGGTGCCCGATTATCCGGTGTACGGGGCACAGACCGTGGACGCCGAGTGGGAAGGCGCGACGTTGACCGCGTCGAGTTCGGCGTCGGACGCGACTCAGATCGGAGGCAGCGTGCCCGGCAGCGGTGTCGCGGCCGCGGTGGATGGCGATCTGGCCACCAGTTGGATCAGCAACGGCATCGAACGCGCTGTGGGGCAATGGCTTCAACTCGATTTCGACACTCCGGTGCGCGGCGGGCTGCTGCACATGCGTACCAGCCCGGGAACGATCGGAGACCCGGTCAAGTGGGTCGAGGTCACCACTCCGAACGGTTCGACGGCGGCGCGGGTGGACAAGCCGGGAGACCCGATGACGGTGTCGTTGCCCGGTGGGGAAACGCCGTGGCTGCGCATCACCGCGAAATCGACGGTCGACGGCACCCGGGGCAGTCAGTTCGGCATCAGCGAGGTGTCGGTGGACGACTACTCCGATCGAGACAACCCGAAGCCGGTCTCCATCGTGCACCGTGCGGTGTTGCCACCCACTCCTGCGGGAGCGAGCGTCGACGCCTGGGAGCTGGGCCAAGAATTTCCGGGGCGCTCTGGTTGCCTGGACACCGACGATCGAATCCGGTGCAGCAGTGGACTGTCCAAGTCGCCGGAGGAACTGGGTCGCTTCTCGCGCACGATCGACGTCCCGATGGGTACCGCGGTGATCCCCGAGCTGACGGTACGCACGCGGCAGTCCCCCGAGCTCGAGGCGCTGCTGGCCCAGCCCGGCCGGCCGCTGGCGAGCGGGGCGTCCGACGTCGCGGACCTCGACGGCTCGGCCTTCGCCGCCACCGACGGCGATCCGCGTACGTCGTGGACGGCACCGGAGAAGTCGATCACCGATCGAGCCGGTACCGACCCCACGTTGACCATTCAACTGCCCGCTCCGACACTGGTGGACGGGCTGAAGCTGAGCCCCAGCCTCGGCGCGCTGCCTGCCCACCCCACGCGGGTGGCAGTGAATCTGGGGAACGGCCCGATGGTGCGTGATGTGGATGCCGACGGTTCGACGACACTCGAGCTGGCACCGTACGTAACCGACAGGATCGTGCTGTCCATCGTGGACTGGGACGGTGTACTCGACCGAAACTCGTTGGGCTTCATCCAATCTCAACCGCCCGGATTTGCCGAGGTCACACCGCTGTCCGCCGGCGAGCCGATCGGGCCGCCGTACGACGGTGACCGGCAGATCACGGTCGACTGTTTCGACGGCCCCCTGGTGTCGATCGCGGGGCAGACGGTCCGCACCTCGGTGACGGCGACAGCGGACCAATTCCGTTCCGGTGCAGCATTACCCGCATCGGTCTGCGACGCGGACATCCCGGTGAACGAGAACTTCGTCAACCCCGTCTCGCTTCCCGAGGGACGCCAGGACATCGTCGTCGAGCCCGGTGCGTCGTTCTTCGTCGACGGGCTTCGACTGCGCACCATGCCGATTCCGGCGTTGTGGCCGGATACGTCTGCGCCGCAGGCGGCGCGCACCACCGCGTGGAGCCCCGACCACCGCGAAGTGACCCTCACCTCGAGCACCTCGGATCGCCTGCTCGTCATTCCCGAAAGTAACAACAGCGGCTGGCGCGCAACGACTCCCGGGGGGACCGAATTGACCCCCGTGGTGGTCGACGGCTGGCAACAGGCCTGGATCGTCCCGGCCGGGGCGTCGGGCACGGTGTCGTTGGATTTCACCACCGACCGCTGGTATCGACTCGGGATCTTCGGTGGGCTGCTGCTGTTGATTCCGCTGCTGATCGCTGCGCTGCGGCGGCCTCGCGGCGTCGTGGATCCGGGTCCAGCGCCCCGGCCGTGGCGTAGCACCCCGGTGGCGTTCGCGGCGCTGCTCGGTGCGGCGATCGTGCTGGCGGGCATTGTCGGTGCGATCTCGGTGCTGGTTCTCGGTGCCGGCTCGGCGCTCCTGAGCCGCCGGTACGGGCCGGAGATCTCGTCTCGTGTATCGGTCTGTGCAGCAGGAGGATTCGCCCTGCTGGGGGCCGCGTTGCTCTCGCTCGGACCGTGGCGGTCGGCAGACGGATACGTGGGTGGGTCCTACGCGGTGCAGCTGGCTTCGTTGGTCGGCATCGTCGCGCTGGCCGTCAGCGCGATGCGGAAGTCGTGACCGCCTTCTTCGGCGCGAACCTGCGGCGGGCCGGCTCTTCCACCAACGCATAACTCGCGGCAGCGACCGGAATCGACAGTGCCAGGGTCACCGTCAGCACGAACCACATGCCGCCCGAGAAGGGGACGATGCCGAACACCGGGAACACGACTGCGAGCACGGCCAGGTGCCAGATGAAAATTCCGTACGACCAGCGGCCGAGGGTCAGCATCACCGGATGCTCGAACACCCGATGCCGGCGGCCGGAATCGGCCAGCACCAACGGCGAGAGCATCGCGAACGCAAGCACGGCACCGAAGACGATCTTGAGCTCGAACTGCCACGGCTCGGGCCGCACCAACCCTTGCGGACCCGCCAGCGGCGTCGCCGACAGAACGAACGCCGTCACCGCGATCGCGGGCATCACCCACCTGCGACGCGCCCATCGATGCACCCACATCTGCGGACCGACCGATACTTCGGCGAGGAGCATGCCTGCGGCGAACCACGGAAAGTAGCCGGGCAACCAGTTGTCGTGATGAATGGCTTCCGGTGTGGCGATCGGGACGAACGCCCAGGAGAGCGACACCGAAGACGCAGCGAGCAGAACCCACACCCGATACCTCGCCGACGAACCCCGCAGCCGCATCATCAGCCAGGCGAACACGGGCAGCAACAAATAGAACGCCACTTCCACCGACAGCGACCACATCTGCGTCATGCCCTCGGTCAGTGTCAACGGTACGAACACCTGGGTCAGAGACAGGTTGGCCAACCACACTCGGTAGTCCCCGCCTGCGTGCGGCAGAAACAGCAGGACCAGCACCGTGACCACCCAGTAGGCGGGCAGGATGCGCACTGCGCGAGACCAGAAATACCGCCGTGTCGGCTGCGCGGCTCCCGACCCACGGGCCTGCGCGGCATGCGGGCGCCACAGCAGAAATCCCGACAGCGCGAAGAAGATCGCCACCGTCAGATCGAACCGGCCCCAGACTCGGCCCATCAGCGGGGAATTGGCGGCCCCGGTCTGGAACGCGACGTGGGTGACGACGATGCCGATTGCGGCGACTGCCCGCATGCCTTCCAGAGCGGGCACGAAGGCGCGCAACGGTACGACGGACGCCGAGTGGACTCCAGTGCTCATGGTGGCTCAAGTGTGCCGTGTCGAACCGGCGTGGACGAGACCGGTGCCACTGTCGACTGTTACTGTCACCTGCGACGTGTCGTAAGAAATCGGGCAGCGCATCGGGGAATTCGTACGATCCCGCCTGCGGTGTCTTCCAGTGAAGCGGTCGACTAAGGAGATTCAGCATGGCGGAGCGCTCAGGGCCGAGCCGGATACTAGCCCTCGTTCTCATCGGCTTGGGCGCATTTCTGGTGGTTGCCGCCATCCTCATCCCCACCTACACCGTCTCGGCGCTCGAGAAGACTCCACTCGACCTCGAGGTCACCACCGTGTCCACCGGCACCGGAAGCGTCCTCGACGCGCGGTCGCTGGCAGCCGGTCGCGCCGTGGTCGATCAGAACGTTCCACTGACCTCACAGCGATTCGTCACCGTCGAGGACCCGTCCGACGCCGACATCATGACTCTTCAGGCCGGACAGACGTTGCGCCGCACCGACAAGCAGGCCGACACCGGACTACTGACCGCCACGGTCGACCGCGTGAGCATCGACCGTAAGACCTCGATGCCCGTCGAGAGCCCGATCGGCACCATCCAGGTGGCAGGCGACAAGCCGGCCGAGGAAGTGGCCCACACCGGTCTGCAGTACAAGTTCCCGTTCAACGCCGAGCAGAAGAGCTACCCGTACTTCGACGTCAACGCGCGCGCCTCGAAGGACATCGACTTCGTCGAGGAAACCGAAATCAACGGCACGCCGGTCTACCAGTACCAGCAGACCGTCGGACCGGTCGACCTGTCGACCGTGGTGAACCTGCCGACCAACAAGGTCACGCTGCCCGCCGACACCTGGGGCGTCGAGGGCGGAACCGCACCGGTGACGATGACTCGCTGGTACGAGAACACCCGCACGGTCTGGGTCGAGCCCGAGACCGGCGTCGTCGTCAAGGGCGAAGAGCAGATCCACCAGTACTACGGCCGTGAAGCAGGCAAGCCCGAGGTCGACGTCCTGAAGGCCCCGATCACGTTCGACGAGAACACCGTCGAATACCAGATCCAGCAGGCCAAGGACGGCCAGGACAAGCTGTCGCTCTTCGGCCGCACCGTTCCGATCGTCGCCGGCATCCTCGGTGTCATCTCGTTGATCGCAGGAGTCGTTCTGCTGCTGCGCGGAGGCGGCAACGGTGGACACCGTCAGCCCGCCCGCACCGACGCCGCTCCCCGCCCGACTCCCAGTGGCGGCACCGCACCGAACCGCGATTGGACGACGGACCGCACGGAAGAGATTCCGAGGACGAACCTCTCCAAGGAGTAAGTGCGCTTCGCGCAGGAGTGGAGCCTGCGGAACGACCCGGGTGGCAGGAGTGGAGCCTGCGGAACGACCCAGGTGGCAGGAGTGGAGCCTGCGGAACGACCAGATAGCCAGTGGCGTGGTTATGTGCCCCAGCGGGGACATAACCACGCCACTGGCGTTTCTCGGCCACTCAGGCCGTCGAGAGGATTCCGTACTGGTGTGGTTGGCGCATCAGCACGAGGTCTTTGCGGCGCACGACGTTGGTGGGGTACGCCCCACCCAGGTTCGTGGTGTCCACGACGCCGGTCGCGTGGCCCGGCGCGTCACTGTCGACGAGGGCTTCGGTTCGGGGGAAGGCGAAGGTGTCCGGCCCGAATACTCCGCTGTGCCCGGTGATTCCGCGGTCGGTGTCGATCGAGTTGGCGAAGGCGAAGTACACGTTGTTCTCGCCTGCCCGGACGCGCATGTGATGCCAGTGCGTGGGATCGGCTCCGGTGGGGACCTCTGCTGCATGAGGGATTTCGGTTCCCGGGTGCGAGCCGACGAAGGTGCCGGCGAGTGCGGCCGGGCAGACGATCAGATCGCAGCCCCGCAGAGCCAGGATCCGGCCTGCCTCCGGTATCAGTGCATCGTGACCGACGAGCATTCCCACTCTCCCGACGGGAAGGTCGACGACGGTCCAGCGGTCGCCCGCATCGAACAGCGACGTATGTTCGGCGGACAGATGGATCTGGCGGTACGCCGTGCAGGTTCCGTTCGGCTGGACCAGCACTGCAGAGTTGTACACGCGATCGGTCCCGTTCTCACGCTCGGCCAATCCGACGACCAGCGAAACATCATGGCGGGCAGCGATATCGACGACGCGTGAGAGCGACGTTCCGTCGATCGATTCCCCGACCTCGCGCGGTGGTCGATCCGCGGAGACCGGCCCGGTGACGGACAGTTCGGGAAACACGATGAGATCACTCGCGTCCGCGAGGCCGGCGGCCCACTGCTCGATGTCGTCGAGGTTGCCGTCGATCGACGTCCCCGGTGTGCATTGCACAACGCTCACCGACGAAGTCCGCCCGGCCGGTAAGGGCGAGTGGCCGTAGAGGGTGAAGAAATCGAGCGGGTTCCACGCGTACGTGTTGGTCTGCAGTTCACGGTACAGATTCGGCCTGCGCACGGGCCCGGGCTCGCGTGTGCGACGAATGTCGATGTCGCCGAGAACGATACCGTCACCGACGTCGAGGAGACCGGCCACGTTTCCGTCGGGTTCGATGATGCAGGTGCCGCCGCTGAACTGAACGGTTCGTTCGAGACCCCAGCGGTTGCTCTCGATGACGTAGCAGTTGTTCTCGAAAGCACGACTGATCCAGTAGGGGGCAGGAGTGCGTTCGGCGAGCCAGTTGCTGATGTGGCAGATCACGTCGGCACCCTGAAGCGCAACCACTCGCGCCGTCTCCAGGAAGTGCAGATCCATGCAGATGAGCAATGCGATGCGCCCGAGTGAGGTCTCGAACACCTGGTGCCCGAGATCGCCCGGGGCCGCCCATTTGGGCTCGGCGATGTACGGATGTGTCTTGCGGTGTGTGCCGACAATTCCCTCGGGCCCGATGAGAACGGCACTGTTGTAGAACAATCCGCTCGTCGCATCGACTTCGGGCATGCCCACGACGATGTAGCAATTACGACGAGAAGCGATCTCGGCGAACGTCTCGGTGGTGGGGCCGGGGATCTGTTCGACGACGGTTGCCGCTTCCTCGGTGTCGTGGAAGCAGTAGCCCGTGGTTGCCATTTCGGGTGTCGTGATCAGGCGCGCTCCGTCCGAGGCCGCCTTCTCCACGAGTTCGGTCAGAGCGGCGATGTTCGAGTCCTTGGCGAACAGTGTGGGCTCGAACTGGACGGCCGCTGCAGTGAATGTCATGACGCCACAGTCCTTTCGGCGATGAGGGGATCGTTCGATTTCGGTGGTTCGTAGAACTGTCCGCGGGTTGCGATCGTGAGCGGAACGTAGAGCAGCGGGCCGAGAAGCATGGCGATGAACGACGCGTAGTACGACGGGTAGAGGCCGAATACCCCGAGCCCGCCCACCGCGACGCCCGCTGCCATGGCGATGATGCCGCAGGGGTTCCAATTGCGTACTCGCCCTTCACGGAACTCGATGTTGTCGCGTGGTGCCAGGCCGAGCATTCGTCTGCACACGAAGTAATCCGCGAGCAGAATGAAGATCCAGGTGTTGGTCATGATGCCGGTGACGGCCAGGAACTTGTCGGTGTACTGCAGAATGTTGACGGGGTAGCACAGCACGCCCACCACCAAGAGCGCCACCATCCACCATTGACGGCCGACTTTTTTGGGCGAGAGCACATCCCACGCGTTCGACAGGGCCAGGGATCCGGAATACAGGTTCATCACGTTGATGCGTACCTGGGTCACCACCGCGAAGATCACGCCGAGCAGACCCATGACGATGGCGAAGTACAGTCCCGGGTCGGTGGCCGAGAGTTCCGGTGTTGCAGTGGTTCCGGTGAAGTGACGCAGCATCGTGAAGCCGAGGAACGCACCGAGAATCATCACGACGACGATCATCAGCAGTTCGGCCAGCATCAGTCCGGCCGTTCCGACGTAGCTGACGCTCTTCTTGGCGAACCGTCCGTAGTCGGTGGCGATGAGCGCCTGGAACACCACCTGCCCGTTGGCGAGACTGAAGGCCTGCCACATCGCGGTGGCGGTGAATCCACCGGTCGCTTCCCATTCACCGGGCCCGACGAGTACGTAGCCGCTCGCGAGCATGTACATACCGACGGCGAACAGGATCAGGAAGATCGGCATCCCGAAGCGCTGCAGAATGTTCATCGAGTGCATACCGCGCCAGGAGAAGAACAGCGCCACGAGTGCGACCAGCGCGAATACCACTGTGGCCCAGGCAGAGTTGATATCGATCCCCGCGAGCTCACTGAGCCCGTGCGAGACGATGCTGCCCTCGAAGATGAAGTAGAAGACGTAATTGACCGCGTAGACGAGCGAGGCGACGGCAGAACCCTTGGTTCCGAACCCCAGCCCGCGGGTGAGCAGTGGCAGCGACAGACCCTCCTGGCTGGCGATACGCATGATGAGGCTGCCGACGAGCGTCGCGCCGATCACCATGTAAGCCACGGGGATCAGGAACATCGGCCATCCCACCAGAAACCCGATCTGGCCGCCGAGGGCGAACCAGAACATCGCTGTCACGTTGCCGGTGAGGACGAGCAGAATCGCGGGCCGACGCCAGCGTTGGTCGTCGGGCACTCGGGAGGTTGCGTAGCTTTCGATCTGATCGTCGAGGCTGGTCGCTGGCCCCTCGAAGTACTTCTTCATGTTCATGAACGGGTGTCCACTTCGGTTCGCGGCGAGAGCGCTGGCTGCGCTGCATCGGAACAATACTTGCCACGGACACTATTGCGTCGTGAAACATGTTAAAAACAGATCACCAAACGAGCCGACCTGGCAGGGAACGGCGGAGCCGCGTCCGAAACCGGACGCCGACAGCGGTCAGTGAGTGATCGAGGCCGTCTTCGCGTTGGTCTCGAGCGCCCGGAGCAGAGACTCCAACAGCTCACGATCCGACTCCGACGGGAACACCGTCGCCGCGACGTCGTTCATCACCGGGGCGGCCGCGTCGTGCTTGGCTTTTCCACGAGCCGTCGACCGGATGAGCACCTGGCGACGATCGACGGTGCCGGTACGGCGGTGCACCAGATTGTTGGACACCAGCCGATTGACCGCCTTGGTCAACGTCGGCGGGGAGAGCAGAGCGAACTCGGCCGTCTCGGCCATCGTGTGCCCCTCACCGTCGGACAACAACGACAACACTCGCCATTCTTCGAGGTCCAATTCCCACGGCACGAGGGCGGCGCGCAATCGATCCGACACTGCCCGCTCGACCACGGTGAGCAAACGCGCTGCCGAGGCAGCGTCCTGGTGATCCATGTGATCGTCCCCCTGCTCGGTTCCTGCGTCGGCGCTACAGTCTCTGTCAGCGATTCTATGGTGAAGCGAACCGCGCAGAGACACCGAGCGGACGGACGGCACGATGAACAGCGACGGGTTCGACACATTTCGCGTCGGCCTGATCTTTCCGATGTCCGGACCGTTCGGCATCATCGGGCCGTCCAGCGAGCTGTCGGCCCAGCTGGCCAGGGACGAACTCAACGCCTCGACAGGCGTAGTGGGCCGCCGCGTCGAGTTGATCTCCATCGACGGCGGCCGCGATCCGGTGACGGTGGCCCGCGAGGTCGCGACACTGCTCGATGCCGGCGCCCTCGACGCGGTGGCAGGGATGCACACCTCGGCGGTACGGCGAGCCGTCATTCCGGTGACGCTCGGTCGAATTCCGTACGTGTACACCTCCCTGTACGAGGGCGGCGATCGCTACCCGGGACTGTTCATCACCGGTGAGACGCCTGCCAACCAACTGGTCCCGGCGCTGGAGTTCCTCGTTCGCGAATTCGGACGGCGACGCTGGGCGATCGTCGGAAACGACTACGTCTGGCCACGAAAAAGTGCTTCCATCACCGCAACTCGGCTACGTGGGCTGGGCGCATCGGTGGTGCACGCCGAGTTCGCACCGGTCGGCACGAGCGACTTCGCCGCGACCGTCACTGCGATCGAACGATCGGGTGCCGACGCGACCGTGGTCCTCCTCATCGGCGACGACGCAGTCCATTTCCATCAGCAGTTCGCCACGGCCGGGCTGGACGGGCACTGCGTCCGCCTCAGTCCACTGATGGACGAGAACATGTTGCTGGCGGCCGGCGGCGAGAACACCCATGGGCTGTACGTCGCGTCCGGCTACTTCGAAACCCTCGCCACCGAAGCGAGTTTGGGGTTCTCCGCTCGTTTCGCTCGTTCCTTCGGGGTCGATGCGCCGATCGTCGGCGCACTGGGACAGTCGTGCTACGAGGGCATCAAACTGCTCGGGGCGTTGGTGAACAGGGCAGGCACCGCCGATGTTCGCGTCATCGAATCCGTATCCGATTCGGTGTCGTTCACAGGTGCCCGCGGGCACCTGTTTCTGTCCGACGGCCATGTCTCGCAACCGATCTACTTGGCATTGGCCGGTGCCGTCGACTTCGAGATCATCGGCGAGATCAGACCTGCCGGCGACTGATCCTGTCTCCGAACAGAACGACTGCGCACACGACGACCATCGTGACTGCGGCGGTAACGGCTGCGACGGTGACGAACTGGGCCAGCGTGGAGGCCACGAACAGCAACAGCAGCACCTCGGCCGCGAGGGCGAACCAGGCGACGAGGGCCAGGCGGGTACGCTCACCCGCTATCGCCCACAGCAGCGCGCTCTGCAGTACCGCCAGGCACGCCCCCTGCAGCACGAACAGCCACACGTATTGCTGCACACCGGAATACGTGTCGCCGACAACCAACGGCAGTAACGGCGACGCCAGCGCGCCCCCCAATACCAGTACCGTGCCGAGTCCGGCGACGACGGTCAGCGCCGAGCGCACTGCGGCAGCCGAGTGCAACGGGTTCGCCATTCGCGGATACAACACCACCCCGACCGCCTGCGGCAGCCAGAACGCTGCTTTGGACGCGACAGCACCGACCGCGTACAGCCCGGCCTCGGTACTGCTGAGCAACGAACGAGCCAGCACCAGATCCAACGCGGACATCGCGATCAGCACCAACTGCACCTGCGAGGCCTGCAACACCGTCAGAACGGTCACCCTGGTTTCCGACACCGCGTTCACCGGCACTCCAGCGGCCGACCGCGCGCCGACGGCCACCACGCCGATACCGGCCGCCGTCGCCAGCAGCACCGAACCCGGGCCGCCGCCGAGCAGCAACACGACCACCGCCGGCGCCACCTTGCCGAAACCGGCCGCCGCCAACACCACGCTCAATGCGCCGAATCGGCCGCGTCCTTGCAGAAGCCCCTGCTCCGCGGCCAACAGCACCAGCACCGGCGCAGCGATCACGGCCGACACCGTGGCCGCTGCGGAGACGTCCATGGCCGCCGACAACGCAGGCGACACAGCGAGAGCCAGCACACCCACGACCGCCGCACAGCGGTAGCCGACACCGCGCAGCTCGCGAGAACTGCGGCCGCGCACCACCTCGCGCGCGACGACGGACTGCAACGCCAACGCCGGTACCGCCAGAACCAATTGCACCGCAAGAAGACTCGCGAACTCACCGTAACCCTCGACGCCGAGCATGCGACTCGCGAGCACCTGCAACAGATACGCCACGACATTGGCGAACATCGAGCCGGCCGTCACCATCCCCATCCCGGCGACGGACGCACCCGCCGGGTGGTCTGCCTCGGACGAGGCGCGAAACGACATGTGCCCACGGTATAGGGTGCCGATCATGGCGTGGTCGAGGTCGAGGTGGACGCCGCCGCTCTACAGCCTGCTGCTCTCGCTCGTCGTTCTCGGACCACTGCTCGGCCCTGGATATCTCCTGCTGCGCGACGCCGTCAGCACTCCCCGTTCATACTTCACCGACTCCGCCTGGGGAATCGCCGACGCGGCCGCGCGGGCCGTGCCGCAGGATGCCGCGATCGCCGCCCTGACCACGGTGTTCGACGGTGGCCTCGTGGTCAAGGCCGTCCTGCTGCTGGCGTTGTGGATGGCCGGCTGGGGCGCGGCGGTGATGGCGCGGAGGATCCTGCCCACCGCACCACTGCCTGCCCTGCTCGTCGCGTCGACGGTGGCCGTGTGGAACCCCTACGTCGCCGAACGCCTGCTGCAGGGGCATTGGAGCCTGCTCGTCGGATACGCCGCCCTCCCGTGGACGGTGGTCGCCGCACTCGCGGTCAGGTCCGGTCGCTCCTGGTGGGCCCTCGCGGTCTGCCTGGCCGCTGCCGGGCTCACCCCCACCGGTGCACTACTGGCAGTAATACTCGCGCTACTCGTCGTCGCCCTCCCCGGGGGTGCCCGACGCGGCCTGCGTGTGGTCGCCACCCTCGCGATCGCAGCCGTCGCGTCGGCGCCGTGGCTGATGGCGACAATGGTGTCGGGCGGTGGCGTCGAACCGGCGGATCCGGCGGGTTGGGCCGCGTTCGCAGCACGCGCCGAGCCGGGTCTGGGCACGGTGGGCAGCCTGGCCGGTCTCGGCGGTATCTGGAACTCCGATGCCGTACCCAATTCTCGGACAGGACTTTTCGCTGTTGTGGGGACGGTCCTGTTGCTGACCGTCGTCGCGCTCGGGATACGGCCGCTGTGCCGGCGTCGACGTAATCCGGTGATCGTGGGTCTGGGTGTCGTTGCGCTCGGTGCCATCGCGCTCCCTGCGCTGGCAGCAACCGGACCGGGGTTGGCGGCCGCACGCGTACTGGGCGACACCGTCCCCGGGGCCGGCCTGCTCCGCGATTCGCAGAAGTGGGTTGCGCTGACCATGCCGATGTACGCCCTCGCCGCTGCGGCCGGTATCAGCTGGTTGGCGTCCCGGCGCGCCCATCACCGCCGACCGAATTCGGTGCAGTGGGCCGCGCTGAGCGCGGCCGAGCGCACCCGATTCGGCAACGCCTGGCTACCAGGGGGCGTTGCCGTGCTGGCGTTACTCGTTGCACTCCCCGACCTCGGCTGGGGCGTCGGCAACGCACTGAAGCCGGTGACGTACCCGCAGTCGTGGCGAGCGGTCTCGGCGGAACTCGCCGACCAGGACGGCGACGTGGCCGTACTCCCCGCCGGAATGTTCCGCCGCTTTCCCTACAGCGGCTCAGCGCCCGTGCTGGATCCTGCACCCCGAATGCTGCCTCTCGACGTACTGCAGACCGGTGAACTTCTCGTCGCAGGCGGCACGGTCCGCGGGGAGGGCCGACGGGCAACGGACGTGCAGAACGCTCTGCTCGCAGGCGACTCCGCGGACACTCTCGCGGCCCTGGGCGTCGGTTGGGTACTGGTGGAGAACACGACGCCGGGCGAGCTCGGCGATGCGCAGCAGACGTTGGACCGGCTCGACGTCGTGTACTCCGACGAGGAACTGAGCCTGTACCGGGTGCAGAATCCGGTAATCCTCGAAAGTCGTTCGGCGACAGCCGTAGTGCTCGCACATCTGGCGTGGGCACTGCTGTTGCTCGGAGGACTAGCGGTAGGACTCCTGAGCCGATTCGGCAGGGGTATGCGCGTCGGCCGCTCCCACCAGACCTGACGACCAGGTGCCGCGCGTCGTCCCGTCGAGCACCGAGAACACGCCGTCGGCGCACTGGCCCCAGGAGAACTCTCCTGCGCGCACTCGCGCCTTCTCCCCGAGGCGAGTGCGCGCCTCGGCGTCCTGCAGCAGTTCGGCGACGGCAGCGGTCAGCGCGGACACATCGCGGTCCTCCGCTCCGGACGTCGAACCACCCACGAGAACACCGGTGACGCCGTCGATGATCGAATCGGTGAGCCCCTTGGAGCTGCGGTACCCCACCGTGGGAACACCGTGCTGGGCGGCTTCGACGACGGAGAGGCCCCAGCCCTCCTTTCGGGAGGGCATCACGTGCACCCACGACCGACCGAGCAGTGCATGCTTGCGCTCCTCGTCGACGTGGCCGTGGAAGGTGACGTACCGATCGACGCCCAGGCCCGTGACGTACTCGCGAAGATTGTGTTCCCACCACCCGCCGCCGATGACGTCGAGGTGGATGTCGGGAATGCGGCCGCGCAGCGCAGCCACGACGTCGATCGCGTCCTCGATCTGCTTGTGCGGAACCAGTCTCGACAGCACGGACAACGACGGGTGCGGCGTGCGGGTGTCCTCGCCGCCCTCCGGCACCGACAGAGGAATGTCGTCGGCCCCGTTGCGCACCACGGCGATGCGCTCCCGATCGACCCCGAGCGCGATCAACTCGTCCGCGGAAGGCAACGACACTGTCAGGTACTGATTACGGCGGTGCACCTTCGGCGAGACTGTCGACTCGAGCCACCAGCCGAGCTTTGCCATCATCGGGCCCGCCACCGGCCACTGCTCGCGATGACAATGATGCACCAGCAGCGTCACCGGCACGCCGAGTACTGCGCGGGAGAAGAACGGAATGCCGTTCTGGGTGTCGATCACGGCATCCGGGGCGATCCCCTTGAGCGGGCCGAAACCGAGCCGACCAGCGGCGATAGCAGCCAAGGCACGGGGATACACCGACAGGCGGCCACCACCGCGACTGATGCGGATGCCGTCGACGATCTCTTCGGCGGGAGCACCGGGGTACGACGCCGTCCGCAGCGTGACGCGGACGCCGCGTCGAGCCAGGCCCGCGCCCACTTGCTCGAGGTAACGCTCGCTGCCGCCGCCCTGCGGATGCCCGGTATCGCGCCAGCACAGCAACAGAACCTCGCGCACCGCTCGCTTCACCTCATCCACCGTGCTCGCTTCTCGACCGTCGTCGAATACCGCTGCCACACTAACCGCTAGGGTTCGTTTTCGTGACTTCCGCCGTGACACGACTGTTCGCCTCTCGCGCGACACTGCGTCGCTCGGTGAAGCTACTGAAAGACTTCGGGCACGAGCAGAGTTCTCCGGACATCTTCTACGGCGCCCTGGCCCGTGATTCCGTCGAACTGATCGGAGACCTGTACCGCGGCCTGACCGGCACCGACATGTCTGCGGCGACGGTGCTCGACGTCGGCGGCGGACCCGGATACTTCGCCGACGTCTTCGGAGCGAGTTGTGCGCGCTATCTGCCCGTCGAACCGGACGCCTCGGAAATGCACGCCGCCGGACTGCAGATCCCCGGTTCGGTGCGCGGCTCCGGCATGGCGCTGCCCTTCCGCGACGACAGCGTCGACATCTGCTTTTCGTCCAACGTCGCCGAGCACGTCCGCGAACCGTGGACCATGGCCGAGGAAATGCTGCGTGTCACCAAACCCGGCGGACTCACTGTGCTTTCGTACACCATCTGGTTCGGCCCGTTCGGCGGCCACGAGACCCGGCCGTGGCATTACCTCGGCGGCGAATACGCGGCCCGACGTTACGTCCGCACCACCGGACACGAACCCAAGAACCGATTCGGTGAATCTCTGTTCGACATCAGCGCGGCAGACGGATTGCGTTGGGCGCGAAGCACTCCCAACGCAACGTTGCTGGCCGCTTTTCCGCGCTATCACCCGCGCTGGGCATGGTGGATGATGCGCGTACCGATACTCCGCGAGTTCCTCGGCAGCAACCTCGTCCTGGTCCTGAAACCGAACGCATAACCTGGATCGATGACGGCACTCGCGCTCGACATCGGCGGCACCAAGATGACAGCGGCACTCGTCGGCGACGACGGACGTCCGCAGCACCCGGAAACCGTTCCGACACCGGCCTCCGGCGTGTGGGAGGCCTGTGCCCAACTGCTGCGCAGGGTCGTCGGAAGCGCCGACGTGACGCGGGTCGGGGTCGCGTGCTCCGGTCCGGTCGACCTCGTCACCGGGTCGGTCGCGCCGATCAACGTCGACGAGTGGAAGAACGGATTCGGTCTGCGCGAGCACATCGCTGCCGCGCTTCCCGAAGCCGACATACTTCTGGCGATGGACGGCAGCGCGGCGGCGTTGGGTGAGCATCGATTCGGTGCCGCGGTGGGGGTGCCGGACGTGCTGAGCCTCGTGGTGTCCACCGGGATCGGCGGAGGCCTGGTGCTGGGCGGGAAGATCGTCGCCGGTGCCAGTGGCAATGCCGGGCACATCGGCCACATCGTCGTCCCCGGTTCGACGACGTCCTGTGCGTGCGGCGGAATCGGGTGCGTGGAAACGGTGTCGAGTGGGCCGTCGGCGGTGCGGTGGGCTCGGGAGCAGGGCTGGCCGGGGAGCACCGGTGTCGAACTGGCTGCGGATGCCGCCGCGGGCGAGCCGCTCGCCGTCACCGCACTGCAACGCGCCGGAGTCGCTCTCGGTCAGGCCATCGCCTCGGCGGTCGCACTGGTGGACGTGCGCATGGTGGTGATCGGCGGCGGTTTCGCTCAGGCCGGCCCGCCGCTGTGGGACCCGATCCGGGAGTCGATCGCGCTGCACGCGCGCCTGAAGTTTCTCGACGGCCTGCAGGTGGTGCCGGCTGCATTGGGCGGTCTGGGCACGCTGCACGGCGCGGCAGCTCTCACCGCCTGATCTCACATACTTCGAAAGCCAGAACGGGGCCCACCCCTCGGTGAGCCCCGTTCTGTCTCGTGAATACTACGCGCCCAGGCGCTGCTTGAGGGCGTCGAATTCGTCCTGAATCCCGGTAGGCAGCTTCTCGCCGACGAAGTCGAACCACTCCTGGATCAGCGGGATCTCGGCCTTCCACTCGTCGGTGTTCACCGCGAGTGCCTCGGCGACGTCGTCGACGGTGGTATCGAGTCCGTCGATATCGAGTGCCTCGGCGGTGGGGACGACACCGATCGGGGTCTCGACGCCCGCGGCCTTGTGCTCGATGCGCTCGACGATCCACTTGAGCACGCGCGAGTTCTCACCGAATCCGGGCCACAGGAAGCGCTTGTCGTCGCCGCGACGGAACCAGTTGACGTAGAACACCTTCGGCAGCTTGGACTCGTCGGCGTTCTTACCGAGGTCGATCCAGTGCTGGAAGTAATCGCCCACGTTGTAGCCGAGGAACGGCAGCATGGCCATCGGGTCGCGTCGCACGGTACCGACAGTGCCCTCGGCGGCAGCGGTTTGCTCGGAGCCAACGGTGGCTCCCATGAACACACCGTGCTGCCAGTCGCGGGCCTCGGTCACCAATGGAACGGTGGTCTTGCGTCGCCCACCGAACAGGATCGCCGAGATCGGCACGCCCTGCGGGTCGTCCCACTCGGGAGCCATCGACGGGCACTGAGCCATCGGCACGCAGTACCGCGAGTTCGGATGTGCGGCATCGGTTCCGGACTCGGGCGTCCAATCGGTTCCCTTCCAGTCGATCAGGTGATCGGGCTTGCCTTCGAGGCCTTCCCACCACACGTCACCGTCGTCGGTCAGGCCGACGTTGGTGAACACCGAGTTGCCCTGATCGATGGTCTTCATCGCATTCGGGTTGGAATCCCAGTTGGTGCCGGGCGCGACACCGAAGAAACCGAACTCCGGGTTGACGGCGTAGAGCCGGCCGTCCTCGCCGAACCGCATCCACGCGATGTCGTCACCGATTGTCTCGGCACGCCAGCCCGGGATGGTCGGCTGAATCATTGCGAGGTTGGTCTTGCCGCACGCGGACGGGAACGCCGCGGCGATGTAGTACGCCTTGTCCTCGGGCGAGATCAGCTTGAGGATCAGCATGTGCTCGGCCAGCCAGCCCTCGTCGTGGGCCATCGCCGACGCGATACGCAGCGAGTAGCACTTCTTGCCCAGCAGCGCGTTGCCGCCGTAGCCGGAGCCGTAACTCCAGATCTCGCGATCCTCGGGGAAGTGCGTGATGTATTTGGTGTCGTTGCACGGCCACGGCACGTCGGCCTGGCCCTCGGCCAGCGGAGCACCGAGCGAGTGCAGCGCCTTGACATAGAACCCGTCGTCGCCGATCTTGTCCAGCGCGGCCTGACCCATGCGGGTCATCACACGCATGGAGATGACGACGTACTCCGAATCGGTGAGCTCGACGCCCAGCTTCGGATCGGCGGCGTCGAGCGGGCCCATGCAGAACGGAACGACGTACATGGTCCGGCCGCGCATGCAACCGCGGTAGAGCTCGGTCATCAGCGACCGCATCTCCGACGGGTCCATCCAGTTGTTGGTGGGTCCGGCGTCGATCTCTTCCTTGGAACAGATGTACGTGCGCGACTCGACGCGAGCCACGTCCGACGGATCGGAGTTGCCGAGGAACGAGTTGGGCTTCTTCTCGTCGTTGAGACGGGTGAAGGTGCCTGCCTCGACCAGCTTGTCGGTCAGGCGCTCCCATTCGGCGTCGGATCCGTCAGCGAACACCACGGAGTCCGGTTCGGTCAGTTCGGCTACCTGAGCAACCCAGGCAAGCAGTTCTTTGTGTCGAGTCGGCACGCTGTCGGTGCCGCTCAAACCGGGAATGGTCGCTGAGGTCATCTAACTCTCCTGGGGTTAGCCGGAACCGGGAAGAATTCGCACGATCGCTGTGGGCAAGCACGCACGAGTAGATCTCGGTTTTCCCCTCTCGGCGGGGCGCTGCTCGGCCGTTCGAACTGCAGTACACCATGTTACTGGGTACGGCAAGCCGAGGACCGAGCGCCGGATGTCCTGTTGTTCAGGTTAACGCCGAGCGACGTGATTCCAGAAACAGGGTGTTGTCCGATTGGTCACAAGACCGATTCAGATAGGGAAAGATCGACGCAAGAAGCCGTCCACCAGGGCCGATGCAAATCAGACCGACTGGCCTACAGTCGGCCTGATTCGGACGATCTACCCTCCCCGAAACCGTTCGCTTCCCGAAAAATCTCCCAGGATTCGTAGTGCCCGTCACGGTCGAAGGCGGTGAACTTGTCTGTCACACCGTCGCCATCGACATCCGTTCCCACCGTCGTTCCGGCCTCTGTCGTCCGCACGGAGGTCTCGTGACGACCGTCGCCGTCGAGATCGAACCAGTCCGTCGAGACGTAGCCGCCGCCGTCGTCCGACGCGTCCTCGGCAGGCTCGTTCGTCTCGAAACCGCCCACTGCGAAGCCATCCACCGCGATCATCGACGCTCCTCACTGTCCGGGCCCTGTTCTCACTGTCAGGTCACCTGTTCGGCACCTGCGAATCTGTTCGGAGGTGCACCTACCCGCTTCGACGCATCGGTGCGCCGATCGGTTCCGGATCCCCGGGAGAGAATTCGACGGGATTCGACGGCACGACCATGCCGTGCCCGGACCCGCGAAATCGCTCCAGCCCACGCTCGAGTGCAGCCAGATCCCGATCGCACGCCGAGAGCAGAGCCGATCGGTGATCGGCGAGCCTGCGGAGTTCGGCGTCGATCTCGGCCAGCGACAGATCGATACGTGCCACCGCCTCCCGGTCCGTCGACGTCAACGCCGACGCGAGCGCGGACTCGGCTTCCAGAATGCGAGAGAGCAGCCGCTGTTCCACTTCCGATTTCACGCGAGCCAGACTTTCCTGGGTCCAGCCCCGAAGATGCGCACGGTCGGCGACCAGTGCCCGTGATCGGGTCAACCACCACGCGATCGCGGCACCGACGGCAAGTGAGACGACCGTGTTGGCCACGGCCAAGGTAGGAATCAGAGCCAGGGGCGAGACGATCAGCCGACCCAGTCCCACCCCGGCCGAGGCCCCCAGTGCAACCATCAGGACGTCTTCGATTCCGCGTCGCCGGGTCGGTTCGCCGATGTCGATCTCACCGCCTGCGGTACCGGGTTCGGGCACCGTGTCGGCGAGCCCGAGTTCGACTTCCACGGCGCGGAGACCGGCGGACAACGCGGCGTCGGCGCGTGCTCGCACTGCCCGTGCGGACTCGGCGAGGTGCCCGGGCAGATGGCCGAGTTCGGCCCGCCGCGATCCCTCGATCGTCTGCCGTACCCGGGAACCGAGCATCCGAACGTCCTCGGCCGCAGCGTGAATGCAGTCCACCCGAACCCGCTGAATACGGTTGTGCAGCAATGCTCGTCGGTCACCACCCAGATGTTCTCGTTCACCGAGCAGCCGCGCCCGCCGGGCACGCAGAGGGGCAGTGTCACCACCTCCGGTCACTGCGCGAGCTTCGGCCACGATGGCGGCCTTCGCCTCTGCGGCAGATTCCTGCACTACAGCAACGTATTTGCGCTGGGCCCCTACCGCCGCGGCTTGCATCAGCAACGCGTCGATTCTGTCGGCGACCGCCCCGAAACCCGACTCCGCGAACACGGCGGCATCGCCGCTCTCCCTACCGGCTCGTGCCAACCGTGCCGAGACCGGATGAACGGAGTGTTCCACCGCACGCGGAACACGCTCGGCGAGAATGTCGATATCGGCGTCGACCACCTCGCGCCACCGGCGATGCACATCGATCTTGTTGACCACCAGAACAACCGGTGTCGACTCGAAGGCAGGACGCCAGCGCTCGACGTCGGCTCCGCCTACCGGAGCCGACGCGTCGACAACGATCACGACCACCGCGGCTTCCTCGACCGAGTCGGCGAACCCGGTCTCCGCGTCATCGCGCCTGGTGAGCAGATGGCAAATCTCGGTCTTACCGGATCCCGCGGTGCCGGTGACGTGAATGCCTGCGGGTCGACTGCTGCGTACACGGTCGATGCGTACGAGTGACTCCGAGTTACGGCGACGCAGAACACTTTTCAGATCGTCGGGCACAGCGACGACCCGGTTCGAATCGATCACGGTCGGAGCATCCGCACATAGCCACGGCACAGGGCCAGGGCGGAGCGCCGGATGGTGTCGTCCTCCGACGTGGCGGCACACCGCTTCCACACCAATGCCTGCTCCAGCAGGGCCTGCTCCGATCCTGTCTCGATCGAAACTCCCAATCGAGTTGCAGCACAGCGCATATCGGTAGCCACCGCCTCATCCGACGCGAGATACGATTCGACGGCACCTCGAACGTCTCGGTGACGGGCGGATATCTGCAGCAGTTGTTCGTGCAGGTCGTCGTCGCGCGCCGTCGCAGCAGCGGAGACGCCGTCGGACACCACCGTCGTCACGGCGTCGACCCCGGTGGCCTCCCACAACTCACGCAGTACATCCGCGTCGGACACTCCACTGCGCCGCCGGAGCGCATCGACGAGCAGGGCGAGACCGCGTAATTCCACACAGTCGAGCAGCGCCTCCCGTCGAATCGTCGAGAGCGAAATATCAGCACTCCGAAACCGATCGACCGTCAGCAGGTCCCCAGGATGCAATTCACCGGCCGCGACGGCCCGCACATCGGCCATGTCCACAGCGGATCCTCCGGCCACGCCACCCAGGCCCGCCGCGACAGATCCCATCACCGGCAGCACGCGTCGCCCCAATTGCGCGGATGCCGCTGCGGCTGTCACCGCTGGTTCGTCGAGAGTGTCGGCCTTGTTCAGCAGGATCACGGTGTGTTCCGGCGGACCACCGGGTCGAGCGGAGAGGAATGTGATGTCGTCCGGGGACACGGCACCGGCCAACACGTGGACGAGAACGTCGGCATCGCATGCGCTGCGGTTCTGCTGCACATCCACCGCACGTGGGGTGTCGGCCCATTCGCTCTCGAGCAACCGAACCTCGAACCCGTCGGTATGCAGTCGCGCGGCATCGAGCACCGACAGAATCACCGACTTCCCGACTCCGACGCGGCCGGAAATGTGCACCTCCAGCGGCCGAAGACGCCGTTGGACAGCGGTCTCGACAGCGTCCCGGGCTGTAACGGCCCCCGCCGTGTCCACCTCTCCCGAGCGCTCACACAACCGACCCAGACCTGCCTCGGCACCGTCCATCATCGATCCCCCCGGACACGACCCCCGAACAGCCACACAAGGATGCGCGATCGGCTCGTCGAGCACGATCGGCCACGTGGCCCGCAGCCCCCTGCTGCGGCCTCGATTCTGGCACACGACATCCGTTCCGGACGTGCTGTCGAGAATTACACCGTTGTAATTGGTCGACGCGGTCCTACCGCTGATCAGCAACGGAACCGCAAGTCTCAACTTCAACTCGAGACCCACCTGTCACACACTCCGCCGATGCGCGACAATGGACCGGTGAACGAGCCACAGGACACCTCTGCCGACACCGGAGACAACTCGGTGCAGACCCAGGAACGGGGCTCGCGGCTTTACCCCAGAGTGACCAGTTTCCGCTCCCGCCGCGGAGCGCTGACCGACGCTCAGCAGAGCACCTGGGACAACCTGTGGCCACGCATCGGCCGCGATGTCGCCGACGAGCAGATCGACGTCGACGCCTGGTTCGGGCGCAGCGGTCCGGCGATTCTCGAAATCGGGTCGGGCACGGGCACGGCCACCACGGCGATGGCGATGGCCGAGCCGCATGTCAACCTCATGGCCGTCGAGGTCTACCGACCCGGGCTCGCGCAGACTCTGCAGCAGATCGAGCGCGAGAACATCGAGAACGTCAGGTTGTTCCGCGGCGACGCGATGGACGTCCTCGAGAACATGCTGACCTCGGAGTCCTTGACCGGCGTTCGCGTCTTCTTCCCGGACCCGTGGCCCAAGGTGCGCCACCACAAGCGTCGGCTCCTGCAGGGCCCGACGTTCGCGATGATCGCGGACCGACTGAAGCCGGGCGGCGTTCTGCACGTGGCCACCGATCACGCCGAATACGCTGAGTGGATCGCCGAGGCCGGGAACGCCGAGCCCGGCCTGACCGTTCTCGATTGGGAGTCGCCCATGACGCACGAGCGGCCGGTGACGAAGTTCGAGGGCAAGGCCCAGCAGGTGGGCAGCTCGGTGACGGAATTGATCTGGGGAAAGAAGACAGCATGAGCGTCAGTACGGACATGCCCGACACCGTGATCGATCCCGCCGAACTCGGTGCGATCGGTGAGTCCCGCCACAGCAAGCGAGTCCTCCTCGTGTGGGATGCACCCAACCTGGACATGGGTCTCGGCGCGATCCTGGGTGGCCGGCCCACCGCCGCCTACCGCCCACGGTTCGATGCGCTGGGCCGATGGCTGCTCAGCCGCACCGCCGAACTGTCCACCTCGGGCACCGCGACACTCGAGC
The DNA here is from genome assembly GCF_004563845.1 of Rhodococcus sp. 1R11. NCBI lineage: Bacteria > Bacillati > Actinomycetota > Actinomycetes > Mycobacteriales > Nocardiaceae > Rhodococcus > Rhodococcus sp. 1R11. The sequence goes on along the minus strand of NZ_SPNG01000011.1, from coordinate 86,074 downwards.
CCGAGGCGACGGTGTTCACCAACATTGCACCCGGCAGCGCCGACGTCGTCCGCCCCTGGGTCGAAGCATTGCGTAACGTGGGCTTCGCGGTGTTCGCCAAGCCCAAGGTCGACGAAGACAGTGATGTCGACGCCGACATGCTCGACCACATCGACTTCCGCAACCGTGACGGCGGCCTCGCCGGTGTCATGGTCGCGTCCGCCGACGGTCAGGCGTTCAAGGGGCCGTTGGAGGCCATCGCAGCAACCGGTGTACCCGTTCAGGTACTGGGGTTCCGGGAGCACGCAAGCTGGGCTGTCACGTCGGACATCCTGGAATTCCTCGACCTCGAGGACATTCCCGGTGTGTTCCGTGAGCCACTGCCACGGGTGAGTCTCGATTCGCTCCCCGACGAGGGCGCGTGGCTGCAGCCCTTCCGACCGCTGTCCGCCCTGCTCGTCGGGCGCCAAGGAGTTTCTTAAGTGTTCGCCAGATGGGGAGACATCGTCTACCGCCTGCGGTACACCGTTATCGGTGTCATGGTGGCCGGGCTGTTGGGCTTCGCCGCCTACGGTCTCGATCTCAACAGCCATCTCAGTCAGAGCGGTTGGGACGATCCGACCTCGGAATCGGCCCAGGCTGCCCGTCTGGCGGACACGACGTTCGGACGCGACAAGCAGGGTGACGTCATCGTCCTCTACACCGCGCCCGAAGGGTCGTCGATCGACGATCCGGCGTTCCAGTCCAAGGTCGTCGCCAGTCTCGAATCACTTCCCGTCGACCACCCCGACCAGATCGAGAAGGTCAACGGCACCTACTTCAAGGTGCCCGGCGCACCCAACCTCGCGGCTCTCGGTACCAACGACAAGCAACACGCCATCGCCAGTATCGCGATAAAGGGTGCCGACGACACCGAACTGACCAACAACTTCCAGGCCGTCAAGGACGCCTTCTACATCGACGGCGTCGACGTGCAGGTGACCGGACTTCAGGCCGTGGCCGGGGCGCTGCAGTCGACGATGGCAGGCGACATCCACCGCATGGAGCTGCTGGCGATTCCCGCCGTCGCGGTCCTGCTGTTCTTCATATTCGGCGGCGTCGTCGCCGCGGCGCTCCCGCTGATCATCGGCGGTCTGACGGTCGTCGGAGCCAACGGCATCGTCAAGGTGTTCACCAACTTCACCGAGGTCAACTCGTTCGTCGCGCCCGTGGTCTCGCTCGTCGGACTCGGGTTGGCCATCGACTACGGACTGTTCATCGTCTCCAGATTCCGAGAAGAACTCGGTGACGGATACACGACGCCACAGGCCGTGCGCCGTACCGTCATGACGGCGGGTCGCACCGTGGTGTTCTCCGCGACGATGATCGTCGCCTCCCTCGGCGGCCTGTTGCTCTTCCCGCAGGGCTTCCTGAAGTCCGTCGCATACGGGTCCATCGCCACCGTCGCGCTCGCAGCGCTGACGGCCATCACGATCCTGCCCGCGATGCTCGCCATCCTCGGCCCACGCGTCGACGCCCTCGGTCTGAAGTTCATGCGTAAGACCAAGTCGAGCGAAGAGATCGAGAACGGTATGTGGGGCAAGCTCACCCGCTGGGTGATGCGCAACCCCGTCAAGGTCACCGTGCCCATCGTGCTCGGATTGGTTCTTCTGACGCTGCCCGTCGGCAACATCAAATTCGGTGGTATCAACGAGACCTACCTACCACCGGACAACGTCACCCGCGTCGCGCAGGGAGAGTTCGACAGCCTGTTCCCCGGCCAGCGCACCGAACCCATCAAGATGGTCATCGAAGGCGCGCAGGGTCCGACGCTCGGCGCGATCACCACCCAGGCGAACAACGCTCCCGGATTGATCGAGAAGTTCACCCCCGTCGGCGCCAGCAAGGACGGCGTCATCGTCTTCAAAGCCGGGTTGACCGATCGCAACGACTCGAAACCGGCCATCGACTTCCTCCGCAGCATCGACGTGCCGGACGGCGCGACGGTCATGATCGGAGGCACCCCGGCAATCGAGCAGGACTCGATCAGCGCACTCATCGACAAGCTGCCGCTGATGGCCGTGCTGGTGGTGTTCATCGTGACGATGCTGATGTTCCTGACGTTCGGATCGTTGGTGCTGCCGATCAAGGCGGTGCTGATGACCGTCCTCGGCCTCGGTGCAACCATGGGCATCCTGACGTGGATCTTCATCGAGGGTCACGGGGCGGGGCTGATGAACTTCACCCCGGGGCCGATCATGGCTCCGGTGCTGGTGCTGATCATCTCGATTGTGTTCGGCCTGTCCACGGACTACGAGGTGTTCCTACTCTCCAGAATGGTCGAGGCACGCGAAAAGGGTGCCAGCACAAGCGAAGCCATCCGCATCGGAACCTCGCATACCGGACGCATCATCACCGCGGCGGCACTGATCCTCATCGTCGTCACCGGAGCGTTCGCGTTCTCCGACCTGGTGATGATGAAGTACATCGCCTACGGCATGATCGCCGCCCTCATCATCGACGCCACTCTGATTCGCATGTTCCTCGTGCCCGCCACGATGAAGCTGCTCGGCGACGACTGCTGGTGGGCTCCGCAGTGGATGAAGCGAATTCAGCGCAAGCTCGGCCTCGGTGAGACCATCCTCGAAGACGAGCTGCTGCCCACCGGAGACGTGCCCGAACTCGCACTCGCGGGCGGTGCACCCTCGTCGACCGTCGCACCCCCGATGCGTCCGACGCCGCGCCGCGGTGAGCCGCTCACCGAACCCATCCCGGTGGTGGCACCGCACGGAGGCGGACCGATCCGTGCCACGCACGCCGCGAAGGAAGAGTCGCGTCGAAGCGTGACCGGCCGGCCCGCGACGCCACCCGAGCCGACCCGCGCGGCACCGGCCACTCCCCCGAAGCAGGCTGAGCCACAGCCCGACTCGGCGCAGCCGTACTCGTCGCAGGCCTATTCGCCCCAGCCCTACTCGTCGCAGCCCTACTCGTCGCAGCCCTACTCGTCGCAGGCTTACTCGCCGCAGGCACCCGCGGCGCGTCCCACTCCGCCACGTCCTGCCGAACCGCGCCCGCCTGCATCCGAGCCGACTCGGGCTCAGCAGGTACCGCCGCGTCCGTACGTCGAACCCGAACCGACTCAGGCCGCGGACGTCGTTCGCCCCGCTCCCCCGAGCGCGGCACCCGCACCCGTACCGGAACGGTCGACGCAACCGCCGAGTGCACCCCCGAGCCGCACCCGCAGCACGCGAGCGGGGCGGGCCGAGGAGCCGGATTCGCGATCCATCGAAAGTTGGCTGGCCGATCTGCGAGCCCCGAGCGCATCGCAGGCACCACGGCCGAGCACTCCGCGAAGCGAGTCGCCCAGCAACGGCTCCCACGGTTCTGACAGCCATGCTTCGAATGGTCACGGCTCGAACGGTCACAGCACCGGTGCCAACGGGTCATCGTCCAACGGCTCGACCACCAACGGGGCTGCTACCAACGGGTCTGCAACGAACGGAGCCACCACCAACGGGTCTGCTACGAACGGGGCCGACAAACACGGCACCAACGGCTCGAGCACCGGCACCCACGGCGGCACTGCTGCCGGACGCAACGATTCCGAGCGAAACGGCAACGGCGACAACGGTTCCGAACGCCGTGGCTCGAACGGAAACGACATCGACCGCAATGGTTCGAACAGCAGTGGTTCCAACAGCAGTAGTTCCAACAGCAACGGGTCCGACCACCGCACCTCGGAACGATACGACACCGAAAGCAACGGCAACGGTGTCGGAGCGAGTTCGGAATCGGATCGCGAGGAGAAGCCGTCCGGTCGTCGTGCCGCTCCGTCGACCGAAGGCGGGGACAGTGGCCGCCATCGCGGCGGCGACAACGGGCAGGTGCTCAGTGTCAGCGAACTGCTGGCTCGGGAGCGCAACCGCTCACGCTGACGCCAGTCGTCACAGCCGGGCGGTGCCCCTCCCCCGCAACGCGTGAATGAACCACTGCACCGTCGAGACGTGTGCAGTGGTCCATTCACGCAGTGGGGATAAGTAGGCAGTGGGGGTCAGGAGGTAACCGCGCCCTCTCGGTCCGCGAATACCTTGGCGTATCGGGTGCCCGCGATCAGCAGCAACAAGCCGACTGCGATGAAGGCGATGACGCGGAAGAGGCCGTCCAGGGCGACGAGGTCGAACAGGAACAGCTTTGCGATGGAGGCGGCGGTCAGCGACAGTCCGGCCAGCAGTGCCAGGTGAGCGTGGGCGACACTTCGTAAGCCGAAGGCCAACAGGGCGAATGCTGCGATCATCCACTCGATCGTGGCGGCGGTATGCCCGGCGGTGAATCCGGTGGTGTTGCCGCCGATCGAGGTTCCCAGGCTCACGGTGGCCGAGGTCAGGCCGTACAGGGCGAGCACTCCGGAGACGATAGCGAGGGTCTGCATTCCGTCGTCGACGAGTTTCAGTTCGGTCAGTACGTAGGCGAACCCGAATGCTGTTGCAGCGAGCAGCATTCCGCCGATGATGATGCCCGCATTCCCGGCAGCGTGATCGGAGTCCAGGAGAGCCTCCGGCGGGGAGATCGAGACGAAAGTCAACGCGCCGATCACACCGAACGCACTTCCGATCAGGTACGCCAACGACGAGCGGGTGCGGTGGGCCGCGGCGAACAGAGCCAGGGCAACGGCGAACAGCACGACCGGACGCACGTCGACCGTCGTCGATCCGACTGCGGCCTGCAGCATTGCCACGGCACCGATGATCGAGACGGTGATGCGGGCATGCGCCGGCAGCCAGTGCACCAGCAGCACGATCGCCAGCGCTGCGGCCACCAGCACCAACTGCACGGTCACGGTGGTCCACCGATCGAACACGCTCGCCGAGATCAGAATCGGCAGCGCAGCCAGAGCCGTCATGACGGTGGCCACCACGTCGGAGACGTTGCGGCGCAGCAGTTCCAGAGACATACCCATTCCGGATGCGGCCACCAGGACGACGACGAGAAGCAGTCGATAGTCGGTCGGTTCGGACAGGTCGGTGCCGACCAGCGCTATCAGGACCGTGCCGACGAGGGGAAGGGTTCGGACGATCTGCAGCAGCGGCCAATCACGGCCGATCTGAGCCGGGAAGCTCGCAATGTAGGTGGCGATGAAGAACGCAATCAGGGCCAGGGTCGGACCGTCGGTCAAGATGGGGCCGCACGCCGCGACTCCGGCGAGAATCAACACCGCCATCGGCTGCGACTTCCACTGCACTGCGAGAGCTGTTCCTGCAGCGGCAATCCCGAATGCCGCGATCAACCCGATCACCGGATCGAGCCATTCGTACAGGACGGACGTTGCCAGAACGTCGAGGTACAGACCCGCAATACCCGTAGCGGCCAGAGCAATTCCGCCGACGCGTCCTCCGGAGCGACCGAACACTCGCACACCGGCGCCGATCAGCGCGAGGGAGAACACCCCGCCTGCGGCGACGCGTAGAGGCGGTCCGAACCAGCCGGCCTGTGCGGCCAGAACCAGCAGCATCACGACGCCCACGAGCGTCACACCTGCGCCTGCGACGGCGAGCAGTCGACTGATGACGCCATCTCGTTGCCACCACGGCTCACGGGGCGGAGCAGGCGGCCGCGGCGCGACCACGGGCCCACGCAAGGCCGGGGCTGCCATGGGCTGATCGGTCCTCGGAGGCGGTGTGACCGGCGGTGCCGTCACCGGACCGCGCGCGGCATAGGGCTGCTGCGGTACAGGCATCTGGGGGAAGGTGAACGTCTGCGGTGGAACGGCCGGCACATACGACCGCGCCGGCTGCGGCCTGGCGGGAGCCGAAACGGGTGCGGCACCGAGCTGCGACTGCAGTGTCTGTAGGTCGACGGCCACCTGACGCATGTGGTCGCCCAGGGAATCGAAGCGGCTGGACAGGCGCGCGACGAGTTGCGGGTCCAGCCCGGAGTTCTGGGAAGAAGTCATGGGATAGATCCTGCGGGCCGCGCGGCGCAATAGCCTGAGTAGTGCTACTCGGATCCCTCGAGTAATCCAGCCCGACTACCCGAAAATTTTGCGGAGCGAGCTACCGAAGGGATGCTTGACGGTGAGGGAACCGAAGCGGACTTTGCCGGTGAGCACCACGTGCAGCGGTCCGTACGGCGGGCCGGTTCGCACCTTGTTCGTGACGGTACCTGCGACGGCCTCGGCCCCGTTGACGTCGGCGGTTGCCTCCGTCGGGAGGATCACGGTGACCGAGCTGCAGTAGTCGTCGACGTGGATGTCGACGACCTGACTGACCATGACGGCCTGCGTGAAGTCGAGCGTTACCGACGACAGCCGCGTCACCACGTTCAATCGGCGCGGTACGTTCCACGGGCCTTTGCGGGTGATGGTGGACATGCTGCCGCGCACCGTGTCCGGCGTACCGCCGCCGTGTCCCCAGTGCTCCTGCACGACGCGGCGCGGCGTCGGTTGCGGGGTGGGATCGGCGAAGGGTTTCGGCGACGGGAGGTGCTCGTCGGCGATCTGCATGCCCGGTAGATCGGCGAGTACCGAGTTCAGCTCGCCGCGGGTCTTCGACGCCAGAGCGGTGTCCATCCTTTCGGTGAACTCACCGAGCGACAACATGCCTTGGCCGACTGCTCGTTGCAGCAGCTGCCCGACGTGCTCGCGTTCGGCATCGGACACTCGCAGATCCCTTGCCTCCATGGGCCCAGGGTAGCGAAGATGTCAGGCGAAGTGTCCGCGGAGAACCGACAACATTCCGTGTACCGATGCTGGCCAGCCGAACTCTTCGGCGCGTACTCTCGCGGCGATTCGGCGTCCGTCGGCCGGAAGCCGAAGTAGCCGTTGGATTTCCGCTGCGAAGCCGTCGGCGGTGTCGATCGAGGATCCGCCGCACTGCGGGGTGACGATCTGGGCCAGTGCCGAGCTTTCGGAGACGACGACGGGCGTGCCCGCGGCGAGCGATTCCAGTGCCGCGAGGCCGAATGTCTCGTGTGGTCCCGGTGCGAGGGCGATGTCGGCCGAGGCGAGCAGCTCGGCGACGGCCGACCTGCCGTCGACGAAGCCGAGGAAGTCGACGGGCAATCCTCGGGCGCGTCGTTCGAGGCCCGCTCGTCGGGGGCCGTCGCCGGCGATGATCAACCGAGCCCGCATACCCGAATCGCAGAGCGCGGCAAGCGAATCGATACTGGTCTCGACATGCTTTTCCACCGACAGCCGGCCGCAATGGACCAGCAGCCGGTCGGCGCTACCCAACCATGCCGAACGCGCGCCGGCGCGACGTCGTCGGGGATGGAACAGCTCGAGATCGACGCCGAGCGGTACCCGATGGACGTTGGGTGTTCCGATTCGATCGAATTCCTGCTGGGCGAATTCGGTGGTGCAGACGACGGCATCGTACGACTCGGCAGTGCGCCGATTGGCCGCGTCGGCGAGCGGCCGGGCGTACCGCATCGGCATCGTCTGAGCCAGCAGCCGGTCGAGGCGCTCGTGGGAGATCATCACGCTGCGGATGTCGCGCCGCGACGCCCACCTGCCCATTCCTCGCAGGGTCAGTCGATCCGACACCTCGATCACATCCGGCCGTAGACCCGACGTGACCGAGGCGACCCGTCGAGGGTCGGCCACGCGGTAGCTATCGGTGAACGGGACCTTCGGCGCAGGCACCTCGACGCGTGTCACCCCCGACAGCAGCGTCGTCTCACTCCACCGCGCACCCGGCACGATCAGCGTGACGTCGTGACCAGCGGCCACGTAGCCCGATCCCAGCTGGTCGACGGCCGTCCGCAGACCGCCGGACCGCGGCCCGTAGAAGTTCGCCAGTTGAACGATGCGCACCTGCTCAGTCTCTCCGGCCGGACGTCCACCCGATGCCGCCGTGGTGGATGGTGACCGAACGTTCGGCGAATATCCGTGTGGGGACGGCTACCAACGGGTAGGTGAGAGCTATGCGAGTGACACTGCAATCCACCGGCGACGCCCCGGCACCCGAGGTCTGGGAGCGTTACATGGACCCGACGGTCTGGAAGACCTGGGCTCCGCAGATCATGGGCGTCGAATACCGGGGCGAACGTCTCGACTCCGACACCACCGGCCGAGTGCTGGGGCCGTTGGGGGTGCCGATCGATTTCGAGGTGCACTCGGTGGACGAGCAGTCGTGGACATGGGCGTGGTCGGCGTGGTTCCAGAACAGAGCCATCGGTGTGGATCTGGCACACGGAGTCGTCTCACGAGCCAGCGGGACCCGGGCATGGCTCACCATCGACGGTCCACTGCCGCTCGTTCTGCCCTACCTGCCGATCGCCAAATTCGCGCTCGGCAGGCTGTGTACCCAGTAGGGGGCTACTCGGACCGCGTGACGGTCTTCTCGTCGCTCTGGTCGGCCACTTCGGTCGGCTCGGGTGTCGGTAGTTCGGACTCCTCGCCCGACCCGTCCAGATGGCCGTCGAATTCGTCGATGGCCTCGGCGCGCTCGTCACCGGTCTGATCCTGGTCGGCGTCGACGCCCTTCGTGTGCTCGGCCGGATCGACTGTCGTGTCCACTGCTTCGTTGTCGGTCATGCGGTCAAGAGTGCCCGTCGGGCCGGGTCGCAAACCCCTACAGACCCTTTTCGATGGCGTACCGGGTCAATTCGACGCGGTTGGCCAGCTGCAGTTTTCGCAATGTCGCCTGCACGTGGTTCTCGACCGTCCGGTGGCTGAGCGTCAGCCGGGTTGCAATCTGCTTGGCGCTGAGCCCTTTTGCGACCAGCCTGAGCACCTCGGTCTCGCGCTCGGTCAACGTGGGACGGGTATCGGACTCCGGTTCGGGTGACGACGACATCCGCCGGAATTCGCCGAGAACCAAACCGGCCAGACCCGGGGTGAACACCGCTTGTCCGGCTGCGGTGGCGCGGACGGCGTCGAACAGTTCCTCCGCCGATGCGCTCTTGACCAGGTAACCCGTCGCACCAGCTTTGATCGCGTCGAGCACGTCGCTGCGTTCCGCCGACGCCGAGAGCACCAGAATCGTGGATCTCGGGGACGCGTCCAGCACTGCGACGGTGGCATCGGCACCGTTCCCGTCGGGCAGATGCATGTCCATGAGGACGACGTCGGGAGTGGTCGCTCGGGCGCGGCGTCCGGCCGCGGCTACTCCGTCCGCGGTGGCGACCACCCGAAATCCGGCGGCCTCGAGATCCCGGGCGACGCCGTCTCGCCACATGGGGTGATCGTCGACGACCATCACCGCGATCTCGGCGTTCGGGTTCTCGTCGCCGGTCATCTCGCTCCTCTCGTTCGCGGAACCCGAATTTCCCATTCGGTGCCCTCTCCCTCTCCGGTGTCGAGTATCGCAGTACCGCCGAGAGATTCGACCCGGCCGAGGATGGACTTCGAGACGCCCATCCGGCCCTCGGCCTCGGCGGCAGCGAGCCGTCCGGCGGGTATTCCGCGGCCGTCGTCACGAATGCTCAGGATCAGCTCGCCGTCGACGTCTTCGAGCAGTACGTAGGCCTTTGCGTCGGCACCTGCGTGGAGCTCGACGTTGGACAGGGCAGTGGTCACGACGGCAGCGAGTTCCTCGGCGACGTCGGATTCGACGAGCACCGGGTCGGCGGGAGTCGACACCGAGATCGACGTGCCGGCCTGAGTACGCAGCAGGGCGCGCACGTCGACGATCGATCCGGTGTGATCGTCGCGCGGAGCCGACTGTTCGGAGATCAGCACGCGCAGAGCGACTTCCTGCTCACCGGCGAGCTCGGCGAGTTCGGCTGCCGGCCCGCCTATTTCGAGACCCCTACGGCGGACGAGGGCCAGTACCTGCAGCACGCCGTCGTGCACCTGTCGAGCCAGTCGCTCACGCTCCTCGGTGATCGCGGCCAACCGTGCCGCACTGCGCAATTCCTCGTGGGCGCGCCGGGCGGTGTTCGACGCCAATCCCAGCGCGAGCCCGGCCGACAGCAGCACCGGGGCGGTGGCGTCGGACCACAGGTCGGTGTCGAATCGGTCCCGTACCAGGGCACTGACCAAGGACATCACCACACCCGAGGCGATACCGCCTTTGGGCCCCAACAGAATTGCGGCGGAAATGACGGCGTTGGTGGCCCACAGGGTGGTGGGCAGGGTCTGGCGGGTGCTGTACCAGTCGTAGTCGGCCACCAAACGCGTCGAGGCCATCAGGGCTATCACGATGATCTGATCTGCGAGCACCACCTGCCAGCGCGGCAGGGTCGCCCGCGAGAGCAGGAGTGCCGAGGCTCCGGACCACACGGCCATCAGGGCGACCAACGCCCAACTCAGCCGCGGGTTGGTGTAGTTGTCGACGGTCGCGGCCTGGTAGCTGACGGCGTACACGAGAGTCACCAGACGGAAGGCCTGCGAGGCACGCCACAGCGGGCTGTCGGGATCGGCCGAGTTCAGCGTCGGCCGCACTCGGTCAGTCGTCCGCATCGGTCTTCGGGTCTGCAGTGTTCAGCTCCCCCTTGGCAAGTCGATCGGGCTCGGAGGAACCGGCAGGAGTGTCCGGGTCGCTGGGTTCGGCGGAGTACAGCGTGTCGCTGACGTCGAGTTCCTCGTACACCTCGTCGGGGTCGTCGGCGAGCAGCGACCGGACGGCGGTGTTGAGCACCGCGACGATCGGGACCGCCAGCAAGCCGCCCACGATGCCCGCAAGCAGAATGCCGACGGTGATGGACAGGACGACGGCCAGCGGGTGCAGCCGAACGGCACGGCCGAGCAGAAGCGGCTGCAACACATGGCCTTCGAGTTGCATCACCGCTATCACGATGCCCAGGGTGATGACGGCGGTGATGAGCCCCTTCGTCACCAGGGCGATGAACACCGCGACGAATCCGGTCAGCACGGCACCGATGATCGGAATGAATGCGCCGATGAACACCAGCGAGGCCAACGGAAGTGCCAGCGGTACACCGAGAATGGCGAGCCCGGCACCGATACCCACGGCGTCGGCCGCGGCCACGGCCACCGTCGCGCGAACGTATCCCACGAGTGACCCGAACCCCTGAATACCGGCTGTGCGAATCCTCTTGCGCGCCTTCGTCGGTGCGAGCCGGGTGACGAACTGCCAGATCTGATCGCCGCCGTACAGGAAGAAGATCAGCGTGAACAGCGTCAGCAACGCCCCGGTCAGAATTTCGCCGATCACCGTCGCCGTGGTCAGCGCTCCACTGGTGACCGCTTCCTGGTTGTCCTGGATGACCTTGACCAGATTGTCGGTCGCCTGCCGAATCTGGTCCTCGCTGATGTGCAGCGGCCCGTTACTGAGCCACTCCTCGACACTGTTGATCGATTGGGTGAACTGATCACCCACCTGCGGCAGCCCCTCGATGAACTGCTCGACGATGAACGTCATGATTCCGGCGACGACGCCGATGCTGGCGATGATCACGATGATCACCGCGGCGACACGCGGCACTCCTCGGCGCTGCATCCAATCGACGATCGGCACCAGCAGAGCGGCCGCCAGCAGCGCCAGACCCAGCGGGATGACCACCGTGCTCAGTTTGGCGATCACATAGGCAAAAGTGATGAATCCGGCAAACAGGACAAGCAGTCGCCACGTCCATTCCGCTCCCACCCGCACCAGCGGGTGCACCGAATCTGCGGCCGAAGTGAGGCGCGGGGACGCCCCCGTACCTTGCGCCCGCAACTCGTCGGTGCTCACCCGCTAAATTTAACCTGTGCTGGCATCTTTCCGAGCGGTCTCGCTCACCCTGAAGAGTCGCTGGCCGCTCTATATGCTCTCGATGCTCATCGCCAACGTGTTCGGCGCGGTGCTGGTATTCGCCTTCGTTCGCTACGGTCTGCCCATTCCCGAGTCGGATTCGATCGTCGCCGACCGCGTCCGCAACGTGTACATCTTCGGTGCGTATCTGGGTGTTGCCCTGGTGGTCAGCCTGATCTACGCGTACACACTGCTGCGCTCGGTCATCAGGTGGCAGCTCCGCGGCGGCCCACCCACCCGCAAAGAACAGATGACGACGCTGCACGCGCCGCTGCGTCAGGCCATCGTGCATCTGATCCTGTGGATCATCGGCGGCATCATCTTCGTGTTGCTGACCATCGCGGAAATGCCGTCGTTGTCGATCGCCGTCATCGTCACCGTCGGCATGGCCGCCACGGTCACCTTCGGCTTCACCTACATGCTCGGCGAACGCATCCTCCGCCCGGTCGCGGCACTGGCATTGAGCGAAGGCCGCTTCGATCGCACCATGACTCCCGGCGTCGGCACCCGCATGGCCATGACGTGGGGACTGGGCACGTTGATGCCCGTCATCGGCATCATCTTGCTGTGCGCCACCCAGCTGACGACCGACCTGGTGTTCTCGCCGAACGCACTGGCCGTGGCCATCATCCTGCTCAGCGTGCTGGCCATCGTGCAGGCCTTCGTCCTGTCGATGCTCACGGCAAGCCAGATCTCCGACCCGATCAGCCAACTGCACAACGCCATCGAACGCGTGCAGCGCGGCGAGACCGACGTCGAGGTCGACGTGTTCGACGGCAGCGAGATCGGTCGCCTCCAGGTCGGCTTCAACCGAATGATGGAGGAATCCGCCGAGCGACGCGTCCTGCGTCAGCTGTTCGGCCAACACGTCGGCGAGGACGTGGCGCGTCGAGCACTGCAATTCGGTACCGAACTGGGCGGCGAGACACGATTCGTCGCGGTGCTGTTCGTCGACATGGTCGGATCCACCGCCACCGCGTCGGAACGCCCGCCCAGCGAGGTCGTGGTGTTGCTCAACGAATTCTTCCGGGTGGTCGTCGACGTCGTCGGACGCCACCACGGTTTCGTCAACAAATTCATGGGCGACGCGGCGTTGGCGATCTTCGGAGCACCGCTGGACCGTCCCGACGCTCCCACCGCCGCCTTGGCCGCGGCGCGGGAACTGCGTTTCGCACTGGACGAGATCACCGGACTCGACATCGGCATCGGGGTGTCCGCGGGGCTGGCCGTCGCCGGCAACATCGGCGCGGCCGAGCGCTTCGAGTACACGGTCATCGGAGACCCGGTCAACGAGGCGTCACGACTGACCGAACTGGCAAAACTGCGTCCCGGACGCGTTCTGGCGTCCACCTCGGCTCTGTACTTCGCCGACGACGAGGAGCAGGAACAGTGGGAGTTGGGCGACCAGGTGCAATTGCGTGGTCGACGACGGGCAACCCACCTGGCCTGGCCGGTGGAGTATCCCGACTCCTCCTCGAGTGACGGTTAGTCTGACAGGATGCCCGACCCCAGCTCGACCAGCGGACCCGCAGCGCGGCGCCCGCGAAACCGGCTGAGATGGGTCAAGTGGATCGCCGCAGTCGCCCTGGTCGCACTGCTGGTGGGCGAGGCGATCTACCTGTGGCCACGGCTGCACGAATCCTGGACAGCCGTACGAGAAATCCATTGGGGCTGGCTGGCTGCGTGCGTATTTGCCCAAGCCGTGTCGCTCAGCGCGTTCGGCCGAGTCCAGAAGCAGCTGCTCGACGCGGGCGGCGTGCAGGTGCGTCAACGCAAGTCCGTCGCGGTCATCTACGGCAGCACCGCGATGTCGCTGACTCTGCCCGCCGGCCAGGTCTTCTCGACGGCCTTCACCTACCGCGAGACCCGACGCTGGGGCGCAAGTCCGGTTGTCGCCTCCTGGCAGCTGGCCATCTCCGGCGTCATCGCCGCGGCCGGGTTGGCGGTGCTCGGCGTTGCCGGCGGACTGGTCGTCGGTAGTTCGTTCAGTACTTTCACCGTGGTGCTGCCGATCATCGGCGTCGTCGCGATCGTGGCCGCTGTTCGATACATCTCGAACCACCCGGAGTCCATCAAACAGATCGCCCGTTGGGGTCTGCGCAAGTACAACGCGTTCCGCAACCACGATCTCGACGCCGGGGCCGAGGCCATCGACAAGGTCATCGGCCAAGTTCAATCCGTACAGCTCGGCAAGCGGGACGGCGCACTCACGTTGTCCTGGTCGGCTGTGCACCGGCTCGCGGACGTGGCGTGCCTGGCGTTCGCGTGCTTCGCCGTCGGCGCAGATCCACGGCTGTCCGGGTTGTTCATCGCGTTCGCTGCGGGCAAGGCCGTCGGATCCGTCCCGCTCGCACCCGGCGGACTGGTGGTCGTCGACGCCACCCTCATCGCGTTCCTCACCAGCGCTGCCTCGATCACCGCATCGCAGGCGGTGGCGTCGGCGCTGGTTTATCGCGGGGTCAGCTTCATCTTGGTCGCGATCGTCGGGTGGATCGTGTTCCTCGTCCTGTTCCGCAAGCACCAGCACGCCGATCTCGAATTCGACATCGCCCTCGAGCGGCAGGAGACCTCCGATCTCGGCCGACCCGCCGAGCCCGATCGAGACTCCAAGGGCGATCCGGAGACCGCGTAGCCCCGCGCTGTTCGGTATGGCATCCGTCACTGTCCGTTCATCCGGAATATATACGGACCCCGGTCCGCTTGTGTACTATGAGTTTGAAACTTCAACCCATCAAGGAGTCCTCATGACCACCGCCATCGCACTTCCCGAGCTCACCGCAGGCACCTGGGCCATCGATCCCACCCACTCCACCGTCGGATTCACCGTCCGCCACCTGGTGGTCAGCAAGGTCCGCGGTCGTTTCCAGAACTTCAGCGGCACCGTCACCGTCGCCGCCGACGGCACCCCGTCCGTCGACGCCGTGATCGACGTCACCTCGATCACCACCGACAACGAGCAGCGCGACGGCCACCTCAAGACCGCCGACTTCTTCGAGGTCGAGAAGTTCCCGACCGCGACGTTCAAGTCCACCTCGGTCAAGGCCGACGGCGGAGACTTCGTCGTCACCGGAGACTTCACCCTCCACGGCGTCACCAAGTCCATCGACCTGAAGCTCGAGTTCAACGGCGTCAACGCCGGCATGGGCAACGGACCGGTCGCAGGCTTCGAAGCCAGCACCACCATCAACCGCAAGGACTTCGGCATCAGCATCGACATGCCCCTCGAAGGCGGCGGCGCAGTCGTCGGCGACAAGATCGCCCTGAACCTCGACATCGAGGCCGGCCTCCAGGCGTAAGCCCCCCCCCCGGATTCACCCCCTCCTTCCGGATTCACCCCCTCCTTCCGGATTCACCCCCCTTCCTTCCGTATCAATGCGCCTTTGTTGCAGTCCAACCGACTGAAACCCACATTGATCCGGTCCTGGGGACGGGATCCAGTGGCATCGAACGGCCCGCACCTGCACTCGTAGGCGCGGGCCGTTCGCGTCGGTGTCCTACAGTGGGCCCGTGAAGTTTCGTTCCCCAGCCGTCGCTGCCGTCCTCGATCTCCTCATGATCGTGCTGTTCGCCGCGATCGGCCGTCGCAGTCACGACGAGGCCACCGCACTGTCCGGCCTGTTCCATACCGCGTGGCCGTTCGTGGTCGGTGCCGCCATCGGATGGGTAGTTACGTTCGCGCTGTACCGCAACAAGTTCGACGCTTTTCTCATCGTCCCGACGGGCATCGTCGTGTGGGTGACGACGGTGGCAGTGGGCATGGTGTTGCGTGCTCTGACCGGGCAGGGAACAGCCGGGTCCTTCATCATCGTTGCGACGATTTCCACTGCGGTTCTACTGCTCGGTTGGCGCGCGATCGCCAGATTCGTTCCCTCGGTTCGGTGACAGGGACCTTCTCGCGATAAGATCATCCACGGTGCGCCGGGAAGTCTGGTCGGCAACTGTTCTGTGCTGCGCATATGCCTTGTCGTTCGAGGGGCTCGCACTGCACGACGTTGCTACCGAAAGGCTTTGACACTGTGTCCGACTCACCGATCCCCAAAGAGAAGTTGCCGCTGTTCTCCCGCGGTTCCTGGTCCGAGGCCGACCGCATCGCGCAGGTCCTGCGCAAAGAAACAGTCGGCGGCGCGTTGCTTCTCGTTGCTACCCTCGTAGCGCTGATCTGGGCCAACTCGCCATGGTCCGCCGCCTACGACTCGTTGATGAGCACTCGCGTCGGTCCGTCAGCTCTGCATCTCGATCTGACTCTGTCCACGTGGGCGGCCGACGGGCTGTTGGCCATCTTCTTCTTCGTCGTCGGGCTCGAGCTCAAACGCGAGTTCGTCGCCGGCGATCTGCGCGATCCGGCACGCGCCGCATTGCCTGTGGCCGCGGCCGTCGGCGGAATGGCAGTTCCCGCAGTTATTTTCGTGCTGTTCAACCTCGGCACCGGGGATGGCGCTCTGCTCGGCTGGGCCATTCCCACCGCAACCGATATCGCGTTCGCCGTGGCCGTTCTCGCTGTGATCAGTACCCATCTTCCGACTGCGCTGCGTACCTTCCTGCTGACTCTGGCTGTGGTCGACGACCTCTTGGCCGTCAGCGTCATCGCGATCTTCTACACCGACGACATCAACTTCGTCGCGCTCGGCCTGACGCTGATCCCGCTCGCACTGTTCGCCGTCGCCGTGCAGATGCGCGTGCGCTCGTGGTGGGTGCTCATCCCGCTGGCCGTGGTGACGTGGGTTCTCATGCACGAGTCGGGTGTCCACGCCACCGTCGCGGGCGTTCTGCTCGGCTTCGCCGTCCCGGTGATCCGCAGCAAGGCCGCAGGCGGTCCCGATGCGGGCCCCGGTCTCGCCGAGCATTTCGAACACAAGATTCGGCCCATTTCCGCGGGTATTGCCGTGCCGCTCTTCGCTTTCTGCGCGGCCGGCGTGACCGTCGGTGGATTCTCCGGCCTACGCAGCGCACTGACCGACCCGATCGCCATCGGCATCATCGCCGGTCTCGTCTTCGGTAAGGCCATCGGTATCTTCGGCACCACGTACCTGGTCTCGCGCTTCACCCGGGCGACGTTGGACGCCGGACTGAAATGGCTCGACGTCTTCGGCGTCGCAATGCTCGCCGGTATCGGCTTCACGGTGTCGCTGCTGATCGGCGATCTGGCATTCGGTGAAGGCACACAGCGCGACGATCACGTGAAGGTCGGTGTGCTCGCCGGTTCGATCATCGCAGCGTCCATCGCGTCGATCATTCTGCGAACCCGCAACAAGGCGTACCGGGACTTCTACATCGAAGAGACGCGCGACGACGACCACGACGGAATTCCGGACGTATATCAGCAGAAGAAGTAGACCGCGGCCGACATCTGGTCTGTTGCCACTGGTGCAGCACCTTTACAGTTGTCGCCGTGATCGACATCCGGGTCCAGACATGACCGACCCACAGCCGCTGGCCCGTCGACTGGGCCTGGTCGATGCAGTCGTCATCGGTGTCGGCTCGATGGTCGGGGCGGGAGTGTTCGCGTCGTTCGCGCCCGCGTCGGCCGCAGCGGGTGCCGGCTTGCTGATAGGCCTCGCCATCGCGGCTGTCGTCGCGTTCTGCAACGCGACGTCGTCCGCGCAACTCGCCGCCCAGTATCCGACGTCGGGCGGGACGTACATCTACGGTCGCGAACAACTCGGTGAGTGGCCCGGCTTTCTCGCCGGCTGGACCTTCGTCATCGGCAAGACCGCAAGCTCGGCGGCCATGGCGATGGTGTTCGCGGCCTACGTCGCCCCTTCCTGCTATACGAAAGTCGTTGCGATTCTTGCCATTGTCGCGTTGACGGTGGTGAACTACTTCGGCATCACCCGTACGGCGCTGCTGACGAAGATCCTCGTCACCGCGGTGCTCGCCATCCTCGTCGTCGGGGTGGTTCTGGGCTTCGCCGGCTCGCCGGGCAACGGCATCGGCGCTTCGGGATCCCTCACCGGGGACGGCTGGTACGGAATTCTGCAGTCCGCGGGATTGCTGTTCTTCGCCTTCGCCGGCTACGCGCGCATCGCCACCCTCGGCGAGGAAGTGGTGCGGCCCGAGCGCACCATTCCACGGGCCATCGTCTCTGCCCTCGGCATCGCGTTGCTGATCTATGCAGCGGTCGCCGTGACGTTGTTGACGGTATTGGGCCCGGACCTACTGGCCTCGTCGTCGGCTCCGCTGGTCGATCTCGTTGTGTCGTCCGGACATTCGTGGGCATCACCCGTCATGCGCATCGGTGCCGGACTGGCCGCGCTCGGAGCGTTACTGGCCTTGATCGCCGGTATCGGACGCACGTCGTTGGCGATGGCCCGCCACCATGATCTGCCGTCGTATCTGACTGCGGTCCACCCTCGTTACTCGGTGCCGCACCGGGCCGAGATCACTCTGGCGGCGATCGTCAGTGCCGCAATTCTCGTCGTGGATCTTCGTGACGCCATCGGCTTCTCGTCCTTCGGGGTGCTGCTGTACTACCTGGTTGCGAACCTGAGCGCCTACACCCAGGAAAACGAGAACCGGCGGTACCCGAAGGCTCTGCAGATCATCGGCAGTATCGGATGCATCGTCCTGATAGCCACGCTGCCTGCGACGTCCATTGCCGTCGGAACCGTGGTGGTCGTGCTCGGTGTCGCGTATCGGCTCGTCCGCGTTCGGCAACTGTTCACTTGACGACTGGTTCGATGAACGTCAATATAGACGCATGTCGAACCAAGACCGGTCGTCCGTCGACGGCGAGTGCTGCTCGCCGCTGATTCGCGAGCCCCTCACCGTGGACTGGGCCGGAGATCTCGCCCGCATGTTCAAAGCTCTGGGAGATCCCGTCCGGCTGCGTCTGCTCAGCCTCGTCGCCAGCCACGCCGGCGGCGAAGCATGTGTCTGCGATATCTCCCCCGCATTCGACCTCTCCCAACCCACCATCTCCCACCACCTCAAGGTCCTACGCGAGGCGGGCCTGCTCGACTGCGAGCGCCGCGGGACCTGGGTCTACTACTGGGTGATTCCTACTGCGCTGCAACAGCTGTCGTCGGTTCTCGACTCGGCCGATCCGACGGCGGTCATGGCATGAGCACAGCGACCGAGACCGCCGTGGTCGGCAAGCTCCCCACCCTCGACCGTTTTCTCCCCGTATGGATCGGCGTGGCCATGGTCGTGGGCCTACTGCTGGGACGCATGATCCCCGAGCTGAACGACGCGTTGTCGTCCATCTCGATCGACGGAGTCTCACTCCCGATCGCCGTCGGACTGCTGATCATGATGTATCCGGTGTTGGCGAAAGTGCGCTACGACCGCCTCGACACCGTCACCGGCGACAAGCGTCTGCTGATCGGCTCCCTGCTCCTCAACTGGATCCTCGGACCGGCGATGATGTTCGCTCTCGCATGGCTTTTCCTCCCCGACCTGCCCGAGTATCGAACCGGCCTGATCATCGTCGGTCTGGCTCGATGTATCGCGATGGTCATCATCTGGAACGACCTCGCCTGCGGAGACCGAGAAGCCGCCGCGGTTCTGGTGGCGATCAACTCGGTGTTCCAGGTCTTCATGTTCGCCATCCTCGGATGGTTCTACCTCTCCGTCCTTCCCGGCTGGCTCGGGTTGGAACAGACGACCATCGAAGCCTCGCCCTGGCAGATCGCGAAATCGGTGCTGATTTTCCTCGGCATCCCGCTGATTGCGGGATTCGCCTCGCGCTTCTTCGGTGAGCGCGCCAAGGGCCGCGAGTGGTACGAGGAGAAGTTCATCCCGAGGATCGCCCCGTGGGCTCTCTACGGGCTGTTGTTCACCATCGTCGTTCTCTTTGCGCTGCAGGGTGATCGGATCACCTCACAGCCCTGGGACGTGGTGCGCATCGCGCTGCCTCTGCTGGTCTACTTCGCGGTGATGTGGGGCGGCGGCTACGCCCTCGGTGCCGCAATGGGCCTGGGCTACGAGCGCACCACCACCCTCGCGTTCACCGCTGCAGGCAACAATTTCGAGCTGGCGATAGCCGTCGCCATCGCGACCTACGGCGCGACCTCCGGGCAGGCACTCGCCGGAGTCGTCGGACCACTCATCGAGGTGCCGGTCCTGGTCGGCCTCGTCTATGTCTCCCTCGCCTTGCGGAAGCGGTTCTCCCCCAGCCTTTCCACGACCACGTCATCGAAGGATTCCTGATGTCCGAGACACCCAGCGTGCTGTTCGTCTGCGTCCACAACGCCGGCCGCTCTCAGATGGCCGCCGGATTTCTGACTCATCTCGCCGGCGATACCGTCGAGGTGCGTTCCGCAGGTAGCGCTCCCGCGGACACCATCAACTCGGCAGCGGTGGAGGCCATGGCCGAGGTCGGTATCGACATCTCGTCGCAGTCGCCGAAGATCCTGACCACCGAGGCCGTCGAGACATCCGACGTCGTCATCACCATGGGCTGCGGTGACGCCTGCCCGGTGTTCCCCGGAGTGAGTTACCGCGACTGGGCACTGGCCGATCCGGCAGGCAAAGGCGTCGAAGCCGTGCGGCCGATTCGCGACGAGATCAAGAGTCGAATCGAAGAACTGATCGCCGAACTGGCTCCAGCGAAGCAGAGTTCGGCGTCATGACGACACCCAGCGTGCCGTTCGTCTGCGTCAAGAACGGCGGCAAGTCTCAGATGGCCGAAGGTTTGATGCGCAAGGTCGCCGGGGATTCGGTCGAAGTACATTCTGCCGGAACGAAACCTGGTGGCGGCGTCAACGCGTTGTCGGCCGAGGCTCTCCTCGAAGTCGGTGTCGACCTGTCCGGTGGTCGGCCGAAGCCCATCGATCCGGAGTTATTGTCTCGCATCGACTACGTGATCACCCTCGGTAGCGAGGCGCAGGTGGAACCCGTGGACGGACCGACGTTCGAGAACTGGAACACCGACGAGCCGTCCGAGCGTGGTATCGACGGGATCGAACGGATGCGTCTGGTACGCGACGATATCGCCGGTCGCGTCGAGGAATTTGCGTCCCGAATACGAAGCGCAAGTAGCTGATTCGCGTGAAATACGAGGTAGTGGTGATCGGCGGCGGTCAGGCAGGACTGGCCGCCGGCTACTACCTGCGCCGAGCCGGGCTGGACTTCGTCATTCTCGACGACCAGACGCACGCCGGCGGTTCGTGGCAGGACTACTGGCCCTCGTTACATCTGTTCTCACCCGCCGAGTACTCGCGACTACCCGGCTGGCCGATGCCGCCGTGGCACAGTGGTTTTCCGCCGGCTTCGCATGTGGTCGACTACCTGCGGGCATACGAGAAGAAGTACGAATTGCCGGTGCACAGGCCCGTCGACGTGAAGTCCGTGCATCGTACGACCGAGGGCTATCGAGTCGACACCGACGGCGAGTCGTACGGTGCCGCAGCAGTCGTCAGTGCGACGGGAACGTGGTCTCGGCCGTTCTGGCCCAGCTACCCGGGCATGCGTGAGTTCGGTGGGACCCAGCTGCATGCCGCTGACTACCGAACGCCGGATCAGTTCGTGGGCAAGCGAGTAGGAATTGTCGGCGGCGGAAACTCGGCGGCGCAGATACTCGCCGAGATATCCACGGTCGCCCAGGCCCTGTGGTTCATCAACCGCGAG
The DNA here is from genome assembly GCF_004563845.1 of Rhodococcus sp. 1R11. Classification (NCBI taxonomy): domain Bacteria; kingdom Bacillati; phylum Actinomycetota; class Actinomycetes; order Mycobacteriales; family Nocardiaceae; genus Rhodococcus; species Rhodococcus sp. 1R11. Next base: position 64,853 of record NZ_SPNG01000011.1, on the reverse strand, counting down.
CCGAGGTTTCTGCCCGACGACGTCGACGGTCGGGTGCTGTTCGATGTCGCCAGCGATCGGTCCCGCACTCTGGCGGCAGGCGGTCCCGATACCGGCGGGGTCGCCGGTCTGGGCGACATCGTCATGGTCCCGCCGGTGCGGGAGGCCAGGGATCGCGGAGTGCTGCACGCCCGGCCGATGTTCACCGCGATCACCACCGACGGCGTCACCGACGGACATACAACGGAGAAGCTGGATGTACTCCTGTGGTGCACCGGATTCCGACCCGCACTGCGGCATCTGCAGCCGCTGCACCTGCACACCGAAGGATCGGGAATCGTGTTGGACGGCAATCACGTCGGCGGCGAACCAACGCTGGTGTTCCTGGGCTACGGCGACTGGACCGGCCCGGCCTCGGCGACGCTCATCGGCGTCGGCCGGACCGCACGCGCAGCAGTGGACACTCTCGTTCGACGAGGAAAGGTAGATCAGTCATGAACGAATACCCCGTAGTGGTGGTCGGCGCAGGCCCCATCGGTCTCGCTGCTGCGGCGCACCTGACCGAAACCGGTTCTGCCGTCATCGTTCTCGAACGTGGACCGTCGGCCGGATCGGCGGTGTCCGAATGGAATCACGTGCGGCTGTTCTCTCCGTGGTCCGAGGTCGTCGACCCGGCTGCCGCCCGACTGCTCGAGCCCACCGGCTGGACCGCACCGGACGGCGACACCTACGCCACCGGACGCGAATGGGTGGAGCACTATCTCGCGCCCCTCGCTGCTGCGCTCGGCGATACCGTCCGAGTCGACTGCGAGGTGGTCGGCGTCGCCCGCCGCGGACGCGACCGCGTCGTCGACGCCGGACGCGACACCGAACCACTGTCGGTGCACATCCGCCACTCCGACGGCAGCGAGGAACGCATCCTCGCTCGCGCCGTCGTCGACGCGTCGGGCACCTGGGGATCGCCGAATCCACTGGGGAGCGAGGGGCTTCCGGCCATCGGCGAGAAGGCCGCCGCCGACCGCATCGACTACCGAGTCCCCGATCTGGCCGATCCGGCGGTTCGCTCCCAGTTCGCGGGCAAGCACACCGTCATCGCCGGTAGCGGCCACTCCGCGCTGACCGCCATCATCACGTTCGCAGAGCTCGCCGCCGACGAGCCCGGCACGACGCTCACCTGGGCAGTGCGTCGAGGCGTCACCGCGGAGGTCTTCGGCGGCGGCGCGGCCGACGAACTCGCGGCGCGCGGCGCTCTCGGCCAGCGCGCGAAGAAGGCCGTCGACGACGGTCTCCTCATCGTGGTCTCCGGATTTCGCACCGAAGCCGTTGTTGTGCAGGGTGATCGGCTCACCCTCGTGGGCGACGGCGGCATCCGTATCGAGAACGTCGACCGCGTCGTCGCGCTGACCGGGTTCCGTCCGGACCTGTCGTGGCTGTCCGAGGTGCGCCTCGATCTCGATCCCACACTGCAGGCCCCGAAGTTCGTCGCCGCACTGGTGGATCCGAACATTCACTCCTGCGGCTCGGTGTCACCACACGGAGTCGAGGAGCTCACTCAGCCCGAGCCCGGCCTGTACCTGGTCGGTATGAAGAGTTACGGACGTGCGCCGACGTTTCTGGCAATGACGGGATACGAGCAGGTGCGCAGTATTGCCGCCGAACTGGCAGGCGATCACGAGGGCGCGCGAAAGGTGCAGTTGACGTTGCCCGACACCGGCGTTTGCGGTGGAGCCGGGCTGTTCGACGAGCCCGACGCCCCCACGACCGGCGGTTGCTGCGGTGTCTCCCCAGAAGCTGAGGCACAACTGATCTGAGTGTCCACTATTCGGTCAAGGAAGCGGGATCGCGCCTCCCGGCTGCAATGGTGGACAGTCGGATCACCTACGACGTCAGCCGAATGCCTGGTATCCCAACCAGCCGGCGAGGCCGAGTCCCAGAATGCCGACGCCGACGCGGAGCACGATCGGCGAGATCACCTTGACGGTCGGTGGCCCGCAGGCACCGCCGACGAAGCAGCCGATTGCGAGAGCCAGAGCGGCCCACCAGTTCACGTGACCGGAGAACGAGAAGATGATCGCCGCAATGAGATTGGCAATGCCGAGGAAGAAGCTTTTCAGAATGCTTGCGCGCCAGAACGTATCGGACGTACAGATCAGCGCCAGAGCCAAGAAGATCACTCCGGCTCCGGCTCCGAAGTAGCCCCCATAAATGGCGACGGCGAACAGCGCCAGCGGGTACAGCGTCGGAAATTGCCTGCCGCCGGACAGTGTTCGGATTTTCGGCTGCAGCAGCAGTGCAATCGCAGCCATCGCGACCAGGAACGGCACGATGACCTCGAACGATCCCTCCGGAGTGACGAGCAGCAGGATGGCTCCGGTGGTCCCACCGAGCGCCGAGTAGATGGCGTAGCGAATGAGCTGTTTGCCGTCCTTGGCGAGTTCGGCCGACGAGCTCGTAGTGGCACCCACTCCGGCGGCGACCAGCGCGACGGTATTGGTGACGTTCGCCGATACCGCGGGGAGCCCTACCGCCAACAGCGCCGGATAGGACACGAGGGATGCGAGCCCGGTGACGAACCCGATGAGGCCGGCGAAGAACCCGGCCACCACCAGTAGTCCGAAATCGAGCACAGTCACCGAACAAAACTACCGTGCCTAACGATCGGGCCCCTATTCGACGGGGTTCGCCATCTCCTGCAGCAAGCGGCTCGTCATCCGCACTGCCTGATCCCCACCGTCGGCGTCCTCGATGTAGACGGCGAAGGCAACGTCACCGCTGGTCGCGAGCACGAATCGATCATCGCCGCTCTCCCCGGCAAATCCCTGCACGCCGTCGAATGTATCGAGGCCGCTGCTGTTCGACGAGGCGGCCACGATCTCACGCAAGCGGGCTGCAGCGTCAGGGCCCATGGGCTCGGCTGCGCGGTCTGCCACTGCGGTCTGCCCGGCGACGATCGCCGGCGTGGGCGCGCTGCCGCGGGAGATAGCTGCTGCCATCTGGGCAAGTCCGAACGGTGTCACCGTCGCCTCGGCACCGGATGCGGTGGAGACGTTCCGAATACCGTCGATCGCGCTCCGGCTGTCGGCGGGGGTGCCGGTGTAGGCGTCGAGACCGGGCATCGCATAGTGAATTCCCAGACCCAGGCGTGCTGCCGCGTCTTCGGCACTGTCGTCGCCCCGATCGGCCTGTACGGCCTTGATCAATTCCGACGCGGTACCGGCCGGATAGGAGCCCGCGAACACCACGTCACCCTGCTCGTTGGCGTAACTGTTCTGGGCTGCACCGAGAATCGCGCCGGTCGAGGTGGACACCGCCACGATCGACGCGGACGTACCCGCCATCACCACAGCGTTCTCGGCCGCGAGTTGGACTCGCGGATCGAGTGTTGCGTGCAGGTCCGGTCCGCCCGGTCCCTGGAATCCCACCCGTCGTTCACCGGTTCCGTCGACGGTGTAGGTGTCGACAGCCCAGCCTGCGGTGGCGTCGCGGCCGGATTGCCATGCAGCGCGCAGGGAATCGAGCACCGGGGAGGTGATTCGACGGTCGTCGACGATGAGCTTCGGCTGCGGGGCGACCACCACTCCCGGCACCGCTCGCAGATCGTCCTCGAGAACGGCGAAGTCGTCGTCGCGCAGTGTCACTGCGGTGATCGGAGCTCCGTGGGCCGAATCGAGTTCCTTCAGTAGCGATTCGGAGGTGATCAGCGGCGCGACGACGTCGATGACATCGGCGAGTTGCTGAGTCGACGCCGCCGGATCACTCATCTGGGCGGGGTCGAGAGAGATGGCGTTGATGGTCCGCTCACTCATCAGCACGTTGTTCGCGGAATCGAAGATCAACGGCGGAGCGGCGTCGGTGCGGGTGTAGCGAACCGACCCACCGGAGGTCAGATCCGGAACGAGGGTGGCCGGATCCCACGCGATACGCCAGCCGACGCTGAGCTTCTTGGTTGCGCCTTGGGCGCTGTACTTCCAGTCCTTGCCTTCGCCGAAGTTCCAGGCAGACGCGAGCGTGAAGAATCCGCTCTCATCGGAGAGATCCATGTACTGCGTCAGGTCGAAGTCGCCCGTCGATCTACCGTCGGCCGACAAACCGTCGAACATCTGATTCAGAGCTGCCGTCGCGGCGTTCGGGTACGTCGTCAGTGCGGCCGCCGCCGCGACATCGCGGTTGTCCAGCGCGTCGACGAACTTGGAGACCAATACCTCGGCCTCGCTCGGTGGGCGGTCGACCATCCAGAACACGGCCGAGACCGACAGCGTCGCCGATGCTGCAACTGCGACGAGGTAGCGACCGCGGACCTTGCGCGGGCCACGACGGACACGACTCATAGAACTCATGAGTCACAATATTCACTGTAGTCACACGAGTAACAAGCACGGGATTCATACAAGCCGGTCACGATTGAGATACGGAGTGGTCCGTTTACCTCGGGCTGTTACCTCAGAAAGCGTCCTGCAGCCTCGATGGCGGGAGTCGAACTTCCCGCGTTGTTCACGAAGACAGCGAACGCGAGATCACCGGAGATGCCGACGAACCAGCCGTGCGCTCCTTCGTTGTTCGGCCCGAATTCGGCGGTTCCGGTCTTGCCGAGCAGCCCCGGGATGTCGTTCAGTGCCGTGGCCGTACCACCGGTGATGGTCTCGCGCATCATGGTCTTCAATTGCTCGGTCACCTGTGGATTGACCGCTGCCGGCTGCATATTGCCGACGCCCGGCTTACCTGCGACGACCGTCGGCGGAAGTAGACCGTTGTTAGCGATGGACGACGCGACCAGCGCCATGCCGAACGGCGACGCAGTCACCTGCCCCTGGCCGATGGCGGATTCGACGCGCTGCGCCGGGGTGTCGGCGGACGGCACCGAACCGGTGACAGTCGTGAGACCGGGGGTCACGTAGTCGACGCCGAGGCCGTACTGCGCGGCCGCGTCGGTCAGACCGTTCGGCGGCAGGGCGACGCCGAGTCGGCCCATCGTCGTGTTGCACGATTTTGCGAAGGCAGTGTGCAGTGGAACGTCGCCGAGCGCGAAGTTGTCGTCGTTGGGAATCTGACGTCCCTCGATGTTTTCCGTCGCCGGGCACGGCAACACGGTGTCGGGGGTGACGGCACCGGATTGCAGAGCAGCCGAGGTGGTCACCGTCTTGAAGGTCGACCCGGGCGGGTAGAGACCGGTCAGAGCAATCGGGCCCTCCGCATCCGCCGCGGCGTTCTGTGCGACGGCGAGAACCTCTCCGGTGGACGGCCGAAGCGCGACGATCGCAGCCTGCTGCGGCACCGACGCCAGGGCGTTCTCGGCCTTGATCTGCAACGCCGAGTCGACGGTGGTCGCTATGTCGTCACCGGTGGAGGCATCGCGACCGGCAAGCTGGGTGACGGTGTTGTCGGCGGCGACCGATTGGATCGCCCAGCCTCGATTGGCCGCCTGCTCCTGTTCCCACAGCGACGTCAGGTCGCTGAGAACCGGCGAGACAAGATTGCGATCGGTGGCCAGCAGCCGAGTCTGTGGTGCCAGGGTGACTCCCGGAACGGCCGCGAGCTGCGCGCCGATGGGATCGATATCCGCCTGACGGAGCGAGACTATGGTCGCCGAATTACCTTGTGCCGCAGCAACGGACGCCGCAACAGACTGGGCCGAGATCCCGGGAACGACAGATCCGACGAGAGCGGCGACGGCCACCGGATCGGCCGTCGCATCGACGTTGACGAGGGTGACGACCTGCTGCGACATGAGCTCGCCGCCGTTGGCATCGAACACCCTGGGCGCGACGAGCGCATCGGTCGGGGTGAATCGGACCGAGGAATCGGCAGTCAGTCCGGGGACCAAGATGGCCGGATCCCAGGTGATCTTCCACCCTTGCGGAGTCTCTGCCGCGGTTGCAGTTGTCGTGTAGTTCCACTCCTTCGGCTGGCCGTCCGGCTCCGCCGTGCCGTCGGTGGTGGTCGAGAAACGCCAGCCGGCGTTCAGCGTGAACGTGCCCGCATCCTCGTTCGCGTCGACAGCCTCGAAATCGGGAGTGGCCGTCACCGTTCCGCCGCCGGACAGCCCGTCGTACAGCTGGGTGAGAGCGGCGCTCGCGCCCGCGGGATCGGTCGTCAGCGCGGCTGCCTGATCGATGTTCGAGCTGCTGACGGCGGCCGCGAACTGCTCGGCGACCGTCTGCGGCTGATCGGGCCCACTGTTTCCGCAGGCAGCGACCACCAGCGCCAGTACGGACACGATTGCGGCCAGAGTCATCGGTCTTCTCGTTGTGCGCACGGAGTCGATCATGCCCCAGGCCACCGACGAACCGGCGGTGGCGCGAACCCGAGATGGGGTGTAATCATGTAATCAGTATTACTGAACTACAGAGGAGTCACCATGAAACCCAGTGGACGCTCGTTCGGTCGCCCCGGCGGCTGGCAGCACGCAGATGTTCCCGACGCCACCGATGCCGGCGACTGGTTCGGCGGCAGACTGCCCGACAGCTGGTTCGAGGGCACCGCGTCGGTCGAGGTGGATCGCGAGGAGATCGTGGTGGTCGGGACGTTGCCCACCGAAGGGAGCAGTTCACCTGCCGCCACCGAAGGTCGCATCGCCCGATTCCGCGAAGGCACCCGGGCCGAGCGCATGCAGATTGCCGACGAGGCCGAGAAGCGCTACGGACGCAAGGTTGCCTGGGGAGTTCGGACCGATTCCGAGGTAGTCCTGTTCACCCACCTGGCCGTCCCGGTCATGACCCGCCTGCGTCAGCCCGAACGACGCGTCCTCGACACCCTCGTCGATGCCGGAGTCGCGCGGTCTCGTGCAGACGCTCTGTCGTGGGCCGTGAAGTTGGTCGGCGAGCACACACAGGACTGGTTGGACGAACTGCGCGGAGCCATGTCGACAGTGGACGAACTACGCAAAAAGGGGCCCTCGGTCTAAATCGCTTGCGGACTACCCACGTTCGGCATTAGCGTGGAGATCGCCTTGTTGCCCACAGATTCGGAGAGGCCATTGCTCTTCCAAAGGTTCTAGACGCCTGCAGATCGACCGCACGCACACCTTTGGAGCATCCATGCCTCATTCGTCTTCCCTCTCTGTCTCCGACCTGACGTTCTCCTGGCCTGACGGCGACCCCGTGTTCGACGCTTTGTCGGCCCTCTTTCCGAGTGGCACAACAGGTCTCGTCGGCTCGAACGGTGCCGGAAAGTCGACCCTTCTGAGATTGCTCGCCGGAGAACTGACGCCGCAGCGCGGTTCGATTTCGATGCCCGGGGTCCTTGGTTATCTCCGTCAGGACATCGCACTCGACCCCGAGCTCCCCGTGGATCGCGTGCTGGCTATCGATTCGGTCCGAAAGTCATTGCATCGCATCGAATCCGGTACATCATCCGAGGACGATTTCGCCATCGTCGGATCGGCCTGGGACGTCGAGGAGCGCGCGCTGGCGTTGCTGAACAAGCTCGGGCTCGGCGGCATCGTCGGCTCCCTCGACGACCTGGATCGACCGGTCGGCACCCTGTCCGGTGGCGAAGCAATACTGCTGGCTCTCACCGCTCAGTTGCTGGCCGAACCCGACGTACTGCTGTTGGACGAGCCGACGAACAACCTGGATCTCGTTGCACGAGAACGTCTGTATGCGGCCGTCGACGGATACTCGGGGGTGCTCGTCGTCTGCAGCCACGACCTCGAACTGCTCGAGCGTGTCGATACCATCGCCGAGGTTCGCGCCGAACGCACCGGCCCTTCGCGGGTGCGCATGTTCGGTGGAAACTACACGCACTACCGATCGGTGATCGACGCCGAGCAGGAAGCCGCACGGGCGAGCATCCGAGACGCCAAGAACGAGGTGCGCAAGCAGGAACGCGAATTGGTCGACACACAAATCAAACTCGATCGCAGGTTGCGCTACGGCAAGAAGATGGCCGAACAGAAGCGCGTGCCTCCCATCCTTGCGGGCCGACGTAAGCGGGCCGCGCAAGAATCGGCCGGCAAACTACGCGGTACCCACAGCGACCGCGTCGGCGATGCCCGAACGTCATTGTCCGCTGCCGAGGACCTCCTGCGCGACGACCGCGAGATACGCGTCGACCTGCCCGGAACGAAAGTTCATCCGGGACAAATAGTTCTGACTCATGACGACGTTCATGTCGTCGGACCCGAGCGCATCGCACTCGTCGGGCCGAACGGAAGCGGCAAGACCACCCTGCTGCGCAGGCTCGACGCCGCCGAAGCCGAAGTGCCATGGAAATACCTTCCGCAACGCCTCGACATCTTCGACGAATCACGCACCGTCGCCGAGAACATCGCCGACGTGGCCCCGCACGCCACCGCCGAACAGATCCGTGGCCAACTGGCCCGATTCCTTTTCCGCGGATCCGACGCCGACGCAGTCGTCGCCACCCTCTCCGGAGGCGAGCGACTGCGAGCCGCACTGGCACGAATCCTGCTCGCCGAGCCTGCTCCGAAACTACTGATGCTCGACGAGCCCACCAACAACCTCGACATCACCAGCCGCCAACACCTCATCGACGCACTGAAAACATTCGAGGGTGCGCTGATCATCGCAAGCCATGATCGCCCGTTCCTCGACGCCATCGGACCTACCCGCACCATCGACCTGACACCGACCGCGGAGCTCACCGAGTCGGCCGAGGAAACACCCACCCGGGAAACACCCACCCGGGGGGAGTCAATGTGACGTTTGGTGGACGGGAGTGAAGCCTGCGGAACGACCCACGGGCGCAGTGTGGGGGTCAATGTCACGTCGAGTGGACTCGACGGGCAACAATCGGGGGGTGGAATACGCCTCGAATGCAGACGATGGGACGCGGATCGCATACACGGTGGTGGGGTCCGGGCCGCCGCTGTTGATGGTGCACGGCAGTTTCCTGACGCACACGATCTGGCGGACGTTCGGTTACGTGAAGGCGCTGCGCGGAACTCGGCAGCTGATTCTGGTCGACAGTCGCGGGCACGGTCGCAGCGAGAAGCCCCATACTCCCGACGCGTATGCCATGACCAACTTCGTCGGCGATCTGACGGCGGTCCTCGACGCGGTAGGCGCTCGGACCGTCGACTATCTGGGGTATTCGTTCGGTGCACGGGCCGGTATCGCGTTGACGGCAGCGAAGCCCGAACGCGTGCGTTCACTCGCGGTGGGCGGCGGTAGTCACGGCGCTCAGGCGGGCGCGTTCGACAGGCTCTTCTTCCCGGGCTGCGCGGACGTGTTGGAGCACAGCGGCATGGACGGATTCATAGAGGCATGGAACGAGCACCGCATGCTTCCCGTCGACGCCGGTACGCGAGCGGTGTTCGTCGCCAACGATGCCCGAGCCATGGCTGCATACATCCGCGCATGCGACGCCGATCTCGGACTACCCGACGAGGTCTTGCAGCACTTCACCCAACCGTCGCTGTTCTACGTCGGCAGTGAGGACCGAACCCGACTCGACGACACCCGGGCAGCTGCCGCCCTGGTGCCCGCATCCGAACTGCACATCGTTCGCGGATTCGACCACGCCACGACGATGGCCGCATCGGACGAGGTGCTCGAACACCTCGAACGGTTCTGGAACAACTGAGCTGAGCGCCCACAATTCGCGTCGAAAAGCGGGATCCCGCCTCGCGCAGCGAATAGTGGACGCTCACGTCACCTACGACTACCGAACCTGCCAGCCCCACCCGCAACTGAGCTGAGCGTCCACAATTCGCGTCGAAAAGCGGGATTCCGCCTCGCGCAGCGAATAGTGGACGCTCACGTCACCTCTTCAGTGCGGGGAACTGGTCGTCACGCCACTCCGTCTCCAGTGGCCCGACCGCTGCGTCCTCGCGGGCGCGCAACTCCACGCGGCGGATCTTGCCCGAGATGGTTTTGGGTAGCTCGAAGAACTCGATGCGCCGTACTCGCAGGAACGGTGCCAGGTGCTCGCGGGCGTACTTCAAGATCTCGAATGCCGTGGCTTCGTTGGGTTCCCAGCCGGCAGCGAGTGCAACGTATGCCTTCGGGACGGCCAACCGCGTCTCGTCGGGAGCCGGAACGACGGCCGCCTCGGCCACCGCGGGGTGTTCGATCAGCACGCTCTCGAGCTCGAACGGGGAGATCTTGTAGTCGGAGGCCTTGAACACGTCGTCGGTGCGGCCGACGTAGGTGATGTAGCCCTCGGAATCCCGCGATGCGACGTCACCGGTGTGGTAGTAACCGTCGGCCATGACGGCAGCGTTGCGTTCGGGGTCGCCGAGATAGCCGGTCATCAAGTTGAACGGCTGCTGCGCCAGGTCGAGGCAGATTTCGCCCTCGTCGGCCAGTTCGCCGGTGGTGGGGTCGACGATCACCACGGGGACGCCGGGCAGAGGCCGACCCATCGATCCGGACTTCAGCACCGCACCCGGCGTATTGGCAACCAGCGCAGTGGTTTCGGTCTGGCCGAAGCCGTCCCTGATGTTCAGGCCCCAGTCCTGCTGCACCCGCGAGATCACTTCCGGATTGAGCGGTTCACCGGCCCCGATCGTTTCTCGCAACGATCCACCCCCGCCGCCGAGGTCGGCCTGAATCAGCATGCGCCACACAGTCGGCGGGGCACAGAAGGTGGTCACCTCAGCGCGACGGATTTGCTCGAGCAGTGCTTTCGCGTCGAACTTGCCGTAGTTGTAGATGAAGATGGTCGCTTCGGCGATCCACGGGGCAAAGAAGCAACTCCAGGCATGCTTGGCCCAGCCGGGCGAGCTGATGTTCAGGTGCACGTCGCCCGGACGTAGCCCGAGGAAGTACATCGTGCTCAGATGCCCAGCGGGATAGGAGATCTGAGTGTGTTCGACGAGTTTGGGCTTGCTGGTGGTGCCGGAGGTGAAGTACATCAGCAGGCGGTCGGTGGGCGCGGTGACCGACTCGAACGGCTCGGCCTCGACAGAACGAGCATCGGAATAGTCGACCCAACCATCATGAGCGGCAGTGGCGATTCGCAGATAGTCCCCGGGCACGTCGTCGAATTTGCCGATGTCCGAGGGGTTCACGATCACCGCGCGAGCGTTGCCGCGCACTACTCGGTCGGTGAGGTCGGCGGACCCGATCGCAGTGGTCGTCGGCATCAGGACCGCTCCGAGCTTCATCACCGCGAGCATCGACTCCCAGAGTTCCACCTGGTTGCCCAGCATCAGGATCACCGAGTCGCCGCGGCCGATTCCCTGCGATTCGAGCCAACGAGCCACCTGATCGGAGCGACGCGCCATGTCGTCGAAACTGTATTTGGCCTCGCTGCCGTCCTCTTCGACGATCCACAGCGCGGTGCCGTCGTTGCCACGGGCGATCGTGTCGAACCAATCGATGGCCCAGTTGAACGTCTCGCCGAACGACGGCCATTCGAAAGTCGCTACCGCACGGTCGTAGTCGCCGTAAGTGTCGATCAGTAGATCGCGTGCGTTTCTGAATGCCGTATATGCCGAGTCGACCATGTTTCCTCCTGCGCCTGTGATGCCCATCACCGCCACCGTAGGGGAGATGAACAATCCCTCGCTACCCCTGAACGGGGGTGGCAACTCGGCTAGCCTCGATCACCGTGGCCATCCGATTCTTTGCGATCGCGTGCGTACTGGGGATCGTTCATGCTGCGTTCTCCGCCTATTGGGCTGTAGGCGGTCGATGGATGCTCGACACCGTCGGTGCCTTCGCCACCGAGTGGGTCGACTCCGAACCGGCAACGGCACGAACGGCACTGCTGGTGCTTGCACTCGTCAAACTCGCCGCAGCAATTCTTCCGGCACTCGCGTACATGAACCGGCCCCGCCTGGCAGCACAGAACCGGACCCGGTTGCCGTCGTTGATCTTCGGCATATCCTGGCCCGGCTCTGTACTGCTGATTCTCTGGGGCGGAGCGTCGTTCATCGGCGCGATGATCGGCCTGATCGTCTCGGACGAGAACCGAAGCGTCAAGTACGGTCACCTGTTTTTCGACGGCATCTTCCTGCTGTGGGGTGCCGCTCTTCTGACGGCTTTGGTCCTCGCCCGAAAAGCCCCGTACCAACCGCGTTAGATACGCTCCCCGGTCTCCGGGTGGAACAGATGGATCGCACCGTCGAGTCGCGTCAGACCGATGCTTTCGCCGATCTTGGCCGGAGCTCGGACGGCCGAGCGCGCGACGAGTGAGACCGGACCGCCATCGAGACCCTTGACCTTCGGGTCGTCGAGGTGTGCGTAGAGGTAGGACTCGCTGCCGAGTTCCTCGATCAGATCCACCTTGCCCTCGAAGCCTTCACCGCCGCCGTGCACGATGCCGAGCTGCTCCGGGCGTAGCCCGACCGTGACGTTGTCGAGACCCAGGCTCGCGAGCTTGGTCAGCTCGTCGCGTTCGAGGGGAAGCAGGAAGCTACCGATCTGCACGCCACCCGAGCCGATGGGAACCGTCATCAAGTTCATTGCAGGCGAGCCGATGAAGCCGGCGACAAATGCGTTGACGGGGTTGTCGTACAGGTCTGTGGGAGAGGCGAACTGCTGCAGTTTGCCGCCGCGCAGCACGGCAACACGATCGCCCATCGTCATGGCCTCGACCTGGTCGTGGGTGACGTAGACCGTCGTGGTGCCGAGCCGGCGCTGCAACGCCGCGATCTGCGTACGCGTCTGGACTCGCAGTTTCGCGTCGAGGTTGGACAGGGGCTCGTCCATGCAGAACACCTGCGGCTCACGAACGATGGCACGCCCCATGGCAACTCGCTGACGCTGACCGCCCGAGAGCTTGCCGGGCTTGCGGTCGAGGTACTCGGTGAGGTCGAGGATCTTCGCGGCCTCGGCCACCTTTTTCGTGCGCTCCTCGAGGGACACACCGCGCATCTTGAGTGCGAAACCCATGTTCTCCCCGACGGTCTTGTTGGGGTACAGGGCGTAGTTCTGGAACACCATCGCGATATCGCGGTCCTTCGACGGCACCCCCACCATGTTCTTGCCACCGATCTCGATGGCACCACCGTCGATCTCCTCGAGACCGGCGAGCATCCGCAGAGCAGTGGACTTGCCGGAGCCGGAAGGCCCGACCAGAACGACGAATTCGCCGTCCTGGATGTCGAGGTCGAGTGAATCGACGGCGAGCTTGTCGGCACCTTCGTAGACGCAGGATGCCTTCTTGTACGTGATTGCAGCCATGAGACTTTCTCCTACTTGATTGCGCCGAAGGACAGGCCGCGCACGAGCTTGTTCTGCGCGAACCATCCGGCAAGGACGACGGGAAGTGCTGCGAACGTCGCAGCTGCGGAAAGCTGGGCCCAGTACAGGCCCTGACCGGTGATGAATCCGACGAGGTACACCGGAATCGTCTGAGCCTGAACGGCAGTGAGGTTGACCGCGAAGAAGAACTCGTTCCACGAGAAGATGACGCAGATCAACGACGTGGCCGCGATGCCGGGCGAGACCAGCGGCAGGATCACCTCACGTACCGAGGTCCACAGTGACGCGCCGTCCATACTCGCGGCTTCGAGCAGTTCGCTCGGCACCTCGAGGAAGAACGATCGCATCATCCACACGGCGATCGGGAGATTCATCGCGGTGTACAGCACGACCAAAGTCCAGATGTTGTCGAGCATTCCGATGTCACCGACGATGACGTACAACGGGACGATCGCGGCGACGACGGGCAGCATCTTGGTGGAGATGAAGAAGAACAGCACGTCCTTCGTCTTCTCGACCGGTCGCAGTGACAGGGCAAAGGCGGCCGGAACACCCAGCAACAGAACGAAGATCGTCGATACGACCGTCGCGAACGCCGAGTTCAGCAAGGTGGTGCCGATGCCACTCTCCAGGACCCCTCGATACTGATCGAGGGTCGGTGTGAAGAACAGCTTGGGCGGGTCGGAGTAGGCGTCGGCCTCCTGCTTGAAACCGGTGAGAACCATCCACAGCACCGGGAAGAAGAACGCGATGCCTGCGACCCAGGCGACGAAGGACCAGATCGACCCCGGGCCCCACTTGCTCTTGCGCTTGATCGGCGCGGAGGTAGTTGTCTTGTTCACAGTTGCGGTACTCATCACGCAGCCTCCTCGGTTCCGCTGAAGCTCTTGAAGATCAGTCTCAGCGCCAGGGTGCTGACGATGATGGTGGCGACGACGGTGACGACGCCCATGGCCGCAGCCTGGCCGATGTCGAAGCCGAGGAACGCTCGCTGGTAGATGTAGAACGGCAGGTTCGCGCTCGCCACACCCGGTCCGCCGGAGGTCATCATGTAGACCGCGTCGAAGGTGTTGACGAGGTAGATCGCACCGAGAACGGCACCGAGCTCGATGAATCGACGCAGATGCGGCAGCGTCAGTTCACGGAACAGCTTGACCGGCCCTGCCCCGTCGACCCGCGCGGCCTCGGCGATGTCCTTCGGCATCGACTGCAGGCCGGCAAGGATCAACAGCATCATGAACGGGGTCCACTGCCAGATCAGGTTCGCCATGACGGCGGGCAGTGGGTAGCGCGAGACCCAGTCGATCTGATCGACACCGAACGGGCTCAGCGCGAAGTTGATCAGGCCGAAGACCGGATCGAACATCGTGGTCTTCCAGATCAACGCACCGGCGACCGGGGTGATCAGGAACGGAGTGATCAGCAGGGTACGAATCAGGCTGCGGCCGATGAACTTCCGGTCCAACAGCAGAGCCAGGAACAACCCGAGAACCACCGAGATGATGACGGTTCCGACGATCATGATCACCGTGTTGAGAGCGACCTCACGGAACTGGCTGTCCTGGAAGACTGCAACATAGTTGTTCAGCCAGTTGAACTTCTGCGATCCGGGCCGCACCAAGTTCCACGACTGCGTCGAGTAGTACAGCGTGAACAGAAACGGAACCTGGGTGACGAGAATGGCGAAGACCATGGCCGGGAGCAGCGGTCCGCGTCGTCGCCACCCTTCGGCCTTGGAGATCGTTCTCGGTCTCGGCACGAACTCCTCGGAATCGGCCTGCGCCGATCGTGTTTCGGTGGTGGTCATCCCTGGCCCTCCTGGTACGTCTTGCCGACCACTTCGGCGTACTGCTGCGCTTGTTCGAGCGCGTCGTGGACGCTGATTCGTCCTGCCACTGCGGCACTGATCTGTTGACTGACGCGAGTTCCGAGGTCCTGGAACTCGGGGATGGTCAGGAATTGCACTCCGGTGTACGGGACCGGATCGACCGTCGGCTTGTTGGGATCCGCACCGTTGATCGAATCGAGAGTGACCTGCCCGTACGCAGCGGAGGCTTCCGCGTATTCAGGAATCTGGTAGGTCGACAGACGGCTGCCGGGAGGTACACGTTCCCAACCTAATTCGTTGCCGACCTTGTTCAGGTATTCCTTGCTGGTCATCCACGAGACGAATTTCCAGGCGTCGTCAGGGTTCTCGGACGTCTTCGGGATACCGAGCGCCCAGGAGTACAGCCACCCGTTGTCGCCCTTGGCGGCCGACGGTGCTTTGGCGTAGCCGATCTTGCCGACCACGTTCGACGATGTCGGGTCTTCGAGTACCGACACTGCAGATGTGGCGTCGTACCACATTGCCGTATTTCCCTGCGAGAGCTGCGTTCCGCATTCGCTGAAACCGCTTGTCGCTGCGCCTGCCTGACCGTGCTCACGTACCAGGTCGACGTAGAACTGAACGGCCTGTTCCACCTCTGGGCTGTTGAGCTGGGCGTTCCAGTTCTCGTCGAACCACCGTCCACCGAAGGCGTTGATGACGGTATCCAACGGGGCGAGTACTTCACCCCAACCGGGCTTTCCGCGCAGGCAGATTCCCGATACGTCCGGGCTGTCGAGCTTCGCGGCCGCGTCGGCGACTTCCTGCCAGGTGGGCTCCTCCGGCATCGTGATGCCGGCAGCCTCCATCAGGTCCTTGCGGTACATCAGGAACGACGACTCACCGTAGAAGGGCACCGAGTACATGCTGCCCTCGTACGACAGCGATTCCTTCAACGTGGGGATGAAGTCGTCCTCGTCGTAGCCCGGTGTGGCGTCGGCATACTCGGACAGATTGGTCAGCCAGCCGTTCTCGGCCCACTGCGGGGTCTCGAAGTTGCTGATCATCACCACGTCGAACTCGCCGCCGCCGGTCGCCACCGACGCAGTGATCTTCGCCCGCGCCTCGTTCTCGGACAGCGACACGAACTTCAGATTGATACCCGGGTTCTCCGCCTCGAACTCCGGAGCAAGGGAAATGGCATCGGACATCTGCGAATTCGAGACGATCGCAACGGTGATCGTCTTGCCATCACCGTCACCACCGAACGAGCCGGCTCCGGCACATCCGGACAGCACCAAGGTTGTCGCGAGCGATGCCGCGACAGCCACTTTCGGTAGAACCCTCACTGAAATACCTTTCCATTGGAGGTTGCCGTTGCAGGAGCTTGCGCAACGAGCCAACGTGCACTTTCGATGTCGGTCACCAGGATCGAGGCCAGTCCGCCGCGCAGAGCACCGAGCAGCGCCTCGTGTTTGCGTTGTCCACCGGTGACGAGCACAGCCCGATCGCACGCCCTGATGGCGTCGAGCCCCACCGACACGGTTCGGCCGGGGAGCGATCCTCCGGTGTCCTGTCCGTCGGCGTCGTAGAACCGCCCGCCGATCTCGCCCACCGCGCCGAGCCGGCGCAGTTCGTCGAGAACCTCGAGGTCGATGAAGCTGCCCTCGAACAACGTGGTGGACGTGGAAACGGGACCGATGCCGTACATCATCACATCGGCATCGGCCCCGGCTTTGAGGGCGCGAGAGATCACGGAATCCTGCTCCAGCGCAACCACTGTCGCCTGGTCGGCGTACAGCGGAGCATTGAGCCGAATGGGCGTCGCCTGTAGATAGGAAGCGCACCGCCCGAGCGTGTATTCGACGCCGGTCTGATAGTCGGCCGAGGTGATGGAACCGTCGAGTTGAACCACCGCAGCACATTTGGTGGACCTTGTCTTGAGCGAACTCGCGACGGCCACCGTTTCGGGCCCCCAGGTGAAACCGAGAACGTCCTGATCCTTGAGTCGACGGGAGAGCAACGTCGCCGCCGCTCGGCCGAGGGATCCGTAGCCGGAGTCCGTGCCGTCGATGACGTCCGAGACGACCAACACCTCGGTGAGCCCGTACTGCGCCTCGAGCTCACGCTCGACGTCCGCATGCACGGTGCCCTGCAACTCGTCGGGGACGTTGATCTCGATCGTCACGAGCCCTTGGGAACGAGCCCGCGCGACCAGTCGTCCTGCAGTCGGGCGCGAGACGCCCAGCTTCACGGCGATCTCGGCCTGCGTCGCACCTTCGAGGTGGTACATGGTGGCGGCGCGCAGAGCCAGCCGGAGATCTTCTCCGGACCGCGCGGACTTTGCCCCACTGGGCTCCGATCCGTCCATTACGCCTCCCCGCCTGGTGAGCAGATGCTCAGCTCGTGTTCATCTGCTCACTAAGCTAACATTAAGGTGTGATCCACACAACACCCTCTGATCGGGAGACTCCTGTGCCACAGTCGATGGACGTCAGCGTTCTCAGCGGACCCCAGCACATCGAGCTGGAGCGTCGGCCGGTACCCACACCCGCGGCCGACGAGGTCCTGGTCCAGGTCACCGCCGTCGGCGTGTGCGGGTCCGATGCGCATTACTACCGGGAGGGACGCATCGGCGACCACGTCGTCGACGGCCCATTGGTCCTCGGTCACGAGGCGGCAGGCGTGATCGTCGCGGTCGGCTCCGATGTGTCCGACGCCCGCGTCGGGCAGCGGGTCTCCATCGAACCGCAGCGTCCCGATCCCACCAGCGCCCAGTCGCGCGCCGGCCGCTACAACCTTTGCCCGGCCATGGAATTCTTCGCCACGCCGCCGATCGACGGCGCGCTGGCAGAGTACGTACTGATCCAGTCGGTGTTCGCCCACGACGTCCCCGACTCGATCTCCGATGAGGCCGCAGCACTGTTCGAGCCGCTGTCGGTCGGTATCGCGTCGGCGCAGAAGGCCGGAATCACCGCCGGATCCAGCGTGCTCATCGCCGGCGCAGGCCCGGTCGGCATCGTCACCGCCCAGGTGGCCCGTGCTTTCGGTGCCACCGAAGTGATCGTCAGTGACATCGACGCACCGCGACGTGACAATGCCGCCGAACTCGGTGCGACACGTGTGCTCGATCCAGCAGTGGACGACGTCCGTGCGCTCGAAGTGGACGCGTTCATCGACGCATCGGGTGCCGCTCGCGCCGTCGTCGACGGCATTCATGCTGTGCGGCCGGCGGGTACCGTCGTACTGGTGGGCATGGGCGGTTCGGATTACCCGCTCCCCATCTCACTGATTCAGAACCGAGAACTGGTTCTCACCGGTGTCTTTCGGTACGCCAACACATGGCCGATCGCGCGCGAGCTCGTCCTGGCCGGTCGCGTCGACCTCGATGCCATGGTCACCGCGCGTTTCGGCCTCGATCGCGTCGAAGATGCCCTGAACGCAGACAAGCAACCCGGCAGCATCAAAGCCGTTGTGATTCCTGGTCTTTCCCAGAGCCCATCGAAGGAGACGAACGTATGAAGTTGAACTCGCGCAATCTCGACGACTTCATCGAGGACGTGGCCGTTCCCACCTACGACCGTTCCGACGTCACCGTGGGCATCGTGCATTTCGGTGTCGGCGGCTTCCATCGAGCACATCAAGCGATGTACATCGACCGGTTGTTGCAACAGGGGCAGGGGTCCGAGTGGGGCATCTGCGGAGTCGGCGTACTTCCTGGTGACCGTCGAATGAAGGACGTGATGGAGGCGCAGGACTGCCTGTACACGTTGGCGCTCAAGCATTCCGACGGCACCTGGGACACCCGCGTCGTCGGATCCATCGTCGAATATCTCTTCGCGCCGGACGACATAGAGGCCGTCGTCGAGAAGATGGCCGCGGAGACCACGAGGATCGTCTCCCTCACGATCACCGAGGGCGGATACAACTTCTCCGCGACGACGGGCGAGTTCGACGTCGAGAACCCCGCCATCGTCGCCGATCTCGCGGACGGGGCCGTTCCGGCAACCACTTTCGGGCTCGTCGTGGAGGCATTGTCACGGCGCAAGGAACGCGGACTGAAGCCGTTCACGATCATGTCGTGCGACAACATCGAAGGCAACGGCCACATCGCACAATCGACATTCACCACCTTCGCCCGCCTGAAGGATCCGGCTCTCGCGGAGTGGATCACCGCAGAAGGGGCGTTCCCCAACTCCATGGTCGACCGCATCACTCCGGTCACGACACCGGAAGTGATCGAGGAACTCTCGGCTCGCTACGCCATCGACGACCAGTGGCCCGTAGCCGGTGAGCCGTTCACACAGTGGGTGCTCGAGGACAACTTCACGCTGGGACGCCCCTCTTTCGAAGACGTCGGAGTTCAGGTTGTCGACGACGTCACGCCGTACGAGCTGATAAAGCTACGGCTGCTCAACGCCAGCCATCAGGCGCTCGCGTATTTCGGCTACCTCAGCGGTTTTCGACTGGTGCACGAAGTCTGTCAGGACCCGCAGTTCGCCGCGTTCCTGCTCGCGTACATGGACGAGGAAGCAACGCCCACATTGCAACCCGTTCCCGGCATCGACCTCGCCGAATACAAGCACACGCTCATCGAACGGTTCTCCAACCCGGAAATCCGCGACACCGTCGCGCGCCTGTGCGCCGAGTCCTCGGATCGAATTCCCAAGTGGCTCTTGCCCGTCATCCGCAAGAATCTCGAGAGCGGCGGTGAGATCACTCGCTCCACCGCAGTCGTTGCCAGTTGGGCACGCTACGCCGAGGCGGTCGACGAGGCCGGTGAGCCCATCGACATCGTCGATCAACTGAAGGATTCACTCGTTCCGATCGCGCAGAGTCAGCGGGAGAATCCGACGGCCTTCATCGCCAACCGCGCGGTGTTCGGGGATCTGATCGACAACGAGCGGTTCGTCGCCGAGTACACGAAACAACTGACATCACTTCAGGAAAACGGTGCGCGCGCAACCCTCGAATCACTCATGTCGACTCACTGAATCTCTCGGTGTCTCGAACCTGGCCAGAGACGATGACGGTATCGCCCGCACCGATCACCGTCTCCGCCGTGGCGTAGGTGAACCCTTCACCCAGACGCTTGACTGCGACGACGGTGACTCCGTGCTTGGTGCGGATTCCACTCTCGCCCAGTGTTTTTCCTATCAGTGAGGCCGGCGGCGACGTCTTCGCCATGGCGTAGCCGTCGTCGAACTCGATGTAGTCCATCATCCGACCACGTACCAGGTGAGCTACTCGCTTACCCATGTCGTGCTCGGGCCTGACGACGTGGTGGACGCCGATCTGGCTGAGAATCTTGGCGTGCGCGTTGCTCAGAGCCTTGGCCCAGATGGTCGACATCGACAGATTCACCAGAGCCGATGCGGTGAGCAGGCTCGCTTCGAGATTGGAGCCGATGCCCACGACGGCGCGGTCGTACTCGTGTACCGAAAGTTGTCGCAACGACTCCTCGTCGGTGGTATCGGCCACCACAGCATGCGTCAAACGGTCTGCCACGCGTTGCACTACGGCCTCGTCGCTGTCGACGCCGAGCACCTCGACTCCCTGGCTCATCAGTTCCAGCGCCAGCGACTTACCGAAGCGGCCGAGACCGAGAACGACGACGACGTCGGAGGACGGTTTCCTAGCCAATGAACGGCCTTTCCGTGGGAAGCATGTAGCGCCGACCGCGGTCGCGGGCGGCGAGAGCACTGACCAGAGTGATGGAACCGATGCGGCCCAGATACATCAGGACGATCAGAATCATCTGGCCCCAGCCGGGCAACTGTGCTGTGATGCCGGTGGACAGGCCCACCGTCGCGAATGCCGAGACGACCTCGAAGAGAAGCACGTCGAGGTCGAAGTTCGTGCCGGCCAGCAGCGCCACCACCGGAACCAACACCAACGCGACACCGATCAGCGCGACGGTCAACGCCTGACGCTGCACGCGTGCGTCCATTCGACGACCGAACACCGTCACCTCGCGGTCACCGCGGATTTCGGCCACGATGACGAACAGCAGCAAGGCAAATGTGGTGACCTTGATGCCGCCTGCCGTACCGCCGCTGCCACCACCGATGAACATCAGGACATCGGTGATCAACAGGGTCGCGTTGTCCACATCCGCGTAATCGACGCTGTTGAAGCCTGCGGTGCGGGGCATGACGCCCTGGAACATCGCAACGAGCATCTTGTCCCAGAACCCGAATCCGCCCAGGGTTCTCGACCACTCGAAAAGCAACACCACCGTCGGACCGAGAACCAACAGAACGGCGGTGACGGACAACGTCATCCGGGTGTGCAAGGTCCAGCGCTTGCGAGAACGAACGCCGCGGGCACGCGATCGGATACGACGGGCGATCTCGAACAGAACCGGAAACCCGATGCCGCCCAACACGACCGCGATCAACAACGGCACACAGATCCACGGGTCGGTGGCGAACCCGATCATGTTGTCGCTGAAGAGAGCGAATCCTGCGTTGTTGAACGCCGACACGGAATGGAAGATCCCCAGCCACAGTGCGCGACCCGGTGGCTCGTCGTAGCCGACGACGAAGCGCGCCGCCAGGGCGATCGCAACGACACTCTCGATGATCAGGCTGGTGCGGAACACACCGACGACGACACTCCTGACGTCGCCCAGCCCCGACGTGCGTACCTCGGCAGCCGCGTTGAGTCTGCCGCGCAGACCTATTCGGTCAGCGAGAACCAATCCCACCAGCGACGCGATCGTCATGATCCCGAATCCGCCGATCTGGATCAGGCCGAGGATCACGCCCTGCCCGAAGCCCGACCAGTACACCGGAGTGTCCACCACGATCAGGCCGGTCAAACTGACCGCCGAGGTCGATGTGAACAACGCCTGCAGAAACCCGGACGCGATCCCGGACTGGGTGGCCATCGGAAGCATCAGCACGCCTGCACCGACCAGGATGGCCAGTGCGAATCCCGACGCCATGAGCCGAACCGGCGTGAGCCGGAAGACCGTGGACCATCGCGATGCCGGGCGAGCGTCTGTCACTCGGGAGACAGTACCGGTGGGACGAGCCGCTTCGCGGCACGTGCGCGGAACTTCGTAGCAGGGGTCGAGTTTCCATACACCTGGGTCATTCCGCGGGCTCCACTCCCGCGCACAAGCGCGTCAGCGCTCCCGCGTCAGCGCACCACTGCCTTCGCCACCGTCCAGGCCCGCCCCTGCGCGCTCAGCGTGAATCCCAATCCAGGACGAGCGGACAGATGCATTCGGCCGTCGCGCGTCTCGAGGTGCTCGTCGAACAGTGGGTCCAACCAGTCGAAGTGCTCGACCCAGGTCTGCAGGGGATACACCGCTGCGAGGTGCAGGTGAATCTCCATCGCGAAGTGCGGGGCAAGCTGCACATTGTGGTGTTCGGCCAACCCGGCCAGTTTCAAGAACTGGGTGATGCCGCCGATTCGGGGTGCATCGGGCTGCAGGATGTCGACCGCGCCCGCCTCGAGGAGACGGACATGCTCGCCGACGCTGGCCAGCATCTCCCCCGTCGCGATGGAGGTGCCGAAAGTCCTGGCCAGCATCGCATGCCCCTCGGCGTCGTAGGCATCGAGCGGTTCCTCGATCCAGACGAGGTCGAACTGCTCGAGAATGCGGCACATGCGGTTCGCCGTCGGCCGATCCCACTGTTGATTGGCGTCGACCATCAGCGGCACGTCGTCACCGAGAAACTCGCGTACCGCGGTGACGCGGGAGATGTCGGTGCGCCAATCCGGCTGACCCACCTTGAGTTTGATGCCACCGATGCCGTTGGCGAGTGACCTGGCCGCGTTGTCCATGACCTCCTCGATCGGGGTGTGCAGAAATCCACCGGAGGTGTTGTACGTCTGCACCGAATCGCGGGACGCGCCGATCAGCTTCGCCAACGGTAACCCGGCGCGCTTGGCCTTGAGATCCCACAGGGCAATATCGATCGCAGCGATTGCCTGTGTGGCCACACCACTGCGGCCGACCGACGCTCCGGCCCACACCAACGTGGTCCAGATCTTGCCGATATCGTTCGGGTCCTCACCGATGAGCACCGGCGCGATCTCCTGGGCGTGCGCGAACTGGGCAGGCCCACCCGCCCGCTTCGAATAGCTGAAACCGATTCCCTCATGGCCCTGTTCGGTACGTATCTCGACGAACAGAAACACCACCTCGGTCATCGCCTTCTGTCGACCGGTGAGAACCTTGGCGTCGCTGATCGGATTGCGCAGCGGCAGCACGATCGAGGACAGCGTCACCTCGGCGATGCGGTCGACGGACGCGTCACCGGATGCGAGGGCTCGAATCGCCGCATCGGGCGCGGTGAGTCCGCTCGAGGGCTTGTCGATGTACGTTGTCATCTCACATCTCCTGTGATTGCGAAGGGTGTTGCCTCACAGCCTAATTCGGGTTTCAATGCGCGTCCAACACAATTCAGCGGTCCATCGATACGGCAAGTGCATTGATGTTCGACGCGATGTCGGCGACCCGGCCGACGAACGTGTGCTGCGTGACGCCCGACGAGTGCGGCGTCATCAGCACGTTCTCCAGCTCGCGGAACGGCAGTGAGCTGGGCTCACCACGTCCGTCCGGACCCGGGTAGCTGTACCAGACATCGATGGCTGCGGCGGCGATCTCGTTGCGAGACAGGGCGTCGAACAATGGTCGTTCCTGAATCAACGGGCCTCGGCCGACGTTGACGACGATCCCGTCGCTTCCCAGACTGCGCAGTTCCTCGGCACCGATCATGCCGCGGGTGTTCTCGTTCAGTGGTGCGGATACCACCAGCACGTCGGCGAAGTCAGCCAACTCACCGAGACCTGCTGTGTCCGAGACCCATCGAAGACCATCGGCGGCGGCCTGTCCGCTGCCGGTGACGGCAGCACCGCTGGCTCCGTATGCGCGAAACAGCTGCCAGGTCTGCCGGCCGATGTGCCCGAAGCCGACGAACCCGATTCGCGCACCGCTCAGCGACAACGGCTGAGGGATGGTCGGGTCGTACACGGACGTGGCGAACACCCCCGAGCGGAGGGCGCGGTCCTGCTGCAGAAACTTTCGTCGCAACATCACCGTTGCCGCGACGACGTATTCGGCAATCGACTGTTCGTGGTGAAAGGTGTTGCAGACCTGCACGTCAGGCCGCATTCCGAAACGATCCACGTTGTCGGTACCGGCACCGGCAACGTGAACCATCCGCAGCCTCGGGGCAGCGGCCCCCATAGCCGCGCTGAACTTGCCGCCGACATAGACGTCGGCGTCGTGGAGATGAGCGATCACGTCCTGCTCGTCGAACGGAACACTCCACACCACCTCGGCGTTCGCCGGCAGACCCGCCTCGAACTGCTCGCGATGTGGCACGACGTTACGGTCACCGACGACGATCTTCATCGACGCACCGGAACTCATCGAGCCAGAACTCATCGAACGAGAACTCATCGAACGAGGGCCGGGCGCTTGCTGTCGAACGTCCAGCCCTCGATGAGGTACTGCATGCCGATGGCGTCGTCTCGGGCCCCCAGTCCTTCCTTCTGGTACAGCTCGTGCGCCGCGTCGATCTGCTCGAAGTCGAGTTCGACTCCCAGACCGGGCTTGTCGGGCACCGTGAGGTAGCCATCCTCGATCGTGAACGGCTCCTTGGTGACTCGCTGGCCGTCCTGCCAGATCCAGTGGGTGTCGATGGCGGTGATGTTCCCGGGAGCTGCTGCTGCGACGTGCGTGAACATCGCCAGAGAGACGTCGAAGTGGTTGTTGGAGTGCGATCCCCAGGTCAGACCCCACGCGTCGCAGAGCTGAGCGACACGGACCGAACCGGCCATCGTCCAGAAGTGTGGATCGGCCAACGGGATGTCCACGGCACCGGATCGAACGGTGTGGCCCATTTCGCGCCAATCCGTTGCGATCATGTTGGTCGCGGTCTGTAACCCGGTGGCCCGCTTGAACTCCGTCATCACCTCGCGGCCCGAGAAACCGCCCTCGGGGCCGACGGGATCCTCGGCGTACGCCAGCACGTCACGCAGCCCGCGGCAGGTCTCGATCGCATCCTTCAGCAACCAGCCGCCGTTGGGATCCAACGTGATTCGCGCCTCCGGAAAGCGTTCGGCCAGAGCACGCACAGCGGCGGCCTCCTCGGCTGCCGGCAGTGCACCACCCTTGAGCTTGAAATCCTGGAAACCGTAGCGTGCCTGCGCAGCCTCGGCGAGGCGCACGATCGACTCCGGATCCATCGCTTCCTCGTGCCTGATCCGCAGCCAGTCCTCGGCTCCGGCCGCCTCGTCGGCGCTGCTCCGGTACGCGAGATCGGTCTTGTTGCGGTCGGCGACGAAGAACAGGTAGCCCAACGCCTGCACCTTCTCGCGCTGCTGCCCGTCGCCCAACAATGCCGCGACACTGACGCCGAGATGCTGACCGAGCAGATCCAACAATGCCGATTCCACCGCGGTCACCGCATGAATGGCGATCCGCAGATCGAACGTCTGCGCGCCGCGGCCACCGGCATCGCGATCTGCGAACGCGCGACGCATGCCGGCCAGCACCGCGTTGTACCGGCCGATGCTCTGTCCCTCGACCAGCACACGCGCGTCCTCGAGCGTCTGCCGAATGGGCTCTCCGCCCGGCACTTCACCGACGCCTGTGCGTCCGTCCGAGTCGGTGAGCACCACGAGATTGCGAGTGAAATACGGCGCGTGCGCGCCGCTGAGGTTCAGCAACATGTCGTCGTGACCGGCGATGGGAATGACACGCATGTCGGTGACGACGGGGGTGCTGTTCTGCGAGTTCATGATCGGACCCTCTCGGCCGGTGGAATCGAATTCTATTTCTTCGTGGGTACTGCAGCGTCGATGCTGTCGGCTGCGGCTACGACCCCGCGCGGCTTCTTGATGAGAAGGACCGACAGCGCTGCGAGAGCCGACGCGCCGGCGAGGGCGTACAGACCCCACGTGACCGACCCTGTCGCTTCCTGGATCAGTCCGAAGCCGAACGGCGCGACGAAGCCTCCGAGATTGCCCACCGAGTTGATGACGGCAATGGCTGCCGCGAGAACCATCGGGTGCAGCGTCGACTGCGGGATCGACCAGAACAGCGGGCTAGCGCTCTTGAATCCCATTGCGGCGACGCACAAGAAGATCAGCGCGATCCACGGTGTGGCCACCGCGGCCAACAATGTGCCCACTGCGGCGGTCACCAGGGCGACGATCAACAGGGGTCGACGGTTGCCGGTCCGGTCACCGATCTTGGACATGTAGTACATCGCGAAGACCGCGCAGATCCACGGCAGCGAGGAGAGCAGTCCGACGGTGATGTCGTTCGTCCCGTCGATTCGGCGAACGATGGACGGTAGCCAGAACGTGTTGGCGTAGATGGAGAGCTGGATGGCGAAGTAGATCCAGATGAACAGCAGCAGCTTGGGATCGAGCAGCATCTTCCACCGCGACCGCCCGTCCCCCATACCGGACGTGCGGGCCTTCTCCGCTTCTTCGACGGCAATGGCCTCGTTGAGATCCTTCTTCTCCTCGGCCGTGAGCCACTTGGCGTCGGTGACGTGGGAGTCGATGACGAAGTAGGCGATCACGCCGACGACGATGGACAGCAGCCCCTCGATGCCGAACAAGTACTGCCAACCCCGAGCTCCGAAGAGTCCGTCGAGGGACAGCAACGGACCGGACAGCGGCCCGGAGATCGCTGCGGCCACCGAGGAGCCGGCCACGAACAACGCGGTGGCTCGACCTCGATGACTGTTGGGAAGCCACTTGGCGAAATAGAAGATGATCGCCGGGAAGAACCCGGCTTCGGCGGCTCCGAGAAGGAATCGCAGGATGTAGAACATCGTGGAGCCGTTGACGAATGCCATCGCGAACGAGATGGCACCCCAGCTGACCATGATCCGCGTCAGCCAGATCTTGGCTCCGAACTTCTCCATCATCACGTTGCTGGGCAGCTCGAAGATCGCGTACGCGATGAAGAAGACGCCTGCACCGAACCCGTACGCAGCGGCTCCGATACCGACATCGGCTTCCAGATGCTCGCGTGCGTAGCCGATATTCGACCTGTTGAGTTGATTGCAGATCAACATGATGATGAACAACGGGACGACCCGCCGGAAGATCTTTGCGACGGCAGAGTCGACCGCCGGCGTCGGCGGGAGAGTGATCGGCATCGATCACTCCTTTCTGTAGCTGGGGCGTTGTTCCGTACCGGACAGGCCAAGTGACATACGCAGACCTCGAAGCATCCAGTGACTCGGCTCACAAGCGACAGTAGGGCCACGGATCGATTCACGTCCAACACCATCTGTGCATAGATCGATGCTGAAACGGCATCCGAGTAGACGTGCGGGCTCGACGAGGCCAGCCGGCCGGTCGATGCCGAAGGTGCATCGAAACCGACATCTTTTGACTTGGACATGTATCGATCCGGCTCCTACCGTGGTGAGCTATGAGCCAGGTCACGACCTCGGCATCACTGCACGCACCGCTACACAGCCCTAGGAGTCACCCCATGACAGCGTCGACAACACAGTCCACCGACCTCACCGGTCGGATGATCATCGCCGGCGTTCCGGTATTCGGTGCCGGGACGCAGATTCACGGGATCGACCCCAGCACCGGCGAGAATCTCGAACCCGCCTACGGTCACGGCGACGACTCGGATGTCGAGCGGGCCTGTGCCGCAGCGGCCGACGCCTTCGCCGACTACCGCGCCACTTCCTCGGAAACTCGCGCACAATTCCTCGAGACCATCGCCGACAACATCGCAGCCCTGGGCGATGCACTCATCGAGCGCACTGTCGCCGAGTCCGGACTACCGCTGGCACGCATCACCGGCGAGGTCGGCCGCACCACCGGTCAACTCCGCCTGTTCGCTTCGGTTCTGCGCGAGGGCAGTTGGAACGGCGCCCGCATCGACCCGGCTCAGCCCGAGCGCAGCCCGCTGCCGCGTGCAGACATCCGCCAGCGCAAGATCCCGCTCGGGCCGGTTGCCGTGTTCGGTGCCAGCAACTTCCCTCTCGCCTTCTCCGTCGCAGGCGGAGACACCGCGTCCGCCCTGGCTGCCGGCTGCCCAGTGGTCGTCAAGGCACACGACGCTCACCCGGGAACCTCCGAATTGGTCGCCCGCGCCATCACCGACGCGATCGTCTCCACCGGAATGCCCCCCGGCACATTCTCGTTGCTCTTCGGATCCGGCCGCGGACTCGGCACCGCGCTGGTCACCGACTCCCGCATCAAGGCCGTCGGATTCACCGGATCACGTTCGGGTGGAACAGCTCTCGTCGCCGCTGCGGCGGGTCGTCGTGAGCCCATCCCGGTGTACGCCGAGATGAGTTCCATCAACCCGGTGTTCGTCATGGACGGTGCGCTCGCCACCCGTGGAGCCGAATTGGGCCGTGCGTTCGTCGCATCGTTGACGATGGGCTCGGGTCAGTTCTGCACCAACCCCGGTCTGGTCATCGCCGTCGACGGTCCGGGCTTGCAGTCGTTCACCGACGCTGCCGCCGCCGCCGTGCAAGAAGCCGCACCCTCCACGATGCTGACGCCGAACATCGCCTCTAGCTACGCCGAGGGCGTGCGAACACTGTCCGACGCAGTGACGGTAGTAGCTCGGGGATCCGACACCGACGCCCCGAATGCCTGCCGCGCAGCACTGTTCGACACCGATGCGGACACGTTCCTCACCTCGGAGGCAGCGCAGGCCGAGGTGTTCGGCGCGTCGAGCCTCGTCGTGCGCTGTGCAGATGCCCAGCAGGTTCGGCGGGTGGCGGCACAGCTCGAAGGTCAGCTCACCGCAACCGTTCATGCCGATGAATCCGATCATTCCGAGGCCGGAAAGTTGCTGTCGGTGCTCGAACTCAAGGCCGGCCGAATCCTGTTCGACGGATGGCCCACCGGAGTCGAGGTCGGCCACGCCATGGTGCACGGCGGGCCGTTCCCCGCGACCTCGGACTCCCGCACCACGTCGGTCGGATCGCTCGCGATCGAACGTTTCCTGCGCCCGGTCGCGTACCAGGACGTGCCGAAATCGTTGTTGCCCAACGCTATAGCGGACGGAAACCCGGACGGAATCTTCCGCCGCATCGACGGCCAGCTCACCCAAGACTGACACACCCCACCTAATTCTCGAGGAGACCCCCATGCTCGACGGAGTTCTGTTCTTCCCCGTCACCCCGTTCACCGCATCCAGTGAGGTCGATTACGACCTCCTGGCCGCTCATATTGCGAAGGGTGTCGACGCGGGACCCGGCGGAGTGTTCATCGCCTGCGGCACCGGCGAATTCCACGCACTCGAACTCGAGGAGTTCGGCAAGATCGTGCGCACAGCAGTCGACGTCGTCGCAGGCCGCGTTCCTGTCTACGCCGGTGCAGGCGGATCCGTCGCGCAGGCCAAGGCGTTCGCAGTCGCTGCGAAGGCCAACGGAGCCGACGGCATTCTGTTACTGCCGCCGTACCTGGTGACGATGCCGCAAGCCGGTCTGGTCAATTACACCAAGGCCGTTGCCGCCTCGTCGGATCTACCGCTGATCGTCTACAACCGTGGCAACGCTCGCTTCACCGAGGAGTCCGCCGTCGAGGTCGCACAACTTCCCACCGTCGTCGGATTCAAGGACGGCACGGGCGATCTCGATCAGGTCGGCCGCATCGTCCGCGCGGTACTGGACGCTCTGGAGCCGTCGGGCAAGCCCTTCCAGTTCTTCAACGGACTACCCACCGCCGAGGTCTCCCAGCAGGCGTACCGAGCGATCGGTGTCACGCTGTACTCGTCCGCGACATTCGCGTTCGCACCCGAACTGGCATTGGCGTTCTACCGGTCTCTCGACAGTGGCAACGAAAAGCTCACTGCCGCATTGCTTCGTGAGTTCTTCCATCCGCTCGTCCGCTTGCGCGACAAGGTTCCCGGATACGCCGTCTCCCTCATCAAGGCCGGCGTGACGATGGAGGGCATCGAAGCAGGGCCGGTTCGCCCACCCCTGGTGGACATCAGCGCACCGCACCTCGAGGAACTCACTGCGATCGTTGCCGCCGGCCGGGCCGTACTCGCAGACGAACTCGCAGTGCACTGATGCAGGATCCGGTTCTGATCACCGGCGCTCGAATCACTCCGATCGCCTTCGTCGATCCTCCGCTGCTCAACACCGTCGGCGTGCATCAGCCCTATGCGCTACGCGCCATCATTCAGTTGGACACCGACGCCGGAGTCGTCGGACTCGGTGAAACGTACGCCGACACTGCACATCTGGCTCGTCTCGACGCGGCCTCCACAGCCATCACCGGCCTGGACGTGTTCGCTCTCAACGACATTCGAGATGCCGTCGATACCGTTTTGGGAACCCTGTCGATCACAGGCGGAGACGGCGTCGCAGGCATGATCACCACGGCGAGCACCACCGATCGGGTGTTCTCCCCGTTCGAGATCGCGTGCCTGGACGTGCAGGGCAAGGTCCTGGGTCGACCGGTGTCCGACCTGCTCGGCGGCAAGGTTCGGGACTCGGTTCCGTTCAGTGCGTATCTGTTCTACAAGTGGGCAGCTCATCCCGGCCGGAAACCCGACGAATGGGGCGAGGCGATCGATCCGGACGGCTTGGTTCGTCAGGCCCGAAAGATGATCGACGAGTACGGCTTCGGAGCCATCAAGGTCAAGGGTGGCGTCTTTCCACCCGACGAAGAGATCGCCGGAATCAAGGCGCTCCGCGAAGCATTCCCGGAGCTGCCGCTTCGACTCGACCCCAACGCCGCGTGGACGGTCGACACGTCCATCCGAGTCGCTTCCGAGCTGGACGGCATCGTGGAATACCTCGAAGACCCGACACCCGGTCTCGACGGGATTGCCGAGGTCGCGCGCGAGGCGAAGATGCCACTGGCGACCAACATGTGTGTCGTCGCTTTCGATCATCTGAAGCCCGCGGTGGTGAAGGATTCGGTGCAGGTGGTGTTGTCCGACCACCATTACTGGGGTGGACTACAGCGATCGAGGTTGCTCGCCGGAATCTGCGAGACGTTCGAGATGGGGCTGTCGATGCACTCCAACAGCCACCTCGGAATCAGTCTGGCCGCCATGGTTCATCTCGCAGCGGCGACACCGAACTTGACCTATGCCTGCGACACGCATTGGCCATGGAAGAACGAGGATGTCGTCGTGCCGGGCGTGTTGAACTTCGTCGAGGGCGCAGTGGCCGTTCCCACCGGGCCCGGTCTGGGAATCGAGATCGACGAGGACGCGCTCGCGGCACTGCATCAGCAGTACCTCGACTGCGGAATTCGCGACCGCGACGACACCGGCTACATGCAGAGCATTGATCCGAGCTTCGAGAACACCTGCCCACGTTGGTGATCGGACTCTACGTCTGCAGCGGCGCGACGATGTTGACGAGCATCGTCGCGATCGTGGCGACGACTATGCGGCGATCCGCGGCGTAGCCGCTCTGGAACCAGGTCATCGCAGTGTGGCTGATTCCGCCGATCGCAGCCGTGGCGAGCAGGTCGACATCCATATCGGGGCCCGAGGGCACCTCACCCGCGAACGTGCGGAGGTAACCGAGCAGAAGTGTCCCGAATTGCTGCATCACCGTCAGATACGTCTGCTCGACGCGAGGACTGACCCCGAGCACCTCCATCCACACCACGCGGGCAAGGTGCGGGTCCTCGACAACCTGGAAGAACGGTTCGAGCAACTGCTTTGCAACGGCCCCGAGATCACCGTCAGGATCTACTTCTGCCATGGCTTCGGACACCGAGTCCGTCAGTTGCGCAATGCATTCTGCGTAGACAGCGAGCAGGAGATCCTCGGTCTTGTCGAAATACTGATAGAAGTGGCGGTCGGCGATCTTGGCCTCGCGGCACAGTCCGCGGACGGTCGCGGCGCGGAACCCGATGCTGCCGAACACCCGCAGGCCGGCGTCCAGAAGCTGCCGCCGCCTGCGGTCGTCGCGGTCGGCCGCGCTCTCACCGCCGTAGGCGCGGCCTGCCGCGTCGGACACTGTGCTCATTTCCGTCGGGCATCCAGTTCGGCAGTGAGCCGGATCAATTCGGCGTCCCGCTCCATCATGGTGTCCATGATCGGGTTGACGATGCCGCGCAGTATCGAGATCGGGATCCAGCGACCGGGCACAGCGATACGCGCAGCCCGCCGTCCGATCCCTCGCACGGCCACGCGGGCGAGCTTGTCCGGTGTGATCGGGCGGAGCAACGGAGTGGGAAAGGCTCGAGCTGTCATCGCCGTCGCGACGGTGTCGCCGCCGAATGCGACCTCGGCGATCGGAGTTGCCACCCACCCCGGATACAGCACTCCCGCTGTCGCTTTCGTGCCCGCGAGTTCCGTGCGCAGAGCACGACCGAGTTGTTCCACTGCCGCCTTCGAGGCCGCGTACGGTGCGTTCGCCAG
Source organism: Rhodococcus sp. 1R11 (assembly GCF_004563845.1). Classification (NCBI taxonomy): domain Bacteria; kingdom Bacillati; phylum Actinomycetota; class Actinomycetes; order Mycobacteriales; family Nocardiaceae; genus Rhodococcus; species Rhodococcus sp. 1R11. The sequence continues at coordinate 32,599 of NZ_SPNG01000011.1, read as the reverse complement.
CCCATTGAGGTAGGCGTATGTCGAGGAGGTGAGCAGCACGTAGCCCCCGGACTCGACGATGTGCGGCAGCGTTGCACGCACCGTGTTCCACACCCCGACGAGATTGACCCCGATGACTCTCTCGAAAACACCGTCGTCGACGGAACGGATGGTCGATGCCTGTGCACCGCTGGAGATTCCCGCGTTCGCCATCACGATGTCGAGCGTGCCGAACGTCTCGATCGCGGTGGTCACCGCTGCGTCGAGCTGCTCTCGCACGGTGACGTCGGCATAGGCGATTGCTACGCGCTGGTTGCCCAGCTTCGCCGCGACCGCGTCGAGATCGGTCGATTCCCTGTCGACCAGAACGATCGAGGCACCGCGTCGATGCAGTGCTGCCGCCACAGCAGAGCCGATGCCGCCTGCCGCTCCCGTGATCAGCGCTACCTGGCCCGAATGATTCTTCATGCCGACACCTCGTCTTTCGTCGTCATCTCGGTCGATGACCGGTGGATGTGATGGGCTTCCGGCCGAAAACGCTTGGCCCACCGGCGAAATGTGAAGCTGAATCCCGGGAACATGGCCACCACGTGCCCCGATTTCGATTGGTACCAGCTGTGGCAGCCGCCGTCCTTCCAGACGGTGCCCTCCATATCCCGGTGAATCTTCTCGGTGTACGCCTGCTCAGCGGCTTCGGTAACCTCGATCGCCAGCCCGCCGGAATTACGGACGGCATCCACGGCCCGCACGATGTACTCCATCTGCGCCTCGATGAGGAAGATCGCGGAAGTGTGCCCGATTCCGGTGTTCGGCCCGGTGACGACGAACAGGTTGGGAAAGCCGGGAATCGTGGTGCCGAGGTACGCGCGGGGGTAGGGATCCCAGACGTCCGACAGCGCCCGGCCGTCCCGCCCGATCACCGGATACGAGATGACCCCGTCGGTGGCGTCGTATCCGGTGGACCACACCAGCAGGTCTACGTCGACGTGTTCACCCGAGGTGGTCACGACCCCGGTTTCGGTGATCTCGGCAATGCCGTCGTTCTTGTCGTGCAGGGTCACGTTCACCTGGCCCAGCGCGGGATACAGCGTGTTGGACAGCAGCACCCGCTTGCACCCGATGGTGTAGTCGGGGGTGACTTTCGCCCGAAGCTCGGAGTCCGGAACCTGAGACTCGATGTGCTTCAGGGCAGTGCGCTGGGCCACCGCTTTCAGCATTCGCCGCGAGTACTTGAACCCGATGATGCGGGTCTCGAGGCTCCAGTAGATGCCGGCTCGTACCAGCCGTCGAATGGGTTCGAATCGCAGCAACTTTCGTTGCAACGGCGTGAATTCGCGGTCGTGACGCGGCATCACCCAGTGCGGGGTGCGCTGGAAGACGTGCAACGCCTCGACGTCGGGTTGGATTGCGGGGATCACCTGCGCCGCGCTGGCCCCGCTACCGACGATGGCGACCCGTTTGCCGCTGTGATCGTAGGAGGTGTCCCAGTCGTTGGTGTGGAACTGTTTGCCGCGGAACTTCTCTCGGCCCGAGAACTGCGGGATCACCGGAGTGCTGAGTGGTCCCGACGCGTTGACGACGAACTTCGCGGCGTACTCACCGCGCGAGGTGGTGATCAGCCAGTGATTGCCGACCCATTCGATCTTCTGCACGTCGGTATCGGCATGTGTGCGTTGCGGCAGCCCGTTGGACTCGAGCACGTGCTGGGTATAGCGCTCGAGTTCCTCCCGCTCGGCGAACATGCGCGACCACTCGAACGGCTCGGAAGCAATGGAGTAGAGCGGGCTCTGCACATCGACTGCTGCGCCCGGGTAGCGATTCTGCTTCCAGGTTCCACCGAGAAAGGGCCTTCGCTCGAGAATGACGAGGTCGTCGATATCGCGGTCGAGCAGGGCTTTGGCGGCGCACTGACCTCCGAAACCGCTACCGATGATCACCACGGTGTGAATATGCATGTCGACGAACCCCTCCCGCACGAGACGCAATCCGATGAAGCGCGTCATCACTTTAAAGTGATGACGCGCGATTCCGCAATGGCGGTTCGCTCACTGTTCACCACCGTCGGGCACTATCGGCGTCGTGCGCTGCCGTTCCGAGCAGCGCCGAACCGTCGAACGAAGGGTGCGTGACATGCCTACTGCGGTGTCCCTACCGGCGAACGCATCGCGACTGCGTCGCATCGCCAGAATCGCCGTGATCTCTGCAGCCGTACCGCTGGTTCTGCTGCCGACGGCAGCGACGAGCTCGGCCGAGACGCCCGCCGAGAATCTGCAATCTCTGACCGACGTTCTTGCAGAGCGTCTGGCCACCGCAGACAGCGTGGCCGCGGTGAAGTGGAAGACAGGCAGCCCGGTCAGTGATCCCGAGCGCGAGGCCCAGGTGATCGATACCGCGCAGAACGCGGCCATCGGGCTCGGACTTGCACCCGAACGCGCAGGGACAGTGGTTCGCGACCAGATCGAGGTGGGCAAGGCGATCCAATCGCTCCGCCTGGCCCAGTGGCACGCCGATCCAACCGGCGCTCCCGATGCGCCCACGGACCTCGCGCCGATCCGGGAACGCATCACGGCACTCACCTCGGAGCTGGTCACCCAGCTGGCGTCGAATGCGCAAGCCCTTCGATCACCGACGTGCTACACGGACCTCGTCCAGGCGGTCTATGCCACGAACACCGAACACGGCAGCGACGTCGTCCACGCGGCAGCCTTGGTTGCTGCGTCGCGCTCACTCTGCACCCCCTGAAGAACAAGTCTGTCGGCCGCGCGATCGACGTGGACGACCGCCTGTCGACGGCTCGAGGACGGCCATGACAAGGTCGGCATTCCGTCCTCGACAGGGAACATTGCGTGGATCTACGGACCGGGGTGAAATCCAGGTCGGGAGGCCCCCGTAGCGTTGACCACATGTCGAGATCACCACGTAACCGGAAATCCCCCGCCGCTCCGAGAAAGCGATCCTCGTCCGCACTGCAGGCAGGGCACCTTCGCGTGATCGCGACCGGCGGTCTCGGCGAGATCGGCCGCAACATGACCGTCTTCGAATACGACGGAAAACTGCTCATCGTCGACTGCGGCGTGCTGTTCCCCGAAGAGCATCAGCCGGGCGTCGACGTCATCCTCCCCGACTGGAGTTGCATCCGGGATCGCCTCGACGACGTCGTAGCGATCGTTCTGACGCACGGACACGAGGACCACATCGGCGGCGTCCCCTATCTGCTGCGCGAGCGTGGCGACATCCCCGTCATCTCGTCGCGGCTGACACTGCACTTCCTGGCGGCCAAGTTCGAGGAGTTCAGGGTCTCGACCACGCTGATCGAGGTCGAGGCGGGACAGACCCGGCAGGAAGGCCCGTTCGAGCTCGAGTTCATCGCCGTCAACCACTCGATTCCCGACGGTCTGGCCATCGCCATTCGTACCGACGCCGGGCTGGTGCTGCACACCGGTGACTTCAAGATGGACCAGTTTCCGCTGGACGGTCGGATCACCGACCTCCGTAGCTTCGCACGCCTCGGCGAGGAAGGGCTCGATCTACTCCTCGTCGACTCCACCAACGCCGAAGTGCCCGGGTTCATGGTCTCCGAACGCGACCTGGTCCCGGCCATCGAGAAGGTGTTCCGCGAAACGACGGGACGCGTGATCGTCTCGAGCTTCGCCAGTCACGTGCACCGCATTCAACAGGTACTCGACGCCGCGCACGCGCAGGGCCGCAAGGTTGCGTTCGTCGGCCGATCGATGGTGCGCAACATGAAAATTGCGACCGATCTGAGCTACCTCGACGTTCCCGACGGCCTCGTCGTGGACCTGCCGAAGCTCAATCGGCTTCCGGCCAACAAGATCACCCTGATCTGCACCGGATCGCAGGGCGAGCCCCTCGCGGCTCTGTCGCGGATGGCGTCGGGCGAGCATCAGATCAAGGTCGGCGACGGCGACACCGTGCTGATGGCGAGCAGCCTGATCCCCGGCAACGAGAACGCGATCTACCGCGTCATCAACGGCCTCGTCGACAAGGGCGCCCGCGTGGTGCACAAGGGCAATGCGAAGGTGCACGTCTCCGGTCACGCCAGCGCAGGCGAGCTCGTCTACTGCTACAACATCCTCGAACCCGCCAATGTGCTTCCCGTACACGGTGAATCGCGGCACCTGCGGGCCAATGCCGATCTCGCGATCAGGACCGGCGTTCCTCGCGATCGTGTGATCATCGCCGAGAACGGAAGCGTCATCGACCTGTACGACGGCGTAGCGCAGATCACCGGCTCCGTCCCCATCGAACTGATCTACGTCGACGGCAGTGCCGTCGGTGGCGTGACGGAGGATTCACTGGCCGAGCGTCGCCTCCTCGCGAACGAGGGCGTGCTGACCGTCATCGCGATCGTCGATCCCGACACCGGCCTGCTGGTCGACGACGTCGACTTCATCGGACGCGGATTCGCCCACGAGGCAAACGCTTTCGACTCGTTGGCCAAGGCGATCGGCAAGACCCTCACCCGCGAGAGCGACGTCAAGGTTGCCTCCCGCGAGAACATCGAGAAGCGCATCGTGCAGGAATCGGCCCGCTGGGCCAAGCAGACCCTGGGCCGTCAGCCCCTCATCGTCCCGGTGGTCGTGGACGGCTAGAGCTGGGCCGGTCAGATCTGGGCTGCTGCGCCGCGAGTCGACAGCACCTCGGTGAGTTCCTCGGCGTAGGCGAGCTGCCGCCGCAACGTGCGGCAGCTGTCCTCGGCCTTGGTGTGGCACTCGCGAACGAAAGCCGCGGCCGACGACCTCGCGTCGTCGGTCGCGTTTTCGTCACCGAGAACGTCGAGGGATTCCAGTAGCTGCTTCATCTCGGCCAACGTGAAGTCGAGTGGCTTCATCCGGCGAATGACGAGCAGGCGTTCGACGTCGGACTCGGTGTAGAGCCGGAAGCCGCCGACGGTCCGAGCAGAGGGCGTGACCAGACCGACATCGTCGTAGTGACGAACCGTGCGAATCGACAGCTCGGTTCGCTGAGCTACCTGCCCGATCTGCATGTGTACGCCGTCGTCTGCCATGTGCCGCCTCTCCTCGCCCGACCAACCACCCTAGTCAGTGCTCGGCGCCCAGGTTTCCACTGAGACGATCGTGCCGCTCGGTCGACGGCGCGTTCAGGCCGACGATCTCCACCGTCTTGCCCTTCGCCGCGTACTTGGTGGTGATGGCATCGAGGGTCGCGACGGTGGACGCGTCCCAGATGTGCGATTCGGACATGTCGATGACGACGTTCTTCGGATCTCCGACGTAGTCGAACTGGTAGATCAGATCGTTGCTCGACGCGAAGAACAACTCGCCCTTGACGGCGTAGACGCGGGTGTCGTCGTCGGGATGTGCGACGTCGACAACCTCGGTCAGGTGTGCAACCCGCCTGGCGAACAAGACCATCGCGGTGATCACTCCGACGACGACGCCGTACGCGAGGTTGTGGGTGACCACGGTGACAGCCACGGTGGCCACCATGACGAGAGTTTCGCTCTTGGGCATGCGGCGCAACGTCTTCGGGTGAATGCTGTGCCAGTCGAAGGTGCCGACCGACACCATGATCATCACGGCGACCAACGCGGCCATCGGAATGAGCGCGACGACGTCGCCGAGACCGACCACGAGGATCAGCAGGAAGGTGCCGGCGAGGAACGTCGAGATGCGGGTGCGGGCACCGGAGACCTTCACGTTGATCATGGTCTGGCCGATCATCGCGCAGCCGCCCATACCGCCGGTGAATCCGGTGACCAGATTCGCCACGCCCTGGCCCCAGCCCTCACGAGTCTTGTTGGAGTGCGAGTCGGTGATGTCGTCGACGAGCTTGGCCGTCATCAGCGATTCGAGCAGACCGACCAGAGCAATGGCCAATGCGAACGGCGCGATGGTCGACAGGGTGTCGACCGTGAACGGCACGTTCGGGATCAGGAACGACGGCAGCGAGGACGGTAGCTCGCCCTCGTCGCCCACGTCCGGGACGGCCAGCGCGAAGACGAGCGTGACGGCGGTGAGGATCACGATGGCGATCAGAGGTGCCGGCACGACAGTGGTGAGCTTCGGCAGGAAGAACATGATGAGCAGTCCGACGGCGACCATCGGGTAGACCAACCACGGCACCCCGATCAGGTACGGCACCTGTGAGGTGAAGATCAGGATCGCCAGCGCGTTGACGAATCCGACCATGACACTGCGCGGGATGAATCGCATCAGCTTGGCGACACCGAGGACGCTCAACACGATCTGCAGGACTCCGCCGAGGATGACCGCGGCGATGAGGTAGTCGAGGCCGTACTCGCGAGCCAAGGGGGCGACCACCAGGGCGATCGCTCCGGTGGCCGCGGAGATCATCGCCGGTCGACCCCCGACGATGGAGATGGTGACGGCCATCGTGAACGACGCGAACAGCCCGACACGAGGATCGACTCCGGCGATGATCGAGAACGAAATGGCTTCCGGGATCAACGCCAGCGCCACCACCAGTCCGGCAAGAACCTCGGTCTTCAATCGCCTCGGTGAGCGCAACGCACCCAGCACCGAGACGTCTTCGACGGCGGTGCCGGGCACCTGGGCAGCTCGAGACACGACGACTCCGTTCGATGGTGACGAGGGACGACAACCGGGATGGGCGTCCACTCCGCGAACAACTCTACTCTTACCGGAGAGAAGAGTAGCAATTGCCAGGGCTCTGACGTCGTACGCTAGATTCATACGAAAAGGCACGCCGAAACTTCCAGCGCGATGCAAGGAATGAATCGATGTTCTCGCTCAACAGGCTGTCCTGCTTCATCGCCGTCGCCGAGGAATTGCACTTCGGCCGCGCCGCCGAACGCCTGCACATGACGCAGCCGCCGCTCAGCAGGCAGATTCAACAGCTCGAGAGCGAGGTCGGCGTACAGCTGATCGACCGCACGAGCCGGTCGGTGACCCTGACGGCCGCGGGATTGGCCTTTCTACCCGAGGCACGACGCATCCTCGACCTCGCCGAGGGCGCATTGCTGACGGTGCGACGCGTTCCCACCGGAGACTTGGGGACCGTGGTTGTCGGATTCACCGGGGCATCGGCGCATGCGGTGCTCCCACAGCTGCTCGACGCGGCGCGCGAGAAGCTACCGGACGTGAAACTCGTTCTACGCGAGATGGTCTCGGCAGTACAGATGGAGTCTTTGGCCATCGGCGATCTGGATCTCGGGTTGGCCCGACCCCCGCTCAAGCGACCGGGCATCGCGTCCCGGCCGGTCCTGCACGAGTCGCTGATCGCGGCGATGCCCGAAGAACACCCGCTCGCCGAGAAGGACGAACTCTCGGTGGAGGACTTCGACGAACAGCCGATCATCATGTACTCGCCCGTCGATGCTCGGTACTTCCACGAACTGCTGATCAGTACCTTCACCATCGTCGGGGTCTCACCGCGCTACGTGCAGTACGTGACCCAGGTGCACACGATGCTGGTGCTCGTTCGCTCGGGAATCGGACTGGCCCTGGTGCCCGAGTCGGCGTCGACCATGCGGCCGGAAGGCGTTGTGTTCCGACCGGTTCGGACAGTGAAGGAACGCCCCGTCGAACTCGACGCCGCCTGGCGCGTCGACAACGACAACCCGGCACTGCACCGCTTCATGACCGACGTGCTGCCGACGCGCGAGTGGGTGTGATGCGACGCTGATCGAGTTGCGTACGGGACAGTGACCGCGCGAGTGCGGTACGAGATGGGGTTCGGTTCGTGAGTTGATCAGTCTTTGGGCGGCTTGGTGTCTTTGCCAGCGGCGACGTCACGGAGCCATTGAGGGACCGGCTTGTTGTCGTACTCGCGGAGTTTGATGGACGCTCCTGCGGCTGCTGCGCGTACCTTCCGGCGCTGCTCGGGGGTCCAGGCCCGGCGCGGTTCGGTGGTGGTCATGGGCGCTCCTCGCGGTGTGTTGTAGCCCCATTGTCGCTGTTGTCGTCGGTTTCCGCTAGGTCGTTGCTGTCGAGGTCGATGTCGGCGATCGCTTGCAATGTGTCGCGGTCGGTCTTAGCGATGAAGGGGGTCGCAGCGACGGTGCCGAATACTGTCCAGCCAAGTGCAGCCTCGTCGGGGTTGTCACTGACGGTCCGCTCCAGGCACCAGGTGATGCGTTGCCAGGATTGGGAACGATTGTCTGCCCGAGTGCGCTGGCTGACGGTTCCCACCACGCCGACGATGGCGAGCAGACCGACGATGAGGGTGACCCAGGCTTGTGCCGCCACTGGCTGGGTTCCTTTCAGGTGGGTTCGAGACAGCGCGGGTGGGGACCTTGCCGAGTGGTTGGCCTCAGACCGCCGGACCCACCCGCCACGCTCTCCCCCGTGGGTATGAAAACCGTAGCCCGACCCACCGACACGAATCGGCATGCGAATTCGAGCACCACTGAGGTTCGAGAACTCGCTACGCGAGATTTCTTGGAGAGATAGATCAGCGCATACCCACCGGAAGTTTCGTGCCGATGAGTTTCTGGGCAGCGCGCTGCAACGTCAACAGCTCACCTTTGTATCCTCCGCCGCCAACCTCACTACCGAATGCACGAACGCAGTATCGCCGGCCGGCCGGCCGGCCCAACTACCGCGGCGCCCCCACCGGCGGCTTGACGGCCGTCACCGGGCAATGCGCCTCGAGCAGTACGCGCTGAGAGATGCTGCCCATGAACAACTTTCCGACGGGCGATCGACGCCGGATGCCGATCACGACCAGCTGAGCCTGCTCGTCGAACGACAGGTCGATCAGGTTGTCGGCATGCGAGCGACCGGCCTCGTTGTCGTGAATTTTCGTCGTCACGCCGATCGCCGCCGCCTCCTCGCGAGCCGATTCGACGGTGGCAGCGAAGTCGGCGTCGGCCGCGCTGTTGCCCTCGGCCACGATGAGCAGGTCCGTTCCACGCATGTGCGCCTCGCGAAATGCGAAGGGCAGCGCACCTTTTCCTTCGACGGTCGGCGAGTAGCCGACAACGACGGTCACTTCGTCACCGGCGTGACGAGGGAGCCGTCGGCCAGGAAGCGATCGAGGTTCTCGAGAGTGAGCGCTTCCATCGCGGCCCGCGTCTCCACCGTCCCGCTGCCCACGTGCGGCAGCAGCACCACATTGTCCATCGCGAGCAAGGCGTCGGGCACGTTCGGTTCGTGGGCGAACACGTCCAGACCGGCTCCGGCCAGCTGACCTGCTGCAAGCAACTCGATCAGCGCCTCCTCGTCGACGACGCTTCCGCGGGCCACGTTGATCAAATATCCTTGCGGCCCCAGCGCTTCGAGTACCGAGCGATCGACCAGATGGGCCGTTCCCGAGCCGCCCGACGCGGCGACGATCAGTACGTCGACGCTCTCGGCGAGCGCTACAGGATTGGCCGCGTACGCATACGGTGAACCCTCGATCTCGTTGCGGTTGTGGTACGAGATGGGGCAGCGGAATGCGGTGAGCCGGTCCGCAATTGCAGATCCGATCCGGCCGAGCCCGATGATCCCGACTCGTTTGCCGGTGACCTGGCGGGTCAGCGGAGTGTTGCCCTCGGCCGGCCAGCGGCCGGCCCGTACGAATCGCTCCGCGGACGAGAGCCCACGCACGGTGTCGATCACCAGGCCGACAGCGAGATCCGCGACGCAGTCGGTGAGCACATCCGGGGTGTTGCTGACGCCGATGCCACGCGCGGTGGCCGCGTCGACGTCGGTGGTGTCGTATCCGACTCCGAAGTTCACGACGGCCCCGAGCTGCGGCAACCGCTCCATCAGCGCTGCGTCGACACCGGTTCGGCCGGAGGTGACGACAGCGGTGATCGACGGGCCGTGTTCGGCCAGGAACTGCTCGCGCTCGTCCCCGTCGGGCAAGGTCAGCGCGTCGTAGTCGGCAACCAGAGTGTCCATCAGGGACGGCTTCAGCGGCCCGACTCGGAGCACGCGGCCCCCTTGGCGTGAATCCTGTTGCAACACAGACTTTTCCTGTTGACCGGTGGTCACCGTTGTTCTCCTCGCGATGTGGTGGAGCGTGCGCGTTTCCTGTACGGTATGCCGCTTCTCGGATACCTGTCCAACACGCAAATAACATGGACCGATACCCAAACGGCATGAACGCGCCCCTCAGCATGCAGGTATACCTAACCCGTCTCGACGTTCGACCTGCTCAGAGGCGCTGAACTGCAGGCAGCCGCACAGATCCGGCAGGATTGTGACGTGGATAACGGGCTGAAACGTCGCTTTCGTCCGGTTGACGGTGGAGATCACCCACTCCTACCGTGTGTCTACCGTCACAGATCCGAATGCGGCTCGATGACGCGTATCCCTTTTCCCACTGGAGGCCACCATGAGCCCTGCACTCTCCGTGCAGCAGGGACGGACCCATCGCGTCGCCGCTATTGCTGTTGGCGCACTCGCACTTTCATTGATTGCAAGCAGCTGCACCGTCGCTAACTCGAGCAACGGACCAGCAGCCCGCGCGGACACCCTGCGCATCGTTCTGCCTCAGGAACCGCCCACCCTCGAAGCCTGCGACGTGTCGCTGACGTCGGTCGGAGTGGTCACTCGCTCGAACATCACCGAGCCACTGATGGAGCGCAATCCGAGTACCGGTGATCTCGAACCGAAGTTGGCGGACTCGTGGGAGCAGACCTCGGACACCGAGTGGACGTTCGCCATTCACCCCGGCGTGACATTCAGCGACGGCAGCCCCTTCGAGGCCGCGGATGCCGCGTTCTCGATCGACCGCACGGTCAATTCCGAACTGGGATGCAACGTCGAGGGTTACGTCTTCGGCGACGCGAACCTGGTGGTGAAAGCCGTGGATCCGTTGACGCTGACGGTGCAGTCACCCGAGCCGGATCCCATTCTGCCGCTGCGGCTCTCGTTCGTGGAGATGGTTCCACGCACTGCGAGCTACACCGAGCGGGTGCGCGAGCCGATCGGCACCGGCCCCTTCGCGATCGAGCGGTGGGACTACGGCCAGAAGCTCTCGCTGGTACGCAACGAGACCTACTGGGGTCCGAAGCCCGAATACGCCAGGGCCGAATACCAGTGGCGCAGCGAGGGCAGCGTCCGTGCCTCGATGGTGACCAACGGCGAGGCGGAGATCGCAACGTCGGTCGGACCGGAAGACGGTGCAGGCGACCTCGGCGTGGCCTATCCCAACAACGAGACCACGGCCCTGCGCATGCAGGCCACGCAACCGCCATTGGACGACATCCGGGTTCGGCAGGCGATCAACTACGCCATCAATCGCGACGGCATCGTCAAGGCGTTGTTCCGCGGGCTCGGTTCGCCTGCAGCACAGCTCATCTCCGAGGGGGTCGTGGGATACAACGCGGACCTGACGCCGTGGCCCTACGACATGGACAAGGCCCGCACGCTGATCGACGAGGCGCGGGCAGACGGGGTTCCGGTGGACACCGAGATCCGTCTCATCGGACGCACCGGGCAGTTCCCCAAGATCAACGAAACCGTAGAGGTCATTCAGAACTCGCTGTCCAAGATCGGCATGAACGTGAAGATCGAAATGATGGATGCCGCAGGAACCGCCGAATACCAGGAGCGGCCCTTCCCGGACGTCGGCCCGTATCTGCTGGTGATTCAGCACGGCAATCAAGCCGGCGACTCCGCGTTCACCGTCGATCAATACTTCACCAGTGACGGATTCCAGAGTGCCTACGGCACAGCGGACTTCGACAAGGAGATCGCCGCCGCCGGCGCACTCACCGGAGAAGACAGGCAGGCCGCGTACGCCCAGGTGTTCGCCGACGAACCGAAAGACATCATGCAGATGGCCTACATCGCGCACATGAACGGGGTGCTCGCCAAGGCCGCCTCGGTCGACTACACCCCGGACTCGGCCACGGTCGACGAAATGCATCTGGCCGCGATGACCCGCGCCGAGACCGAGAGGCCCTGACATGTTCAGATTTCTGCGCCGACGGATCTACACCAGCCTGATCCCGCTGTTCGTCGTTCTGTTGGGCGTCTTCTTCCTCGCCCGGCTCACCGGCGACCCCACCAGCCTGTACCTCCCCGAGTCCGCGACCCAGGCCCAACGCGAAGCATTCCGTGCCACCAACGGCTTCGATCAGCCGGTCCTGACACAGCTGTTGGACTACTTCAAGGGTGTCGTGCAACTGGACTTCGGGCAATCACTGCGCACCGGTGAGGACGCGTCGGCGATGGCCTTGCGCGCCTTCCCCGCAACGCTGCAGCTCGCCTTCGCGACGATGTTCCTCGCCATCCTCGGTGCGGTGATCATCGGCTGCTGGGCCGCATACCGGCCGAACTCGCTCGCCGATCGCATCTCGAGCCTGCTGTCGATGACGGCCGCATCCATCCCCGACTTCTGGTTCGCCATCATGGGCGTCTACGTCTTCGCCATCCTGTTCGGGTGGCTGCCCACCTCCGGCGTGGACAGCGGAATGCTCTCCTGGGTGTTGCCGATCGCCACGCTGCTCATTCGCCCGCTCGGAGTGCTGACGCAGGTGGTCCGCGGCGCGATGGTCTCGGCACTGTCGGCCCCGTACGTTCGATTGGCGAGAAGCAAGGGGGCAGGCGACCTTCGAGTTGTCACCCACCACGCTCTGCGCAACGCCGCGGCACCGGCGCTGACCGTGGCAGGCGACCTGATGGTCGGGCTCGTCAACGGAGCGGTGGTCGTCGAAGCCATCTTCGGCTGGCCCGGCATCGGAAAACTGATGATCGACGCCATCCTGCAACGCGACTTCGCCGTTCTGCAGGCAGCCGTGTTGCTGACGGCCGTGTCCATCTTCGTCCTCAACATCGTCATCGATGCCTGCTACGCACTGCTCGACGCCCGGGTTCGCGACAAGGTGAAGGTCTAGGTAAGTACATGTCACTCGACTTCGAAGCACCGAAAACATCCGAGCCGGAGGATGTTCCACCGACGGCTCCGGTGGAAGCCCGCAAGGCGTCGGCCCCGCTGTGGAAGCTGCTCCTGCGGGACAGGGTCGCCACCGTCGCTGCCGCAATCCTGGTGCTGGTCTTCCTCACCGCGATCTTCGGCCCGATGCTGGTCGGGGACGCCGCCACCGATCAGGATCTCGACCGCTCGAACCTGCCCCCGTTCACCCTCGACACCGGCTGGATGAACATCCTCGGCACGGATCCACTGGGACGCAGCATGTTGGCCCGGCTCATCGTCGCCAGCAGAACCACACTCTCGGTGGCCATTCCGGCCGTGATCCTCTCGGCGATCATCGGCTCCTTCATCGGTATGTGGGCCGGCTTCCATCGCGGCTGGCGCGAGACCGCGGCGATGCGCGTCGCCGACGTCATTCTCAGCTTTCCGTCCCTGCTGATGGCCGTCGTCGTGCTCTACGTCTTCTCGCCCAGTGCCGCGAACATCGTTCTGGTCCTGACGGTCACGCGTATCCCGATCTACCTGCGTACCGCCCGCGCCGAGTCCGCCGAATTGCAGAGTCGGTTGTTCGTGGATGCCGCTCGCACGTTCGGCGCGAAGAGCGGATCGGTGATCCGGCGTCACGTGGCCCCGATTCTGCTGCCGACCCTGCTCACCGTCGCCACCCTCGACTTCTGCTTCGTCATTCTCGCCGAATCGTCATTGAGCTTCCTGGGCATCGGCATTCAGCCACCGGATGTCTCCTGGGGCCTGATGGTCTCGCAGGGCCGTACCTACCTGCAGACCGCCTGGTGGCTCTCCTTCTTCCCCGGCCTGGCGATCGTGTTGACGACCGTCTCGGCCACCGTGCTCGCCGCCTGGGCGCGCATCGCCACCGACCCGGCGCAGCGCTGGCGACTCAACGTCCCCCGCTCCAAGCGGTCCCGCCTGCTCCCCGTACGAAAGGTCGTCTCATGAGCGCACCGGCAACTGCACCTCAGCGACCGGACACCGGCAGCGTCGCCCTGGATGTGCGAGGACTGACCGTCGATCTGCGGACGCCGTCGGGCGTCATCCGCGCCGTCGACAACGTCACCTTCAGCGCCCGCCGCGGCGAAACCCTGGCTCTACTCGGTGAATCCGGCTGCGGGAAGTCGATGACGGCACAGGCCATCGTCGGGTTGCTCGAGCCGATCGCCGACATCACCGGCGGCTCGGTCGAGATGGGCGAAGTAGACCTGGTGACCGCCAAGACCAAGGTGCGACGCACCATCGCGGCCACCGAACTGGCCATTGTCTTCCAGGATGCACTGACGGCGCTCAATCCCGTCTACACCGTGGGAACCCAACTGGCCGAGCCGTTTCGGATCCACCGGGGCATGTCGGCCAAGCAGGCGCGAGTCGAGGCCATCGCCCTGATGGCCCGCGTGGGTATCCCCGAGCCCGAATCGCGCGCCGACTCCTACCCACACCAGTTCTCCGGCGGTATGCGACAGCGTCTGCTGATCGCGATGGCCGTCGCCCTGAGTCCGTCGGTACTGCTGGCCGACGAACCGACCACCGCCCTCGACGTGACCGTGCAGGCGCAGATCATGGCACTGCTCAAGGAATTGCGCACCGAGCACGACATGGCCGTCGTACTCATCACCCACGACCTCGCTCTGGTCGCCGAAGAGGCCGATCGAGTGGCAATCATGTACGCGGGCAACGTCGTCGAAACCGGGTTGGTGTCGGACGTGTTCGGATCACCGCGCCATCCCTACACCAAGGGTCTGCTCGACTCGGTACCCGTCCACGCCGTGCGCGGTGAGGATCTGAAGTCGATCGGCGGGACCCCGCCGGATCTGCATTCGATCCCCGACGGATGCGTCTACCAGGCACGCTGCCCCATCGCCCGTGAGATCTGCATCAGTAGCCGCCCGCCGCTCGAATCCGTCGGCAACGGCCGCCTGTCGGCCTGCCACTTCCCGAACGAGGTATCGCGCAATGTCTGAGCAACTGTTGACCGTTCGTGGCCTGAACAAGACCTTCGACGTCGGCCGCGGAAAGCTGCGCGCTCTGGACTCCATCGACCTCGACCTGCGGCGGGGCGAAACCCTCGGCCTGGTCGGCGAATCCGGCTGCGGCAAGTCCACTCTCGCGCGGACGTTGATGATGCTCGAACGCCCGGACTCGGGCACCGTCGCCTTCGACGGCACGGATCCGTTCGCGCTCCGCGGCAAAGAACTCCTCGCCTGGCGCCGACGCGTACAGATGGTGTTCCAGGATCCGTACGGTTCACTGAACTCACGCATGACGGCCGGGGACATCATCGGTGAACCCTGGCGAACCCACAAGAGCCTGTACAAGACTCGACGCGACCGCTCCGCGCGGGTGCGCGAGCTGCTGCATCTGGTGGGCTTGCGACCGAGCGACGAGAACCGATTCCCGCAGGAGTTCTCCGGCGGCCAACGCCAGCGCCTCGGCATCGCGCGAGCTCTGGCGTTGAATCCCGACGTGATCATCTGCGACGAGCCGGTGTCGGCACTCGATCTCTCGGTCCAGGCGCAGGTGCTCAACCTGCTCAACGATCTGCAGAAACAACTCGGCATCTCCTACGTCTTCATCTCGCACGATCTCTCGGTCGTCCGACACGTCGCCGACCGAGTCGCGGTGATGTACCTGGGCCGTATCGTCGAATCCGGCGCTACCGAAGCAGTATTCGATCGTCCCGCGCACCCGTACACAGCGGCCTTGATGTCGGCGGCACCCACACTCGATGCGTCGACCCGCGGGACGAAGATTCTGCTGAAGGGCGAGGTGCCGTCGCCGCTGAATCCGCCGTCGGGATGCCGTTTCCGCACGCGCTGCTGGAAAGCAACCGACCTGTGCGCCAGTGAAGCACCCCCGGTGGCGCTCGATGCCGACGAGGCCGATCACATCGCCGAGTGCCATTACCCTCTCGTAGCAGGCAATCTCGGCCTCGTCGCTGCCGGGACGTGATGGCGACACACCTGAGCGTCACAGGATTCGTCGTCGTCGCGCTGGCCATCTTCTTCGCATCGGCGATGCAGGCGTCCATCGGCTTCGGCATGGGAATGCTCGCCGCACCCATCGTGGCCATCGTCGACCCCGGCCTCATCCCGGCGACGCTGATCATGCTCGCCGTCGTGGTCAGTGTCCTTGTGCTGGTTCGCGATCGCACGGCCCTCGACCTGTCCGGCGCAGGGTGGGCGCTCGCCGGTCGCCTGCCCGGCTCGGCGTTGGGCGCAGTTCTGCTCGTTCTGTTGCCCGAACGCGGACTGGCCATCCTGCTCGCACTGGTGGTGCTGGGCGGCGTCGCACTGACATCGTTCGGTTGGGTCCCTCTGCCGCACAAGCGAAATCTTGTGGTCGCGGGGGCCGCGTCGGGAATTCTGGGAACGGCCACCTCCATCGGCGGACCTCCAATGGCCCTGGTGTGGCAACGCAACACCGGTGCCGAACTCCGCAGCACCATGAGTTGCTTCTTCCTCGTCGGCTCACTCATTTCGCTGGCGGTCCTGGCGGTGGCGGGCGCGGTGGATGCCCACACCGCGACGCTGTTCGTGTTCCTGGCTCCGGCGACCGTTCTCGGATTCCTGCTCTCCCGAGTGGTCAATCGCGTTCTCGACCGTCGACGCCTGCGCATCACCGCAATCACCGTGTCGGCCGTCGGCGCACTCGTTCTCGTCGGGCAACAGGTACTCGCCCTGATGTGAGGGCCGTGTCACGTGTTGCATCGGCCGCGATGGGTAAGCGGTCACGATGACTACGAACACCACGCGCGCACTGATCGTCGGTGCCACCGGGATTTCCGGGCAGGCCCTGTGCCACGCCGCACTCGATGCAGGCTGGACCACCTACGGACTGAGTCGCAGCGGGAGTACCCCCGTCGACGGCGTTGTGCCGGTGGCGGCGGATCTGCTCGACGTGGCGTCGCTCGAGGAGGCACTGAAGGAAGTACGACCCGAGGTCGTGTTCTTCACGGCGTGGATGAAGAAGGACTCCGAGCAGGAGAACATCGAAGTCAACTCGGCGACCCTACGCAATGTGCTGAACGTTCTCGGGCCGCTCGGCACGGTGAAGCACGTCGCTCTGATGACCGGCCTCAAGCACTACCTCGGACCGTTCGATGCCTACGGTGAGGCAGTGATGGCCGAGACGCCGTTCCACGAGACCGAGGACCGCCTCGACACTCCGAACTTCTACTACGCGCAAGAGGACGAATTGTTCGCCGGTGCCGAGAAGTTCGGATTCGGTTGGAGCGTGCACCGCGCACACACCATCTCGGGATTCGCGGTCGGCAACGCGATGAACATGATGCTGACGCTGTCCGTGTACGCATCGATCTGCAAGGAACTCGGCGAGAAGTTCGTTTTCCCCGGTTCCGAGACTCAGTGGAACGGGCTCACCGACCTCACCGATGCCGACCTGCTCGCCGAGCAGATGGTCTGGGCCGCAACCGATGACAATGCGCACAACGAGGCGTTCAACATCGCCAACGGTGACGTCTTCCGCTGGCGCTGGCTGTGGCCGCAGTTCGCCGCGCACTTCGGCGTCGAGCCCGAGGGCTTCGACACCGAGCCGCGTCCCCTCGAACCCCGCATGTCCGACGCGGCTGCCGCGTGGAAGCGGATCGCCGAGAAGCACGATCTGGTGGAGAGCGACGTCTCACGGCTGGCGTCGTGGTGGCACACCGACGGTGACCTCGGCCGCGACATGGAATGCCTGACGGACATGAACAAGTCCAAGAAGGCCGGCTTTCTGGGCTTCCGCTCCACGCCCGATGCCATCGCCTCGGTGATTCAGCGTTACCGAGATGCGCGCCTGATTCCTTAGAGCGGCTGCGCCGCATGTGCGTGGAAACTCGACCCCTGCTACGAGTTTCCACTCACATGCGCGTAGCGCTCTCGCACCGCCGGCGTGGGATCTGCCTCGTATGTCTTCGAGTTGGCCTGTGCCCAGGTCGGCGGCTCACTCGTTCCGGCCAAAGTCCACGCCGCCTGGCGCGCTGCCCCGTCGGCGACGTATTCACCCGGCTCGGGAACGGCCACCGGCACGCCGAGAATTGCCGGGGCCAAGGCCCGCAACGCCGCGGACTTGGCACCGCCGCCGATGAGCAGCACGCGCCGCACGTCCACTCCCTGTGCACGCAGGTAGTCGATACCGTCGGCCAGTCCGCACAGCAGTCCTTCGACGGCAGCACGAGCCAGATGGCCAGGAGTCGAATTGTTCAGTCGCAGTCCATGAATCGCACCGGACGCATCGGGGAGATTGGGCGTCCGCTCGCCCTCGAAGTACGGCACCATCACCACACCGTCGCTCGTCGTCGACAGAGCCAACCGCGACAACTCGTCGTGATCGACGCCCAGCATCCGCGCCGTCGCATCGAGGACGCGAGCAGCGTTGAGCGTGCACACCAACGGCAGTTGACGCCCGGTGGCGTCGGCGAATCCGGCGACCAGGCCCGAACCGTCGGCCGCTGCTGCGGTGGTCACCGCCGAGACGACACCCGACGTGCCGATCGAGACCACCACATCACCGGGCTGCGCATCGAGAGCAAGCGCAGCAGCGGCATTGTCTCCGGTACCCGGGCCGATCAGCGCCCCGGCGGCAGTGCGGCCTATCGCCTCGTTCGGCGCAGCCACGCGGGGCAACAGTGGGTTGCGGCCACGAAAACCCAACTGCAACAGATCCGTTCGATACTCGTTCGTGGCCGCCGAAAAGTACCCCGTGCCACTCGCGTCACCGCGATCGGTGGCCAAGGCGTCGAGCCCCGACGCGCCACCGAGCTGCCAGCTGAGCCAATCGTGCGGAAGGCACACCGCCGCAGTGCGATCGGCGTTGTCGGGCTCGTTGTCGGCCAGCCACCGCAGCTTGGCGACGGTGATCGAGGCCAACGGAACCACGCCGACGGCGTCGGCCCAGGCCTGACCGCCGTCGCCACCGGTCTTCTCGCCGAGTTCCGCGATCAGATCTTCTGCCGCCTGGGCCGACCGAGTATCGTTCCACAGCAATGCTTTACGGACCACGGATCCGTTGTCATCGAGGCAGACCATGCCGTGTTGTTGAGCGCCGACCGACACCGCAGCGACATCGTCCAGCCCGCCGGCGGCGTCGACAGCCTCGTCGAGTGCTTCCTTCCACCGCTGCGGGTCGATCTCGGTGCCGTCGGGATGACCGGCACGGCCGTGACGCACCAACTCCCCGGTGTCGGCATCGCGAACGAAAACCTTGCACGATTGGGTGGAAGAGTCGATTCCGGCAACGAGAGCCACGATGAGCTGGTCCTTTCGTACGCAAGTGTGACCTACGACCCTACCCGCGGGGCGTGGTCGCCTCGGTCACCAGCGTGCGTGCACAGGCGATGGCCTGCTGGGTGGTGTCGAAGACGTGTCGAGCATCGTCGTCCTTGGTGGTGAACACGCCCAGAGCTGCGAGAGGACGCAGGTGCTCGGGCTTGGCACCGGAGATCAGGACGGTGATGTGTCGGTGTTCGAGTTCGGTGATGGTGTCCTTGAGAACCATGGCCCCGGTGGCGTCGATCGTCGTGACTCGGGACATGCGCAGGATCACCACCTTCACGTCCGAAACGTCGGCGAGTTCGAGCAGGAAACTGTGCGCTGCACCGAAGAACAGCGCACCGTCGATGCGATACGCGACGATGTGTTCCCGCAGCAGGTCGCCTTCTTCCTTCGAGACCGCATCGAGCGTGTTCAAGGGGACCTGCTCGACCGTGGCCGATCGCGCAACGGCCCGTAGAGCCAGGACGGCAGCGAACCCGACGCCGACCGCCACCGCCGTCACGAGATCGAAGACCACCGTGACGAGGAAGGTCGCCGCCATCACCACGGTGTCCCCGCGGCCGGCGCGGGTAATCGCCCGGATGGACGCGGTCTCGACCATCCGCACGGTGGTTGCGAGCAGCACTCCGGCCAGGGCCGCGAGCGGGATATCGGCAACCAACCCGGCCGCGGAGTACATGATGACGGCGAGGATCACCGCGTGAGTGAGGGCCGCGAGCCTGGTGCGGGCTCCGGATCGAACGTTGACCGCAGTCCGGGCGATGGCACCTGTGGCGGGGATGCCCCCGAACAGGGGTGCGGCGATGTTCGCAAGGCCCTGCCCGAACAACTCCCGATCGGGGTTGTGGCGAGCGCCGACGCCCATCGAGTCGGCAGCGGTGGCGGACAACAACGATTCCAGGGCAGCCAGAGCGGCGACCGCACACGCCGGGGCCAGCAACGCCGTCACGTCACCCAGGTGGAAGAAGCCCAGACTCGGGGCGGACAACGACGACGGAATGGTGCCGATGCGGGCGATGTCCAGATCGAACAGCTGGGTGGCCACGGTGGCGGCAGCAACCGCGACCAGTGAGAACGGGATCTTCGGTGCGAGGCGGCCGCCGACGAGCATGACGATCGCGACGGCGATCGCCACAGCGGGGGTGAGGATGCTCGCGTGTGCGACGAACGAACGGGCAGCATCGAACGCGGACTGCCAGACCTTGTCGCCTTCCGCGTCGGTGATACCTAGTGCAGACGGAACCTGTTGCAGTGCAATGACAACGGCGATGCCCGCGGTGAATCCTTCGATGACGGGTGCCGGCATGTACCGCACAGCTCGGCCGATGCCCGCTACCGCTAGCACCAACAGAATGATCCCGGCCAGCAGCCCGACCGCGAGCACTCCCGTCGGCCCGTATTCGGCAACGATCGGAACCAGCACCACCGTCATGGCACCGGTCGGACCCGATACCTGGAACCGTGAGCCCCCGAATACTGCGGCCACGACTCCCGCGATGATGGCCGTGGTCAGCCCCGCCGCTGCACCCAGACCGGTGCTGACTCCGAATCCGAGCGCGAGGGGCAGAGCCACCAGCGCCACGATCAGGCCGGCGAGAAGATCCGAACCTGGTGCGCGCAGCGCGGGCTTCCACTCGCTCCACCTGGGTAGAAGGGCGGATACTGCCCTCAGGGCGACGTTCGTGCGGGTGCGTTTCGTCGGTTCGGACATGCGACGCTTCCTGAGAGCTCATCGTTCCTGATCCAGTTGATTGCTAAGTTTAGCAAGTAATGAATCAGACGCGACGAGATGCTGCACACCATCCTCGAACGTCAGCTCAGGTGCGCGATCCGGACTCGCCGTCCAACAGTTCCACCTGGTTGGCCACCACTCCCGTCAATATCTCCCTGGCCACCACCAGGAGGTCCGCCACTTTCGGCGACGTCAGCGTGTACGAGACCGACAAACCCTCCCGAGTGCCCTCGATGAGACCCGCGCGACGCAGAATCGACAACTGCTGCGACAGATTCGCCGGCTCGATGCCCACCTCGGGCAGCATCTCGGACACGGCGTGTTCGCGCTCGCTCAACAGCTCCAGCACTCGAATGCGCGCGGGATGAGCCAACGTCTTGAAGAAGTCGGCCTTCATTCGGTACAGCGGCCGACTCGAATCCGTGGCCATGACGTCCTTCCGCTTCGTCGAACACTGCAGCAGGCTACTTGCGAACACTAGCAATCAGCCGTTGAGAAGGACGACGTCAGTGCCCCTGCCGAAACTCCGCTACCTTCACTGGCATGCGCGGAGAACCGGAGGAATCGACCGACTTCAGGCTGACCGTGGCCACCGCGGCCCTGGATCTGTTCTCGGTCAAGGGCTACGACTCGACGACGGTCGACGACATCGCGGTGGCGGCCGGAATCTCGCGTCGGACGTTCTTTCGACAGTTTCGTGCCAAAGAAGACGTCGTCTTCGCCGATCACGAGATTCTGCTCGAGCAGGTCGACGCTCTGCTCGCGACCAACACCGGCGACCCATGGCAGGCCGTCTGCGATTCCGCACAGCTGGTGTACGAGCGATTCTCGGACTGGAAAGAGATGTCGCGGCTCCGATATCAGGTGGTACATCGAATTCCCGCCCTGCGCGATCGCGAGATCGTCACCGTGTTCCGCTACGACCGCCTCTTCGTCGAATACCTGCAGCGGGCGCTGCCCGACCACCCCCATCTGGAGATCCTGCAGTTCTCCGCGTCGGTGACCGCGACCCACAACTACTTTCTACGACGCATGATCCGTGACGGCCTGCCGACGTCCGTGACCGACCTGCGCGCAGCGTTGGCGCAGGTCCGCGCCCAGTCCTCGGGAGACGTCGTGGTCGCGACATTCCCGCGGGGCACGTCCGTGAACACCGTCGCCGACGCGTTGGCCCGCCACCTCCCCGAGTAACCCCAGCCCAAGATGGCACTCAGTGCCGTCTCGGCGAGCCCCACCCTTGAATCGAGGCCGGTGCAGTCGTACACTGGCGTGAAGCTTGGCACTGAGTGCCCCTTCCTGGACAGTGCTGTACCCCCGACATCGCGAGGAGCGTGGCCGACATGGCCGGAAATCCCGACTTCGATCTCTACCAATCACCCGAGGAGCACGAGGAGCTGCGCGCAGCGATCCGAGCACTGTCGGAGAAGGAGATCGCCCCGTACGCCAAGGAGGTCGACGAGGACTCGCGCTTCCCGCAGGAGGCGCTCGATGCCCTCAACGCATCCGGCTTCAACGCCGTGCACGTCCCCGAGGAATACGACGGTCAGGGTGCCGACTCGGTTGCCGCCTGCATCGTCATCGAAGAGGTCGCCCGTGTCTGCGGCTCGTCCTCACTGATTCCCGCCGTCAACAAGCTCGGCACGATGGGCCTCATCCTCAAGGGCTCCGAGGAGCTCAAGAAGCAGGTCCTGCCCTCGCTCGCAGGCGGCGCGATGGCGTCGTACGCACTGTCCGAGCGTGAGGCCGGCTCCGACGCCGCCAGCATGCGCACCCGTGCGAAGGCCGACGGAGACGACTGGATACTCAACGGCTCCAAGTGTTGGATCACCAACGGCGGCAAGTCCGACTGGTACACCGTCATGGCCGTCACCGATCCCGACAAGGGCGCCAACGGCATCAGCTCGTTCATCGTGCACAAGGACGACGAAGGATTCGTCGTCGGCCCGAAGGAGAAGAAGCTCGGAATCAAGGGTTCGCCCACCGCGGAGCTCTACTTCGAGAACTGCAAGATCCCCGGAGACCGCATCATCGGCGAGCCCGGCACCGGATTCAAAACTGCGCTCGAAACTCTCGACCACACCCGCCCCACGATCGGTGCACAGGCCGTCGGCCTCGCTCAGGGCGCTCTCGACGCAGCCATCGCATACACCAAGGACCGCAAGCAGTTCGGCACATCGATCTCGAGCTTCCAGGCCGTGCAGTTCATGCTCGCCGACATGGCGATGAAGGTCGAAGCTGCCCGCCTGATGGTCTACAGCTCCGCAGCACGCGCCGAGCGCGGCGAGAAGAACCTCGGGTTCATCTCCGCCGCAGCGAAGTGCTTCGCATCCGACGTCGCGATGGAGGTCACCACCGACGCCGTCCAGCTCTTCGGCGGTGCCGGTTACACCACCGACTTCCCCGTCGAGCGCATGATGCGCGACGCCAAGATCACGCAGATCTACGAGGGCACCAACCAGATTCAGCGTGTCGTCATGTCGCGGGCGCTGCTCAAATGAGCAACATCGAACTCGTAGGCGTCATCGGCGGCGGCACCATGGGCGCCGGTATCGCCGAAATGTGTGCCCGCTCCGGTAGCTCGGTGCTGATCCTCGAAACCAGCCAGGCCACGGCCGACGCAGCCGAGGCACGCCTGGACAAGTCGTTTGCGCGAGCCGTCAAGTCCGGCCGCATCGAAGCCGACGCGGCCGAGAAAGCCCGCGCCGCAATCTCGTTGACGCTCGATATGAACGATTTCGCCGATCGCGACCTCGTGATCGAAGCGGCACCGGAGATCGAATCGCTCAAGCTGGATCTGTTCGGCAAGCTCGATTCCATCGTCAAGCCCGAAGGAATCCTGGCGACGAACACCTCGTCGATTCCGGTCATCAAGATGGCCAACGCGACGAAGCGTCCCGGCCAGGTCGTCGGAGTGCATTTCTTCAACCCGGTTCCGGTGCTGCCGTTGGTCGAAATCGTCGTCAGCCTTCTCACCAGCGAAGAGACCGTCGACGCCGTCACCGATTACGCGGCGAACACCCTGGGCAAGAAGACGATTCGCGCCGGCGACCGAGCCGGATTCATCGTCAACGCGTTGCTCATCCCGTACATGGTCTCGGCCATCCGGATGCTCGAGTCCGGCTTCGCCAGCGCCGAGGACATCGACGACGGCATGGTGAACGGTTGCGCCCACCCCATGGGACCGTTGCGTCTGACCGACACCGTCGGCCTCGACGTCACCCTCGCGGTCGCAGAATCGCTGTACGCCGAATTCCGCGAGCCGCATTACGCTCCGCCCCCGCTGCTGCAGCGCATGGTGGACGCGGGAATGCTGGGTCGCAAGAGCGGCAAGGGTTTCTACACGTACTCCTAGCCCGCAGCCTTGCCTTTCCGGCACGCCCCCCTCTGGATCAATGCGGCATTCAGCTACTCCAAGTAGCTGAATGCCGCATTCATCCGTTGGCGGGGATGGCGGGGATGGCGTAGACCACGGAGAGACCCGACTCAGTTTGCTTACGGGCGACTCTGGGCATTCGGCGTGGAGACGGAATCGAGCAGCAGGTTCCCCACGCAATGAATACCAGGTTCGGAGACGACCCCATCGTGAGTGATCAGTACACCTTCACCAATCCCGTCACGCAGTACCGCCAGGACGGATTCCCTGAGCAGCACCAGGATCCGCCGGGCCTCGCTGCCGATCTACAGCCCCTGGCCGACCACGGCGAGCAGACGTACCGCGGGTCCGGACGCCTGACCGGCCGTAAGGCCTTGATCACCGGTGCCGACTCCGGCATCGGGCGTGCGGCAGCCATCGCCATTGCCCGCGAAGGTGCCGACGTGGTTCTCAATTACCTGCCGTCGGAAGAGAAGGACGCTCAGGACGTCGCGCAGCTGGTTCGCGACGCGGGCCGCACCGCCGTCCTGGCACCGGCAGATCTCACCGACGAGAAAGCTGCCCGCGCTCTCGTGCACACCGCCGTCGACGAGCTCGGCGGCTTGGACCTGTTGATCAACGTGGCAGGCAAGCAGCAGTTCGTCGAGGATCTGGCGGACCTGACGTCGGAGCAGTTCGACCAGACCTTCAAAACCAATGTGTACGCACTGTTCTGGATCATTCAGGAAGCGGTGCCGCACATGCCTGCCGGTTCGACGATCGTGAACACCAGCTCCATCCAGGCGTACACACCCTCGCCCGGTCTGGTGGATTACGCGACGACGAAGATGGCCATCAACACCATCAGCAAGGCACTGGCGCAGCAGTTGGCACCGAAGGGAATTCGGGTCAATGTCGTTGCGCCCGGACCATTCTGGACTCCGCTGCAGGCAGCGGGCGGGCAGCCGACGTCGGCCCTGCCCGAATTCGGCAAGGAAACCCCACTGGGCCGGGCAGGTCAGCCGGCCGAGATCGCGGGCGCGTACGTGTACCTGTCCTCAGCGGAATCGGGATACGTCACCGGAGACACCCTCAACGTCAACGGCGGAATGCCGACGCCGTAGTCGCGGTCCGCTGTGCGCTCTGCGTGAATGGACCATTCACACCCGTCTGGGCTCGTGAATGGTCCATTCACGCATGCGGGAGACGTCAGTCCTTCGGGCCACCGGCTGCGTAGACGACCTGGCCCGAGATGAAGCCGGCACCCTCGCTGACGAAGAACGACGCCAGATGGGCGATGTCATCGGGATGTCCGACGCGATTGACCGGAATCTGCGATGCCGCAGCAGCTTTGAAGTCGTCGAACGACATTCCGACCCGCTCGGCGGTGGCGGCCGTCATCTCGGTTTCGATGAATCCGGGGGCGATAGCGTTGGCAGTGACGCCGAACTTGCCGAGCTCGATGGCGAGTGTCTTGGTGAATCCCTGCATGCCGGCCTTGGCCGCGGAGTAATTCGCCTGACCGCGGTTACCCAGGGCAGAGGTGCTCGACAGGTTCACGATGCGACCCCACTTGGCGTCGATCATGTGCTTCTGCACCGCACGCGTCATGAGGAACGAGCCGCGCAGGTGCACGCCGAGCACGGAATCCCAGTCCTGCACCGTCATCTTGAACAGGAGGTTGTCGCGGGTGATGCCTGCGTTGTTGATCAGTACGGTCGGCGCACCGAACTCACTCGCGATGCGGTCGACTGCAGTCTGCACCGACTCCTCGTCGGCCACGTTCGCGCCGATGGCCACGGCCTGGCCACCTGCGGACTCGATAGCGCCGACGGTGTCGCTGCACGCGGCCTCGTCGAGGTCGACCACGGCCACTCCGAAACCATCCTTGGCCAGTCGTTTGGCCACTGCTGCACCGATGCCCCGGGCACTGCCGGTGACGATGGCCGTCTTGATCTGATCACTCACGAGTATCTCCTGAAAAGTTGCCGCTACGATCGGTCACCTGTTTCTACCAGGCCCATTTCGAGGGTGGCCAGACCCCGGCTCGATCAGTACGCAGCCACCGCTCCGTCGAGTGCTTTCTGCATTCCCTCTGCCACTACACGGGTGATGTCGATCGGTTTCTGCGGCAGATCGGTGATGGGGGTATCGAAGTAGACGCTCGCCTGCTTCACTTTCGCCGAGCCGGGGCCGTAGCTCAGCCCGATGCAGATCAACGTCGGCTCGACGCCGAGTTTGCGGGCCCGCATCGCGATGTGGCCGATTCCGCTGCCGACGTGTTGCACCGTCGTCGGATCCTCGAGGTTGCAGGTGCCTTCCGGGAACACGGCGAGGTCGTCGCCTCGCTTCATTCTTTCGGCACTGATGTCCATCATGCGGTTGCCTGCCGCGCTGACTGCCCGCATCCCGTGATTCTTGCCGCGAAAGACAGGAATGCCGCCCATCATGTCGATTCGCTTGCGCTGCTTGGGTTCCTGGAACAATTCGTCCTTCGCGAGCACTCTGGTGCGCCCGATCACCGGTCGCAGCGGCGACGCCCAGGCCGCCGCTGCGAGGGTGTACGGATCACTCTCGGTGAGGTGATTGACCGCGATGAGCAGACGGGCGTTGTCGTACACCAGACGCCGCAACTCCTCCCGGGCACCGTCGGAGTACGACACCCGCGGGCGGAAGCGTCGGGCGAGGGCGGCGTACGCCAGCCTCGCAACCTGACGATTCTGCTGATGCCGCAGATAGAAGTCGTACACCGTCTCGTCGTTCTCGAGAATTACCGCAGGCCGATCCATGACGCGAGCTTAGCCTCACTCGCGCGAGGAGCCCATAGCCCGGATGCCGACGACCAACCCGACCGCCGCAGTGGCCGCGGCTGCGACGACACCTGCCGTCACCGTCGAACTCACGAAGTCTCCGGCGAACAGTGCACGTTCGGCGTCGACGAGATATCCGAGCGGGTTGATGTTCACCAGGAACTGCATCCACCCCGGTGCGGCCGTCAGCGGCAACATCGTGCCCGAGAGGATCAGCAGCGGGAACATCAACGTCTGCTGAATGGACCAGAACACCCAATCCTGGCCCCGCACAGCCAAAGCCAACGCGTAGGACAGTGCGCCGAGCCCGACGCCGAACACCCCGAGCAGCACGATTCCCACAGCGGCACCGATCGGATTCACGGACAACCCGAGCGGCAATGCGACCAGAACGATCAACACGGCCTGCGCAGCGAGCGGCACCATTTCCTTGAACGCCCGCCCGACGAGCAGAGCAGATCGCGGCAACGGGGTCACCAACATTCGCTCGTGAGAACCCTGCTGCAACTCTGCCAGCAGATTCGAGCCGGTCATCGAGGTTCCGAAGATGGTGATCATCGCGAGAACACCCGGCACGAACCAGTCCCAGACACTTCCGTCGCCTAGACCGGGGACATCGGTGAGCAGTGGGCCGAACAGAGCGAGCAGGATCAGCGGTTGGACGAGACTGAAGATGACGGTGAACGGATCGCGCACCATCGGCCGCAATTCCCGACCCATCACCAAAGCGCTTCCGGAGAGAACGTTCATCGGAGTTCTCCTGCCGTGCTCGAGTTGTCGAGTGCTGCGGCACTTTCTCGAAGACTACGGCCGGTGAGTCCGAGGAACACGTCGTCGAGAGTCGGTCGGGTCATGTCCGCGGTGAGTACTCGGACACCGTGTAACTCGCTCCGCCGCAGCACTTCCGGGAGAACGACTTCGGCGCGTCCGACACGCAGGTTCAGCCGCGAACCGGATCTCGTGACATCTCTGATGCCGTCCATTCCGTCGAGAAGTGGAAGGAGCGCCGACGCGTCGGACACGGTGAGAACGATCAGATCGCCTGCCAGTTCCGATTTCAGCGACGCGGCGGTGTCGTCGGCGATGACGGTTCCGTGGTCGACGACGATGACCCGCTCGGCCATCGAATCGGCCTCGTCGAGGTAGTGGGTGGTCAGAACGATGGTCGTGCCCATCTCGCGTCGCAGCCGGAGGATGTGATCCCACAGGTTGGCCCGACTCTGCGGGTCCATTCCGGTGGTCGGCTCGTCGAGGAACAACAGTGCCGGCCTGTGCACCAGCCCCAGGGCGATATCGAGTCGGCGACGCTGTCCGCCGGAGAGCGTCGAGACGGTGCGCGAGCGCAGTTCTCCGAGTTCGAGCGCGTCGATCAATTCGTCTGCGCGAGTTCGTGATCGCTGACGAGTCATGCCGTAGCACAGGCCTTGCACGACGAGTTCGTCTCGCACGCGCTGGTTGTGTCCCGCGCCGTTTCCCTGCCCCACATAGCCGAGACTGCGCCGGACACTGTCCCGGTCCCGGCCCACGTCGAACCCCGCGATCCGGGCCGAACCCGACGTCGGTGCCAGCAGCGTGGTGAGCATTCGCAGCGTGGTCGACTTGCCCGCACCGTTGGGGCCGAGGAGAGCGACCAGTTCTCCCTCACCGATCGTCAGATCGATGCCGCGCACCGCCTCCACGGTCTTCTTGCCCTGCCGAAAAGTCTTGGTCAATCCCGATGTTTCGATCATCTCGTGCGCCCCTCGTCGTATCGGTGAATCCGTACGAGAGGAGACGCTAGAAACGATCGCGGTCAGCTACGGTCCGCGATGCCCGACGCGGGCGAACTAGCCGAACACCGGGAACTTGCGCTTGCTGGCGAGCTCGTCCATGCCGGCCTGAATACTGGCGCGGACCTCGTCGTATTTCGCGTCGACGTAGGCCTCGTCGTCACACCGCGCCGGATCGTGGTCGAGCTCGACCGGAGGCATGAACCGGGTTCGGATCTTGGCGGGCAACGGAATCTGCGGCAACGCGGCAGGCGCGATGATCCACGGCAGCGAGATGGCGATGGGAAAGACCTTCAGGCGCGCAAATCTGTCCAGTCCGAGCGCCTTTGCGAGCTTGTCGCCTCGAATGAGCACCGGCATGGCGTCGGCCCCGCCCACGGTCGCCACCGGCACGATGGGCACACCCATCCGGATCGCAAGCTTGACGAAACCGGTTCTACCACCGAGTGTCGCCTCGTCACGCTTGCTCCACGGCCGCAGCGAATCGACCTCACCACCGGGCCACACGATCACATCCCGGCCCTCGGCCAATGCGGTCGACATCGAGTCCGGCGCCGCAGGCAACACACCCATGGATCGAAAGACCCTGCCGATCAACGGAAATGCCATCAGCGCGTCGTGCGCAGTGCCGTGCAGGATTCGCTTTTCGCCGAAATGCCGCCACCACTGCGCACCCACCGTCCACGCGTCCCACACGAACGGCGCACCCGAATGCACTCCGACGACGAGAACCGGAGACTCGGGAATCGTCTCCCAACCGTCGATCTCCATCCGGAAGTAGCGATCCATCACCCCGTTCCAGAGCTTCTGCTGACGGTCCATCGCCACGGTGTTCTGATCGTCGAGGTCCCAGTCGCCTGCGCGGTCGGCGACCACGGACCCGAGGCCACCCGACGCCTTGGCGCGTCGCTCCTTCATCTTCAGACGAGCCGCCGCGGCATAACGCTGCGCTTGCTCGCGTAGAGCGTCCTTCGAAGGCTTGTCGGAGCTGTCCCCACCCACTACGTGATCCCCATCACTCATACCCGCACGGTACTCCACCACGAACTCCAGGTCCGACGACCGTGCTCGGTATCCCCGCGCGGGCACCGCAGTGTCCGTTATGGTCGAATCTCGAGCCGAGTGAACGAGGTACACAGATGGATCCGATCGAACCGGCGTACGGGACGACTCCCCTACTCCTGATCGCCGCAGCGGCCGTCGCAATTCTGCTGTTCCTGATCATGAAGGTGAAACTGCACGCCTTCGTCTCGCTGGTTCTGGTCAGCGCCGTCACCGCCGTCGCAGCGGGGATCCCACTGGCAGACGTGCCGTCGGCATTGCTCTCGGGCTTCAGTTCCACCCTCGGTTCGGTCGCTCTACTCGTCGCCCTGGGGGTGATGGTCGGCCGGTTACTCGAAATCACCGGTGGCGCTCAAGTATTGGCCGATACTCTGATCAACCGATTCGGAGCCAAGCGCGCACCACTCGCCCTCGGTGTCGCCGCGCTCATCTTCGGCTTCCCCATCTTCTTCGATGCCGGTCTCGTCGTCTTTCTGCCGATCATCTTCACCGTCGCACGACGGTTCGGCGGGTCGGTGCTGCTGTACGCACTTCCGACCGCAGGCGCGTTCGCTGCGATGCACGCCGTCGTTCCCCCGCACCCCGGTCCCGTCGCCGCCACGGAACTCCTCGGCGGAGACATCGGATCGGTCCTTCTCGTCGGCGTTCCCGTTGCCGTCGTCGCGTGGTTCGTCGGCTCGTATCTCGTGGGTACCCAGCTCGGCAAACGATTCGTCACCATGCCTGCAGATCTCTTCGCAGACGGGTCGCAGAATTCGGAAGAACACGACAAGGAGATGGCCGCACTCCGCGACCCGGCCCCGAAGTTCGCAGCGGTGCTGTTCATTCTGTTGACGCCGCTCGTGCTCATCTCGCTCAACACCGTCGTCAACACTCTGACGACCTCGGGTGTGCTGACCGGAGACGAAACCTGGGCAGCGGCCCTGACTCTCATCGGCCAAACGCCGATCGCGCTGCTCATCACCCTGCTGTTGGCCCTGTTCATCCTCGCGCCCGGACGCTTCCCGGTGGCCGAGGGTGCGAAGTACATGGACCAGGCTCTCGGTCCGATCTGCTCGATCATCTTGATCACCGGTGCCGGCGGCATGTTCGGTGGGGTGCTGCGGGCCAGCGGCATCGGCCAGTCTCTGACCGCCTCGTTGTCCGATCTCGGACTGCCGATCCTGTTGCAGGCCTTCCTGATCGCCACCGCGCTACGCGTCGCGCAGGGTTCGGCCACCGTCGCCCTCACCACCACCGCCGGGCTGATCTCGGTGCAGGTCGCCGAATTGGATCTGAGCAACTTCAAGATCGCGCTGTTGGTGTTCGCACTCGCCGCCGGAGCGACCGTGCTCTCCCACGTCAACGATTCCGGCTTCTGGCTCGTCAGCCGCTTCTTCGGCATGGACGAGAAGACCACCCTCAAGACCTGGACGGTCATGGAAACGACACTGGGACTTGCCATCTTCGCTGTCGCATCACTGCTGTGGGTGGTGTTCTAGCGCCTCACCCGGACGAGGGTCACTGCACCGGAACGAGGATTCTCCACGCCCCCAGTGCGAGTGCGCCGACGGTGACGACGAGGAACAGTCCGACCCAGACGATGCCGGGCAGGAACGTCAGCCGAGCCAGTTGATCGGCGTCGGAGTCCCGCGCCCGTCCCGCACTTCGGGATTTCTGCAGTTCGAGAACGGGCCTCGGACCGGCGATCAGCAGGAAGAACGTGATGAAGTACGCCGCGGCGACCTGTTGTTCCCCGGTACCCCACCAGGACACGACGAACAGCAGTCCACCGACGGTGACGAGGGACAGTAGTCCGTAGATGTTGCGAATCATCAACAGCATCAACGCAATCGAGATGATGCCGATCCACAGCACGGCCGAGGCTCGCTGTGTACCCAGTACCAGAGCGGCTCCGAGGCCGAGAAGCGACGGACCGACGTAGCCTGCGAAGGTCATGGCGATGACACCGAGTCCGGTGGGTTTGCCCTTGGAGATTGCGACGCCGGAGGTATCGGAGTGCAGTCGCAGACCCATCAGCTGTCGGCCGGTGATCAGCGCAACGAACAGGTGCGCACCCTCGTGCGCGATGGTCACCACGTTGCGTGCAATTCGCCAGGTCTGCGGCAACACGACGATGACGAGCGCCGCCAGGGCAGCCACTTGGACGATCCACACGGGTGGATCAGGACTCACCGCGGAAATGCGGTCCCAGAATTCGTTCACACCACAGTATGCGGCTTCGCCGCAGTGGTGCGGTTATGTGCCGCTGGGGGCACATGGGAGTGGAGCCTGCGGAACGACCCGCAGGCCTTGTCGCACCACTGCCGCAGGCACCTCAGGACGCGCGCGCCTCGGCCTTGGCGCGTTCGCGGGCCAGCGAACGATCTCGCATCTCCTCGAACTTGGTGGCCTGACGCTCGAGGTCTTCGAGGAACGCGGCGAGTTCCTCGCGCTTGTTCTCACCGCGTGCGGTGAAGTCGTTGCGCTCGAACACGCTCCACTTGCGCAGCACCGGCCAGACGACATCTTCGAGGTGCTGACGCAGGTCGTAGATGCCGTGCTTGGCCATCAACACACCGTTGCGGCGGAAGTTCGGCATGCCGGCACCGGGCATGACGAAGTTCGTCACGATGTCCGAGACGGCCTGCAACGTCTGATCCGGCGAGATGTCCATCGCTGCGCCGGTGATGTTGCGGTAGAAGATCATGTGCAGGTTCTCGTCGGCGGCGATGCGTTGGAGCATGCGGTCGGCGATCGGGTCGTCGCAGACCTTGCCGGTGTTGCGGTGCGAG
>NZ_SPNG01000032.1:0-762 GCF_004563845.1 Rhodococcus sp. 1R11 | reverse complement strand
CCGATCTTGAGTCCTTGGCGTTGTTCGATGGTGCGCACGTAGTTGGAGGCGTCGAGGAGGGAGTCGAAGGTGCCGGTGTCGAGCCAGGCGGTGCCGCGGGGCAGGACTTCGACCTGCAGGCGGCCGGCGTCGAGGTAGTGGCGGTTGACGTCGGTGATCTCGTATTCGCCGCGGGCGGAGGGGGCGAGGTCGCGGGCGATGGCGATGACGTCGTTGTCGTAGAAGTACAGGCCGGGGACGGCGAAGTTCGATTTGGGGGCGGCGGGTTTCTCCTCGAGGGAGATGGCTGTGCGGTTGTCGTCGAATTCGATGACGCCGTAGGCGGTGGGGTCGGAGACCTCGTAGGCGAAGACGGCTCCGCCGTCGATGGTCTCGAAGCGCGAGAGTTGGGTGCCCAGGCCGGGGCCGTAGAAGATGTTGTCGCCCAACACCAATGCCGCACTGTCGGTGCCGATGTGGTCGGCTCCCAGGACGAATGCCTGGGCGAGGCCGTTGGGCTCGTGTTGGACCTTGTAGGTCAGGGAGATTCCGAATTGGGAGCCGTCGCCGAGCAGGCGTGCGAATTGGTCGGCGTCCTGGGGTGTGGTGATGATGAGGATCTCGCGGATCCCGGCGAGGATCAGGGTCGAGAGGGGGTAGTAGATCATCGGTTTGTCGTAGACCGGGACCAGCTGTTTGCTGACGCCCATCGTGATCGGATGAAGCCGTGAGCCCGTGCCGCCCGCCAGAATGATTCCCCGCATGAGCCCGAAGTCTTCCAGA
>NZ_SPNG01000010.1:0-250691 GCF_004563845.1 Rhodococcus sp. 1R11 | reverse complement strand
GCGAGCGGCGTGCTCTCGGCTCTCGAAAGGCAGTACTGGCAGCAGCTCAACATTGAATTACCCCCTCGACTTCTGAACGGTTCATGCGAGGCGCTACTTGCACCGATTCCGCCGTTTTGAGTGTTGTTGCGACGCAACATGGTTCGTTAGACCAGGGCTCAGTCGCCGTTAGACGAACGGTTCTGCGGACCACCGAAAATGCCTCGGTTTCGCTGAAAACCCGTCTCGGTCGAGATGGTGGATCGAGTTCGAAAACACCCTCTGACCTGGTAAAAAATTCTGAAACCCGTACATACAGGCGGTCACTATGCCCCTAGGTCGCCGAGACGTCAGGGGGAGGGGGTCCCGCCCCCCTCGGCCGGAGCGAAGTGCGTAACCAGTGACGGCGGAGACACTCGGATCGATCCGTCGGGCCTGGGGTCAATCCGAAGTCCCGCGTTCAGCACCACGCCGCCCTCGGCAACGAACTTGACCGTCACAGTGCGGGGTTCACGGATCTCGGACGTGTCGTCGGGAGCAGGATCGATGGTCACGCTCTCGAAGATCCCCGGCACCGCAGTGCCACCGATGGCTATGCCGCCCTCGGTGATCACGATCGGGGCGTCGATCTGCTGCCGCGCGTCGAGTGCGAAGTATCCGACCTCTTCGGTCATGGGCGTATGTCCTCTCACGAGTGGGTCTGCCGATCGGCAGGCGTAGTTGGCAGTAAGCCGATGTGCGGTCGATCTGGTCGCTGTCGTCGGTGCTTGTGCCGAGCTGCGGCAGCTTCGCCCTTGGTCTTGTCCTCGTGGTGTGGATGGCACAACCACTGGAGGTTCGAGAGTCTGTGGTCATCGTTTGGGATGACGTGGTCGCAGTCGGTACCGGCTGCGGTGCAACGGGTGCCGTCGCGGAGGCGGGCCTCGCACCGTCCGCCTGCTCGGTGTCGAGTGGCTGATACTCGCTGCTTCCAGTCCTTCGGCAGTCGAGCACGTCGAGTGGAGGTTGCCCAGCGGTCGGTCACTGCTGCACCTCCGCGTGGTGTTGTCCGGAGGGTGCGGTGTCTGCGCAATGACCCGCGGGTCGCACACCCCCGGAAACACCTCGAACCGCCAGCCTTTGGGCATGACGGTTCGACGCAGTGGACATTAGCCTGTGGATAACCACAACGCAACTGGTCACCGGGTGTGGGCGTGTTGGAGGTGGGGTGGGGCGACATACTCGGGGCAGTCGCACCAGCCGGAAGCCCCTCCGGTCCAGCAAGATCGGGTGCCGTCCTCCTGCTCGACGTGCACGTAACTGATGTGGCGGCAGCCCTCGCACGGAACCAACAGTGCCGGGGTGTTCTTGTTGAGCCGAGCCATCGCCACACTGCCGACAACCTTGAGACCAGTCACGACGCTTCGGCTTTGGCTCGTGCCCGCTGCTTGGACAGACGTTGGTAGTCGGTCTCGCCGAGGCATACGACGTCGGTGCGCACACCGTGCTGGTACGCCCGGTGCGCAGCACGCAGACCTGCCGACGCCCAGTCCTCGACAGCTTCGAGCGCCAGCTCCTCGAGGTCGACGAGCTGGGACGCTAGCCACTCCCACTCTCGTTTACCCCACGCGGGCTTGCCCTCCCACAGTCGGCCGCACGCCTCACCCGGTGGACTGCACCGCACACCGAAGCACACGATCAGCGGTTCGGACGACTCGTCGTCGACGTCCGGGTGCAGGACCCGCATCGTCTTCACACCGACCACGCCGTCGGCGACCAGTCCGCCACACCACGGGCAGACGCCGTTCATGCACTGGCCGTCGCGCACATCGCCGAGCAGGCGCGAGAACTGTTCGACGATCGGCTCGAACATGCGCCCTACCCACGGGACAGTCTGCGGGTCAGCCTCGTTCGCCGAGCCGAGCCAGGTGCGAATCGTCATCAACCACGGCCGAGGATCAACCGACGGCAGTCGGGTCGTGAGAAAGTGCCGGCCGAAATAGCGGGCCGCGAACTGGTACGCCTCCGGATCTGTCCACGCCCACGGTTCGCCGCGATCGTGCGCATCGCGCAGAATCGAGGCACCTGGGCCGAGCGCCGCGACGGAGAGTGCGACGTTGTGAGTGACCGTGGCAATCCGGGCGAGCAGATCGAGGACGCCGACGTCGGCCGGGGCCTGACGCGGAACACCTTTCTTGCCCATGCGTTCGAGGTCCGATTCGGAGAGGACATGCTTGCGGGGCTGCTCGACCCACGATCTCGCCGAGCCGGGGACCTTCAGACGCACCAGAGCGGGCCACCCCTCGGCGAGGTACAGCAGGTCTGCTTCGACGGACGATCGGGTGTGCTCTGCCATCCGGGTCATGAGTGATCTCCTGAGATGTGCTGGGTAGACGGCTTGCGTTGAGAAGACCTGCGGGGTTTGCGTTTTCGGCGACCACGGGAAGATCTGGGAGCGGGAGAAGGATTCGTAGGTTGGGTATCTGAAAGAGCGGGGCTCCCGTCCCGACCCGACCCGTCCCGTCCCGCCCCGTCCCGACCAGGGCCGTCAGAACTTGCAGACTGGCGATCAGCTGGAATCTGCTGGGTTCTACCGGAATCCGCAGATGGGGCCTTTTCGCTGGTACCGCGCGGAGTGGGTGCGTGCGCCGACTGGGTGTCGGTTCGCGTGTTCGACGTGGCGGTCGCCGACTTCGTGTCGGTTCGCGGTGCAGAGGCGTCACTGGGATCGGGCGTGCCCGCGGTCTCCGGCTGGTTGCCGGGTCGCTCCTCTGCTGGTGCCGAACTCTCCGCCGTGGCGGGGCTCTGGCTCGTCGAACGGCCCTGCATGTACGGGGCCGGGTCTCCGGGTCGAACTACCTTGCGGCTGCGAGCTGGCGGCTCGTAGCCATTATTGCGGGCCCACTCGTTGTTCTGAATCCAGTCGACGGTGGTCTTCGAGAAGTACGGGACAGAAGGTGCAGGCAGCAGCGGTCGATCCCACTTACCGCTGCTGTTGTCGCCGCGCGCGGCGTTGCATGAGCCGCAGGACACGACGTAGGTGTCAATGGTCGCGGCTTCACCGGGCACGAGGTGGTCATAGGTGCCGTTGCGGCCACCCTTACGCGATCCCCAGTTGACGACGCAGCCGCACCAGCGGCAGGCGTCGCCATCGCGGACGCGGACCGGGATGATGAGGGCGGGATTCGAGTTGTCGGACTTTCGCTGTTTCTCCCACTCGATCTCCGCGGCGAGCCGCAGGTGCAGGAAATCGTGGTCGTCGTCGACGAGCTTGTACGCCCGGCGACCGTCGACCTCGATCTGCGTCAAGTAGCCCGCGAACTTGGCCACCTCGACCAGTACGTCCACACGAGAAGCGCCAGCCATCAGAACCGCTGAACCGCGGGAAATGACGTAGTCGGTCGTGTGAGAGCCCGATTGGGCTGCGCACCGGGAAATGAAGCCATGTACTTCGTTCAGCAGGCGATCGTCGAACAGGTCGTGATCCATCACGCCCATGACGATCGGGTGGTCATGCGAATTGTCACCCCACCGGACCCACGCCATCAGTCACCGTCGAAACGGCCACACACCACAACGTAGGAAACACTCATCGATCTCTATCCCTCACCACTCGTCGAAAACGGCAGAACCCACAGAAAAAGGCCGGCGCATCGGGCGGGCCGCGGCAGTGCGCACATATCGTCATCAGTCGGCCCAGCTGTATCCGGCCGCAGCATGGCTGCCTACGTGGCCGGGGCTAAGGGTGCAGAGAATCCACGGCTCGGAGTGCGGATAGCGATGCTGACACCAACGGCCGGTTGCTACTTCGGACTCTGCCTCGTGGAAGTCAATGTCGGCGTACGCGGTCTGAAATCGATCTGCCCTGCCGACCTGCCGGGCGTTCTGCAGCTGCAGCTCTACGACCGTGTCAGCCTCCGCCTGGTCCCAGAATGGGCCATGGACCGTGTCCGGAATTCCACCACCCTGTCCGGTTTCCAGGACCACCCAGTAGCCGTTAGACGGTTGCGGCATGGGCTTTTCTCCGCTCTGCTGCGCGTGCTGCCCGCTGCGCTTCGAGTCGATCGGCCTTGTCCCACTGCGCGTCCTGCTCAGTGAGCGACTTCGGTGTTGTTTTCCAGCGGGTCTCGTAGGCCTTGTCGGAGTCGACCTCGGTGTAGTAGTCCTCGGGCTTCTTTTTCGTCATTGCCTGCCGTCCAATGCATTCCGGACCATCGCGACGTTGTCGATGTCCTCTTGATCGATTGCTTCCATTTCCCACAGGTCCATGAGGTCACGGACCCGGCCGATGGCCTGATAGGCCTGATCACGTTCTGCGCCAGCGGAATGCGCTTCCTCGGCCCACTGGTCGAGCTTTTGCAGGGCGTCGGACTCGGCCTCGATCGCCTCGTCACGTTGCTTCACTACGTCGACGACGCGGTCGATCATGTCAATGACGTCCTGGGCGGCATGCCGACGGCGATCCTCTCTGTCGTCGCGGATCGTGACCCACCGGGCGCGTTCTGTCGCAATTCGTTTCATAGCCAGAACCTCCACCACGGTTTGTTCGTTTGTTGCTCTGCTGCACGAAGATCGGCGATCCGCTGGACGAAATCGTCGGTCCAGATCTCCTTTTCGAGCTGGTGCAGTTCCCACGCGTCGATTGCCCGGTTGATCACGTAGCGGTCCGCGGCCTCACGCGCAATCTTGCGAATCCGTCGCTGATTGGCGGTACTCACGGCCGGTACCAGAGTGTCGGCAGCCTGGTCTTTTCGGCCATTTTTCGCGCCGTTTCTTGCATCTCGACCATCGCCTCCGCCACCCGGCTCCGGACCGGCGCGAAGTCCGGTACTACCGACACGAAGAACCGGTGCCGGAAGTGCTGGTATCTAAGTTCGACTGCTCTGGCTCGGCGGCGAGAGCCGCGGACCTTCATGCGCGGAAAGTGGACCCGCGTACGCGGCCGCTGCCCCGAACTCACAGCGTCGCCTTATCGATCTGGCGCGGCATGACGGCAAAGTAGTTCCGGATCACCTCAGCAGCAGCAGCGGCCATGTCCTCGTTGCGAAGCGTGGGGCCGCATTCGGTGGCGATCTGTTGAAGCAGTTCGGGGAGCGTCCAACGGGTGCTCATGCGGACCACCTCGTGATCGGCGTCGGTTCGTTCGCCGAGAGCGCTTCCGAGTCGGGTGCTGCTGCCGGATAGCAGAGAAACGCCCACTCGATCGCTTCGGTGTTAGCGGGTTCGAGGAACTCGGCCCACGTGTGCTTCATAGAGCCGTCGCGAAGCAATTCAGTGATGGCAGTGCGGTTGAGACCCACGAATGTTCGCCAGTACCGATTGAGGGCTGCGAGCAGCCGTAGACGCGGGACGTGGCCCAGGACAATGATTTCGTCGCCATCTTCGCCGAGCTCCGAGAGGGACACTCCGTACGCGGTGAATGTCATGTCGACTGGCTTCGGAACAAATACCTGCGGCAGGTTGATCGCGGCACCGTGCGCGTGCAGGTGCCGCTTTATGTCTTCGGCAAGGTGGTCGGCGAAGTCCGGGCCGTCCTTGACGGGTCCGTTGGGGAAGAGCGGATGCCTTCCCAGCGACTGGTGGCGGGAGTACGTCCGAATCGCGTCGGCGATCAGCTCTGTCTCGTCGAGGTCGGGCGCGCCCTTTCGTGCATTCATGCGAGGTTTCCGATCAGCTTGGCCAGGTGCTCGGTGTACGTGCGGGGAGGTCCGGGCACACCGCGGATGTGTTCGAGGTGGTAACTCGTGTGTCGGTGATCGCGCGTGTAGCCGAGGGACCACTGGTAAGCCAGGCCCCATGACGCGAGCGACCGCGGTTCCCAGAATCGGAATCGGCCGGCCAACGCCTTACGACCGATGTCCTTCATCCACGCGGCCGGGTCTTTCAGTGACCAGAATTCGATACCTGCGGCGAGGTCTTCGAGTGCCCAGATGTTCGGCTGCTCGGAGATCGGGTCGCCCCACGCGGAGAGCTGCCAGACCTTGAAGTGGTCCTCGGGGACGAATCGTCCGGTCATGATGCCCTGACCGCCGCGGTTCTCGCCAATGATCTGCGCGTTGTGTCGCGACGGGTCCGAGATCAGGCCGACAGCAATGATCTTCGCGCGGATAGCCGGGAGGCTGAGCGAGGCGCGAGCGGCCACGTTGCCGACGACCTGCGCGCCGCCGGAGTAGCCGATCAGCACGACGGGGCCGGGCTGGTCGATGATCAGTTGTAGTAGGAATCGCTCGGCCTGCTCGACGGACACACCGAACGAGTCGCCGTCGCGGCTCGGCACCGGGCCGAACGACGCCGACCACTTCAGCTCGATCACTTTGAACCGCTTCGGGTCCAGCCGATCCGTGACCGTCTGCAGCGTGTTCTGCGACATCGGCTCGCCGATACCGCGGCACCGGATCACGGTGATCGTCGGTTTGATCGCGCGCACCGCGGCCGCGAGGCCGGGTGCGATCAGCCCGGCGTTCACGCGAAGATGTCCGTTCCGTACGGGACGAACTCGACGTCGAGCCCGTTGCCCTTGGCGAAGCGCAAGGCTTCGATCTCAGTCTTGAACGGCATCACGAGTGACCCGTCTCGATAGAAGGCCATCCACACCCCTGTGAGGTTGTCGCGCTGTCGATCTGATTCCGCTTGCAGAGCGGCCATCTGCTCGGTCTCCGCCTGCTGCTGCCGCGGCTGTTGATTCCATTCGGTCCACATGTGTCTCAGTACCTTTCAGAGGGGGCTAGACAACTACGGGGTGGGGTCGGTGCTGGCGGAACGAGCCAGGCTTGATCGACAGGTTCTTATGGCCGACAGCTGGGGACCCGTGGCCCTCGGTGACCTTGTACCAACCGAAACCGGTTCGGTTGTCGAGGTAGCTGATGTCGCCTGCGTAGTCGACGAGCACCACTTCGATGCGTTCACCGACGAGGTTTTCTTCCCGTGCCCAGTACCGGGGAAAGCGGCCGCTGTCAGCGACGACCGCCGTGCCGCGCACTGCCGGGGTTTCCTGCCCGTTCCAGTAGGTCTTGACCGGAGCGTCGGCCATGTCAGTCACCGTCTTTCGTGTCGGGGATGGTTCCGTCGTATCGGATGAGTACGGAGCGGTGGCCGTCGTCTTCGTCGGCCTCGCTGACGACGCCGAGGGCTTCGAGTTCGCTCAGGACTTCGTCTGCGTGTGTTGCGGAGATCCGGAGCCGTTTCTGGAGCAGGCCGCGTGTGCACTTCTGGGTCGATCGGATGAGTGCCACGGCGTCGCCCAGGATGTCGTCCTGCACGCCGACGTCGGATGCTCCGGCATCTCTGGTCGCTTTGCTCACGTTGAGCGGTGAGCGCGGATCTGGGAGCGTCTCGCGCCAGTTCTGCAACGCGGTCGCAGTGGCCGCGTCCACCTCTGCGTCGGTACGGTTCGGCATACACAGGCCGAGGAAGCTCGATCCGCAGCTGATGACCAGGCCGCTGGTTCCGGATCGAGACTGGATTGTCAGCGGCTTGTTGTACTGGCGTGACGCGGACTCGAACAGTGCGATGCGGGAGCCGTCGACGTGGACGTTCTCCAGCCACACCGGCTCTCCGGCGAGGGCGCGCGAAATGCTGATGTCGATCGACGGGAAGCCATCGTCGACGGGCGTGCGGACGAACGCGATGGACTTGCCGTCGATCATCCCGGAGACGTCGGTGAGGATGACGTGGGTGTTGTCGGTCTCGATCTGCGTCAACCACTCCGGCTCGGCGTCTTTCTCCTTCCCCGGTTTGAACACTGCGATGATCTCCCGCACGTTCTCCGGTGTCAGGTCGATTCGGCCGGCGTTAGGCTCGGCTGGAGCGATGACGGACACCCGCGCCAGCGCAGCCGAGAAGCGGTCGGTGGCAACGACATACACCCAGTGTTTGGTCACTTCGAGGCGCACCCGGTGAATGGACGTGATCTCAGGTATTGCCGACGCGTGCCGGGCAACGGAGACGAGGGCGTGGCGGAGATCGTTGGTGCCGACGGTGACCGTCGTGAGGAACGGTTCAGTCAATGGGTCGGTCACTGTTCAGCCAGCCTTTCGGTTCTCGCCGTCGTGGGGTGCGGATCGGGAGGGCGATCTGCCCTTCGACCGGGGCGTGTCCTTCTGCTGCGGCTGCCGCTTGCTTGCCTGCGATGTACCGGTGGAGTCCGACGCGGCGTTCCGGTGGGAGTGAGATCCACCAGTTGTCCGCCGCGGCAACTGGATCGGCCACCGTCTACTCCTCGACACCGTCTGCGGTGTCCTCTTCGGCAGCCGTGTCGGCGGGCTCGGCAGCGTCGCCGTCACTGACCTCGAGCATGGACAGCTCGACCGTCGAGTACTCGTACCCCAGCTCGGTCAGCTCCTGCTGCCACGGAGTGAGGTCGACCGTCGGCATGGTCCAGCCGCGAGCGCGGGCCATGTGGTACTCCTCGGCCACGTGGTCGAGCAGCCACAGCGTGACGGCGAGCTGCTCGATACTCATCTTGTTCACGTGCTGGGTCACCTGGGCGGTCTCGTGCGCGTCGTCGTCATCCTTCGTCGACGGCGGCACTCCGACCAGCTCGCGAGCCGCAGGCGCGTAGTAGGGATTCTCGACACGTGCGGTGTAGGAATTCATCACCAACTGGCGCAACGCTTTCAGTGCCAGGTCCTCGTCGTGATCGGCCGCGACACCAGCGAGGTACCTGCGGCGCACAGTGGCCGCAGTCCGCAGATCAGCATCGAGCGCTTTCTCCCGCTCCCGCTGCTCGCGGGCCTCGATCTGCTCGGGGGTTTCCTCTGGTTTCGGCTGCGGTGCAGGCGGTATCGGTTTCCCATCGGCGCTCGTCTCGACGATTCGCTTGAAGTGCATGATGTAGCCGTCGTGAGCGTTCTCGTTCAGGACGGCCGCAGTCTCAGTGCCCTCTGGAATTACATCGTCCTCCTCGACCTCGAACCATTCGACTGTGCCGTTGGAGTCGGCCTCCTCCTGCGACAGCTCGTCATTCGTGGTGACGCGAATGTTCCGGTCCGCCAACTGTTTCGTGATCTTCGCCTGACGCTTCTCCCACAGGCGAGCCTCGCGGGCACGCTGGAGGTTCACCTGGAAGTCGCGGCTACCGAGGTGCAGGGCGAGACGGTCGTACGTCTGCTGGTCGTCGGCGAACTCGGCGAGCGCGAGAGCCTCTTCGAGGGTCACCTGGCGGGCAATGATTTTGCGCTGCAGCGATTCCGGCGAGTTCGCGAGCTTGATGCGATCGCGGATCGTTTTCTGATTGTGGCCGGTGCGCGAGGCGAGGCCCTTGATGTCGACATCGTCGAACTCAAGCAACGTCTGATAGGCCGACCCCTCCTCGATCGCGTTGAGGTCCGAGCGGTGCAGGTTCTCGGTCAGCATCACTTCGAGCTGCGCCCTATCGTCGCCTTCGAGGTCGAACCGGATCAGGCACGGCACAGATTTGAGGCCGGCCTTTTTCGCGGCCGCGTGACGACGATGCCCGGCGATCAGCGTGTACTTGCCCTTCCCCTTCGCCGGAGTCACTATCAGCGGCTCGATGATGCCCTCGCCCTTAATCGAGGCGGCGAGTTCGGCGATGTCTCCCAACGCCTTACGCGGATTCTTCGGGTGGGCGGTGATCACCGAAGGCTTGAGTTCTTCGAGCTGCGTTGCGGCCGTGCCGCCGTCGAATTCCTGCTCGGTGTCGACGGTCTCGTCGGTGGCGGTATCGATGGTCATGATCGAAAGCTCCTTCGTCTGTTCGCCCGTTTGGGCAAGTTCAGTTGCACGTGATCTGGTTTGGGGTTGGTCGGTTTGTTGGCCAGGCAGTTTCGGCGATGCAGCATCCACAGCAGCTCGCCGTTGGCATTGGCTGCGGCGAGCTTGTCGCCGCGCAGTAGTTCGCCGTGCGCACCGGACTGCAGCTGATGAACACGGACTTCTCCGTCGGTGTCCATCGAGGCATCGAGCACGATCCACCCGTCCGGCCGGGTCATCGACCGGACGAGTCGGATCGGCATCTCGCAGTCACGGCAACGCATCGGCTCACTCATGTCGGGGCGCTCACCAAATCGATTTCGTAGCCGAGCATCCGCGCTACTTCGATGACGGACAACAGGATTGCCACGTCGTGCTCGGACTTCTCCTGCGCCTCGGGGACCGCCTCGCCCGTGTATCCGTAGACGTGGCCCTTTGAGGTCGCAGCTGTGATCGCCCACCTCACCTTTGACCGTGGCTCCGGCAGTGGGGTGAAGCGGACATCGTGGATGCCGCGCGCCTTGAACATGGCGTTCAGCTGCTCCATCGACTCCTGCATTGCGTCGATGCAGATCAGCGTGGGCGATTCGTCCGTCATCATGGTTCAGAGCTCCACTCGTCGCAGGACGTACATCACGTCGTAGTGCAGGTCCCGGACTTTGTGCTCCAGCTCGACAATGCTTTTCCGGAGCGGAGAGGCCGAGTCGGCAGCGGTGGGCGGCAGCAATCCGCCCTCGGCGGGCCGGTCACCGGGATCTGCAAGGCACGGCTCGATCCGGTCGAACAGCTCATGAGTCATCTTTGACAGGTCGGCGATCGCGGCACCGAGGGATTCGACGGCGATCTGTGCGCCGCCCTGAAGCGGCTCGGCCCATGGGTCGGCGTCGAGGCGCGGAATGGAGTCACCGTTACCGCATCGGCGGGCCGAACCGAACTTGGTGGCCTTGGTCGACGTCTCGAACTCGGCCTGCGACATTTCGTTGAGCTGCTTCAGCGTGTAGTGACTGCCGTCTGCGTTCGTCATACTCGGCCTCCTTCGTCG
Organism: Rhodococcus sp. 1R11; assembly: GCF_004563845.1. NCBI lineage: Bacteria > Bacillati > Actinomycetota > Actinomycetes > Mycobacteriales > Nocardiaceae > Rhodococcus > Rhodococcus sp. 1R11. The sequence goes on along the minus strand of NZ_SPNG01000010.1, from coordinate 239,980 downwards.
GGTCCGTGGATGTTGTTCTCGATCGCGGCGAGGAAGGCCTGCGCGTCGACCAACCCCGCGGTCACCATCTGGTTGAGGGTCTCGACGTTGACGAGCCCGAGATCTTTGATCAGCCATGCGCGGATCGGGAGGCCGAGCTGGTGCAGTCGATCGAGGTTTTCGGCCTTGACGGTTCCGCTTGCCTCGATCAGCTCGACGATGCTGCCCATCTCGGCGAGTACCTGCTCGGGTGAGTGCAGGGGCTTGCGCACCGACTCGGATCGGACAGAGACATCACCGTCGGGCGGGTCGACCTCGTTGAAGTCCTCGTCGAACCACTTCACCTCGGGCCGCGATGGGTCGGCGGTCCGCTCGAACACCACGCGGGTGCGGTCTCGTTCGAGGTCGTAGGTCGCGGACACGGCTTTGAGGAATCGGCCGGCTTCTACCTGGATGGTCTGCCCTGCCATGTCTTCACAGTTGCCGCGGTAGTGCGCTGCGCGTTCCTTCGGCTTCTCCGGTTCCGTCGTTTCGACGGTCGGCTGCGTGTCGGTCATGCGGGCCACCGGCCCGCTCGCAGGTCGTCGAGCACGTCGGCGTGGCCGGACACTGCTGCGGCGATCGCGTCGTACTTTCGTGACCAGCCGTCATGCGGGGTGTCGTCGTTCGCGAAGAGGCTGGTCTCGAATATCCCCACCGGAGCGTCCGGGTCGGTCGAGACACCGGTCCATCGGGTGTGCACCACCAGTCGGTGACCGTCGATCGAGGCGTAATCCGTTGCCACGAGGCGGTACTCACGACGTCGCACCAGCTCTGTCCAGTGCAGGTAGGCGATGCGATCGCCGTCTCGATCGAACCGCGGCATTGCGACCGGGGCCGTCTTCCCGTCGCCGGAGGGGACGACGCCGGGAACCGTGCGGATGAGTCCGTCGTAAATTGTTCCGCTCACAGGGCATCACCCGGCAAGTAGGCGAGGGCGATGACGGCAATGCACGCGGCCAACACGACGATCGTGAGAGCGGCCGCGATGGCATCTTCGCGACGTTCGCGGCGTGCGTCGGCCGTCGTGATCTCGCGTGAATCTCGCAGGTACGCAGTCCATCCGGCGTCGGTGTCGATTGGCATCAGAGGACCTTCTTTCCTGCTGGTTTGTTCGCTGGTGGTTGCTGCAACGCGAGGTCGGCCATGTCGGCGATCGCGGCCCACTCGACCGCGTCGACGTACACGGACAGGTCCTCGCCGATGTCGAGGCAGAGTCGGGGTTCGCCGGTCGAGCTAGCGTGAGCGCGACGCACCGACACCTCAGTAGCTCGAATGTCGTGGGAAAGGTGGTAGGTGGCCATCACTGGCCGCCCACGGCCGAAAGCCAGGGGGAGGCCCCGAGGCCGCCGAGCAGGAAAGCGGCGAAGATCAGCCGCGGATACAGGTATCGCGCCCAGGGTCTAACATGGGAATCTGACACGTTCACTCCTTCTAGTGGGTGTCGTCGCCCGTCGAGTTGGCCCTCGGCGGGCATTTTTTTGGGATCAGGAAACCTTCGAGTGGGTCAGGGCGGCGTCGGCGTCTGAGCGCCGGATTCGGTAGCGGCCGCTCGGCAGGCGAGTGGCCGCAATGCGGCCATCTGTGACGTAGCGCTGGATGGTCCGCACTGACACACCCCAATCGGAGGCAACCTGTCCGACCGAAAGTAGGTCCGATGCAGATCCATCGATATGGGAATTTTCCATAAGCATGGACAGTATGGCTCACGCCATAACCTGTCAACTACGCCACATCTATTGTCATGTCTGTCGTATGTGTCGTAACATGACGTCTATGACAATCACGGCCAGCGAGTTTGACGCCAAGAAGGCGGGCAACGCGATCATCGGAGAGCGGATTCACACGCTCATGTGGCGAGAGAGCCGCACGCAGGCACAGCTCGCAGCGATCCTCGGCGTCGATCAGGGATCGGTCTCGAACCGGCTACGGGGCAAGACTCAGTGGTCGGCCGTCGAGGTTCTCACCGTGTCGACATGGCTGGGCGTGCCCGTCACCGACCTCATGCCCGAAATAGAACTGGCCCCCCGACCGGAAGGACCGGACGAAGGACCAGGTGGTGCCCCCAGTAGGACTCGAACCTACGACCTGCGGATTAAAAGTCCGTAGCTCTACCAACTGAGCTATAGGGGCGCGGATCGAAAGTGTAGTGGGCAGTGCAGCCGTGTCGGTCATGCACCCCCGGCACCGCGTTTCGGGGGTCAGCGCCCGAAACTGCTGCAGCCTTGCGGCGCGGGGATACCGGCCAGGCGGTCGTCGATCCAGGAGTACGCACCGGGAATGCCACTGATCGCGACGACGAGGTGCTCACCGAAGTACTCCTCGAGGCGTACGTCGGCACCGTGTACGCACCACTCGTCGTACAGCGTCTCCGCACCTTCCCGGGGGATCCAGAATTCCTGACGGCCCTGGTAGATCATCGTGGGCACGGTGGGGGCGAGATCACCACCCATCCGGGTCGCGGCGATGATGCGTTCGGCGATCTCGGTTCGGTCGACGTTCGGCACGTCCGAGAGGGCCTGAGCCGGTATCGGTGCCACCAGGCCGCCGGGAGCGAGCAGTGTGATGCAGAGATCCTTGGCCACAGTTGCCAGGCGCAGTCCGTTGGCGTTCATCAGGGAGAACATCTCGGGATACTCGCGGGCAACTCCGAGTGCTGCGGACAGGAACAGCGTCGACGCGACGTTGCCGTTCATCGACGTCAGCAGAATCCGGTAGTCGGTCGGTGGACCGCCGAAGGCCGCGCCCACCAGATTGACCTCCGGTGCGTACGACGGGGCGAGTTGAGCGGTCCATCCGGTGGCGATCGCCCCGCCCGAATAGCCCGTGACGGCAATCGGTGACGATGCGGGCAGGCCGAGTTCGGGGAGGCGCACCATCGCGCGCAACGCGTCGAGCACCGCATGGCCGGCCATGCGTCCGGCCGCGTACGCCTGACGAGGACCCTCGTGATCGGTGACGACCACGGCGTAGTTCTTGGCGAGGAACGCCTGCACGGCTGGAATCTCGCGGGCGATACCTCGGGGCAGGGTCCAGGACGGTGCACAGGTGTTGCCCAGTGAGTTGATGGCCATGTTGTAGGCGACGACGGGGCGCGTGCCGGGACCGGCCCAGGGGGCGTCGGGCACGACGACGGTCGTGGCCGCAGCGACGGGTCGTTCTTTGGAATCGTTTGTGCGATAGAGGATCTGGGTCGAAGTGACCGGGGTGAACAGCGGTCCCACGCTCACGCGTCGGGTGCCGAGAATCGAGCCGGGCGCGAGCTGCTCGAATCCTGCCGGCGGGTCGAAGAACGGCTCACCGAGTGGGGTCGGCAGGTAGAGGGCGGGATCGGCGACGGGGTCGAGAAAATTCGTCAGTGGATCGGCGACGACTGTGTGAGCCGTAGACAACGTCAAGGCCGACGACACGAGTAGTACTGTCATCGAACGACATACGCGGATCGATAGATTCATGGCGTGCACCCGTCCCCGATCGGCCGAAGCATCATGTGTGATGCACGTCACGCTATGCCCGAGGTGGTGCGCATCTTCCGCTATTCCGAGAACGTGTCGAAACCGTTACCGGATGTGCGCTGACATGGATTATCGGACAGTGCTTTTGGCGATAACCATGAGCGCACCGTCCGTATTCGGTTGACGGTCAACAGTTTTGATGCGCTAAGAAGTGATGCAAACGAATGTGGACCGAGATATGTTCGGATCTAATGTAATTGGATATTCAACTGGTTTCCGCTCTGGGAAGATCGGCACGCCGACCGGCGGCCACCCTGCGGGGTTCGTGTGCATCCTCGGGATCGGTGCCGAAGCTCGAACGACGGTCCGACGTGGCTCGAGCGGAGGTGCGAAAGCGGCTCGAGTGCGCACCCCCTGCAGCGCACTCGAGCCGCGTGAACAATACCATCCGGCTTGTTTCCCCTGTCCAACCGAATTTTCTGTCGGCTGCACGCGCCGTAGCGGACCGCAGGTGAGTCGAGTCGCGTGTCGTTCGGGTGAAGTACTCTCTACTTGTACTACCTGTGGATATGCAGGGCGCTGGGGCTCGGAGGCACGGAGTAAATGGCACAACAGGAGCGCGCACGGCGGACCCGGGCGGCAATCGTCGAGGCCGCGGCGGCGGAATTCGCCAAGCGCGGATATGCGGCTGCGTCCGTCAACACCATCTTGGAGGGATCGAACGCCACCAAGGGGGCGATGTACTTCCATTTCCAATCCAAGGAAGATCTGGCCCGAGCGGTGCTCGCGGCCGGCCTCGACCGTTATGTCGGAATCTCCGAGAAATGGGCGGATTCGACCGCGCATCCCTTTTACGTCATCCGGGGAATCGTCGACGACATCGCGCAGAACTTTCAGAACGACGTGATCGTGCGTGCGGAATTCCGGCTGATCGTCGAGCCCGAGTTCTACGCGGAGGTGCACTCCGGCGGTGGCCGGGTGTGGGGCGCTCAGGGGTACGCGCAGGCGGAGAGAGCGCTGGCGATGGGAGACCTCAAGCCGCAGTTCGATGCGGCCAAGTTCGTGCGGGTGCTCGCCGCGTCGATGGCGGGCCAGCGATACATGTCGGATCTGGTGGCCGACAACGCAGATCTGCGCGAACGGTTCGAGGAGTCCGTCGAGATCGTGCTGCTCGCCATGGCGTCGGATAGTTGGCTGGCAGAACTCGAACTCCACGGGTGGGAGCAGTTCGGCGAAAACGAGGCAAAAACCGCCTCTGACCTGCCGGTTTGAGATTTACATCGAAAGTGTCCTAAGCTATCCCAGCTCCCAACGGAACGCCGTTGAGGGTAGCGTCGAAGCAATTCGGCGGGCCCCCTTCGTCTAGCGGCCTAGGACGCCGCCCTTTCAAGGCGGTAGCGCGGGTTCGAATCCCGTAGGGGGTACGCAGGAAAACATCGGATTGACAATCCGATGTGCAGTACAGCATTCTTCATCTCGCTCCGGTGGGAAGCGGATTTGCAGTTCGGAGAGTTGGTGCGCTAGAAATAGCGCGACAACAACAGCAAGGCCCTGTGGCGCAGTTGGTTAGCGCGCCGCCCTGTCACGGCGGAGGTCGCGGGTTCGAGTCCCGTCAGGGTCGCAAAGCAGGTGCGAAAGCACCGATCTTGCGATGGCATTGTTTCACCGGTGCCGCCCGGCCAGGTAGCTCAGTTGGTACGAGCGTCCGCCTGAAAAGCGGAAGGTCGCCGGTTCGATCCCGGCCCTGGCCACCACGGTTGTGATCGACAAGCACGAATCAAGCCCCTTTCGACTTCGGTCGGGAGGGGCTTTCTCGTGTGCGTGGTATCCATTGTCCGGTGACGGGGCACGATTGCGGCGTTAGGCTCGTCGGGTGGATGTGATCGCTCGCGCGCAAGCCGATCTCGCACGTGGGGACACCATCGCCGCACGCAACGGGCTCCTCGACGCCTTGCCTCGCAACCCGTCGTCGCCGGCGGTTCTGGAATTACTGGCGTACACGTATCTCCTTCTCGGTGATCGTGCGGCGGCCGGTGCCGTGTGGTTTCTGACCGACAAGGCCGACGACGATCCGACGGCGTCTGCTGCGTTCGCGGCGTTGCAGAAGCAATACCGGTCGCCGCTCACGCTCGCCCGAGCTCTCCCCATCCACGCGCCGTCGGACTGGTATCCAAAGCGGGCTCAGATGCGCCTGGAGCGACTGGGAGCCGCGATCGCGGCCAACGGGCAGAGCTGGATCCCACCGCGGGATGTCGTGTATTTCGACGAGGACGGAGTCGACTCCGACGACTTCTATGCCGCGCGCACCGTCGACGAGGACGATGCCGACGATGGGTCGGACACGTCGAGCTACCGCACCGTGCGGCAGCGTGCAATCGCCGCGACCATCGTCATCGCCATCGTTGCCACCTCCGCGTCGGTCGTGCTGGCACTCGTCTTCGGGTGATGGCCATTTTTCGACGGTCGGTTCTCGAACGGGTCGCTCGGAGTCGAGCGTAGAGTTCGTCGGAGGATATCGAGGCCGACGACCGAGGGTGACTTCTTTCCATGGGCACAGCGAACGGCGCACCGTCACCGCGCGACGACAATTACGACGTCAATCTTGCCCAGGCGAGAGTGTTCGCCAGAGGACTGGCCGAACATATTCAGACGTGTTCCGCGTCCATCGAAATCGCGCAATCCAAAGCATTTCGGGCTCGCGCCGATCGTGCCGAGTCTCGCGCACGGCAATTCGAGTCCGAGGCGTCCACACTCCGCATCGAGCTCTACGAGATGTATCGGCACATCGACGCAATGACGGCTCGCTTCCCGGAACTGCGAACCGATCCGGCCGTACGCGGATAGCGACCGTCCGAATCAGACTGCGGCGGAACCGGTGACCAAGCCGAATGTGGTCTCGGCACCACGCCGCCCCAGCGCCGAACCCCACACCGAGTACACCGCGTCCGCCGTCGTGGACTGCTCGACGTCGCGTCCCTCGGCGACTGTGATCAGCGTGCGGGAGAGCTCGAACAGACTTACCCGGTGATTCTTCGCCGTGGTAAACAGCTCGTCGATGGCGTCGGCCACCGAGCCACCGTGGATACCGATGAGCACTCCGGTAGCGATGTCGACATCGGTACGAGAGGCGGGTGAATCGGGCAGTCTGTCGGTCATCTTTTTCCTCGAGATGGTGTTGTCGGTGCGGATGACCGAGTGGATTCTCCGTCGAGCGGGCTTCACTGTCTCACACCGACATGACTTTTCATACAGTCGGTTTCGCGCGGACGTGCATACGCTCGCCCTGAGGTCCGAACAGGCTCAGCAACTCGACCGGCCGGTCGCCGACAGCGCCGAACCAGTGCGGTACCCGGGTGTCGAACTCGGCAGCCTCACCGGGCTTCATCGTCAGATCGTGTTCGCCGAGAATCAGTCTCAGGGTTCCGTTGAGAACGTAGAACCACTCGTACCCCTCGTGTACCCGTGGGCTCGGCTCCTTGTCGTCCGGACGAATCAGTAGCTTGTAGGCCTGCAGGCCGCCGGGCCGGAGCGTCAGCGGAAGAATGGTCACGTTCTCGCGCACGGTGGGTGTGGTGCGTACCCGGGGATCGGCGACGGGGGGAGCCGTCACCAGATCGTCGAGCGCCATCTGATGAGCTCGGGCGATCGGCCAGAGCAATTCGAGACTGGGTTTGCGGTCACCGGATTCGAGCCGCGAGAGCGTGCTGATCGAAATGCCGGTGGTGTCGGACAGCGCGGCGAGGGTGGTGTTCTTCTCCATTCGGATGCGCTTGAGGCGGGGGCCGAGGCCGGCAATGAGCTCGTCGAGGGTGGTTTCTGCGTCCGTCATCGATCCATTGCAGTTTCGGCAAACGAATTTGTCAAGTTGTGGCCACGGGTGCGCGGGAATGCAGAGGCGAAAACAGCCCGGAGGCGACGGCGGGACGCTCATACTCGGTTCATGATCGCTCGGCCGGGGCACCCGCAACGTACTGGTGTGGTCCGCGATGCCTACGGCAGCTCCGCGTCCGAGGCCTTCATGGTGGTGGCCATCGCAACGATTCTGGTCACCAGGGCGTATCTGGAACTCACTCACTACCCGCAGGTCGGCGGCAAATCGTTGCACATCGCGCACGCTCTGTACGGCGGGGCGGCGATGATGCTGGCTCTGCTGATCGGGTGGATGTTCATCGGGTTCGGCGTTCGGGTCTTCACCGTGGTGCTCGGCGGAATCGGGTTCGGGTTGTTTCTCGACGAGGTCGGCAAGTTCGTGACCAAGGACAACGACTACTTCTACGGCCCGTCGTCGGAGATCATGTACGTCCTGGTGGTCCTGCTGCTGGTGTTCAGCAGGATCGTGCGGGAGTTCCGCCGGCCCTCGCGGGACGAGTCACTCGCGAACGCGGCCGCGATCGCCGCCGATGGCGTCGCGCACGGTCTTCCCGAGCATCGGCGTGACTGGGCGCTGCGGATGGTTGCGCGAGCCGAGTCCGACGGAGCCGACCCGGATACCGTAGCCGGAATCAGACTGTTGCTCGGCACCTGCCGCCGGTCGACATCACGTACCCACTCGATGCGCCAGTTCGTTCCACGGCTGATCCCCGCGTTCTTCACCAGTCCCCGTTGGGTTCCCGTCGTCGGCTGGGGACTGGTCCTGATTTCCGGGGCAGGAGTCGTGTTCGGGATCGTCGAACTCGTCTCGGGTGACCTGCTCATCGATCGCCGAGACCTGACGATCGACGTCGACAGGATGGGCATCGCCAGCGGCATCCTGTTCGTCAGTGCCTGCATCACATTCTCCACGGCGCTTCCGGCGATGCTGCGGTTTCGAAGGGACGGTCCACTGTGGCCGCTGCGCACTCTCCGCGTGTCCGCACTGGTGTTCACTTTGCTCAACGCGCTCGTGGATTTTGCCCAGGAGGGGTTCGCTGCGCTGGGGAATGTGGCGGTCGGCCTGTTCGCGCTCGCGGTCATCTCGCATCGCATCACCGTCCGATCCGACGAGATCGCCGGTATTACGGCATCGGTCGAGCTGCAGGAGGATCCAGACTTCGATTGCTCTCGAACCGTCGAACCACGCCACTGAGCGGATCGGCGAACTCGATGGAGCGAGCAAGTAGGCGGAGCGGATCGGAGTAATCGTCGTCGGCGACCTCGCGGAACGACGGATAGAAGTTGTCGCCGACGATCGGAATTCCCAACGAGCACAGATGAACCCGAAGTTGATGCGTTTTCCCGGTGCGCGGGTGCAGCCGATATCGACCGTACGGCCCGAGAGTGTCGACCAGTTCGACGCGTGTCTCGGCGTTGGGCTCGCCCGGTACCTCTCGCGCCTGAAGCACTCCGCGGTCTTTGACTATTCGACTGCGCACCGTCAGCGGGAAGTCGAGATTCCGGGAGAGTGGGGCAATTGCCTCGTATTGCTTGGTGATGGTGCGTTGAGCGAACAGCTCCTGATACGGCCTGCGAGCCTGCTGTCGCACGGTGAACACCAGAACCCCCGCGGTGAGTCGATCCAGACGGTGCGCGGGGCTCAGCTCCGGCAGATCGAACTGTCGTCGCAGCAGAACCAACGCCGAGCGCGCGATGTACGCGCCCCGCGGCGTCGTGGCGAGGAAGTGCGGCTTGTCCACCACGAGCAGGTTCTCGTCGCGGTGTAGCACATCGACGGAGAAGGGTACGGGCGATTCCACCGGAGGGTCACGGTAGAGGTAGATATCCGCGCGCGGGCCGGCGATCGTCGCCGCGTCGATCGGTACGCCCGCTGCATCGACGACCTCCCCGCCGGACACCTTCTCGGTCAGCCTGGCCGCGTCTTTCGGGAAGCGGGCGCACAGGTATTCGAGCACCGTCGTTCCGGTCGCGACGTCGGGCATCCGCACCCTGGTGGGGTCGAGGCCGTCGCGCAACGGAAGTGGGGCGGCAGGCATGCAACGACTGTAATCGGTACACGCATGGAAACACCCCGGTCGGAATTCCCGACCGGGGTGTGGACTGCGGTGACGCGCCGTGCTGGCCCGACCTAGATGGTGACGACCATCTTGCCGGTGTTCTCGCCCTTCATCAGTCCGATGAAGGCGGCCGGAGCATTGTCGAGGCCTTCGACGACCGTCTCGTCGAATTCGATTGCGCCACTGGCGAGCCAGTCCGTCATCTTCGCGCGGAATTCCTCGGTGAGGTGCGCGTACGAACCGACGATGAAGCCCTTCAACGTCAACTCCTTGCCGATGGCGAGGGCGAGATTGCGCGGAGCCGGAGTCGGCTCGGTCGAGTTGTACTGAGCGATGGCTCCGCACATGGCAATTCGGCCGTGCTTGTTCATCGACCCGATAGCAGCTTCGAGATGGTCACCGCCGACGTTGTCGAAGTACACGTCGATGCCATCGGGAGCTGCCTGCCGGAGCTGTTCGGCGACAGGGCCGTCGTGGTAGTCGAATGCCGCGTCGAACCCGAGCTCGAGCAAGCGGGCCACCTTGGCGGGGGATCCGGCACTACCGATGACGCGAGATGCGCCGAGCGCCTTGGCAATCTGTCCGACGAGCGAGCCGACGGCTCCGGCGGCACCGGAGACGAACACGACGTCCCCCTTCTGGAACGACGCCACCGCGGTCAGACCCGCATACGCTGTGGTGCCGGTCATTCCGAGTGCGCTCAGGTATGCCGATGCTTTCGCTGCGCCGAGGTCGACTTTGCTGGCTCCCTGGGCCGGGACGATGGCGAGATCGCGCCATCCCTTGCCGTGCACAACAGCGTCGCCGACTGCGAAACCGTCGGCCTTGGATTCGACGACCTCGCCGACGGCACCGCCGTCGAGCGGCGCATCGAGCTGGAACGGCGGGACGTACGACTTCACGTCGTTCATCCGGCCACGCATGTACGGATCGACCGACATCACGATATTGCGGACGAGGATCTGCCCGTCCTGCAGTTCGGGAAGGTCGACGACCTCCGCGCGAAAGTTGTCTTCGGTCGGCCAGCCTTGTGGGCGGGACGCGAGGTGAATTTCGTGTGCCTTCATGGTGATGATTCCTACTCGTCTTCGGTGACTGTGACGGTGACGTCGATGTTGCCGCGGGTGGCGTTGGAGTACGGGCAGACCTGATGGGCCTTGTCGGCCAGGGCCTGCGCGTTTTCGCGGCTCAGGTTGGGCAGAGTCACCTCGAGGGTGACCGCGAGCTGGAAGCCGCCTTGGTCGTTGGGGCCGATGTCGACGCGAGCGCCGACGGCCGAATCGGTGACGTCGGCCTTGTCCTGACGCGCCACCATCTGCAGTGCGGAGTGGAAGCATGCGGCGTAGCCGGCTGCGAAGAGCTGCTCGGGATTGGTGCCGTTTCCGCTGCCGCCCATGGCCTCCGGGATGGCGAGATCGAGGTCGAGACGTCCGTCGGAGGTACGGGCGTGGCCGTTACGGCCTTCGCCGGTGGCGAGTGCCTCTGCGGTGTAGATGGTCTTCATGATTCTCCTTCTGTCGTGCTCGAATCGGTGTGATGCAAAGCGCTCGTCAACGCGTCGAGCGATTCTTTGAGTTTGACGAGATCGCCGAAATCCATGCCGGTCTTCTCGGCGAGTTTGCGTGGCAGGTCGAGTGCCTCTGCGCGCATGGCACTTCCGGTCTCCGTGAGGTGGATCTCGACGCGACGCTCGTCAGTGCTCAGGCGTCGACGCTCGACGAAGCCGAGCCCTTCGAGTCGCTTGAGCATCGGCGAGAGCGTGCCGGTGTCGAGATCGAGCTCGGCGCAGATGTCCTTGACGCCGCGACCGTCCTTCTCCCACAACACCAGTAACACGAGGTACTGCGGGTATGTGACGCCCAACTTTTCGAGCATCGGGCGATACACCGCGGTAGTAGCCCGCGAAGCGGAGTACAGCGCGAAGCACACCTGACGATCGAGTGCGAGTTCGTTGGTCACGAGAAGAACGGTAGCGCACGTTTAAGTTGTGCGCAACCTATCTGCCCGATGTGAGTGGAACTTCGTAGCCTGCTAGAAGTCGGGAGTGGAGCCTGCGGAACGACCGGTCAGGCTCCGTCACTCACATGGGGGTCAGCTCTGCAGGGCGTTCTTCAGGCCGTCGAGCACGATGGTCGCCGCCGTGGGGCCTGCGTTCAGGTACCACGGGTCGTCGTCGACGCGCACGATGTGGTTCTGCGTTGCCGCGCTCATCCCGGTCCACAGCGGATTGGTGGTGTACGACGCGGCACTCGAATCGGCTCTTGCATCCTGGCTGGAGACGAACACCCAATCGGCGTTCGCCAACTGGATCTCTTCCTCGCTGAAGTCCTGCGACGTCTTGTCGAACTGCTGGCTCTGCGGTCGCGCCAGCCCGGCGTCCCAGGCGATGAATCCCGCGAACGACGCGACGCCGAACACGCGAGCCCGGTCTGCGGTGAAGCGGACGAACGACACCGTCGGAGCGCCCTTGGATCCGCCGCCGTTGGAGACCGAATCACCCAGTGCGCGAGCGTCGGACGCGAACGTGTCCAGGAAATCCTGTGCCTGCTCGGTGCGGCCCAGTGCGTCCGCGAGAAGAAGGAAGTCCTGCTTCCAGTTCACGCCGGTGCCCTCGGTCAGCACGGTCGGCGCGATGGCCGACAGGGTCGGGTAGATGTCTTCCGAGCCGGTCTTGTTGGCCAGGATGAGGTCGGGTTCGGCGGCGGCGATGGCCTCGATGTCGACGCTCTGGCGGTTGCCCAGATCTGCCATCTGCGTCAGTTGGTCCGCGTACTGGGGGAACGAGAAGCTGATGTAGTCGGGCACCAGATCGGCACCGTCGCCGTAGGCCGCACCGGTGGGGATCACGCCCAGCGTCAACGCCGCGTCGAGCTGGCCGGTGGCGATCACCACGACCTTTTTCGGCTCAGCGGGGATGTCGGTTGATCCGCCGAAATGCCCGACGGTGCGCGGGAACTCGCCGTCGGCGGCACCCGAACCCATCCCGTCGGGTATGCCGGTGGGGCCCGGCGTGTCCGATGCGGCGTCGGTACTGCTGGAGGTGGCAGGGGTTACGGTGCTCGGCGTCTGCTCGCCGCTGTCGCCGCACGCGACGGTGGTCAGGGCTGCGACTGCGACGAGGGCGGTGGCGACGAGCAGACGTTTCACTTCGATCTCTTTCACCGAGCGGGCATGGATAGGTAACCCTAGCCTGGCGACCACGTGAGCGGAACTTCGTAGCAGGGGTCGAAGTTCCGCTCACATGGGGTCAGCGCAGCGCTGCCGCGGCCAGCACCATGTTTCTCAACGACTGTTCGACCTCGGCCGGGCCCCGTGTCTTGAGCCCACAGTCCGGGTTGACCCAGAGCCGTTCGAGGGGCACTGCCCTGACTGCCGCACGGAGCGAGTCGGTGATCTCGTCCACCGTCGGTACCCGCGGCGAATGAATGTCGTAGACACCGGGTCCCACGTCGAGAGCGAAACCGACCGCAGTGAGGTCATCGAGCACCTCCATGTGCGAGCGCGCAGCCTCGATGGATGTCACGTCGGCGTCGAGTGCGACGATGGCGTCGATGACCTCACCGAACTCGGAATAGCACAGGTGGGTATGGATCTGTGTCGCGTCGGAGACGCCGGACGTAGCGATCCGAAAGGATCGGACGGCCCAATCCAGATACGCTGCAGTGTCTTTCGAGCGCAGCGGTAGCAATTCGCGGAGCGCGGGCTCGTCCACCTGGACGATGCGGATCCCCGCCGACTCCAGGTCGATCGTCTCGTCTCGAATGGCCGAGGCGATCTGAGCTGCCGACTCGGCCGCCGGTATGTCGTCTCGGACGAACGACCACGCGAGAATCGTCACCGGACCGGTCAACATTCCCTTGACCGGTTTGTCGGTCAGCGACTGCGCGTACGTCGACCACTCCACCGTCATCGGTGCCGGGCGCGAGACGTCGCCGTACAGGATCGGTGGTCGCACGCATCGTGATCCGTACGACTGCACCCAGCCGTTGGCGGTCACGACGAAACCGTCGAGTTGCTCGGCGAAGTACTGCACCATGTCGTTTCGTTCGGGCTCGCCGTGGACGAGCACGTCCAGCCCCAGACGCTCCTGTAGCGCAACGACATCGGCGATCTCCTCGCGCATCTGTCGCACGTACTCCGCTTGGTCGACGGTTCCGCTGCGCAGCGCCGCCCGGGCGAGGCGGATCTTGCTCGTCTGCGGGAAGGAGCCGATGGTCGTCGTCGGCAGAACAGGGAGCGAGAGATGCTCGGCCTGTGCGACGCGACGGACGTCTCCTGGGCTGCGGTCACGGCCGGCCGCGCCGGTCACGCGCGCACGGATTGTCGGATCGTGCAGTCGTGCATCGTGGCTCCGCGAATCCAGAGCCGCGCGGGCCGACTCGAATCGGTCCGACCCGAATCGCTCGGTCTCCCCGGCTGTGTCGCCTTGTAGTGCGCGGGCGAGCACCGAGACCTCGGTGATCTTCTCGTTCCCGAACGCCAGCCACGACCGCAGTGTCGGCTCGAGCTGAGGTTCGGCGTCCAGTGAATACGGAACGTGCAGTAGCGAGCACGACGACGACACAGCCACTGCGCGTGCATGTCTGCCGACCTCGTGCAATGTTTCGAGCGCGGCGTCGAGATCGGTGCGCCAGATGTTGCGTCCGTCGACGACGCCGGCCACGACGAGCATCGACGAGGTAGCAGGAGTAGCCGCAAGTTGCTCGGCCGCACCGGGAACGGTCAGATCGAGTGCCAGGCCCTCGATCCCGGTGGACGCCACTGCGGGCAGCGCGTCGCCCAGGTCGCCGAAGTAGGACGCCAGCAGAATGGCCGGGCGGGTCTGCGAGGCTGCGAGTTGCTCGAAGCATCGGGTTGCCGCTGCGACAGTCTCGTGGTCGAGGTCGCGCACCAGCGCCGGTTCGTCGATCTGGACCCACTCGGCTCCGGCTGCGGTGAGGAGTTCGAGCAGACGGGCGTAGAGCGGAATCAGTTCGTCGACCCGTTCCAGCAGCGAATCGGAGGAGCCGACGGACTTGGACAGCAACAGGAAGGTGATCGGCCCGATGATCACCGGACGTGCCGGGATGCCCAGTGCGCGAGCCTCGTTCACCTCGCCGAGCACCTTGTTCGGGTGCAGGGAGAACGTGGTCTCGGGCGAGATCTCGGGCACGAGGTAGTGGTAATTGGTGTCGAACCATTTGGTCATTTCGAGCGGGGCGATGGTCTGGGTGCCGCGGGCCGCGGCGAAGTACCGATCGAGTTCGCCCTCGACCGCCTCGACCCGCGGCGGCAGAGCTCCCAGGAGTGCCGCAGTGTCGAGCATCTGGTCGTAGTACGAAAAGGTGTTCACCGGAACGGAATCGAGCCCGGCTGCGAGTGTGCGCCAATCGTTCTCACGAAGAATTTTCGCGACCTCTTCGAGGGCTGCGGCATCGAGCCTTCCGGCCCAATAGGATTCGACGGCTTTCTTCAGTTCTCGGTTGGGTCCGATGCGAGCCGAACCGAGCACGGTGGCAGTGAAATCGTGGTTCACAGTTGATCTCCAGGTGACTGCAAGTGGGTGGTGCACCGTCTTCACGGGCGCGCAGATCCCGGTGAGCCCTGACCACAGCCGTACCCGGGTTACGCGCCCATTCCACGAGGCGGTGAACCGCTGCACACGGCGTGCACAGCACAGAGGGCAGGTATTCGGACTTGCAGGCGTGCGGACGGAGAGCCCACTCCTACTGGCCGTCGCTTCCCGAAGAGGCTTCTTCAGTGCGTGATGACGGCGGTCGTTCCTGCATACCGCTGCGGGACAGTCCCGGATTCTCACCGGGTTCCCTCTCACGATGCGCCGTGACTGCACGCACCGCTCGACGCCGAGGTGAACTTCGGGGCTCCTCATGACCACCTGGCGAACCGACTGCAGGGACGAGCATAGATGCATCACGGGAGAGTCTGTTACGGTGCTCTCCATGCAGCGCACGTATTTCTGGTTTAGCAGGTCGGCCCCGGGTGGGTCAGCCAGCGACGCCATGCGCTGACCTCCACCCCACGAGCCGGATACAGACCGGCTCGAAGTGCGCGTGGAGCATGCGGAGCCGGCCTGGGAACAGGAAACCTCTCATGACGCTCTCCCTCGACACCCCGTCACTCGACGATCAGCGCACCATCAGCATCAGTCCGCTGGTGGCGCCGTCGGTCGTACGCCGCGAGCATGCGGTCGACGACGCGATCTCGGCGAGTGTTCGCACCGGACGCTCCGGTGTCGTCGACATCCTCGACGGCCGTGACGACCGACTGATCGTCGTGGTCGGCCCGTGTTCGGTGCACGACGCCGACGCCGCCCTCGACTACGCCCGACGCCTTGCCACGACGGCAGCCGAGCTGGGCGACCGACTGCACATCGTCATGCGCGTCTACTTCGAGAAACCGCGAACGACGCTCGGATGGAAGGGTCTGATCAACGATCCGCACCTCGACGGCAGCTTCGACATCAACGAGGGTCTACGAGTGGGACGCCAACTGCTGCTGGATATCTCGGCGCTGGGCTTGCCCGTCGGCTGCGAATTCCTCGACCCGATCACCCCGCAGTACATTGCGGATCTGGTCAGCTACGGTGCCATCGGAGCACGGACCGCGGCCAGCCAGGTGCACCGGCAGCTGTGCAGCGCCTTGTCGATGCCGGTCGGTATCAAGAACTCGACCGAAGGTGACATCCAGGTCGCCGTGGACGGAACCCGCGCCGCCGCGGCGAGCCACGTCTTCCCCGGAACCGATCTCGACGGCAAGGCGGCCTTGATCAGGACCGTCGGAAACCCCGATTGCCACGTCATCCTGCGCGGCGGCGTCGACGGACCGAACTACGACGCCGAGTCCGTGGCCGATACCGTTGCCCGCCTGCGTAAGTCGGGGCTGCCGGAGCGAGTGGTCATCGATGCCAGCCATGGAAACAGCCGCAAGGATCACAACAAGCAGGTGGACGTGGTCACCGACGTGGCCGCCAGGGTCGCGGCCGGCGAGCACGGCATCGTCGGGCTGATGCTCGAGAGCTTCCTCGTCGCGGGGCGTCAGGACCTCGAACTCGGCCACCGGGACGAGCTCGTGTACGGCCAGTCCATCACCGATGCGTGCCTCGATTGGGACACGACGGCAACGCAATTGGCCACTCTCGCGGCGGCCGTCGAGACGCGTCGGGCCTCGAACGCTGCGCGCTGACGCGTGGTGCGCTAGCGAACCCCGCGCGGTCGAAATTGCACGCTGATGCGTGGGCCGACCGCGCGGGTCGACTTGG
The DNA here is from genome assembly GCF_004563845.1 of Rhodococcus sp. 1R11. NCBI lineage: Bacteria > Bacillati > Actinomycetota > Actinomycetes > Mycobacteriales > Nocardiaceae > Rhodococcus > Rhodococcus sp. 1R11. The sequence continues at coordinate 223,319 of NZ_SPNG01000010.1, read as the reverse complement.
GAATTGCATGCTCCCAGGTCCGTTGACAGGATCCGCCCATCACCACCAGGTCCCCGTGTCCGAGGGTGAATTTCAGAGAGGTCCCGCCGCCGCGGGGACGGAGCATGAGTTGCCTTGTGGCACCGAGGGATACGATCGCCACCATCGTGTCCTCGGTGGCGCTGCGGCCGATGTTGTCGCCGTGCCAGGCGACGCTGTCGGACCCGTCGCGGTAGTAACACAGTCCCGCGGTGGCGAACGACTCCCCGAGCTCGCTTCGGTAGTGGTCGTCCAGTGCATCGCGGGCCTCGTACAAGGCCGCATGCGGCCAGTGCTCGCGCTCGGCGTAGTACCGAACCAGGCGCGGCACATCGACCACGCGGTCGTACATCTGCCTGCGTTCGGCGCGCCAGTCGACGTGGGTGACCAGCGAATCGAAGAGATCGCTGTCGGACAACCAGCCCGGGCGCACATCGACCCAGGCACCGAGCGTCAGCTCGCGGCGGGTGACGGACTGCAGTGACCCGACGCCACCGTCGTCGTCACCGAACAGCGAACCTTGCATCGCGAGCGACATGACTCGACTGTATCGAACAGGTGTTCCCATTGCCAGCTCCCGGCGGTATCGTTCTCGCATGGGTTACCGATTTCAGGTTGTTGTGGACAGCGTCGACCCGCACGCGCTCGCGGCATGGTGGGCACGGACTCTCGGCTGGCAGGTCGAACCGAGCAACGAAGAGTTCATTCGCGAGATGGTGGCGGCAGGCCACGCCCGAGAGGAGGACACAACCGTGTTCGACGGCGTTCTGGTGTGGCGAGCAGGCCAGGGCATCACCGATCCGGAATCTCCGGGCACCCCGCGGGTGCTGTTTCAGGCGGTGCCCGAATCGAAGTCCGTGAAGAACCGACTGCATCTCGACGTTCGGGTCGGTGACGGACGGGAGGCGGTGGTGAAGGAACTCGAAGGGCGAGGCGCGTCGGTTGTGTATCGCGGGCAGCAAGGGCCCAGCACCTGGATCACCATGACCGATCCCGAGGGCAACGAGTTCTGCGTCAGCTGATCGCGCGGAGCTCTATCGATACGCGCCGGGAGTTTGCCCGGTCCAGCGCTTGAAGGCCCGGCGGAATGCGCTCGGCTCGGAGAAGCCCAGGCGGGCCGAGATGTCGTCCACGCTGTCGCCGCGGCTCAACCCCGAGATGGCAGCATCGCGCAGAACCTCCTCGCGGAGCTGATTGATGGAGGTGCCTTCCTGGCGAAGGACGCGGCGCAGATGCGGCGGGCTGATGTTGAGCATGGCCGCAATCTCTTCGGTAGCCGGCGTACCGCCTCTGAATCCGGTCTCCAGTGCCCTTCGAACCTGGCTCGACGCAGTGCTGTCGTAGTCCCTCGACGAGAACAACAGGTTGGGTGACTCCGCAAGGTACTCGGCCAGTGTCGCCTCGGTCTGCACTATCGGTGCACGCATGAGCGCAGTATCGAATTCCAGTGCGGCACGGTCGGATCCGAACTGCACATGAGTTCCGAAAATGGTGTCGTACATCTTTCCGGCCTCGGGCCCGGGCAATGCGTAGGGCAACCGAACCGACAGCAGTTTGACGCGGTTACCGATCAGCCACGCCGCGAACCGATGCAGCAGAATCAGCAGGAAGTCGGTCAGCAATCGCTCGGCGAGCTCGTTCGCTTCGGGGCTGAGGTCGGTCGTGGCTTCGACGTGCACCGTCAGGACCGTCGACTGCTCGGTTCGATCCAGCGTCATCGGTTTCACCGGAATGAGTACGCGCATGGTCTCGGACATTCGAATCAGCGCTGCCCACAGATTCTCCGTGTGTATCAACGTCTGGCACACCACCCGAAAACTGCCGCGCCGCACAGGAACTGCGGCGAGTCCGAAGAGTTCGTCGCCGGTCATCGCCCACACGGCCTGGGTGAACGCGGTGACCTGTCGGGTGGTGAGTCGCTCCGCCGGGTCGTCGAGAATGGTGGTTCCGATTCCGGCCATCGACAACGGGTACGTCAGGTCCACTCCGCCGTTGGCCGCGAGGTCGACGGCTTGCCTGACGAAGTACGCCGGAATCGTCGGTTGCGCAGTCACAATCGCCGTAACCTCTCGGCGGCATCGGCGAGCACGTGGTCCTGCTTGCAGAAAGCGAAGCGCACCAACGAATTCCACGGTGCAGGTTCGTCGACGAAGGCAGTCACCGGTACAGCGGCGACGCCGACGAGATCGGGCAGGGTACGGCAGAACTCGTACGCATCACCGCGGCCGATCGGTGCGATATCTGCGCACACGAAATACGTTCCGGCACTGTGCTTGACGTCCGCGCCCGCCTCGATCAGTGCCGCGGACAGCATGTCTCGCTTGCGCTGCAGACCGTCGCGCATGGCGGCGATCCATGCCTGCTCGTGACCGAGTGCGTACGCGACGGCGGGCTGGAACGGGGTACCGCCGACGAAACTCATGAACTGCTTGGCGGCGCGCACCGCATCGATCAGCTCTTTCGGACCGAGCGCCCACCCGGTCTTCCAGCCGGTGGCGTTGAACGTCTTCGCGGCACTGGACACGGTGACGGTCCGCTCGAACATGCCCGGCAGCGTCGCGATGGGGGTGTGCACACCGTCGTCGAAGATCAAGTGCTCGTACACCTCGTCGGTGAGCACGAGCAGGTCGTGGGCGATCGCGATCTCGGAGATGCGGATCATCGTCTCGCGATCGAACACGGTGCCGGTGGGATTGTGCGGCGAGTTGACGATCAGCATCCGCGTTCGTGGCCCTACGGCGCGCTCGAGGGCGTCGGTGTCGACGGTCCATCCGCTGCCGTCGGTGACCAGGGGTACCGCCGTGCGAGTGGCCCCGGCCAACGCCACAGCGGCGGCGTAGGAGTCGTAGAACGGCTCGATCAACAGCACGTCGTCGCCCGCCTCGATCAAGCCGAGCAGCGTCGCCGAGATGGCCTCGGTGGCACCCACGGTGACGAGAACCTGCGAATCGGGGTCGTACCGAAGTCCGAACCGGGCGTGCCGGTCGTCGGAGATGGCTGCGCGCAGGACCGGCATCCCCGGGCCGGGGGAGTACTGGTTGAGGCCGTTCGCGATGGCGTCCCGCGCGGCCTCGAGCATGGCCGACGGTCCGTCCGTGTCCGGGAATCCCTGCCCCAGATTGACGGCATTCTTCGCCACCGCGAGTGCGGTCATCTCGGCGAAAATGGTCGATGCGAACGGGCGCAACCGGGTCACTGTGCGCGACGGCAACATCTCGGACATTCCTGCAGCGTAGTTCACTCAGCCGTCGCGAGCGTCGGGCCTGCGTCTGTACTGTGCCTGTCATGCGATTCGGAATGTTCGTGCCTCAGGGTTGGCGGCTGGATCTGGTCGGAATCGATCCGGCCCGGCAGTGGAGTGTGCTGCGCGAGCATGCCGTTGCCGCCGAAGCCGGACCATGGGAATCACTGTGGGTCTACGACCACTTCCACACCGTTCCCGTCGCGACGGACGAGGCGACGCACGAGGCCTGGTCGCTGATGTCCGCATTGGCCGCGTCGACCTCGCGTATCCGATTGGGGCAGATGTGTACGGCGATGTCCTACCGCAACCCCGCCTACCTGGCCAAAGTTGCTGCGACAGTGGACATCATCTCCGGTGGTCGGGTCGAGATGGGTATCGGCGGCGGTTGGCACGAGCACGAGTTCCGCGCCTACGGCTACGGATTCCCCTCTGCCGGTGAACGATTGGGTCGCCTCGACGAGGGCGTGCAGATCTTCAAGCAAGCGTGGACCACCGGCGAGGTGTATCTCGACGGCAAGCACTACGAGATCGACGGTGCCGTGGTGCGCCCACTGCCCTTGCAGGAGGGCGGCATCCCACTGTGGATCGCCGGCGGTGGCGAAAAAGTCACACTGAAGATTGCAGCGAAGTACGCGAACTACACCAACTTCGATGGGACCCTCACCGGTTTCGCCGCCAAATCGGCTCTGCTGCGCGATCATTGCGCAACTGTCGGCACGGACTTCGACGCCATTGTCCGCTCGGCCAACTACAACGTGGCCATCGGCTCCACGGAGGCCGAAGTGCAGGAGCGGCTGCGCACTCTCGAGGCTCGACTGACCGAACACGTCGGAGCCGAGAAGGCACACGAGGCATTGGGCGCATACCGCGGAATGCCTGCCGTCGGAACACCCGAGCAGATCGTCGAGAACCTCACCGAACTGCAGCAGCAGGGCATGACGTACGGCATCTTCTACTTTCCCGAAGCCGCCTACGACCGCTCCGGCATCGAACTCTTCGAGCGCGAGGTCATCCCGGCTCTTCAGTAGGTCGCGTCAGGTCCTCGGGCAGATCGGCTGGGTCCACGAGCAGCTGCTGGTTCTTGGCCTTGCGTACCTTCTCCGACAGTCCGATGTTGGCGTGCAGCAGTGCCCATTCGCCCTCGGTGATCTCGGCGGCGGCGCGCGCCAGAACGGCCGCGTCGGTGGTGCCCCAGGCGATCGGCATCGCCGACACCAGCTGCCACGTCCGTCCACCGGTGTTACGGCCGCGATCGGCGAGCACCGACACCGCAGGCACCTCGGCACCGCGTTCGACGGCGTGGCCGGGCAGTGCACGGACGACGCGCGTGATCAGGACGTAGTGCGGCTCGTCGACTCCTGGTTTCGCGACATCGACCAGCGACAGCAACGTCGCGCCGCTCGGCAGCGTCTCGGCCACCACCGCCGGAACCAGATCGCCCCGGGCGTAGAGCGATTCGACGGACCCCATCTTCTTCGGTGCCCACACCATGACCCACAAGGACGTCGCCGCACCGATGCAGAACACGGCTCCGAGGATGTACGACCACGGCGTCGCGATCCAGAAGAACCAGACCCCCAGTGCCAGCAGGACCACTGCCGTGAGCGCCGCGGACATCCGCAGCCGGCGAAGTTCGGTGAACGTCTCGTTGACCGACTTCGCGTGGGCTACGTCTACAGGAAACTCGAATCGGCGCACACTGCTATTCCTAGCATGCCGCCGATCCCGACACGAAGCGTCAGATTGCCGGGCCGAGCAGGTCGTCGGCGTCGGTGATGCGGTAGGCGTACCCCTGCTCGGCGAGGAACCGCTGCCGGTGTGCGGCGTATTCGGCGTCGAGGGTGTCGCGCGAGACCACCGAGTAGAAGTGCGCCTGACCACCGTCGTGTTTCGGCCGAAGCAATCGGCCCAGTCGCTGGGCTTCTTCCTGCCGGGACCCGAACGTTCCCGAAACCTGGACTGCCACCGACGCCTCGGGAAGGTCGATCGAGAAGTTCGCCACCTTGCTCACCACCAGAGTCTGGATCTCACCCTTGCGGAAGGCGTCGAACAGCACCTCGCGTTCCTTGTTCTTGGTCGAGCCCTGGATCACCGGCGCATTCAGGGCTTCACCGAGTTCGTTCAGCTGATCGAGGTACGCGCCGATCACCAACGTCGGAGCGTCCTGGTGTTTGGCAAGGATCGATTTCACGACGGCGATCTTCGTGTGCGCCGTCGAGCAGAGCTTGTAGCGCTCCTCGGGTTCGGCGACCGCGTACGACATGCGCTCGGCGTCGGTGAGGGTGACGCGCACCTCTATGCACTCGGCCGGTGCGATCCACCCCTGTGCCTCGATGTCCTTCCAGGGCGCGTCGTAGCGCTTCGGGCCGATCAGAGAGAAGACGTCGCCCTCACGTCCGTCCTCGCGGACGAGCGTGGCCGTCAAGCCGAGTCGGCGGCGTGACTGCAGGTCGGCTGTCATGCGGAACACCGGTGCGGGGAGCAGGTGCACCTCGTCGTAGATCACCAGACCCCAGTCGCGGGAGTCGAACAGCTCCAGGTGCTTGTACTCACCCTTGGTTCGACGGGTGATGACCTGGTACGTGGCGATTGTCACAGGGCGGATCTCTTTGCGCTCACCCGAATACTCGCCGATCTCCTCCTCGGTGAGCGACGTGCGCGCAATGAGCTCGCGCTTCCACTGCCTGCCGGCAACGGTGTTGGTGACCAGGATCAGCGTGGTGGCCTTGGCCCTGGCCATCGCCGCCGCACCGACCATCGTCTTACCCGCACCACACGGCAGCACGACGACACCGGAGCCACCGGCCCAGAACGAATCCGCGGCCATCTCCTGGTAGTCACGCAGCGTCCACTTGCCGCCCTCGGTATCGAGCTCGATCGGGTGCGCTTCGCCGTCCACGTAGCCGGCGAGGTCCTCGGCAGGCCAGCCGATCTTGAGCAGCATCTGTTTGACGTGGCCGCGTTCGCTCGGATGCACGATGACCGTGTCCTCGTCGACCATCGCGCCGAGCATGGGCGCAATCTTCTTGTGCCGCATCACCTCGGTGAGCACGGCGCGGTCCAGGCTGATCAGCACCAGACCGTGGATCGGGCTCTTGACCAACTGCAACCGGCCGTACCGGGCCATCGTGTCGACGATGTCGACCAGCAACGGCTGGGGTACCGCGTAGCGCGAGAAGTTGACCAATGCGTCGACCACCTGCTCGGCATCGTGACCGGCAGCGCGCGCGTTCCACAGCGCCAGCGGGGTGATGCGGTAGGTGTGCACGTGCTCGGGCGCACGTTCGAGCTCGGCGAACGGTGCGATCGCCGCCCGCGCTGCGCCCGCGAGTTCGTGATCGACCTCGAGCAACAGCGTTTTGTCGGACTGGACGATCAGCGGGCCGTCGGTCACGGTTCCTCCTAGAGACTTCTGCTGCGCTCGAAAGAGCGCAACTTCTCCATTGTCCACAGGTAGGGGCCCGCGTGCACGTGAGCAGTGACTCAGTCCACCAAGGCGACGGAGGTGATGCGGTGCAGAGTGAACCGCCGCACGCCCCCGGTGGCGGGGTCGAACGCGTCGAGTTGGCCGCCGCCGATGCTGATCGGATCGACGATGCGGTGGGTCGCGATGCCCTGTGCGTCGACGTAGCCGATGCTGACGCTGCGCTTGACCTTCGCTGCTGTCTGCAACAGCGTCATCGTCGCCGTGCTGCTCGCGCGAGATCCGTCGGCGCGCACCACCGCACCGCCGTTGCCTGCAGCGCGGTCGGCGGCACGCATTCCGCGTACCAACGACCCGAGCTGCTCGTCGGTGGGAACCGCCGGGGTGCGGAACGTCTGGCGCGGCCGCCGCGCCGACACCCGCGAGCCGCGGGCCCGAAGATCGACGATGGTGCCGGACGAGTCCTCACCCGCGGGCGCGAATCCGGCCCCGGCGAGTACCGACAGCACCTCGGCCAGCGGTGCCTGAGAGATCGCGACGGTCGGAGCGAGTGCACGTAGGGCCAGCGACTCGGCGGCCGGAGAGGCCATCACCTCGGCCAGCAACGCCGGATCCTCGCACCGGACGAACGACGCGGCCACGCCGGCACGGAGTCGGCCGTGACGCCGAGCCACGTCGTCGATCAAATAGGTCAGGGCCTGCGGAACCGGAGTTCGGGAATGGGTCGCGAACAACGAGTGCAACTCCGAGGCCGTCAGGCCCACGTCGAGGGCCCGGCGCAGGCTCGTGTCGCTGATGCGATACATGGTCGCGGCACCCGCCGACTCGACGTCGGCGACGAGCGCGATCCGATCCTGCAGATCCGGTTCGAGCGGTCCCGGTGCCACCAGAGTCAGGTCGGCCTGCACCAACACGTAGTCGATCGGCTCGGGGAGTGCCGCGCGCATGTCGGCCTCGGCGTTGCCGTCGTGCACCAGCGAGCGTCCCGGCGTCGACATCGCGCCGCGCGCGACGATCCCCAGCGCGGTCGCCTCGGCGATGACATGCCCGACGGGTGTCACGCCGAACCGTCCGGACCACCGGGGTCGACGCCACGTCAGGGTGCGGGTGAGGTCGGCGGGCGTCGCGGCGTGTCCACTGCCGAGCTCGGCGAGCAACTCCAGGATCATGCGTCGGTCCCGGGGCGCGGCAGGCGAGCGCACTTCGTCCGACAATGCGGCGATGGGCTTGTCGTTGGGGTCGCGCATACCGATGACCCACGGGGCTCGTGGTGTCTCGATCCAGGCGGAGGCGAGAGTGTGCCAGCGGGCGGCCGGGGCGGCGGCGAGCCACGCGTCGACGGCGGGTGTCGGTGCCCAGTAGTCGTCGCCGGTGTCGGCAGAGGGGACGGGGTCCGGGGTTCCGCTGGAGATCAAATGGGCGGCGGCGAGCAGTTCGACGAGGATGCTCACGCGGTCGTCGTCGAGTCCGGTGGCCTTGGTGATCTTGCGCAGCTCGCGCACTCCGAGCCCGCCGGCCTTGAGGGCAGGAGCCGGTGACGCGGACAGCGCCTCGATGATGGCCACACAGTGCCGCCCGAGCTCGAGTGCCTCACCCGCCGCGGCAGCGTCGACGTCGGCGAGCGCATGTGCCGTGGTCGTCAGCTTCGGCTCGGCGAGTGAGCGGGGATCCGTCATGGGCTCGCCGCGCAAGATCTGACCGACCTGGACGGGGAGTTCGACAGTTTGCTCGTCCAACCAGATCAGCAGGCCTGCGGCGAGCAGTTTCTGCACGGGCCGATCAGGAGGGGTGCCCGGTGCGGCGTCTCGGGTACGGCCGGTGGGCGACGATCTGGCCAGGGTGTCGAGAAGATTGCGTTCGCCGTCCTCGAGTGCGGCCAGCGCCGAGGTGATGTGGGTTTCGGTGAGGGTGTCCACCGGGTCGAGGGCGCGGCCGATGCGCCACGGCACGGCGTCCGCAGCGGTGGCGCTGATCCGGAACCCGGCGGCGTCGCCCCAGACGAGAAAGCGTTCGCGCAGTTGGGACAACGCTTTGTCCACGGCCTTGGCCGGGGCGCGTTTGGCGACGACGGACAGGAGCGTGGCTCTGGTGACCGGACGCTCGTAGGCCTCTTCGATGGCCAGGATCTCGAGCACGGTCAGGGCCAGGGTGTCGAGGGTGTCCGCAGTGTGCAGGATCGACCGGCGTTGCTCGGCCCGGCCGGCCAGCACTGCCAGCGAGGCGGGCGGCGGCGCAGTCAGATCCGGACGCAACGACATGGCCTTGATCAGCTCCGCGTCGGTGCGAGCTGCGATCCACTGAGGCAGATCGGGAGGCATGTCGGTGTGTCGGGGCGCAGTCGTGTCGGTCATCGTCTATCAGATTAGAGACCTGGGCTGGTGCTCGCCGCAGGGCAGGTGTCAAAATGGGCCCATGGTGAACAAGTCGAAGAAGCCCTATGTCGATCCAGGCTGGCCGGAAACCGCTCGCGGTGACCACGCGGTGACCGAACTCTCGTCCGCTCGATCGGGTGGCTTGTCGCCCTTCGGTGAGGACACCGAGTTCCCGCTGCCCGTCGAAGACCTGCCCTACGCCCATCCGGTGACCGTCGTCAATCGCTGACAACGGCACTCGACCACGAGAAAGCCCCCGACATCGTGACGATGTCGGGGGCTTTTCTCGTATGGCGGCCGGTTCTTGCCTACTGGGGCAGGAACGCCTTGTTCGCCTGGTAGAAGCTGACGACCTGCGGATCGAGCTGGATTCCCTGAGCGGCGTTCTGGACGAACGACGCGATCTGGGGATCGTTGGTGATGTTCTGGACGGCGGTGACGATGCCGTTGACGACCTCGGTCGATGCATCGATCGACGGGATCGACGTCAGGTCGGGGAGGGCGGGAACTTCCGGTGCCTTGGGGGTGACCGGAACGCTGCGCTCGGTGGGTGCGCTGCTCAGACCGAGGCTCGAGGAGCAGGAGGGCCATGCGCCCCAGCCCTGCGAGTCGAGAACCTTCTCGGCGACTGCGATCTGCTCTTCACGGCTGGCCTGGTTGGCCGTTGCCGCGTACTGCTGTCCACCGTGTGCGTTCCAGGTGCTGGGGGAGAACTGCAATCCGCCCTGGAAGCCGTTTCCGGTGTTGATGCCCCAGTTGCCGCCTGCTTCACACTGTGCAAGGCGATCCCAGTCGGAATCCGGTGCCGCGTTGGCGGTGCCGGTGAAGGCGATGCCTGCGGTGCCCATGATGGCACCGGTGACGGCCACCTTTGCGACGGTCTTGCCAGTGGTGCTCGGCTTGCGATGACGTCCGCTCATACGAGTTGAAATCCTCTCCACACGCGCCTGCGAGGTCAGCTGTCGGGTTCGGGCTGAGAGGTAGCCCGGCCGTCTCGCTCATTCATGTCGAATGGGCAATTGGGCTTCACCCCAAGGGAACTCGGTGCGGCTTCGTGAGTCGCTACAAGTTCCCGGTTGTCCGTGGAGGACGTGGGTCCCCCGTCCTCGTCCCCTGGGTGATCGTCGAGGGTTGTTCCGGTTCCCGCGGGACGAGGTTTGGCGCTGCGGGCCGGAATTCGGCCGAACTTTCCGGCCGCTGCTGACCGTACTGAAATTCCCGGGTTACGTCACTATTTGGTAACTGTCGATTTATCCGTGTGCCGGCGCCCGTCTCGACAGTCGGATTCGGGTCGCTCGAGTAGGCCCAGCTAGTGGCCGTTCTCGGTGACTGACCCCGTGCTGTTGCCTGTCTGTTACACAAGCGTGATGTGATGGAAGTCACATCGACCGACGGGGTCTCGAAACGTCACCGAACCGCAACGATGTCTTTCCCGAGCGGCATCAGCGAGACCGGGATCAATTTGAGGTTCGCGATCGCCAGCGGAATACCGATGATCGTGATGGCCATCGCGATGGCGGTGACGACATGTGTCAGCGCCAGCCACCACCCGGCGAGGACGAGCCACAGCACGTTACCCACAAGAGCACCCGAACCCGCCCCGGGCTTGTCGACGATCGTCGACCCGAACGGCCACAGGGCGTAGACGCCGATGCGGAACGATGCGATCCCGAACGGAATGGTCACGATCAGGATGCACAGCAGGAGTCCCGCGAAGAAGTAGCCTAGTGCGAGCCACAGTCCACCGAACACGAGCCAGATGACGTTCAAGAGCAATCGCACGGTCTACCGCGCCCGTCTGCCCGAGAGCAGCGTGTACACCAGAGCGAGCACGAATCCAGCGGGTGCCGAGAACATCGCCGTCAGGTACAGGCTCAGTGGCGGCTTGGCGTCGGAGAAGACCGGGAAGAACAGGATCGCGACGATGGCAACGAGGCCGATCGCGAACAGCACCAGCGCGATGCGCAGCAGTGCAGTACTTCGCTTGCGAGTTGATGAGTCCACACCACCACGGTAGTGCGCGGCGTTGTCTCGTGCGAAAAACCGGAATGCCCTATTCGGGGCCTGCGCGCTAGACTGGCGTATTCGCGTCCTGCGTTTTCGTGGGGCGCGAAACTTGTGCACACCGCAAGGTCCCGACATCGGGGCGTGCGGATACGAAACCAAACACAGCAACAGATGAACGGGTGAGCTCAGTGCCGACCGGCAAGGTGAAGTGGTACGACGTCGACAAGGGATTCGGATTCCTCTCGCAGGAGGAAGGCGAGGACGTGTATGTGCGTTCGTCAGCGCTGCCCGAGGGCGTCGACGGCCTCAAAGCCGGCCAGCGCGTCGAATTCGGCATGGCCGCAGGCCGTCGTGGCCCGCAGGCACTGAGCCTGAAGGTTCTCGAGCCTGCCCCGTCGATTCGCCAGAACAGCGGCAGCACCCGCCGCGAGCCCGTGGAGCGCAAGCACACTCCCGACGAACTGCACGGCATGGTCGAGGACATGATCACGTTGCTCGAAGCGACGGTGCAGCCGGAACTGCGCAAGGGTAAGTACCCGGACCGCAAGATTGCTCAGCGCATCTCCGAGGTGGTCCGCGCCGTCGCTCGCGAGCTCGACAGCTGATCGTTACGGCCGCGTGCCGATGGACCAGATCGCGTGGCTGACGAAGCTCTCGGTATTGGTGTCGGTATCGATGATTCCCGTGGGTAGGCGAACCTCGATGCCGAGCAACGTCCGGCCGCTGTCGTCCGTCGTCGGGACGGTGACGCTCAGCCGGGTTCCCGGCTGATTGAACTGGCTGTTCTCCACGCCCGTCCCGCTGTCGTCGCCGTACACCAGCGCCAGTTCCCACGGCGCGGAGTAGACGGCCTCGGGCATCGACAGCTGCACCGTCGGAGCCGATCCCACCTGGATTTCGGCGGTCTCGCCGACGTTGGTGCACAGCGGGTCGCTCACGGCGCAGTACAGGTAGGGCTCGACCTGAACGGCTCGACCGTTGGCGTACGCGGTGACGACCGGTTCCTTGTCGGGCGCTCTGCCGATCAGGACGGCGAGCACACCGACGAACGCGACGGCGATGACGAACAGGCCGGCGGCGATCAGCGACCCGATCTTCTTGGTGCGGGGAGCCAGGTTCACTTGGTCACGTTTTCGCCGTAGGAGCTGTCGGACATTTCTTGTTCGACATGGTCGGGGCGGTTGCCGCCGAACCCGGGTAGCAACGATCTGCCGCGGTACGTCAGGAAGGTCTGCACGAGCCCGATCGTAAGCAACACCGACACCACCGTGAAACCGAGCCAGTACTCGGTGGGAAGCAACACCCCGAGGGTCCCGCCGAGAACCCAGCACAGCTGCATTACGGTTTCCGAGCGGCCGAATCCGGACGCAATGGACTCCGGAGGCAGGTCGGACTGCAGGGACGCGTCGAGCGAGACCTTGGCCAACGCGCTCGCGCTCGACGCGACCAGGGCGGCCACGGCAGCGGTGAGCAAACTGTCCGTGACGGCTGCGACGACGGCGACGACAGTCACCGCGAGTGTGCACCGCAGAACGACCACCGACGGTCGGCCGAGCTTGATCCTGGCTCCGAGTGCGTTGCCGGCGAAGTTGCCGAGACCGGCGGCGGCTCCGACCAGTCCGAGCATCGCGGCCTGCTGGAGCGGCTCGTGTTCGGTGCGTGATTTGGCGACGAACGCGATGTACAGCGTCAGGAATCCGGTGAGAATTCTGATCGTGCCGTTGCCCCAGAGTCCGACGATCACCGCCCGGCCCAGCGGCTGCCTGCGGTTCTTGGCGGCGGTGGCCGGCGGCGGCGTGCGCTTCAGATTCTCGGTCGGGGCACCGCTGCCGGGGTAGTCGCTGCCGTGATGCTGGTCGGCGTGATAGCCGAGGGTGGCCGGAACCTCGCCCTCGGTCACTTCCACCCAGGACGGGATGCGCATGCTCAGGTATGCGCCGAGCACGGTAATCGCGGCGACGAACCACAGCGCACCGGGAGAATCGGCGACGAAGGCGATACCGCCGGCAACAGCCCCTGCGGCGATGGTGCCCCCGAGCAGGCCGAAGACGGTGAGCCTGGAGTTGACGCGGACGAGGTCGATCTCCGGTGGCAGCACCCGCGGCGTCACCGCGCTCTTGAGTACCGCAAACGATTTGCTCAGGACGAGCATGCCCAGTGCCGCTGGATAGAGCACCCAACTGTCGAAGTTGAACACCAACACCACCGCCAGCACGGTACGCAGGCCGAACGAGGTGGCCAGCGCGATGCGTCGACCGTGCTGCAACCGGTCGAGCAACGGGCCGATCAGCGGCGCGATCAGCGCGAACGGCGCGATGGTGATGACCAGGTACAGCGCGACCTTCGTCTTGTCCTCACCGGTAGCCGCAGAGAAGAACAGGGTGTTGGCCAATGCGATCGCCAGGGCCGCGTCGGACGCGAAGTTCGCCATCGTCGCGTAGGTCAGTGCAGTCAACCCGGATTTGTCGGCCCCGTCCGCTTTGGCGGCCCGCTGGAACGAGGCGATGCCCTTGCCGGTCAGCTCCCGCCCACGCATCGCCGCGACGCGGGTGACCGTGAGCTTCTTGGGCATCGGTGGTGGCTTACGCCCGCCGGTTCGGCCCCGCGCCGCAGTGATCTGCTGAGTGCGCGCCGGGTGCAGCGGCGGCAACGGTTGGCGGCGGCTCGGAACATGGCCGGCGGCGCTGGGGTCGGCCGGTGGGTAGTTGACGAAACCGGGATGCTCCGAGCTCTGTTCATCAGCGGTTGAGTGACCGGTTTCTGTGCCAGCGCCCGAGTTTTCCGCACCTGGCGTGGGGTGGGGGAGTCGCGGATCGGTCACGGCGTCAATTCTGTCCTACGGCCGCGGGATCGGTGAATCGCACCTCGAAGATCTTGGGCCAGAATTTGCCGGTCACCAGAAATCTGTCGGTGCCGGGGATCTGGGCGATGCCGTTGAAGACGTCGGCTCCGTTTCGCTCGGTGGCCGTCATCGAATCCCACAGCGGCTTGCCGTCGATGACGGCGGTGACGCGGCCGGTGGTGGGGTCGATGCGCATGATGTCGAAGGTTTGCCAGACGTTGGCGTAGATCGAGCCGTCCTCGGCGCATTCGAGCTCGTTCAGCCTCTCCACCGGATTGCCGTCGAGTGTGACGTCGACGGTGTTCACGGCGTCGAAGGATGTGGGGTCACGGAAGGTCAGGGTGGACGTGCCGTCGCTCATGACGAGCCGGTTGTCCGGCGTTCCTCCACCCTGCGTGCACAGCCCCCATCCTTCGCCGTCGTAGTTCACTCGGCGCTGTTCGGCCAGGGTGTCTCGGTCGCGGGCGACGGCGACTCCGTCTTGCCAGGTGATCTGCCACAGGGTGTCGCCGTCGACGGTGATGCCCTCGCCGAACAGGTCGGACGGCAGGTCGACCCGCCCCAGCTCGGTCATGTTCTCGAGTGACGTACGGCGGACGAAGGAGGAGCCCTCCAGCCCGGTGCCCTCGTACAGCACGTCGCCGTCGACCTCGAATCCCTGAGTGAAGGCGTCGTCGCCGCGGTCGTAGGAACGGAGAACCTCCGCGCCCAGCGTGGGTACCGAGTCCGACGTGACCGGGGCCGAGTCGCCTGGACCCGACGTCGAGGAGCAAGCAGTGACCGTCAACAGGGACGTCACGAGTGCGGCGAAGGTACGAGCGCGGACGGTCATTGCACCCATGATGGCAGCCCGAACTGGGCGTCACCGAGTTGATGCGGCAAACTGAATGTGTGAGTTTCGTATCTTCTCCAGAGCTCGGATCCATCCGCCCCGTCTTGGCCGATGCCGTGGACCTCGCGCGGCAGGCTCTGCTCGAGCTGGGAGAGGGCGGTGTCGGCGAGTATCTCGGCGTGACCGTGGAGGACGACAGTGCCGCCACCCACCGCTTCGCCAGCGATCTCGACGGTTATCGCGGATGGCAGTGGGCCGTTGTGGTCGCTGCTCCCGACGATGCCGATCACGCCACGGTCAGCGAACTCGTGTTGCTGCCCGGTCCCGACGCTCTCGTGGCGCCGTCCTGGGTGCCCTGGGACGAGCGCATCCGACCCGGCGATCTCGGTCCGGGCGATCTGCTCTCTCCACGTCGAGACGACCCGCGATTGGTGCCGGGATACGTCGCGTCCGGTGACCCCGCCATAGACGAGGTGGCCGGTGAGATCGGCCTGGGCCGCACGCAGGTCACCAGCCTCGAAGGACGGCTTGCTGCCGCCGAACGATGGCACGACGGCGAGTTCGGCCCCGATAGCGAGATGGCCAAGGCCGCGCCGTCGACGTGCGGACTCTGCGGTTTCTACCTACCCCTCGCAGGATCGCTCTCCGCGGCATTCGGAGTGTGCGGCAACGAGTTCGCCGCCGACGGTCATGTGGTGCACGCCGAATACGGTTGCGGCGCGCACTCCGATACCGAGCTGCCCACCGGAGCGGGCTCGCCGCAGTTCGAGCCGTACGACGACGCAGCACTCGACGTCACTCCGTCGCCGACCGGTGCCGCACAGTCGAACGTGCCTACCGCGAACGATGCTGTTGCAGAAGAGGATTCGGAAGCAACGGTCTCGTCGGCCGAGACGGTAGCGGTGGCGGAGTCCGAGGTACCCCAGCCCGACGCGGCAGCACTCGAATCTGCAGCATCAGAATCGGCAGCACCAGAATCGACAGACTCGGCCGCGGCAGAGGCTGCAGAGCCCGAGGTGGTCGAGACCGGGAACGACGCCGCTGACGCAGCCCCTTCCACTGACGCAGCCTCTTCTACTGACGCAGCGTCTTCCACCGGCGACGCTTCTCCGGCCGACGACGCTTTTTCCGCTGTCGGTACCGATGTCGATCTCGACGCCGATTCCAGTGTCGACGGTGTTGTGCAGCAGGAGGATTCGGCATCGCCGAGCTGATCGATCCTTTCGGTACCGGGTCGCTTCGCGAGTCGATTCTCGCGTCCTGGGGTTCCTCGCCCACGCGGCTGCGGGAGGATTCGGCATCCGAGGCAGATCTGGTGCGCGGGGGATACCGCGATCGCTTGTTGACCGAGTTGGCGCAGAACGCGGCGGATGCTGCGCAGCGAGCAGGCGTTCCGGGCCGGTTGGCCGTGTGGACCGACGAGGCGGGTGCGTTGCACGTCGCCAACACAGGTGCCGCGCTGGATGTGTCGGGTGTGCATGCTCTCACCGCGCTGCGGGCGTCCGCCAAGGCTGCGTCCGACCCGGCTGTCGGACAGTTCGGGGTCGGCTTCACCGCGGTGCGATCGGTGTCCGACGAGATCGAGGTTCGCTCGCGCGAGGGTGGGGTGATGTTCAGCGCCGAGCGCACTCTGATGGCGTTGCGCGAGCGAGGCATGACCGTGCCGGAGTCGGGAGTGCCGGTGCTTCGGTTGGCGTGGCCCACGTCCACGCCGCCCGCTGCCGGGTTCGATACCGAGATCGTGTTGTCACTACGAACCGGTGTGGCAAAGGAATCCTTCGCCGGGGGATTCGTCGACGAGGCCGTCGATCTGTTGCTCGAGCTCGAAGCGTTGGATTCCATCGAGGTCGACGGTGTCGGCATCGACTGTGTGAGAACAGAACTCGACGACGCACGCGTCGAGATCGCCATCGGTTCGCGAACGTGGCTGCAGTACACGACCTCGGCTGCACGGTGGATCGTTCCGATGGTCGACGGTCTACCCGTTCCCGCTGCGCCGGACGTGTTGCGGGCCCCGACGCGGTCGGACGAGCTGTTGTCGTTGCCCGCGTTGGTCGTTGCCGATGTACCCATGCAGCCGGATCGTCGACGGGTGTTGCCCGGCGTCTCTGTCGCCGAGGTGGCCCACGGTTATCCCGATTTCGTGGCGTCGTTGCCTTCTTCCGTGCGAGTGTCGTTCGTGCCCGAGGTCGGCTTCGCGCGCAGTGCGATCGACGGCGAGCTTCGTGAGCTGATCTTTCGCCGATTGTCCACCGCGCCATGGCTTCCCGCTGCCGATGGGCCCGATCTCGCACCCGAACGCGCCCATGTTCTGGCCGATGCCACCGAAGAACTCGCTGCGGTGTTGCTCGATGTGGTGCCGAATCTGGTGGACGCCGCTCTGTCGGGCGCGCGGCACGCGTCGGCGTTGTCGGCGGTGGGAGTGCACCGCATCGGGTTGGCGCGGTTGGCCGAGATGCTCGGCGGGCAGGCCCGTGAGCCGGCCTGGTGGCGGCGACTCTACGACGCATTGACTCCGCTCGTCGTCGACGGGGTCGCAGCGGAAGAACTTGCTGCGCTGCCGGTTCCGCTTGCGGACGGTCGTACGGTCACCGGTCCGCGGACTACCGTGGTCGGGTCGGGCGCGTCGGCCGAGGTCACGTGGGTACGCCTGGTGCATCCGGATGCGGTGAGTCCTTTGTTGATTCGCCTGGGTGCGCGGGAGGCCACCGCGGCCGAGTTGTTGTCGGATCCCGCCCTCGAAGCGGCCCTCGACGATCTCGATTGGGACGGCGACGAGGTGGATGGCCTGGTGTCGGCAGTGCTGGCGCTGGCCGGGGAGGCGGGAGAGCTTCCGGGGTGGCTCGGGAGTCTTCCGCTCGAAGACGACGAGGGCGAATTGCGCAGTGCCGACGAACTGTTGCTGCCCGGCGCGCCGTTGGCGAGGCTGTTGGTTCGGGATTCGCCGTTCGGTGTGCTGTCGGCGGCCTCGGTGGCCAGGCTCGGTGAGCGGGCCCTGCGCGCGGTGGGCGTCGGCTGGGGGTTCTCGGTGGTACGTGACGAGTGTCCGACGGGGCCGGATCACGATCTCGACGACGAGCCCGCCTGGTGGTCGAGTCTGGCCGAGGAGCCGGAAACCCTTGTCGCGGTTCGTGATCTCGACCTCGTCCGGTCGGATGCCTGGGCTGAGGCTCTGACGGTTCTGCTCGACGAACCGAGTACCCGTGCAGCCCTGACCGACCGGAATGGTTACACGGCATGGTGGCTCCGACGTCACGCGCTGCTCGACAACCGCTCGCCGATCACGTTCCGGGCACCGTCGGACGGGACGTTCGCCGGTCTGCTCGATCCGTTGGATCACCCGCGCGCCGACGAACTCCATGCGGTGCTCGCTGCGTCGACATGCGAGAGCGCCGAGAGCGCGCGGGTGTTGCTGCGTGCACTCGAGGACCCGCAGCGACATCCGACGGCGGCGGTGATCGCGCGCACGCACACGCTGATCGCGAGTGCCGTCCTGGATCGACGCATCGACGTGGCGGATATCGATCCACCGGATCGCGTGCGCACTCTCGGCGGCACCGTGGCCGATGCGTCGGACGGGTTGGTCGTCGATGCGCCGTGGCTGGCACCGGTCGTGCCGCCGGAGGTGGCGGTGCTATCGGACATGACCACCGCAGCCGTGCTGGCCGACGTCCTCGACATCAGGCGGGCGTCGGAGGCCGTCACCGGTGAGGTTCGCGGAGTCGGACGCGTCAGCTCGTGGGATCGAGAGCCCGGGGCCGTGCTGGCCTGTGCGGTGCTCGGGCTACCGCTTCCGACAGGTTCGGTGGTGGTGCACCGTGAACTGGTGGTGCGGTTGTCGGGGGCTGTCAGCGGTGACCGCGCTGTGCCGTGGTGGGTGACCGCAGACGGAACAGTGCATTGTGTGGAGAGTTGGGAGCGACCTCGTGGGGCCTGACCATGCCGTGCTGGAGTGGATGGTCGAGCATCGCGTCGGGTGGGTCACGACGATGTTCTGGATCATCACCACGGTGGGGAACACGTTCATGATGTTCGTGTTGTCCTCGGCGGCATGGGCTGCGTTGCTGACGTCCAAGAGGACTGTCGACGCGTGGATGGTCGCGGGTTCGATGCTCACCGGGTGGGGGCTGATGAATGCGCTGAAGTTTGCGTTCGCGCGGGAGCGCCCACCGATTCCCGAACGGCTGGTGGAGATTTCGAGCCATTCGTTTCCGTCCGGCCACGCGACGATGTCGATGTTGCTTGCCACGGTGGCGATCGCGGTGATGCTGCGATCGTCCACGCCGTGGCTGCATCGGCCGGTGCTACTGGCGTTGCCTGTGGTCGCGGCCCTGCTGATCGGATTCTCTCGGATCTATCTGGGTGCGCACTGGACGACGGACGTGCTGGCCGGCTGGGTGTTCGGTGCCCTGTGGGGGCTGGGTTGGATCTACGCCGAAAAAGCGATCAGCGGGAGAAATCCGAGCGCTGCGCGATGACGAGGAGCTCGTCACGCATGGCCGGGCTGGAGACAGCGTTGGCGCGTGCGTAGAGGGCGCGGAGCGAGCGGACGTGGTTGCGGCGGTTGCGGTACTGAGCGACGAACTTCATGGCCTGTGCTTTCGTGGATCAAAGGTTATCGAAACTGACATAACCTATGCTCCACGTTAACTCTGTGTTACTCAACCGGATGAGGGGTTAGTTTGCCCACGTCAGAAGGGTTTTCGTGATCGGGCTAACGTGATCCTGATCTCAATCGAGGCCGCGTTGGGCGGTTCTGCTGCCGCGTCGTGACGCGGCTCTCTGCGCCAGGAACAGAGCGAACCCGACAGCGCCGACCGCGATACCGGACCAACACGTCGCCACCGCGTCGTCGCTGCGGTCGCCGGTGGCCGTGAACACGACCAGCGCGACGATCCAACCGAGGATGCCGATCGTCAACACCGGCACCGGATCGGTGAGGCGGGGCGGGATCTGCGGGACGTCGGCCACGAATTCACGCTACGCCACCATATTTCGCCAACCCTCGCGGTGTGCTTTATCTTTCACTCATGCCTATGTCGTCGCGATTACTCGACAACTACTTCAAGATCACCGAGCGCGGCTCGACTGTGGGTTCCGAGGTTCGCGGCGGTGTCGTCACCTTCGTGGCGATGGCCTACATCGTCGTCCTCAACCCGCTGATCCTCGGTAGCTTCTCCGCCGACGACGCAGCTGCCAAGACCGACGTACTCGGCAACATCCTGCCCGTCGCCCAGGTTGCCGCCGTGACGGCACTGGTCGCCGGCTTCATGAGCATCGCGTTCGGCATCATCGCGAACTACCCCTTCGGTATCGCGGCCGGCCTCGGCATCAACACTCTCTTGGCCGTCACCATCGCTCCTCAGGTCAGTTGGCCCGAGGCGATGGGCCTGGTCGTCATCGACGGCATCATCATCGTTCTGCTGGCCGTCACCGGCTTCCGGACGGCGGTGTTCAACGCGATTCCGCCGGAACTGAAGGCCGCGATCGCCGCAGGCATCGGTGCCTTCATCGCGTTCATCGGCCTGGTCGATTCCGGCTTCGTACGCCGAATTCCCGACGCCGCAGGCACGACGGTTCCCGTCGGCCTCGGTATCGACGGGTCCATTGCGTCGTGGCCGACGGTGATCTTCGTGTTCGGGTTGTTGCTGATGGGTGTGCTCGTGGTGCGCAAGGTCCGCGGCGGTCTGCTGATCGGCATCGTCGTCACGACGGTGTTGGCGGCCATCGTCGAGGCGGTCACCGATGTGGGGCCGTCGAACGGCGTCGACCCCAAGGGCTGGAACCTGTCCGTACCGCAGCTGCCCAGCGTTCTCGTACAGTCGCCGGACCTGTCGCTGGTAGGCAACGTCGACCTGTTCGGTGCGTTCACCCGCATCGGTGTGCTGGCCGCGAGCCTGTTGGTGTTCACGCTGGTCCTCGCGAATTTCTTCGACGCGATGGGAACGATGACGGGTCTGGGTAAAGAAGCGAATCTCGACAAGGACGGCACGCTGCCCAACATCGGCAAGGCGTTGGTCGTCGAGGGTGCCGGAGCCATTGCAGGCGGCGGCGCGTCCGCATCGTCGAACACGGTGTTCGTCGAGTCGGCCTCGGGAATCGCGGAAGGCGCACGCACCGGACTGGCCAACGTCGTCACCGGCCTGCTGTTCCTGCTGGCGATGTTCTTCACGCCCCTCACTGCTGTCGTGCCCATCGAGGCGGCTGCTCCGGCGCTGGTGGTGGTGGGTGCACTGATGATCGGTCAGGTTGTCCACATCGACTTCAAGCGCTTCGACTACGCGCTGCCGGCCTTCCTCACCATTCTTGTCATGCCGTTCACGTACTCCATCGCCAACGGTATCGGCGTCGGGTTCATCACCTGGGTCGTGCTCGCCGTCGGTTCGGGCCGGGCGAAGACGGTACATCCCCTGTTATGGATCGTTGCGCTGCTGTTCGTGGCGTTTTTCGCAGTCGGTCCCATCACGGATGCGGTTACCTGATGCTGGGTCGATACCAGGGCGTATTCTCTGCGCTGTGACGTCGGGAAACAGTGTGAAAGACAATCGGGAATTGGCAAGCGACCTGTCGCTTGCGGTGGTGAGGTTGACTCGCCACCTTCGAGGTAGACGAGTGGACTCGCAAGTGTCGCTCACTCAGCTGTCGGCTCTGGCCACGCTGAGTCGGGAGGGCGACATGACGCCTGGCGCGTTGGCGGCTCGGGAGCGGGTTCAACCCCCGTCGATGACGCGGGTGATCGCGTCGTTGGCCGAGCTGGGTCTGGTGGAGCGCACGCCGCACCCCACCGACGGGCGTCAGGTGATCGTGTCGTTGTCGGCGACAGGCAAAGAACTGATCGCGGACGAGGCGAGTGCGCGCGAGGCATGGATGACTGCGCAGCTGGCCGGGCTCGGACCCGAGCAGCTCGACACGCTACGAGACGCGGTGAACATCATCAGCGCACTGGTCAGCGATTCCGAGTAGTTACCTAGGTTTATTATTTGATCTGTGGCTCAAGTTTCACGTACGTCCGGCGCGACGATGTTCGCTGCCCTGAAGACTCGCAACTACCGATTGTGGGCGTCCGGGCAGATCGTCTCGCTGGTCGGAACGTGGATGCAGAGGGTGGCCCAGGACTGGCTCGTTCTGACGCTGTCCGGCGGTAACGGCTTCGCCGTCGGCATCGTCATGGCCCTGCAATTCGGGCCGACGCTGTTTCTCTCGGTGTGGGGCGGAGTGCTCGCAGACCGGTACGACAAGCGCAAACTCCTCATGATCACCCAGGTGTTCGCCGCAGTCTGCGGTCTGGTGCTCGGTGTGCTCGATGTCGGCAACATGGTCGAGTTGTGGCACGTCTATGTCATCGCCTTCATCCTCGGCTGCTCGTCTGCCATCGACGCGCCGGTACGGCAATCGTTCACCATCGAGATGGTGGGCAAGGAAACTCTGTCCAACGCGATCGCGTTGAACTCGATGACGTTCAACATGGCGCGGATCGTCGGGCCTGCGGTGTCCGGAGTTCTCATCACCCTCGTCGGTACCGGCTGGGTGTTCCTGATCAACGCGGTGTCGTTCGCCGCGGTGTTCGGTGCCCTCCTGGCGATGAACGTCGGTCAACTCTTCCGTGTCGAACCTGCTCCGCGCGCCAAAGGGCAGGTGCGGGAGGGCTTTCGGTACGTCTGGGGGCGGGGAGACCTTCGAGTGTTGCTGGCGACGGTGTTCATGGTCTCGACGTTCGGTCTCAATTTTCCGCTGAGTCTGTCGGTGCTGGCGCGCAACACGTTCGGCAGCGGAGCCGACGCCTACGGATTGCTCTCGACCACCCTCGCGGTCGGCACACTCGCGGGAGCGACCCTGGCGGCCCGGCGCGCCACGGCCCCGCGATTGCGGCTCTTCATCGGTGCGGTCATCGCGTTCGGGCTTTTCGAGCTACTCGTGGGGTTGATGCCGAACTACCTTCTCGTCGCGGTGTTGTTGGTGCCCACCGGCGCGTTGACACTGACGTTCACGACGTCGGCGATGAACATTCTGCAGATGTCGGTGCCGTCCGACATGCGCGGCCGCGTGATGGGCATCTACATGCTGTGCTTCCTGGGCGGAACCCCGCTGGGCAGCCCGGTGCTCGGCTGGCTCGCCGATGTGCTCGATCCACGCGCACCGTTGTTGTTCGGCGGTGTCATCTCACTGGCGACGGGGCTCTTCGCTGCCGTGTATCTGCTGCGGCACAACCATTTACGCATCACCGTGGTGCCGCCCGCCGACGGTCACCGGCTGCCCACCCTCGATACGGTGGCCGTCGGAAGCAAGGTCTGACAATCGTCAGATCCAGCCGTGGCGTCGGGCCAGTGCGCAGGCCTCGTGCCGGTTCGCCGCCCCGAGTTTCGCGGCTGCCGCAGACAGGTAGTTGCGGGTGGTCCCCGGCGACAGATGCGCGCGCTGTGCGATCTCCGCTATCGATGCGCCGTCCGCGGCGAATTCGAGTACATCAGCTTCCCGCGGTGTGAGCGGTGAGTCCCCGGCTCCGATGGCTTCCGCGGCGAGCGTCGGGTCGACGTAACGCCCGCCGCCGTGCACTGTCCGCACCACCTCGGCCAGGGTGGCGGCCGAGGTTGTCTTGGGGAGGAACCCGCGCACGCCGGCTTCGAGCGCCTTCTTCAGGTAGCCCGGCCGACCGTGGCTGGTGACGATGATCGACGCGCAGGTGGGCAGAGTCTCGGCAATTTTCTGCGCCGTCTCGATGCCGTCGATCCCGCCCATCTGCAGGTCCAGCACTGCCACGTCGGGTGCCAGAGCCGCGGCAACCGTCAGCGCCTTCTCGCCCGAATCGGCCTGTCCGACGATCTCGATGTCGTCCTCCAGATCCAGCATGGTCGCCAGCGCCGATCGAATCAGGTTCTCGTCGTCGGCCAGTAGAACTCGAATCATGGTGTGGTCCTCGGGTTCTGGGGCGATGTGGGCAACACTGCGATGAGGGTGAATTCCTCGGTTGTCTGCTCGGTGCGCAGTTCCCCTCCGACCACGACCAAGCGTTCCCGCAGTCCGCTCAGTCCCGTGCCGTCGTTGCGGCCGTCCGTTGCACCGGGGTGGTCGTTCGTCAGTCGAATACTGCTGTCGGTCAGTTCGATTCGGCAGTATGTGGCCGCGGAGTGGCGCAGTATGTTCGTCACGCCTTCACGAACCACCCAGGCGGCCGCCTCGGCCGCACGCTCGGACAGTGTCGAGGTCTCGCCGGTGAGCTCGGTGGATATCCCGGCCGCAGACAGGAGCGAGCGGGCACCGTCGAGTTCGCCGGCGACATCCACCGAGCGATAGCCGCGCACCAACTTTCGGGCGTCGGTCATCGATTCCTGGGCCAATGCGCGCACCTCGTCCATCTGCGTCGCAGCGCGGTCGTCACCGCGGCGAGCGAGCGTTGCGGCGAGTTCGCTCTTGACCGCGATGGCCGAGAGTGCGCGTCCGACGACGTCGTGCAGATCGCGCGAGAACCTCAGACGCTCCTCGGCGACGGAGAGGGCTGCGGCTGCGTCGCGGGTGGCGTCGAGTTCGGTGACGATGCGCAGCAGCCACACCGACAGTTGCACGGTGAAGGCCATGAAAGCGATGAAGAGGCCGAGTACGACAGTTTCCAGCGCCGGAGTTCCCACGGCCGCGGCAATCGCAGCGGCAGCCACGGCTGCCGCGAGAGACCAGCGCAATCGAATCAGGGTCGCGACCGCGGTGGTGACGAGTACGGCGGCCCAGAGTGCGTTGCTCGTGGTCCCTCCGGCAACCAGCACCACAGCGGCGACGGCCGTGATCGCCAACGGGATTCGAGGGTTGGCCGTCGACTCGCCGCCGAGTGCCGGGGTGCGCTGAACGACCACGAAAGCGGAGGCGGCACACACCGCTGCCGCCGCCGTGGACCGATAGTCGTCGTACTGAAGCGTCGTCAGCATCGCGCCGACGGCGACACCGACGGTGATCAGCAGGAACGACTGGCGGGTGTAGACGCGTACCTTCTCCACTGCACTGCTGTCGTTCCAGCCGTGCAGTGGATTGAGGTACTCGTACAGCTTCATGATCTCCAGCCTTGCAGACGGACGACGACAGATGCGATCAGGACCGCGGTTCCCAGCGGAAGTGGGTGCGGGCGATCAGCAGGCTGCCGAGAATCCAGGCGAGCATCACCGCCACCGGCATCCCCGCCTCGGCGAACGTGGCGGCGAACCCGACCGACGCGTCGCCGGGGGTGGTGGTGCCGAACCAGCCGAGGTTCAACAGGTCCGACACGGCCGCCATCGGGGTCAGCTCGACGACTCGGCTCAGTGAATCCGGGAGAACGTCGCGCAGCATGGCCGAGCCGGCCATGGCGATCAGAATGACCGGCAGGCTGGTGATCTGCGCTGCTTCCGCATTACGGGTGAAGGCAGACGTGATCAACGCCAGTGCGGCGAACAGTGCCGCGCCGCCGAGGAGGGCAAAAGCGACGAGCAGGACGTTGGTGGGAATGGGCCCACCGAAGGCCAGCACTACAGCTCCGACGATCAGGCCCAGTGCGACGGTGAGGACGAACGACGGGACCGCCGGCCCCATCAGAATCTGAATGTCCGAGCTTTCGCCGGTGCGAAGTCGTTTGAGCACCAACTCGTCTCGACGTGTGGCGTAGATCGAGAGCATGTTGTAGTAGACCATGAACACCAGCAGGAACAGCGCGAAGAACTCGAGTGCCGCTCCCACGCCCACGTCGGTCAATCCGTCGTCGCCCCGACTGCTGATGATCAGCATGACCACCGGGAGCACGAGAGGTATGACGGTCGCGTTGAACAGTAGTACTCGGTTGCGTCCGAGCAGCGTGAATTCTGCTCTCGACAGGGCGGTCATCGTGCTCATGCGCTCATCACCTCGGTCTTGTCATCGGCTGGTTCGTCGATAGGGGAATTGTCGAATTCGTCTGCGATGGAGAGGAACACGGTCTCCAGCGATGCCGCTCGGGCGTCGAGTCCGTGCAGGGTCACCCCGTTGTCCCGAGCCCACAGCAGCAGATCGGTCAACGTCTCCTGAACCGAGGACGTCTGGATCGAGACCGTCTCTCCCGAGACGTCCATGGATGTGCCCGGCAGCGACGGCAGTGCCGTTCCAGGGGCCTTCAGTTCGATCTTCGCCGGATGGTCGGCGACCACCTCGTCCACGGTGCCACTGCGAACGACCCTGCCGCGGTGCATGATCGCGAGTCGATCGCACAGTGACTCGGCCTCGTCGAGGTAGTGCGTCGTCAACATGATCGTCACGCCGGAGTTCTTCAACTCCTGGATCAATCGCCATGTGTTGCGCCGACTTTCGGGGTCGAGACCGGTGGTCGGCTCGTCCAGGAACAAGATGCGCGGACGGCTGATGATCGCGCACGCCAGGTCCAGCCTGCGCTGCTCGCCGCCGGACAGGAATTTGACCCGCGTATCGGCGCGGTCGGCCAGGTCCACACGACCGAGCACCTCCGCCACCGGCAGTGGATGGCTGCAGGTGCCCGCCCACATCCGAAGACTCTCGGCGGTGGTCAGATCCTGAGGCAGGCCGCCCTTCTGCAGCATGATTCCCAGAGCAGGCCGGACCTTACGGCGATCGGCCACCGGATCCATTCCCATGATCCGCACCGTGCCCTTGCTGGGTCGCGACAGGCCCTGAATCACTTCGAGAGTGGATGTCTTGCCCGCACCGTTGGTGCCCAGCAATCCGAACAGCTCACCCTCCGCGATATGCAGATCGAGAGCCTGGACGGCCTCGTACGCGTTCTTGCCCGATCCGTAACGGCGCGTCATCCCGTTGACGTCGATGATGGTCATGATTGCGTCCCCCAATGGCGCAGTCCGATGACGAACCGGACACCCATGAAGGCGACGATGACGCCCAGTGCGACGAACGCCGGAACGGACGGCCCGACAATCGCGAACAACACGGCGATGATCGCGAGACTGATGACGATGACGACGATCTCACGCGCCATCGTCGGAGCCGGTCCGAGCTCCATCAGATCGGTGAACAGATTTCCTTCGTCTGGTTGCTTCATGACTACGATCCTGCTGCGCGTCGAGCACCGAAAACAGTGCAGCGCATCATGACCTGAGGTGACACCGTCACGGTCCAGCCATGACAAAAGTCATGCGCGCGTGTCTCCACCCGATCTCCACCCGTGGGTCGATGTGCACCCACCGCGATCTTCGTAGCGTTGCTGCCATGAACATTGCAACGATTGCTCTCGTAGTCCTTCTGGTCGGATACCTGCTGGTGCGGCGCATGACCGGCCAGCTCATGGAAGCTCGGCGCATGCTGGTGCTTCCGGCGATCCTCGCCGTCGCCGGACTGGCGTCACTGAATTCGACCGCGCTGTCGGCCACGGCGATCGGTTTCTTGCTCCTCGGCTGTGTCGTCGGAGCCGTGTTCGGGGTGGTCCGCGGCTACACCGTCCGGATCGCCGAGCGGGACGGAGCGGCTTGGATGCGTTACTCGTTCGCGTCGGTCGGCCTGTGGGTGGCCGCGATCGCGGTGCGCCTCCTCCTCGTGCCGGTGGAGAATGTCGTGGATCCGGCCGCCGCGTCGGTCGCCGGCCAGGCCACCATGTTGGCCGTGGGTGTCGGATTCCTCGCCGAGTCGGTCGTCGTGCTCTACCGAGCCATGCACTCCGAGGCCACCATCGTGTGGCGAGCCGACAAGTCCGGCAACCACACGTTGTCGCCTACGCTGGCCGACATGCACAGTCGGGTTCGCGAAGGACGGGCGAAGATTCGGTGACGTCGGCACCCACGCCGGACGTACGGTTACCCGCACTCGACAGCTTCCGGCTGTCGAGTCGGCCGTATGTCACGGTCGTCGTCGTCGTGGCTGCGTTCGCGACATCGGATCTGCACGATCCGGTTGTGCTCACGCTGCTCGTCGTCAACAGTCTCGTACTGGCGGCCTCGACGGTGTCGCGTCGGTCGACCGGTCTCCGGCTCTCGCTCGCCGGGGCGGGCATCGCACTGATCGCCTCCGCCGCGATTCTTCCTTTGGGCGGAACCGGGGTCGCAGCGGCGTTTCCGTTCCTGTTCGCCGGACATGCCGGGTGGCGGTTCAAGCCGTCGATTGCGTTTCCGTATGCGGTGTCGCTCAGCGTGGCATGCGCGTGCGCGCTGTGGATCGCCGATCACCACGGTGTCGACGGGTGGCCCTGGGCCGCCGGTCTTTTCGCCGGGTGGCCGGTGCTGATCGGGTATTCACGACGCAGTCGGCTGGACGCATTACGCAATGCCCGGCGCGCCACCTACGCCGAATTGCGCGAGCATGCCCTGGCCGAGCGAGCTCGCATCGCCCGCGACATTCACGACGTTCTCGCGCACTCGCTGTCCGGGGTCAACATGCAGCTCGAAGTCGCCGACGCGTTGCTCGACGCCGGTCGCGCCGACGAGGCCAGAGCCGCGGTGGGCAAGGCGCAGAGCCTCGTTCGCGAGGGCCTCACCGAAACCCGCAGGGCCGTGCAGACTTTGCGTCAGGACGTGCTGCCCCTGGTGCCGACGATGGCCGCCCTGGTGGACGCGGACGGGAACTTCCGGGTCGAGGGCGAGGCTGTCGATCTCGATACGCCGCAGTCGCAGTTCCTGGTTCGGTGCGCGCAGGAGGCGCTGACCAATGCCCGTACTCATGCTCCCGGAGCGGCAGTCGACGTAGTGGTTCGCTTCGCGGCAGAACAAGTGGAGCTCTCCGTGACCAACGGCCCGGCCCACTCGCTGCCGAAACCGGTCGACAGTACCGGAATGGGTTTGGTCGGCATGCGCGAGCGCGCCGCACTGGTCGGCGGGTCGGTTGCGGCGGGTCCGGACGGGCGGGGTTGGACGGTCCGTGCCACAGTTGCTGTGCCGCAACCACACTGAAGACAACACGAAGGTGAGGGTATGAGCATTCGGATAGTGATCGCCGACGATCAGGCGTCGGTGCGCGAGGCGCTGGCGACGATGCTCGATCTGATCGACGACGTCACCGTCGTCTCGACCGCGACGGACGGCGACAGCGCGGTCGCCGCAGTTCAGGCCGCGATGAGTACCGAATCCCTCGATGTCGTGCTGATGGACCTGAGGATGCCGGGTACCGACGGGATAGAGGCGACCCGAATCCTGAAGGGGCTCTTCCCCGATCTACCCGTGGTGGTGTTGACCACCTTCTCCGACGAGCGCTCGATACTCGATGCGCTCGGTGCGGGCGCGCGCGGATATCTCACCAAGGACGCCGGACGGGTCGAGATAGCGGCGGCATTGCGGGCAGCGGCTGCCGGGCAGGCGGTGCTGAACCCGGAGGTGCAGGCCCGCCTGCTCGGAGCCGTCGAGCACTCCCGTCCGCCCGAGATCCCAGCTGGTTTGACCCCGCGTGAGGTCGAAGTCCTACGCGCGATCGCTGCCGGTCTGTCGAACCGCGAGATCGCGCAGCAGATGTTCGTCAGCGAAGCGACCGTCAAGACGCACATCAACAATTTGTTCGCCAAAGCCCGACTGCGAGATCGAGCGCAGGCCGTGCACTTCGCCTTCACGCACGGGCTCGCGGGATAGTCGCGTCAGAAACCCCAACCCATGACGGCGGGACGGTCGGTACCGAAGGTCAGATCGAGTGCGTGCAGGGATTCTTCGTTGCGGGCGGTGAGGCGATTGGCCGCGGCGAACAACCGGGCTCGGTGGGTACCGAAGTAGATGCTGGCGAGCACATCGATATCGAGTTCGATGTCCGGCTCGGATTCCACCCGAGTGCAGGTGGCTCTGCCGTCCGTGATGGTCAGAGAATAGGTACCGCCTGCGTCGAGGAAGGGATCCCGGACGGCGATGGTCAGTGATGTGTCGAGGGCGTAGGTGCGCGCCTCGAGTGCAGCCTCGACGTGCATGATGCGGGCCCACAGAGCGTCGTGGTGAGCGGTGACCTTCGGCAGCCGGTTGTTGGTCAGCAGGAACGGCAGCGCCTCGTCGCGTGCCTGCCGTACCTCGATGGTGTCCACCAGGTCCACACCGACGAGTATCTGCCAGAGCGCGGCGTAGGCGTCGTCGGTCACCGCGATGAATTCCTCCACCACGACCCGACTCGGGTTGCGTCCGCGTCGATAGGCGACGTATCCGTCGGGATGGACGACGAAGAACAGTGCGGTCAGCCCGCCGCGGCGATTCTCGCGATCAGCGAAGAACCGTTCCCACCGAATCGGCGGCTTGGGTTGCGCGCCCGCGGTCTGCTGCTGCCACCGGTGATAAATATCGGGTAGCAGTTCGGTGGCCTCGGCCGATTCGATCAGGCGCACCCCGGTCGCCGGGGGAGCGTCCTTACGGAACTGAGCGAATCGACGGTCGATCGAGACGCTGATTTCCTCGGTCACCGGGCCGTACCCGAAGCGTCCGTAGATCGTCGCCTCGCTTGCCGTCAGCAAGGACAACGGTGCGCCGGCGTCGTTCAGAGCGCGATGCTGCTGGGTGAACATCGATCGCAGGATGCCGCGTCGACGATGTGTCGGTGCCACCGACACCCAGGACACTCCCGACGCCTCGACCTGCGCGCCGCCGGGAACGGTCACCGACATCGGGAAGTGCATGGCCACACCCACCGGGGTCTCGCCGTCCCACGCCAGGTAGACGTGCTCGGACTGGGTCAGGATCTGCGTCTCGGCCAGGTCCTCGGCGTTCTGGTGTTCACCGAAAGCATGGGCGTCGAGCAGCGCGACGGCATCCCAGTCGTCGTCGGTGGCGGTACGGATGGTGATCGATTCGTCGGTAGTCATCGCTCACAACTTTTCCATACCGGGGTGGTGGTTCGCCGAGGGACTGCCAGAAATGCCGGGTGAGAAGATGAGCAGGTGGTGCATGTAATCGACATCGACGATCCCCTCGACCCGCGGCTCGACGACTTCCGCGATCTCAATTCCTCGGACAGGCGCCCCGATCTGCCCGAGGGCAAAGGGTTGGTGATCGCGGAGGGCGTGCTCGTCGCGCAGCGCCTGCTGAGCTCGCGTTTTCCGATGATCAGCCTGCTCGGCGTGGATCGGCGGCTCGACGCGTTGCGCGAGGACCTCGCCGATTCGGACGTCCCGTTCTATCGGACGTCCGCGGAGGTGATGGCCGAGGTCGTCGGCTTCCACCTCAACCGTGGCGTCTTGGCGGCGGCGAACCGACCACCGGCCCTCGATCTGGACGAGGTGCTCGACGGCGCGAGGACGGTGGCGATTCTGGAGGGCGTCAACGATCACGAGAATCTCGGGTCGATGTTCCGCAATGCGGCCGGTTTGGGGGTGGACGCGGTGTTGTTCGGTGCCGCCTGCGCCGATCCTCTGTACCGACGGTCTGTCCGGGTGTCGATGGGGCATGTGCTCCGCGTGCCGTTCGCGAAGGTGCCCGAGTGGCCGCGCGGGCTCGATCGGGTGCGGCGGCACGGGTTTCAGCTGATTTCGCTGACACCGAACCCGGAGGCGGTGTCCTTGGCGACGGCGATGACGGGGGAGAAGGTTGCGTTGCTGCTCGGTGCCGAGGGGCCCGGTCTGACCGAACATGCCATGCGCGCCACCGACATCCGTGCGCGCATTCCGATGGCTCCCGGTACCGATTCGCTCAATGTCGCGACGGCCGCGGCGATGGGCTTCTACGAACGGGTGCGTCTGACGTGAAAGATTCGGACGTCCGCTGGACCGGTGTCCCGGTTGCTGTGATCTCGGCGATCCTCGTCGCGGTGGCACTGACGGCGTTCGGCCTGGAACTGGCCCGAGTTCATCCGCTGCTCGCGATCGGCCTCAACCTCGTCGTCGTGGCGGGCGCAGCCCCGACGGTACTGCGGTGGCTTGTGATTCCGGTGTGGCGCTGGGCCGTGTACGGAGCGAGCGCCGGTGCACTGCTGAGCTTCGTGGCACTGGCGGCGCTGGCGTTCTGAGACGACGCCGAGCGCGGGCAGGATTGCACACTACCGGCGACGATCGGCGGAATCCCGTCGATTGTCGGTCGTTGCGTGCAACGGCGCCCACCCAGCCACTATTTGCGGGAGAACCAACGCTTCTTCGGCCGCGGTGCGGGCTCGGCCGATTCCGCTGCGGGTGCATGCTGAACCGGCACGTTCTGGGGCTGCGGCTCTTGCCCCGGCACGTACATGGTGAATCCGCAGACAGGCAGCGCATTCGGGTCGAGCTCGCCGGGCCGCGGGGCACCGGTGTAGCGGAAGCCGAGCCATTCGGCGTTGGCGGCTTCGGCGAATTCCTGGGGGTGGAACGGCAGTGACTGCGGATCCGGCATCACTCCGGGCGGATAGATCAGCGGGTGGTCACCGGCCCAGAACGGACGCTCCCACACCAGAGGCAGGCCCACGTCCTCGTAGATGTAGACGGGGGTGGCGCTGAACGAGCGTCGGAATTCACCGCGCTCCCAGTAAGCGAACGCACCCCAGGCATGCTCGGGGTCCGAGGCGACGAGGTAGGTGTGCTCGGAGGCCAGAGGGCGGGTGACGGACTCGGGAAGTGTCGACGGCGTCGGTACCGACAGGTTGGATCCGCAGACTACGGTGACGCCGGGGTAGCACCCGATGAACACGTGACCGTCGTCCACGCCCGCCGAGGTCGAGATGGGTCCCTGCTCGAGAGGGACGGCCGTGAGATGGGGGTAGAGCCGTCCGACGAGCGCACTGGCGGCGTTCCAGTCGGAGGTGGTGGCTTCGCGCAGTACCGATATGGGATCCGGTGCGTCCACGTACCAGATCGTTGATGCTTTGGCCCCCACTACCGGCACCTCTCTCTCCGTGACTTCCATCGAAGCCTACGGTGTGGGTGTCGACACTCCGACATCGCGCGGCACATCGGTCACACGAAGAAGTCAGTTGTGACCGCTGCTGCGCACACCGAGCAGGACGTCTTCCCACGACGGCATGGCCGGCTTGCCACGCTTGTCCTTACCGCTGGTGTGGGTGGGTGCCGTTCTGGGTGCGGGCTTGGGCTCCCTGGCCACTGGTTCGCGCGGCTGCTCGGGCTCTGGAGTCGGCGCATCGTCCACCTCGACGTCGATGGTCTCGGCGTCGATCTCACTGTCGGCGGTGGTGCCGTAGTACTCGTCGAAACTCTGCTGCGAGGTCTCGTCGTCGGAGTCCTCGGCGGAGGCGAGTGCACGTACCGGTGCCAGGCCGCGGAGTTGACGTCCGAAGTCGGGGTCGATCAGTTCGCGTGCGGTGTCGTCGAGTGGTGCGATGGTGCCGCCGTGACCGTCGGGCAAGAACTGCCAGTGCGCTTTGTTGGTGGTGCGCCCTGCCTGCCACTTCAGCTGCGCGACCCACTTGTTGTCCTCGTCGCGCCAGGCGTCCCACGCCGCGTCGTCGAGGTTGTGTCCGCGAGCGCGGAAGGCGAGGGTGACGATGTCGAGCAGGGTCTGCACCGCCGGGCCGTCGTGCCGCAGCGGATGCCCGGCCTGGGCCATCGACGCTGCCTGCGAACGCTCGAGCAGTACGGGGTGCGCGAACACCTCGACTCGGCTGATGGCCATTCCGGAATCTGCGGCGACCTGTTCGATGGTCGCGCCGCTGCGGATACGGGCCTGGATTTCTTTCGGCCGGAGCAAGCTGTCCATTTCGATCTCAATCTGTCCTAGTCGAGCGATGTCTCCGCGTGAGGCTGCGCGGAGTTTGTCGTCGGCTGGAAGCCGGAATCTGTCGCCGGTTTTGGGATCTGCGCACACGACGAACTTTCCGTCGGCCTCGAGACCCACCACACGTAAGTCTCGCACCTTGACCTCCTCATCGCGCCGGCTCGCGATACCGTCGAATTCGAGCCTAGTTCACCTGCCGTATTCGGCGGGTGTCCGACACGCCTCGCGGCGGCGGCGTTGGTTTCTTCCTCAGAGAGTAGACAGCTGCGCGCTCGGTTGCACACGATCGGTCGAAGTCGATCCGATTCGATTGCGCAACAACGGCATTGCGTCTCGACGAAGAAAGAGCGCGCCGAGTCCTAGTCCGATGGTCAGCGCCAGTGCATGGCCGGCCGCGGTGAACGAGGGTTCCGTGACGGCACCGACCGCGACAACGGCGATCCACGATGTGGCCCACACCGCGCGCCACGGCATCGCCAGGTACCGAATCAGCGACCCCGCCACCGCCGCTGCGGCGTAACTGACCCCGACGTCGACGGCCACGGCCAGCGAGTCGGCGAACCAGTCGACGTGGATGCCGACGAACAGCCCGACTGCCACCAGTGCCGTTGCGCCGATGTGCCCGGCACAGAACGTGAGCAGAAACCGGCGCCACCCCGAGACCCACTCGGCGACGGCGAACAGGATCGCGACCGAGGCGAGCCACCACCAATCGGGCCTGCCTTCGGTGAGGAAGGCGCTGGTGACGAGCGTGGCGAGATGACCGTCGGTGAGGTTGTGCAGGTTCGTGCTCGCGGCGTGCAGGACATGCCAACGATCGTGCGGCCCGATCTGCCCCAGAGTGACGGTTCCTGCGGCGGTGAGCATGCAGTAGACGAGCGTCACTCGAAGTCGTAGAACGACGGACAGGAGCCTGGACATACGAACGCTCCCTCCGAGGTCGTTACGCTTGCGTATTTTGTAGCAAGTGTAGGCCTCGAAGGGAGCGGTGGAGCTGTGAGTGCGCTGTCAGGAACCTGCTAGCCCAGCGTGGAGACGACCCAGTCGATGCTCTTCGTCAGTGCGGTGATGTCGTCCGGCTCGATGGCGGGGAACATACCGACTCGCAGCTGGTTGCGGCCGAGCTTGCGGTACGGCTCGGTATCGACGACGCCGTTGGCGCGCAGGATCTTGGCGACCTGGGCCGCGTCGACCTTCTCGTCGAAGTCGATCGTGCCGACGACCTGGCTGCGGTGGTCCGGATTCGCGACGAACGGCGTTGCGAATTCACTGTTCTCGGCCCAGTCGTACAGGCGTGAGGACGAGTCCGCGGTCCGCTTCGTGGCCCAGTCCAGGCCGCCCTGGGAATTGAGCCATTCGATCTGGTCTGCGAAGAGCAGAAGCGTCGCCACTGCGGGGGTGTTGTAGGTCTGGTCCTTGCTGCTGTTGTCGACGGCGATCGGCAACGACAGGAAGTCCGGTACCCACCGGCCACTGGAGGCGATCTCGTCGACGCGGGCGAGCGCGGCCGGGCTCATCAGCGCGACCCACAACCCACCGTCGGCGGCGAAGCATTTCTGCGGAGCGAAGTAGTAGACGTCGGAATCGGCCACGTTCACCGGCAGACCGCCGGCACCGGAGGTGGCGTCGATCGCGATGAGGGCGTTCTCCGAGCCGGCCGGACGGCTGACCGGGATGGCCACGCCCGTCGAGGTCTCGTTGTGGGCCCAACCGATGAGGTCCACGGACGGATCCGACGTGGGCTCGGGCGCGCTGCCGGGCTCTGCCTTGACGACGATCGGATCGCCGATGAACGGGTTGTTCTTGGCCACCGAGGCGAACTTCGAGCTGAACTCACCGTTGGTCAGGTGCAGCGACTTCTCCCGGATGAGACCGAACGCAGCGGCATCCCAGAACGCGGTGGTACCACCGTTGCCGAGCACGACCTCGTAGCCCTCGGGCAACGAGAACAGGTCCTTCAGCCCACTACGTACGCGACCGACGACGTCCTTGACGGGCTTCTGGCGGTGGCTGGTGCCGAACACGGACGCACCGACGTCGACCAGGGACTGCAGCTGCTCGGGGCGAACCTTGGACGGGCCGCAACCGAAGCGTCCGTCGGCGGGAAGAAGATCGGCGGGAATGATCGGCAAATCGGCCATGGAGTAGCGCGTCCTAGCGTCGATGGAATATGGCACCCGGAAGGTTAGTCGAAAGCCAAGCGTAGTCGGGTGCCACGGCTTCCTCGACTACCGGATCAGCTCCCAGCCGTCGACGGAGTCGGGGGTACGTGGTTCGGGGCCGGTGTAGAGGGCGGCAGGGCGCACCAGCTTGCCCAGGCGCTTCTGCTCGAGAATGTGAGCGCACCAGCCGGCGGTGCGTCCGCAGGTGAACATCGCGGGCATCATGTGCGCGGGCACCTCGGCGAAATCGAGGATCACGGCGGCCCAGAACTCGACGTTGGTCTCGATGGCACGATCGGGGCGGCGTTCGCGCAGTTCCGTCAACGCGGCTTGTTCGAGCGCGGCGGCAACCTCGTAGCGCGGAGCGTTCAGGCGCTTGGCGGTGGCGCGCAGGACGCGGGCCCGGGGGTCCTCGGCGCGGTACACGCGGTGCCCGAAGCCCATGAGCTTTTCCTTGCGGTCGAGGATTCCGGTGATCAGCGCACGAGCGTCACCGGTCTTCTCGACTTCCTCGATCATGGGCAGCACGCGGGCCGGCGCGCCGCCGTGCAGCGGGCCGGACATCGCGCCGATGGCTCCGGAGAGACATGCTGCGACGTCTGCTCCGGTGGAGGCGATGACGCGGGCGGTGAACGTCGATGCGTTCATGCCGTGTTCGGCGGCCGAGACCCAGTAGGCGTCGATGGCGGCGACGTGAGCGGGGTCGGGCTCGCCCTTCCAGCGGACCATGAAGCGCTCGGTCACGGTGGCCGCCTGATCGATGCGGCTCTGCGGGACGGCGGGCTGGTAGATCCCGCGAGCGGACTGCGCGACGTAGGACAGGGCCATCACCGAGGCGCGGGCCAGATTGTCGCGGGCGGTGCTGTCGTCGATGTCGAGTACCGGCTGATATCCCCAGATGGGAGCGAGCATCGCCAGGCCTGCCTGGACGTCGACGCGGACGTCGCCGGTGTGGATGGGCAGGGGGAACGGTTCGGCCGGTGGCAGACCGCGCCCGAATTCGCCGTCGACCAACAGTGCCCACACGTCGCCGAAGGTGACGCCCTGTGCAACGAGTTCTTCGATGTCGACTCCGCGGTAGCGCAGTGCGCCGCCGTCTTTGTCGGGTTCGGCGATGTCGGAGGTGAAGGCGACCACACCTTCTAGACCGGGAACGAAATCTTCGGGAACGTGTTGAACAGCCATGGTCTGTGGACTCCCTCGTCGCGACTGCGCCCGGCTCTGCGCCGCATCCGGGCGTGCTTGCGGAAACCATAGCGAGCTTTTACGCGGGAGTAGCGTCTGGGTTCGTGTCTGCAGACGAACAGCGCCTGGCCACCATGCGAGTGGACTACGGCGAGCCCAAGGATCTCGACGTCGACGCCCTGAACGACGGCTGGTTGCCACTGGCCCGGCAGTGGCTCTCGGACGCTGTTGCGGCGAATCTGCCCGAGCCCAACGCGATCGTGCTCGGCACGGTCGACGCCGCCGGTAGGCCCGCGACCCGCACCGTCCTGTGCAAGGACCTCGACGCCGAGGGCGTGGTGTTCTACACCAACTACGACTCGGACAAGGGCCGCGCGTTGGCATCGACGCCGTACGCGTCCATCACCTTTCCGTGGATCGGCATCGCCCGTCAGCTCACGGTCCGCGGACCGGTCACCAGAGTCGACCGCGACACCACCGAGGCGTACTGGCGGACGCGACCGCGCGGCTCGCAGCTGGGGGCATGGGCGTCGGAGCAATCGCGAACCGTCGCGTCTCGTGACGCTCTCGCCGCGCAACTGGCCGAGGTCACCGCGACGTTCGACGGACGTGAGGTGCCGGTACCGCCGAATTGGGGCGGCATCCGCGTCGAACCCGAGACCGTCGAATTCTGGCAGGGTCGAACCAGCCGCATGCACAACAGAATTCGAGTGCTGCCGGCAAGCGGTGTGATCGAGCGACTGCAACCGTGAGCGGACTGCGCGGCATCCTGGCCGACACGACCCCGCTGAAGACTCCCGCATATCGCCGCCTGTGGCTGGCGAACATCGTCACCGTCATCGGCGCGCAGCTGTCGATCGTCGCTGTGCCGCAACAGGTTTATCAGATCACCCTGAGCTCGGCCTACGTCGGCTTGACGGGCGTGTTCGCTCTGGTGCCCCTCATCGTGTTCGGGCTGTGGGGTGGGGCGCTCGCCGATGTGATGAATCGCCGCACCCTGCTGATGGTCACCACGTTCGGCCTGATCGGAACCTCGGGACTGTTCTGGCTGCAGGCGTTCCTCGAGCTGAACGACGTGTGGATAGTGTTGGTGCTGTTGGCAATTCAGCAGGCCTTCTTCGCGGTGAACCAGCCGACCCGCAGCGCGCTTCTCCCACGAATCCTGCCCGCCGAGCAGCTTCCTGCTGCGAATTCGCTGAACATGACGGTGATGAGTTTCGGGGCCATCGCCGGCCCGCTCAGTGCTGGCATTCTGATCGCGCGCATCGGCCTCGAGACCCTCTACCTCATCGACACCATCGCCCTGTTCGCCACGCTGTGGGCCGTGATCCGGTTGCCGGGAATTCCTCCGGCCAAGTCCGGTCAACGCGCCGGATTACGTTCGGTATTCGAGGGTTTCGCGTATCTCGCGACCCAGAAGGTGCTGCTGGCCTCGTTCGTCGTCGACATCATCGCCATGGTGTTCGGCATGCCCCGGGCACTGTTCCCCCAGATCGCGCACGAGAGCTTCGGTGATCCTGCGTCGGGTGGGCCGGTGCTCGGCATGCTGTTCGCGGCGATGTCCGCGGGAGCGGTGCTCGGTGGAGTGTTCTCCGGTTGGCTACCGCGCGTGCGGCGTCAAGGCCTGGCGGTATTGATCTCCATTGTCGTCTGGGGTGTGGCGATGATCGGATTCGGACTCGCCGTCGGTGCGGCGACCGACGGAGCGACGACCGTTGCCCTGTGGTTCGCACTGGCGTTTCTGGCGCTCGGTGGTGGTGCCGACATGATCTCGGCGGCGTTCCGCAGCACGATGCTGCAGACGGTGGCGACCGACGAGATGCGCGGCCGACTCCAAGGCGTCTTCATCGTCGTCGTCGCGGGAGGGCCCCGAATCGGCGATGTTCTGCACGGCGCGGCAGCGGCCTCGGTGGGAACGGCCGCGGCGGCCGCAGGAGGTGGTGTGCTGGTGGTCATCGGTGTCTCGATCGCGGCCCTCGCACTACCGGCCTTCATTCGCTATCGAGTCGGCGCCATCGTCGGTGGCAAGACGGCGGACGGCAAGACGGTGGACGACACCGTCGTGGACAATGGCTCGCATGGCTCCCACAGCTGAGGCGCAAACGTATTCGTTGACGAGCGGCAAGTATCGCGCCGACGTCGCTGCTGTCGGAGCGGGCCTGCGGGTCCTCGAGTACGACGGCTCACTGCTCACCGAAACGTGGGAGGCGGGCACCAAGCCGCCGCTGTCGGCGGGACTGGTGTTGGCCCCGTGGCCCAATCGAACGGCCGACGGGACGTTCACGTTCGAAGGCGTCGAACATCGGTTGGAGATCACCGAACCGGCCCGCAACAACGCGAGCCACGGTTTCGTCCGACGGGTGAAGTGGACTCTCGACGAGCACACCGAGTCTCGCGTCGAGCAGAGCGTGGACATCGGTACGCACGAGGGTTGGCCGTTCTCGTTGCGATTGACGGTGGCACACGAGCTGTCCGACGACGGTCTGACGGTGACTGCGTCTACGACGAACACGGGCGAATCGGCTGCGCCGTACGGAATGGGATTCCATACCTACGTGCGGGTGGGGGACGTACCGCTCGACGAATGCACGCTCGAACTGTCCGCGGGTACGCGGCTACCGCTCGATCCGGTACGCAATCTGCCCGTAGGACTTTCGGTGCCGACGGCCGATACCGAGTACGACTTTCGGGAGCCTCGGAACCTCGAAGGCGTGCAGCTCGACACTCCGTTCAGTGCCTCGGTGCCGGACGTGGACGGACGCGCGAAGCACACACTGCGTGGCCCCGACGGCACCGCGACGGTGCTGTGGACCGACAGTAACTTCGGGTGGGTGCAGGTGTTCACCGCCGATCCCGCCAACGATCAGGCGTACCCGGATCGGGGACGTGCGTTGGCGATCGAACCGATGACCTGCCCGCCCGACGCGTTGAATTCCGAGATGGATCTGATCGTGCTCGACCCGGGTCAGACCTGGTCCGGCAGCTGGGGAATGGAGTACGAGAAGTGACGATTCTGGTGTGCGGCGAAGCATTGGTGGATCTGGTGCCGGTGCACGAGGGGCCGCTGCTCTCACCGAAACTCGGCGGCGGGCCGTTCAACGTCGCCATCTCGATCGGCCGGTTGGGGTCGCCGGTTGCCTATCTCTCCCGTATCTCTCGCGACTCGTTCGGCGAGCAGATCCTGGCGAGTCTGCGCGATGCCGGTGTCGACATCTCGTGGGTGCAGCGCGGTGACGAGCCGACGACGTTGGCGATGACGACCCTCGCCGAGGACGGCAGCGCCGAGTACTCGTTCTACGCCGATGGCACGGCCGATCGACTCGTTGCCGATCCCGGTGATCTGCCCGACGAGATCAGCGTTCTGTCCTTCGGCACGTTGTCGCTGCTGTACGAGCCCGGCGCATCGGTGTACGCCGAATTGCTGCATCGAGCTCGGGCCGCGGGCAAGCTGACCATGCTCGACCCCAACATTCGCCCGGCCGCCATCGACAGCACCAGCGGCGACATCACCGCGGACGGATTCCGCGACCGCTTTCGGTCCTGGTTGCCGAGCATCGACATCCTCAAGGTGTCCGAGGACGACTCGCACTGGCTGGGACTGGGCACCCAGGGGACCACCGTCGACGACTGGCTCGTCGCCGGGGTGACTGCTGTGGTGATGACCCGCGGTGGCGACGGGATTTCGGTCTTCACCGCGTCGGAGGAGACGACGGCAACGGGAGTCACAGCAGCCGACGAGGTGTCGGTGCCGGGAGTCGCCGTCGACGTGGTCGACACGATCGGCGCTGGTGACACCGTGCACGGCGCACTGTTGAGCTACCTGGAAAAAGAGACCATTATCACATCGAAAGCGGTAAGGGAGATGACCGGGGAGGATTGGCGGCAAGCTCTTTCGTTCGCTGCCAAGGCAGC
This sequence comes from Rhodococcus sp. 1R11, assembly GCF_004563845.1. Lineage (NCBI taxonomy): Bacteria > Bacillati > Actinomycetota > Actinomycetes > Mycobacteriales > Nocardiaceae > Rhodococcus > Rhodococcus sp. 1R11. The sequence continues at coordinate 182,761 of NZ_SPNG01000010.1, read as the reverse complement.
CGCGATCACGGTTTCACGACCCGGTGCCGACCCTCCCTGGGCGTCCGAGGCACCGAGAGACTAGTTTCACTATCGACGTAAGAACTGTCCGTTTTAAGTACGTGTCCGTTACACGAGTTCGAGAGGGACCATTCGTGCCCGCTGAGAATGATGCCAAAGCCACCCTCACCTACCCCGGTGGCGAATATTCCATGTCGATTGCCGAGGCCACTGAAGGCAACAACGGTATCGAGCTGGGAAAGCTGCTGGCGACCACCGGTTACACGACGCTGGACGGCGGGTTCGTCAACACCGCGTCCACCAAGTCGGCCATCACGTACATCGACGGTGACGCGGGGATCCTGCGCTACCGCGGTTACCCGATCGAACAGCTTGCGGGCAAGTCGTCGTTCATCGAGGTCAGCTACCTGTTGATCTACGGGGAGCTGCCGTCCGAGGACGAGCTCGAGACGTTCACCGACCGCATCCGTCGCCACACGTTGCTGCACGAGGACCTCAAGCGTTTCTTCGACGGCTTCCCGCGCAACGCTCACCCGATGCCGGTGCTGTCGAGCGCGGTCAACGCACTGTCGGCGTACTACCAGGATTCGCTCGATCCGAACGATCCCGAGCAGGTCGAGCTCTCCACCATCCGTCTGCTGGCCAAACTGCCGACCATCGCGGCGTACGCCTACAAGAAGTCGGTCGGTCAGCCGTTCCTGTACCCGGACAACTCGAAGAGCCTGGTCGAGAACTTCCTGCGCATGACGTTCGGCTTCCCCGCCGAGCCGTACGAGGTCGATCCCGAGATCGTCAAGGCACTCGACATGCTGCTCATCCTGCACGCCGACCACGAGCAGAACTGCTCCACTTCGACGGTCCGCCTCGTCGGATCCTCGCAGGCCAACCTCTTCACCTCGATCTCCGGCGGCATCAACGCACTGTGGGGCCCACTGCACGGCGGCGCCAACCAGGCCGTGCTCGAGATGCTCGACAAGATCAAGGCCGAAGGCGGCGACGCCACCGACTTCCTGCGTCGAGTGAAGAACAAAGAAGACGGCGTCAAGCTCATGGGCTTCGGACACCGGGTGTACAAGAACTTCGATCCGCGCGCGACGCTGGTCAAGGAAACCGCACACACGATCCTGGGCAAGCTGGGCAACGGCGACGAACTGCTCGAGATCGCACTCAAGCTCGAAGAGACCGCGCTGACCGACGACTACTTCGTCGAGCGCAAGCTGTACCCCAACGTCGACTTCTACACCGGCCTGATCTACCGCGCGATGGGCTTCCCGCCGCGCATGTTCACGGTGCTGTTCGCGATGGGTCGTCTCCCGGGCTGGATCGCGCACTGGCGCGAGCAGAACGAGGACACCACCGGCAAGATCGGCCGCCCGCGCCAGATCTACACCGGCTACACCGAGCGCGACTACCAGGACGTCAGCTCCCGCTAGCTCTTCCTGCACGACGACGCCGCCGGCTCCCCTCGGAGCCGGCGGCGTTGTTGTTTACGGCGAGTTCGAGGTTATGGACGTAATTTGGCCGGAATCTATCCCCAACTTCGAGTTCGCGCGTCGAATTCGCACTTACGCGGGCGATATGGCCACTCTTGGCTGCATAACTGCGATCTCGCTGCGTGAGGGCCGAGCTCGCGCCGAGTTCGCAGTTACGCAGGTGATATGGCCACTTTCGGCTGCATAACTGCGATCTCGCTGCGCACTTAGGCGTTGAAGTGCTTGCGGTTCTTCAACACCGGCAGCGTCTTTCGCACGGCGTCGACCATTGCGGTATCGATGTCGATCGTCAGCATCCCAGGCGTCGCGTCGAGTTGGCCGAGAATTTCGCCGGTGGGGGAGCAGGCGATGCTGTGTCCCACGCCCAACGGTGCATTTCCCTCGGCGGCAGCGGGTTCGGCTTGATCGCAGGCCGCGATGAACGTGGTCGAGTCCAGGGCGCGTGCGCGGGCGAGTAGGGTCCACTGCTCCACTTTGCCGTCACCCGATCCCCAGGACGCGGGGACGACGACGAGTTCGGCACCGAGGTCGCCGAGTTTCTGGAACAGGGCGGGGAAGCGGATGTCGTAGCAGGTCGCGAATCCGACGCGGACTCCTGCGATGTCGACCACGAGCGGGTCGGAACCCGGTGCGACGGTGTCGGATTCGGCGAATCCGAACGCGTCGAACAGGTGGATCTTGTCGTAGCTCGCATCGACGCCCGGGCCGGTGACGAGCAGTGTGTTGGTCACTCTGTCGTCGGGCGCGGGAGTGAACATTCCGGCGACGACGGTGATGCCGGCGTCGGACGCGATCCGACGAACGGTCTGTGCCCATTCGCCGTCGAGTGGCTGTGCGAACTTTCGGATGGGTCCGCCGAAGCAGCGCATCATCGCCTCCGGGAACACGACGAGGTCCGAGCCTGCGTGCGCCGCGGCGCGGGTGTGGGTCTCGACGAGTTCGAGGTTCTCGGTGGGGTTTTCGCCACTGGTGATCTGGGCCAGGCTGATGCGGATAGTCGAGCTCACGGTGTGACTCCTGGTTTCGTCGGGGGAAGACAGGTATACATATCGTATGCAACCACTGTCGGGGAGGGACAAGGCGTACCAGTTCGTCCGTGATCAGGTGTTGTCGTCACCGGCCGCCACCGGCACTTTTCTGAACGAACAGGAACTTGCGACTCGAATCGGCGTTTCGCGCACGCCGGTCCGTGAGGCGTTGCTGATGCTGCAGTCCGAGGGTCTGGTCGAGATGGTGCCCAAGCGCGGTGCTCATGTGCCGGCGATGTCCGGACGGCAGATCGCCGAATTGATGGATCTGCGAGGCGTTCTGGAACGGCATGCGGCATCGCGGGCGCTGCGTGCCGGTGACGCTCCGATCGCGGCGATGCAGCACGCGTTGCATCAGCAGGAGTCGCTGATGAATTCCGACAGCACCGACGCTCCCAAGGAATTCATCGACTGGGACGGGACGTTCCATCAGAGTTTGATCGATTCGGCGGGCAGTGAGCTGCTCTCGCGCACGTATGCAGGTTTGCGGGCGCGGCAGCTCCGAGTGGGCTTGAGTGCATTGTTCACCGCCGCCAACCGGCAGCATCGAGTGTGCGCCGAGCACCAGGCCATCATCGACGCACTGAGTGCCGGCGACGAAGGCCTGGTGCACGAGAAGATCGACGCTCACCTCGAGGTCACGCTTCAGACTCTGTTGCGCGCGTAGCGTTTTCGTGCTGCTGGCCCAGCAACACGTAGTGCTCGTCCTCGGTGGGATCCGGGTTGCGTCCAAGGGCGAGGCCGATCAGAGTGACCGCGCCGACGACGACGATGTACCCGGCGATCGGCACCCAGCTGTCCGTCTTGTCCAACAGGTAGACGAAGATCAGCGGGGCCATCGCACCACCGAAGACGCCGGCGATCGTGTATGCCAACGAGCTGCCGGTCGAGCGCAATCGAACGCTGAACTGTTCGGTGACGAATGCTGCCTGTGGCCCGTACATGAACGAGTGGAACGCCAGGCCCACAACCACACCCAGGATCAGCAGCGGTAGCGATCCTCCGCCGATGACGAGGAAGAAGATCGCACTCCAGGCGACACCGCCCACGGCTGCGACGCCGTAGACGAGGCGTCGGTTGATGCGGTCGGACACTGCTCCGGCGAGCGGGATCAGGCCGAGTTAGCATGCCGACCCGATCAGAATGGCGGTGAGTACCTCACTTCGCTCGAAGCCCAATTTCTGTGTGCCGTAGGTGATCGAGAAGACGGTGAACAGTGCGTAGATGACGTCCGGCGCGACACGAGACATGATGCCTGCCACCAGGGGGCGCAGTTCGGTCTTGAACACTTCGCTGATCGGGGCCTCGGATCGTTCGCCGCTTTCCTGCAGTGCCTTGAACACCGGGGTGTCCTCGAGCTTCAACCGGATCCACAGACCGAATCCGACGAGTACCGCGGAGAACAGGAATGCCACGCGCCATCCCCAGGACTCGAACTGCTGGTCGGTCAATGTCAGCGTCAGAACGGCAAGTGCACCGTTGGCGAGCAGGTTGCCTGCTGGTGGTCCGATCTGTGCTGCCGAGGACCAGAATCCGCGTTTGCGGGGATCGCCGTATTCGCTCGACAGGAGAACGGCTCCACCCCATTCGCCGCCGACGGCAACGCCCTGGCAGAAGCGCATCGTGACGAGAATGATCGGTGCCGCGATGCCGATGGAGTCGTATCCGGGGATCAGACCGATGGCGAACGTGGTGACGCCGATCAGCAGCAGGGTGATGACGAGGAGCTGTTTTCGTCCGATGACGTCGCCGAGCCGTCCGAAGACGAACCCTCCGACCGGACGGGCGACATACCCGACGGCGTACGTCGAGAAAGCCAACAGTGTCCCGGTCAGTGGGTCGCTGTCCGGGAAGAAGACCAGCGGAAACACCAGAGCTGCGGCGGCCGAGTAGACCGCGAAGTCGTACCACTCCAATGCCGTTCCGGTGAGGCTGGCCGCGAAGGCCTTGGCCAGGCCTTTTCTATCTACCGAAACAGGTTCGGTCATGACGACTCCTTCGTGTGCCTGGGATCACTCTATCCGTTGTACGTGCTCCATACTTGCTGTATACAAGACGTATGCGCAAGCTTTTGGGCGCATCGGAAACAGAAGATTTACGAGGAGAGGGTCCTTACTGATGCTCACATTCACGCTGCCCGACGGCACCTCCGAATCGGTCGAGGTGAACGCGTTGCTCAACGCCGGGTACGCCGGACGCAACCAGGAGGAGGTGGCGTCGCACATCGCGGAGCTGGCCGAACTGGGCGTTCCGGCTCCGACGGTGACCCCGGCGCTGTATCCCATTTCGCCGTACCTGGCGCAGCAGACGGACGCCGTTGCCGTCCAGCACGGCCGTACGTCGGGCGAGGCCGAGTGGGCGCTGGTGATCCTGGGCGACACGATCGACGACGTGCTGCTGACGGTCGCGTGCGATCACACCGACCGCGACCTCGAAGTCCACAGTGTCGCGTGGAGCAAGAATGCGGCTCCCGATGTGCTCGGCACCGGAGCGTGGCGTCTGTCGGAGGTCGCCGATCGGCTGGACGAGATCACGTTGACCGCGTGGGCGGACGGCGTCGCAATTCAGACCGGAACCCTCGGTGATCTGCTCGCTCCGCACTACTGGCTCGACGTGCTCGCCGACCGTGCACTGTTCACCCGCGGAACCGTGTTGATCTCCGGCACCATCTCGATGCACCCCGGTGTGAACCAGTTCGCCGACACCTGGAAGGTCGAGATGGCCGACCCCGCAACCGGCAATACGCTGACCTGCGAATACAAGACGATGTTGATGCCAGCTCCGATCGGCTGACCGTGACGACGTAAAATCGGTGCCGACCATGCCCAGAACACCGCAGTCGGCGTCGGCGGGCCGGCACAACCGCAGGAGACTTCAGTGACGAAGCCAGTGATCGAATTTCAAGCCGGACCGGCACCTTTGGATCTGGTGACGGTCGACCTCGTCGAAGGTGACGGCGCAGAGGCAGTACCGGGCGGAAACGTAGAGGTGCACTACGTCGGCGTCGAGTTCGACACCGGCGAGGAGTTCGACTCGTCCTGGAACCGCGGCGAGTCCATCCAGTTCCCGCTCCGTGGCCTCATCCAGGGCTGGCAGGACGGCATCCCCGGGATGAAGGTCGGCGGACGCCGCCAGCTCACCATCCCACCGGAGCTCGCATACGGCCCCGCCGGCGCAGGTCACCGTCTGTCCGGCAAGACGCTCGTCTTCGTCATCGATCTGCTCGACGTCAAGTAGCAGATCTCTCGTCAGCGGTCCTGTAGCTCGAGCACCAATCGGGCACCCCCGAGGGGGCTGTCCGCCAGATATGCGCGGCCACCGTGCAATTCGGCCTGCTGGGCCACCAGCGCGAGACCGAGGCCGGAGCCGCCCTTCGCGGCTCCGGCTCCACGCTCGAAGCGTCCGAACACCGATTCGCGTTCGTCCACCGGAACGCCGGATCCGTTGTCGTCGATCAGGATTCGGACCAGCGCGTCCGCGCGCTCGACGCGAATGACGACGGTGCTCGCCCCGCCGTGCCGGACGGCGTTGCCGATCGCGTTGTCCACCGCGAGTCGAACTCCGGTGGGGAGTGCGCGAATCGTGATCTCGCACTCCGGTTCCGACTCCACCCGAACGTCCAGACCCGGGTGCTGACGCTGCGCGTCCTGTGCGGCGACGTCGCAGATGTCGATGATGTCGGTCTCGACCCGGTCGCCCTCGCTGGACAATTCACCCGACGCCAATCGTTCGAGCGCGGTCAGGGTCGTCTCGACCCGGCCCTGGGTGCGCTCGAGGTCGGTCAGAATTTCCTGTTGTTGCGCGCGCTCGAGGTCGAGGGTGCGCAGCACTTCGATGTCGGTACGCATCGCCGTCAACGGGGTACGCAGTTCGTGGGCCGACACCGCCGCGAAATCGCGCGCGGTGTCCAGGGCGGCGTTGGTGCGTTCCTGTGCCTCGTTCAGCCGGGTGAGCATGCCCCCGATCGCGACCGCGAGCTCGTCGGCCTCGGTGACTCCGGTTCGGGTCTGCGGTGCCGACGGAGGCTGAGCGCTGACCTGCCGCGTCAGCGTCACCAGCGGCCTGACGGCACGTCCCCCGAACAGCCAACCAAGGCCCGTCGACACGGCGACCGCCGCCAGCCCCAGCAGGATCACCTGTCTCTGTTGCTCGTCGGTCACCTGCTGCGCCTCGATGGCCGGGACACCGATGGAGATGGACACGGACGAGACCACGGTCGAGGTTGCGGTGTAGACCCGAAACCGCTGACCGTCCACATCCACTGTCTGAGAACCGGTGTCGAGGGCGGGCAACCGCGTCGGTGTCGAGGCGACGACGATGTCTCCGCTGCGAATGGTGACGGCGAACGCGCCGGACAGCTGATCGATGAAGGCTTCCAGCGTCGACGAGTTCGGGACCAGCACCTGCGATGCCGTCGTCAGACGCTCGTCGAGCTGGTTGACGTTGTTGCGGGAAATGGCCACCGACGTCACCACGGCCAGGGCCGCCACGACGAGGGTGGCGCCGAGGGCCGTCGCCGCCGCGACCCGGGCGCGAAGCGAAAAGCTCATGCCGACTCCCGCACGACGAAGCCCACACCGCGGACGGTGTGCAGGATGCGCGGCGAGCCGTCGCTCTCGAGTTTGCGGCGTAGATAGCCGACGAACACGTCGACGACGTTGGTGTCGGCGACGAAGTCGTATCCCCAGACCAATTCGAGGAGTCGCTCGCGCGTCAGTACGACGCCCTTGTTACGAGCGAGAATGGCCAGCAACTCGAACTCGCGCTTCGTGAGATCGATGTCGACGCCGCCGCGGTGTACTCGGTACCCTGCGATGTCGACAACCAGAGTGCCTACTGCGACAGCCGAATTGGGGAGCCCGGGATCGGCTGCCGGAAGGACAGGACTGGTGCCGCGCCGTCGGAGCATGGCCCTGATGCGGGCCACCAGCTCGGCGAGCACGAACGGTTTGGTGAGGTAATCGTCGGCACCGGATTCGAGACCCGCGATGCGATCGTCCACAGAGCTGCGGGCGCTGAGAACACAGATCGGAATGTCGTTCCCCATGGCGCGCAACGCAGTCACGACGCTTGCGCCGTCGAGCACCGGCATGTTGATGTCGAGCACGATCGCATCGGGCGAGGTGCGCGACACGACGCCGAGCGCCTCGGCCCCGTCCGACGCCGTGATGACCGTGAAGCCGGACAGGCGCAGGCCGCGCTGCAGCGACGACAACACATCGGTGTCATCGTCGACGACGAGGACGGTGGCGGGGGTGCTCGGCGATTCGGTCACCTCCCAATGCTAGGCAACCCAGCTGTCGACGGTGGTACGCCGCTCCTCGGGTGTCTTGGCGAAGAATTCTTCGAGGGCCGTGCGGCGATCGGCGTCGGCGTCGAGGGTCCAGGCGAGGGCGGGTGCCTTGGCGTAGAGCTGCTCGTAGTACTTCTCGAACGTGCAGGTGCTCTCGACGAGGGAGAGGGCACCGGGGAAGGGGCGGATGTTCGTCATGATGTTCTCTCCTCTGCTCGCGGCTGATCGGCGTATTTCCCAAGGTAAGGGCCGATGTTGCGGCGTCGGTGAGCCTGGATTGGCGATTCTCTGAGAATCCCCGAACGGTGATGGGGGTTGCTCGGAGCCGGGTTGGGTAAGACTGACGGCATGTCGCTCGTTTGGTTTCGCCGTGATCTCCGACTGGGGGATCTGCCCACCCTCACCGCCGCTGCCGAGTCCGGGGATCCGGTACTGGGGCTCTTCGTACTGGACGACCGATTGCTGAAGCCCTCCGGCGGTCCGCGCAAGGACTTCCTGTTCCGGTCGCTCGAGGCACTGAACGAGCAGCTCGACGGCAGACTGATGGTGGTGCACGGCGACCCCGAGACGGTGGTGCCGAAGGTGGCAAAGGCGATCGACGCCGACGAGGTCCACATCAGCGCCGATTACGGTCCGTACGGCCGGGAGCGGGACCAGCGCGTCGGCGAGAAGGTGACGCTGGTCGAGACCGGTTCGCCGTATGCCGTTGCGCCCGGACGAATCACCAAGGACGACGGTGAGCCGTACAAGGTGTTCACGCCGTACTCACGGCAGTGGATGGAACACGGTTGGCGCGGACCGGCCGATACGTCCGCGAAAACCGTGAAATGGATCGACCCCGACGACGTCAACGGCGTGAAGAGGGCAAAAGTCCCGAGCGAGAAGGAGAACTCCGACGCCGATGCAGGCGAGAAAGCCGCACTGGCGCAGTGGAAGGATTTTCTCGACGACGTCTCGAAGTACGACGACGAACGCAACCGCCCAGACCTGGATTCGACGAGCCGGATGTCGGTGCATCTGAAGTACGGCACCATTCATCCGCGAACCATGCTGGCCGACCTGGGCAAGCTCCGAAACGAGGGTGCCGCTGCGTATCGGAGGCAGATCTGCTGGCGAGACTTCTACGCCGACATCCTGTTTCAGCGCCCCGACAGTGCGCGGGAGAACTACGTCAAGAAGTTCGACAAGATCGAACTGGACTCGGGCAAGCACGCCGACGAGCTGTTCGAGGCCTGGTGCAAGGGCGAAACCGGTTTCCCGATCGTCGATGCCGGTATGCGGCAATTGAACTCGGAGAAGTGGATGCACAACCGGGTGCGGATGATCGTCGCGTCGTTCCTCGTCAAAGACCTGCACCTGCCGTGGTGGCGAGGTGCCCGCTATTTCATGCAGCATCTCGTCGACGGCGATCTGGCCAACAACCAACACGGTTGGCAGTGGACAGCCGGCACCGGTACGGACGCCTCGCCGTACTTTCGGGTGTTCAATCCGATCACCCAAGGTGAGAAATTCGATCCGACGGGCGATTACGTACGGCGCTGGGTGCCGGAGCTCCGCGGCGAGGAGGGAAAAGTCGTGCACACGTTGAAGTTCGGCCGACCCAAGGAGTACGTGGATCCGATCGTCGACCACAAGCACGAGCGTGAGGTTGCCATCGCGCGGTTCAAGGCGCTGTAACGGCTGCTAGCTCCTGCGGGACAATCCGACTCCGACGAGGCAGACGACACCGCCGACGACGGCGAGAATGTGCGGTATCTCGCCGAGCAACAACCAGGCCAGAGTGATGGTGATCGGCGGCACGGCGTACGTGGTGATGCCGAGCTTGCCTGCGTTAATTCTCGTCAACGCATAAGCCCACGTGCTGAACGCCAGTGCAGTGGGAACCAAGCCGAGGTAGACCAATCCGCCGGTGGCTCCGGCCGAGGCGGTCGACAGGTCGTCGAGCAGGGCCGGCGCGAACGGAAGCGTGCAGACCGCGCCGATGGTGCACGCCATCCAGGTGACCTGAAGGCCGGGGACCGTGCGCAGTACCGGCTTCTGGCTGAGTACTCCGATCGCATAGGTCACCGCGGATACGAGACAGAGTGCGATGCCGAGGAAGTCGGCGTCCGTCCTGGTGGTCGAGGTGGTGGTGACGGCGGTGACGACGCCGACCATGACAGCACCGGCGAACGCGATACCGGCACCGATCACCAACCACTTCGGAAAGCCCTCGCCCAGAAGCAGACCGGCGAACAGGGCCACCAGGATAGGGCCGATCTGAATGATCATCGACGTCGTTCCGGCGTCTACACGTTGCTCGGCGGCGTTGAGGGCGACGTTGTAGACGCCGAACCAGAAAACGCCGACGCTGGCGATCTGTAACCACTGCGTGCGGTTCGGCTTGACCCACTGTCTCCTGATCAACACGATCACACCGAGTGCACACGATCCGATGAGCAGCCGGCCCAGAGCGAGCGGGCCGGCACCGAACGATTCACCGACGCCGCGGATGGCGACGAAGGCCGAGGCCCACGAGATCACCGTGACGGTGACCGCACCGAGGGCGAGCCAGTCGACGGCGGGGCGGGTGTCGAGATCTGTCATGCCGAGGACGCTATCGTGCGGGAGTGCCCCATGGCGCGCGGGTTTCGGCCATGGTTGCGCCTGTTTCCGCCTATCTGCCGAGTAGCTTCTCGAGCGCATCGAGGACTGCGGGATCTTCGATGGTCGACGGCACCCCGTACTGCTCACCGGCGACGATCTGCCGCATCGTCTTTCGGAGTATTTTGCCCGAACGGGTTTTCGGCAGAGCTCCGACGATCGTCACATCGCGGAAGGTGGCCAGTGCGCCGATCTGGTCGCGGACCATGGCCACCAGTTCGGTACGCAACTGCTCCTCGGAGATGTTCTCCCCGGCTTTGAGTACTACGTAGCCGCTGGGGCGCTGGCCTTTGAGGTCGTCATGGATACCGATGACGGCGCATTCGGCGACGGCGGGATGGCCCGCGAGCACCGCCTCCATCGACCCGGTGGACAGGCGGTGGCCGGCGACATTGATGACGTCGTCGCTGCGACCGAGTACGTAGACGTAACCGTCGGCGTCGATGTAACCGGAGTCGCCGGTGAGGTAGTAACCGGGGAACGTATCGAGATACGAACGCTGGAAACGTGATTCGTCGTTCCACAGTCCGACCAGTGCACCTGGCGGCAGTGGCAGCTGTACGACGATGTTGCCCTCCGTGCCTGCGTCCACGGGATTACCGGACGCGTCGAGGATACCGACCTGGAATCCCGGTACCGGTACGGTCGGCGATCCGGGTTTGATCGGAAGTGGTTCCAGTCCGCGAAGATTGGCGCAGATCGCCCAGCCGGTTTCGGTCTGCCACCAATGGTCGACGACGGGTCGATCGAGGGTGCGTGAAATCCACTCGTACGTATCGGGATCGAGGCGTTCACCGGCGACGAACAGTGTCTCCAGCGAGGAGGTGTCGTACTTCTCGAGCTCGGCGGCGTGAGGATCGACCTTGCGGATAGCGCGTAGCGCGGTCGGTGCGGTGAACAGTGCGCGGACACCGTGGTCCTGGATCACCCGCCAGAACGCGCCTGCATCGGGAGTCCCGACGGGCTTGCCCTCGTAGAGAACCGTTGTGGCACCGGCGAACAGCGGTCCGTAGACGATGTACGAGTGTCCCACCACCCACCCGACATCGGAGGCCGTCCACATCACCTGACCGGCATCGACGTCGTAGATGTTGCGCATCGACCACGTCAACGCGACGGCATGACCGCCGTTGTCGCGCACCACGCCCTTGGGCTTGCCCGTCGTACCCGACGTGTAGAGGATGTACAGCGGATCCGTCGCCGCCATCGAAACCGGTTGTGCGGCCGTGGCGTCGGCGATGAGGGTGTCCCAATCCAGCCACTCGTGTTCGCCGGGAATGCCCTCTCGCCCTTTCACGATCACTGCCGGCGTGTTCGCGGTCGTGAGCGTCAGGGCGCGCTGCAACAACGGCAGATACTCGATGACGCGACCCGGCTCGAACCCACCGTTCGCGGTGATCAGCAGCACCGGCTCGGCGTCGTCGATGCGCGCGGCGAGTTCTTTGGCGGCGAATCCGCCGAACACCACCGAGTGCACCGCACCGAGTCGCGCGCACGCGAGCATCGCGATGACGGCCTCGGGGATCATCGGCAGATAGATGACCACGCGGTCGCCCGGTCCGACGCCCTGCGCGCGCAGCACGCCGGCGAAGCGCGCGGTCTCGTCGAGAAGTTCGGCGTAGGTGTAGCTCCGGGTGAGCCCGAGCATCGCCGAGTCGTAGATCAACGCGGTCCGGTCGCCGTGCCCGGCGTCGACGTGCCGGTCGAGTGCGTTGACGCAGGTGTTGAGACGGGCTCCGGGAAACCACTGCGAGCCGTCGAACGCCGTGGTGGGAGGGGTGTCCCAGTCGACTCCCGACGCGGCCGCCAGCCAGAAATCCTCGCGGTTGTCGATGCTGCTGTCGAACGCCTGCCGATACTCGCCACTCATGTCTGCGAGCGTAGTTCGAGGGTGGGGCGGTCCGGGCCGGGTTGCGCACTACCGGCGACGACCGGCGGAATCCCGTCGACCGGCGGTCGTACTGTGCACTCCTGCCCACGCGCCGTCAATATTCACGGCCGGGGCGTCAAGATTGCGTCAACACCTCTGTCCGACGCCACCGCCCGGCGCAAGACTCCTTCTCATGACACTTCTCGACATGCTTCCGTCTCTCGGTTCCGCCTATGTTGCGCGGTGCGATCCAGCGCTGTGGCCGGCGGACACTCACTGTGTGTGCGGCCGCATCACCGTCGACGGCGTTGCGCTGGAGGATCTGGCCGATGCCGAGGGCACTCCGGTGCAGTGGGGCCGCATTCTGGTGACTCGGGTGCGCTCGGTCATCGCAGGCGAAGTGGGCGTCGATGCCGAGTTCGGTGACCTGCTGCAGGCCGTGGTGGTCAACCGGCATTCGGTGGGTGCGGTGGTCAAGGTGGACGTGCACGGTCCGGGGCGCCGGTGCGTGAGCCCGGTGGAGCTACCCGCCGACCTGCGTGCGGGCGACGTGTTGGCGCTCGTGACCTCCCACGTGCACGGCGGAGCCTGCGGTCGTTCTGCAGGCTCCACTCCGGTCTCGTAGCAGGGGTCGGGAGTTTCCACTCACAAGGTGACCCCGAGAGTGCGGTAGCGGCCGAGTCTCGCACTCGTCCGAGCTGCCGCTTCGAGGGTCGACAGCTCGCGTAGTTCGCGGACGACGGCATCGGCGATGCGACCGGAGAACGCGGCCGGTTCGTCGGCCGCATCGGGGAGTTCGGGAACGATGGCGTCGACGATGCCGTCGCGCAGCAGATCGACCGACCGAATGCCCTGGGCCTCGGCCATGTCCGGGGCGTGGGCGGTGTCGCGGTGCACGATTGCGCTGGCACCCTCGGGTGGAAGTGGTGCGAGCCAGGCATTCTGGGCACACAGGACTCGGTCGGCGGGCAGCAGTGCGAGCGCCCCGCCGCCGGTGCCCTGGCCGAGAAGCACCGACACCGTCGGAGTGTTCACGGTGACCAGATCGGAGATCGAGCGCGCGATCTCGGGAGCGAGACCACCCTCCTCAGCTTCTTTGGACAGTGCTGCGCCGAATGTGTCGATGACGAGCACCAGAGGTAGCCGGAGTTCCTCGGCCAGGCGCATGCCGCGGCGAGCTTCTCGTAGTGCTGCCGGACCCATCGTTGCCGTGGCGGTGCTGCTGCTTCGGTCGTTACCGAACAGCACACAGGAGACACCGCGAATGCGGCACAGCGACAACAGGATCGAAGTGTCGGCTTCGCCCTGACCGGTGCCACTGAGCGGAACGTGCTCGGTAGCAGCATGTTCGATCAGTTGCCGAATCCCGGGTCGATCGACGCGACGTGACGACTCCACCGAATGCCAGGCCGACCGCTCGGTCAGGGGTGCGGGACTTTCGTCAGCGATATCGGTCCACCTCGGGGCGTCGACGATCACCCGCAGTGCGCGGATAAGTAGGTTGCGCAGTTGGTCCACCGGCACCACCCCGTCGATGACCCCGTGCTGGTACAGGTTCTCGGCCGTCTGGACACCCTCGGGAAAAGGCTTGTCGTAAAGGCCTGATAGACCCGCGGGCCGAGGAACCCGATGAGGGCCTCGGGTTCGGCGACGGTGACGTGGGCCAGCGAACCCCAGGATGCGAACACGCCTCCCGTCGTCGGATTGCGGAGATACACCACATACGGCAGGTGCGCCGCCTTGTGTGCGGTGACGGCGGAGGCGATCTTGACCATCTGCACGAAGGCCAACGTTCCCTCCTGCATGCGCGTGCCGCCGGAGGTGGGGGAGGCAATGAGTGGCAGGCCCTCTGCAGTGGCGCGCTCGATCGCGGAGGTGATGCGCTCTGCCGCCGCGACGCCGATCGATCCGGCGAGAAACGCGAACTCGCAGGCGATGATCGCGACGCGTCGGCGGTCGATGGTGCCCTCGCCCGTTAACACCGATTCGTCGACGCCACTTTTCTCGCGAGCCCTGGCCAGATCCTTCAGATAGGACTCCCCAGCATGGACGTCCACCGGCGTGGAGTCCCACGACACGAACGATCCGCCGTCGAGAACGGAGTCGAGAATCTCGGCGGCGGATGTCCGTGGGCTCATGGCGCGAACTCTATCGAGCGAAGGCTTCCTTCCACGAGACGGTCTTGCCGATTCGAAGGATGGAGCGCTGGTAGATCTTCGCTGCGCCCATCGCCAGGACCGCGGTGGTGATGATCATCAAGACCGCCGAGCCGACGATCTGCACCGGTGAGGTCACGCCGGCGGCGATGCGCAACGGCATCATGATCGCGGAGAACGGGGGGATCCAGCTCAACGTGTTCGCGAGTGTGCTCTCCGGATCGCTGACGGAGTAGAAGGCAGCGAAGAACATTGCCATGATCAGGATCAGGAGCGGCATGGTCGTCGAGTTCACGTCCTCCTGCCGCGAGACCATCGACCCGCCCGCCGCGTAGAGCACTGCGAAGAAGGCGAAGCCCAGGATGAACCAGGCCAACGTGGCAGCGAAGACACTGACGGCGGCACCGGTGACGGTGAGTACGCCAGTGCCCAATCCTGCTCCGACACCGGCGACTCCGTACAGGGCGAGCTGCAGGATGCCGACGGCGCCGATACCGAGGATCTTGCCCCACAGCAGCTGCAGTGGGCGAACGGTGGAGAGCAGCAGTTCGACGACACGCGAGGACTTCTCTTCGACGACGCCCATCGCGACGTACATGCCGAAGCCGATGATCTGTGCGTACAACAGGAACACGGCGGACAGGGCGAGCGCGGTCCGCTGACCGGCTTCGGGATCTGGCGGATCGATCGCATCGACGGTGACCGTCGCGGCACTTGTTGCTGCCCCGAGTTCGTTCTGGTCGACGCCCTGTTGCGCCAGTGCAGCATTCGTGGCTTGTGTTGAGACACTGCCCTCGACGACGGCGCGCAGCGTCCCGGTCAGATCCGATTCGGTGACGGCCGTGTACGCGCCTGCGGTCCCGTCCGGAACCAGCGCCACGTCGAGATCCCCGGATTCGACGCCGCTCCGTGCGGCCCCCGCGTCGGCGATCTCACGAACGTCGACCGGCGAACCGACGGCGTCGCCGGTTGCTTCCACTACGGCCGCGATGGACTGATCGCCGGAAATGCCGATCACGTCGCGTTCCTCGTCGCCGCTGCCGGAGAAGATCGAGTAGGCGATGATGCCGCCGACGATGACGGCGAGAATGATGACGTTGCTGATGACGAAGCTCTTCTTCATCACCTGAACGGTGAACTCGCGCTTGGCGATCAATGAGACCGCGCTGAAGGAATTCAGTTGTGAGCTCATGCCACTACCGCCTCTCGGAACAGGTCGCTCAGGGAAGGTTTCTGGATGGAGAATTCGTGTACCGGTCCGGTCGCGAGCGCGGCCCGCAGAACTGATTGATCGTCGGCTCCCGGTGCCAACCCCAGAACGGTGATGCCGTCGTTCTGGCTGAGGATGCTCACGCCGTCGATGCCCGACGCCCATCCGGGGGCAGCGTTCGGTGCGTGGACGTGCAGGTGGGAATCTCCCGATCCGCGTAGTTCATCGACGGTGCCGACGGCTTTCATCGAGCCGGCGGCGATGATGCCGACGCGGTCACAGAGGCGTTGCACCAGGTCGAGTTGGTGGCTCGAGAACACCACCGGTACTCCGGCAGCTGCCTTTTCGCGGAGGACCTCGCTCATGACGTCGACGGCGATCGGGTCGAGGCCGGAGAACGGCTCGTCCAACACGAGAACCGCGGGGTCGTGCACCAGCGCTGCTGCCAACTGGACGCGCTGCTGATTCCCCAGGCTCAAAGCGTCGACGGTGTCGTTCACTCGCTCGTCGATGCCGAGACGTTCGGTCCAGCGAATCACTGCGGCTTTGGCATCCTTCGACGAGAGGCCGTGCAGCTCGGCCATGTACGCCAATTGCGGGCCGACCTTCATCTTCGGGTACAGGCCGCGCTCCTCCGGCATGTAGCCGATCGTGCGGCGCACGTCGAGGTCGACGGGTTTGCCGCCCAACAGAACCCGGCCGGAATCTGCAGACAGAACACCGAGCGCAATGCGCATCGTGGTGGTTTTGCCCGCGCCGTTGCTGCCGACGAAGCCGAACAGTTCGCCAGGCCGGACGTCGAAACTCAGGTTGTCCAGGGCGATCTTGTCGCCGTATCTCTTGGAGACGGAGTCGATCGTGAGGGTGCTCATGGTGCCCTTTCGGTCGTTACTGCTGGTCGAACTCTTCGGTGTCTTCTGGTTCGGGGTTGGGGGTGATCCACGCGAGAATCATTGCGGGGGAGCAGATGCCGGTCATCAGTGCGGCGAGAGTCCATCCGCCACCTGCGTACGCCAGGCGCGGCATCTCGTCGTTCGCCGTGGACAGGAAGATGGACGCGAACGCCGCCGCCATCACCAGGGTCTGCGTGACGGTGAGGCCGATGGATCGAGCTTCGTTGCGCTGCTGCACTTCCCACTCGTCGAGTGCTCCTACCGGTGCGTCTCCGTGCCGGCCCGAGACCGTCTGGAGAACAGTCCAAACCGGTATGAACAGGAGGGCGGCCGGTATCCATCCGATCGCGAACCACTTCGAGAACAGGCTGCCGATACTGACGACGAAAAATGTGAAGAGGAGTACAGCCACAGCGACAACGAGGATTCGGCGTCGATGCTGGGTTCGCCACGTAGGAAGCCAATGCCTCGTCTTGGCGTCGTTCTCGAGAAATCGGCGGGTCCGATAGGCCTGATAGCGGGTGAGGATGTCGGAGCCGGGCGTAGTCATCGATCCTTCTCCCTTCGGAAGAGTTCGGCCGACAGTGGTCCGAGTTCGTTGCGTGAGAACACTGCCTCGATCGGCAGATCGAAGACATCGCAGATGCGCATCGCGAGGTCCAAGCTCGGGTAGTGGTCGCCTCGTTCGAGGGCGCCCACCGTCTGGGGATTCACTTCGACGAGTTCGGCCAGTTGCGCGCGGCTCATCTTTCGTTCTGCCCGCAGAACACCCACCCTGTTGAAGATCGGGAGCGCGGTACCGCGCTTGACGGGGCTCATGACAATGAAGTGTTGTATAAACCCAACGATGTGTCAACCGGTAATAACAAAACCGCTGATTTGTCTACGGGGTCTGCTGCTCCCGAGTGGAGGCGACGATGGCGCGCATCGTGGTCAGAAACTCATCGATCGTTGCCCGCTGCTCTGGCGTGAATCGTGCGAGTTCGTCGACGGCCTGGCTGATGACGGGGCCGAAGAACCTCGTCCCGAGTTCCGACGCATGCGCGGTCACGCGTAGCAATACACGGCGGCGATCGGATGGGTCTGCTTCGCGTGACACCAAGTCTCGCTTGCTCATTCGATCGATCAGGGCAGTGATCGACGCGGATTCCAGGCCCAGCTGGGTTCCTAGCCAACCGGGGGTAGCGCGCGTTCCGGCTCGGTCCGCGTCGAGCAGACAGATCAGCGCCCGGATATCCGTCGGATGGAGCGCATGTCTCTGCGCGAACTCCGCGCCCAGAAGATCGAGGTCGACCGTCAGTGCACGTAGTTGGTGGACGGCAGAGATGGGCTCGGTCATGTGCTGGTCCCTCGGGAGATGCTGGACGAGAAGTCTCTCTATTGTCTACTATCTCGATCATCGAGAGAATAGAGGGTTGCCGTGACGTTGGAGAAGTTCTATGCCGTATACGACCGAGTGCTGCGGGAGTGGCCGGCACATACCCAGGCCATCGACGTGAACACGGTGCACGGCTCCACACGAATCAACGCCTGCGGACCCGTCGACGGTCCGGCGCTGGTGTTGCTGCCGGGCGCGGGTGCGACGTCGACCGTCTGGTTCGCCAATATCAACGCACTCTCGCAGCACTATCGGGTCTACGCGGTCGACCTCATGGGCGACGTCGGACGGAGTGTTCCCGGTGAGCAGTCCATCGACTCCGTGGACGAGCTGCTGAACTGGGTGACGGCGGTGCTGGATGAACTGGGCCTTGGAACCGTCGCACTGTGCGGCCATTCCTACGGCGCGATGATCGCTCTGGCGTACGCCCTGCACAACAAAAGCCGCGTCGATGCGCTGACGTTACTCGATCCCAATTCCTGCTTCGGCTCCATGAGTCCGCGGTACCTGGTGCATGCCCTGCCGATCCTGCTGTCGCCCAACGAGAAGCGGCAGCGTGCTTTCGTCCGATGGGAAACCGATGACGCGCAGTTGGATCCGGATTGGCTCGACGTGCTCGCGCTCGGAGCCGCGCACGCCCCGACGTCGAAAACCATCGTTCCGAAACGGCCGAAACCTGCTGCGTTCGCGAACTTCGGTGTCCGCACCACAGTGGTTCTCGCAGGGAAAGGGAAGGTGCACAACGCATCCAAGATCGAAGCGACTGTGCATGCCGTTCTACCGGCAGCGCGGACCGTGATACTCGACGGAGCCACGCATCACACGTTGCCGATGCGTCCCGCCGCCGAGGTGAACGAAATTCTGCTGAGCTGACGTGAATCGGGTGCAGCTGACCGCGCTCACCGCGGCCAGCTGCACCCGATTCAGCGCGACCTACTTCTCGCTCAGCTGCCCATCGTTCATCGTCCAGTGACGAGTGCTGCGGACCGTGTCGAGCATTCGGCGGTCGTGGGTGACCAGCAACAGCGTGCCCTCGAAGTTCTCCATGGCCCGTTCGAGTTGTTCGATGGCAGGCAGGTCGAGGTGGTTGGTCGGCTCGTCGAGCACCAGGAGATTGACTCCGCGGGCCTGGAGCAAAGCGAGTGCCGCGCGGGTTCGCTCACCGGGCGAGAGCGAGGATGCCGGCCGCAGTGCGTCGTCGCCGCGCAGCCCGAACTTGGCCAGCAGTGTGCGGACCTCGGCGTCGGGCCACTCGGGAACTGCGGCACTGAGGGCGTCGGACACTGTGCCCTCGCCGACGAAATATGCCCGTGCCTGGTCGATTTCGCCGACAGCGACTCCGGATCCGAGCGAGGCCGTGCCCTCATCGGGGCTGAGCCTGCCCAGCAGTACCGACAGCAACGTCGTCTTGCCGGAGCCGTTGGGCCCGGTGATCAGGATTCGATCACCCCACTCGATCTGTGTCGTGACCGGTCCGAACGTGAATGCGGAGCGCCGCACGACGGCCCCGCCCAACACCGAGACGACGGTGCCGCTGCGAGGAGCGGCCGCAATTTCCATCCGCAGCTCCCATTCCTTGCGGGGCTCCTCGACCACCTCGAGTCGCTCGATGCGCCGCTGCGTCTGACGGGCTTTCGCAGCCTGCTTCTCTGTCGACTCGGCGCGGGTCTTGCGGGCGATCTTGTCGTTGTCGGTCGCCTTGCGTCGCGCATTGCGCACCCCCGACTCCATCCAGTTCCGCTGCATCTGGGCGCGAGACTCCAACGCCGACTTGGTGTCTGCGAACTCGTCGTACTTCTCCCGGGCATGCTGGCGCGCAATCTCGCGCTCTGCCAGATACGACTGGTAGCTGCCGTCGTACACGTCGATGCGGCGCTGCGCTCGATCGAGCTCGACGACGCCGGTCACCGTCCGAGCCAGAAACTCGCGATCGTGACTGACGACGACGATCGCCGCCCGCGTCGCGACGACGAATTGTTCGAGTTGCTCGAGGCCTGCGAGGTCCAGGTCGTTGGTGGGCTCGTCGAGCAGAAGAATGTCGTAACGCGCGAGGAAAATCGCGGCGAGACCGGCGCGGGCAGCCTGCCCACCGGACAGCGCCGTCATCAGCGCAGACCCGTCGACATCGAGGCCCAGATCCGCGAGCACCTTCGCCGTTCGCTCCGCCAGATCCGCGCCGCCGAGAGCCAGCCACTTCTCCAGCGCCGGGGTGTAGAGGTCCTCGTCACTCGAACCCAACGCCTCGGCGGCTGCGTTCATGGAGGCTTCGGCATCGGTGACCCCGGTACGCCGGCCGAGGAAATCCAACACGGTCTCCCCGGCGATGCGCTCGGGCTCCTGCGCCAGATAACCGACGGTCGCGTCGGGCGGGCTGGTGTAGATCTCACCCTCGTGATCGGCCGTGCCGACCCCCGCGAGCAGCGTCAACAGCGTCGATTTACCTGCACCGTTCGCCCCGACGAGTCCGATCACATCACCCTCGGTCACCGTCAGATCGAGGCCGGAGAACAGTGTTCGATCGCCGTGAAAAGCGGCGAGATCGTCGATACGAAGCGTTGCGGTCACACCGAAACCATAGGGGCCGGGAACAACACCACCCCACCCACCGTTGGCATTCGTATGACGTATTCAGCCGAGACCAGTACTGTCCCGACCATCGTGCTCAACGACGGCACGTCCATTCCCCAGCTCGGGTTCGGTGTGTGGCAGGTTCCCGACGACGGTGCCCAGGCCGCAGTGTCCGAGGCGCTGAAGGTCGGGTACCGCAGCATCGATACCGCCAAGGTGTACGAGAACGAGGCCGGCACCGGCAAGGCGATCGCGGAGTCCGGCATCGCGCGCGACGAACTGTTCGTCACCACCAAGCTGTGGAACGACGATCAGGGTTACGACTCCACCTTGAAGGCCTTCGACGCCAGCATGGATCGTCTGGGACTCGAATACCTGGACCTGTACCTGATTCACTGGCAGCAGCTCGATCGCGACAAGTACATCGACACGTTCAAGGCGTTCCAGAAGCTGAAGTCGGACGGCCGCATCGGTTCGATCGGCGTCTCCAACTTCACCATCCCCACGCTCGAGAAGCTGATGGACGCCGTCGGTGAGGTCCCGTCGGTCAACCAGATCGAATTGCATCCGCGCTTCATCCAGGAAGAACTGCGCGCTTTCCACACCTCGAAGGGCATCGCCACCGAGGCCTGGAGTCCGCTCGGCTCCGGCACCGTGCTCGACGACCCGGCCTTCGTGCCCATCGCCGAGGCGCACGGCGTCACCCCGGCCCAGGTGATTCTGCGCTGGCACATTCAGCTCGGCAACGTCGTGATCCCCAAGTCGGTCACTCCCGAGCGGATCGCGAGCAACTTCGACGTGTTCGGCTTCGAGCTGAGCAACGACGAGATTCAGCAGATCAACGCTCTGGACACCGCCGACGGCCGAACCGGCCCGGACCCGGACAAGTTCAGCAGCTGACCCGCCATGTGAGTGGAACTTCGTAGTGGACTACGAAGTTCCACTCACATGGGGGCCTAGTCTGTACCCATGTCGGAACCGCTCGCAGGCAAGACCGTTGCCCTCACCGCCGAGCGGCGTGCAGACGAATTGGCCACCATGCTCGAACGCCGCGGCGCGAACATAGTTCACGCCGCGGCGATTCACGTTCTGCCCCTCATCGACGACTCGGAGTTGAAGTCTGCCACCGAGGGCATCGTCGAACGCCCACCGCAGATCGTCGTGATCAGCACCGGTATCGGCTTCCGGGGCTGGCTCGACGCGGCGGCCGAATGGGGTGTGCGCGACGACCTCCTGGCAGCGCTCGAGCACACGCGAATCATTGCTCGTGGCCCCAAAGCACGTGGTGCGATCAGGGGTGCCGGGCTGCGTGAGGAATGGTCGCCCGCCACCGAAGCATCGCAGGAAGTCGCCGATCACCTTGCTGCCCAGGGTGTTTCCGGTGCCGACATTGCCGTGCAACTGCACGGCGTCATCACCGAATGGGAACCGACGATTCATCTGAGCGATGCTCTGAGCGAACTCGGTGCGCAGGTAAGACCGATCCCGGTATACCGCTGGATCCGCCCCGTCGATCAGGCCCCGCTCCTCGACTTGTTGGCACAGATCATCGAGCACCGCGTCGACGCGGTGACGTTCACGAGCGCTCCCGCCGTCGCCTCCCTGCTGTCGACGGCCAAGGACAACGCCATGCTCGACGGCTTCCTCGCCGCACTTCGAGGCCCCGTCGCCGCGATCTGCGTGGGGCCGGTGACGTCGGCACCGTTGGATGCGTTGGGCGTTCCGACGTCGATGCCGAGCCGTGCGCGTCTCGGTTCCCTGGCCAAGTTCGTCGTCGAGCAGCTCTCCTCGCCATAAGGACTCAGCCCAGGGTCTCGAGCAACTCCGTCACCGCTGCTCGCCCGGCCCGGTTCGCCCCGATCGTGCTCGCGGACGGGCCGTACCCCAGCAGGTGGACGCGATGGTTCGCGGCCACCCGGGTGGTCAGCCTGCCGTCCATGACGATTCCGCCGCCGTGCCCGCGCAGTCGCAGCGGAGCGAGGTGATCGAGGGCGCTGCGAAATCCGGTGGCCCACAGGATCACGTCGGCGTGCTGGGTCGAACCGTCCTCCCACACAACGGAATCGGCGGTGATGGACGAGAACATCGGCTTGCGTTCGAGAGCGCCACGCTCACGTGCGGCAGCCAGCGACGGGGTGAGCAACAGACCGGTCACCGAGACGACCGAGCCCGGCGGCAGACCCGCTCGCACTCGCTCCTCGACCATGGCGACGGCTTTGCGTCCGGCGTCGTGGTCGAATCGGCTGTCCCGGAACACCGGTGGTCGACGCGTCACCCACGTAGTCGTCGTCACCTGGGAGATCTCGTCGAGCAGCTGGACGGCCGAGATCCCGCCGCCGACCACGACGACGTGTTTGCCGACGAACTCGTCCGCGGTTCGGTAGTCCTTGGTGTGCAGTTGTCTACCGGTGAAGGTCTCGGCCCCGTCGTAGTGCGGAACGAACGGTTTCTCCCACGTTCCGGTCGCATTGATGAGGCCCTCGGCTATGACGACCGTGTCCCCGGCCTCGACTCGAAAGAGAGGTTCGCGGTCGCACACGACCGTCACCGTGACGGGGCGTCGGACATTCAGTTCGAACCGTTCCTCGTACGCGCGGTAGTAGCGGGGAACCGCGTCGGCTGCCGCGATGGATTCGGGTGGCTCGTCTCCCAGCGTGTCGGCGAACGGCATCCCGGGCAGATCGTGCACTCCGTTGACGGTGCTGAGCGTCAGCGACGGCCACCGGAACTGCCAGGCACCGCCGGGTCCGGGGGAGCGGTCGAGCATGACGAAGCCCGCACCTGCGGCAAGTCCGGCCCGCCTGAGGTGGTAGCCGGCCGAGAGCCCGGCCTGGCCGGCGCCGATGACAGCAACCCGAGTGTCGATCACGAGTATCAGTAGATCAGGCCCCGCCCGGTGACCGCCGCTACCAGCCGGTAACCTGCTCGGCGTGATCGGACACACTCGTGACGGCGATGTCGTCATCCTGGAACTGCAGCGACCGGACAAGCGCAATGCGCTGAGCACGGATCTCTGTGTCGCGCTACGACGCGAGGTCGAGCAGGCGGATGCCGACGGCGCGCGGGTCGTGGTGATCACCGGGCAGGGCAGTAGTTTCTGTGCCGGTGCCGACCTGACCGGAGATGCGTTTCCCGACGCGTTCGGCGAGACGCTGGAAGGCATGCTCACCGCCATCGAGCGAGTGTCCGTTCCCGTCGTGGCGGCGATCAACGGGCCTGCCGTCGGAGCGGGGACGCAACTGGCCATTGCCTGCGACCTGCGGGTGGTCGCACCCGAGGCATTCTTCGAGATTCCCTCCACACGTCTCGGAATCGCAGTGAGCAACTGGACGATCAAGCGGCTGGCGGCATTGGCCGGCGGCGGCGTGGCGCGCACGATCCTGCTCGGCGGCGAACGGGTACACGCCGATCAGGCGTACACGTGCGGTCTGGCCAACAAGCTCGGCGATCGCGATGTTGCCGTGCAGTGGGCGCACTCGATCACCGCTCTCGCACCCCTGGCGCTGCGACACCTCAAGCTGGTGTTCAACGACGACGGCGCGCACGACGATCCGACGCCCGCACAGCGCGCGGCATTCGAGGCCGCCTGGAGCAGTGCGGACATGAAGGAAGCGCGCCGCGCGAGAGCCGAGAAGCGCGCACCGAAATTCGTGGGCAAGTGATCAGCGGAGCGCCCGACGCGGGCGACACGGCCTGGTTGCTGGCCAGTACCGCGCTGGTTTTGCTGATGACGCCGGGCTTGGCCTTCTTCTACGGCGGCATGGTGCGCTCGAAGAGCGTGCTGAACATGATGATGATGAGCCTGTCGGCCATCGCCGTGGTGTGGCTGCTGTGGTTGGTGTTCGGGTTCTCGATGGTGTTCGGCGACAACGTTCTCGGCGGCTGGATCGGAAACCCGTTGCAGTACGCAGGTTTCGAGGGTTTGCTCGGCGGCGTGTACACCTCGGCGGCGGGCACGGTGTCGATTCCGTTGGTGGGAACCGTTCCGGCGTTGGTGTTCGCAGCGTTCCAGGCGGGATTCGCCATGGTGACGGTCGCGCTGATCTCCGGTGCGGTCGCCGACCGGATGCGCTTCGTGCCGTGGGTGCTGTTCGCAGCCCTGTGGTCCACGCTGGTGTATTTCCCTGTGGCGCACTGGGTGTTCTCGCTCGACGGGCTCACCAGTGAGTTCGGCGGGTGGATCACCAACAGGCTCGGCGCGATCGACTTCGCCGGTGGCACGGCCGTGGAGATCAACGCGGGTGTGGCCGGGCTGGTGCTGGCCCTTGTGGTCGGCAAACGGAGCGGGTGGCCGCGAGATCCCATGCGTCCGCACAATCTTCCGGCCGTCATGCTCGGAGCCGGACTGCTCTGGTTCGGCTGGTTCGGGTTCAACGCGGGCTCGTCGTTGGCGGCCGACGGCGTCGCCGCAGTGGCACTGGTGAACACGATGGGTGCCGGCGCGCTGTCGATGGCCGCGTGGCTCGTCGTCGAGAAATGGCGGGACGGGCACGCGACGTCGTTCGGTGCGGCCTCGGGTGTGGTGGCCGGACTCGTTGCGATCACGCCGTCGTGTACTGCCGTCACACCGATCGGTGCAGCGGCGATCGGCATCGTCTCGGGCGCGTTGTGCGCGTTGGCGATCGGCCTCAAATACCGCTTCGGCTACGACGACTCACTCGACGTCGTCGGTGTGCATCTCGTCGGCGGTGTCGTCGGAACGCTGATGATCGGACTCGTCGCCAGTGCGCAGATGCCGGCGGGTGTGGACGGTCTGTTCTACGGCGGCGGCCTGCATCAGCTGTGGGTGCAGGCGATCGCGGTGGTGGCGGTGTTCGTGTACACCGCAGTCGTCACCACCGCTATCGCGTTCGCAATCAAGGCCGTCATGGGCGTGCGCGCCGACGCGCAGCACGAGGCCGACGGCCTGGACGAGCACGAGCATGCCGAGTCCGCCTACGACTTCGGAGTGGGCCACGGAGGCAGCAACAAGCCTGGTCTTTTCGGTAAGTAGGGGCAAACTCTGCGCACCCTTTACGAACCAGCTGGTACTTGAAAACTGTTGTGTCCCTTTTGGGTTGATACGTTCGATCGTTGTACGGATCGACCCCGTTCGTTCATCTCGGGTTCGCCTCACTCGCGTGTTCCACCCATAGCTTTTCGCTGCTCGGTATCGAGAGATGGACACGACGAAAGACTGAGGAACATGAAGCTGACTCGATTCGCGGCAACGTCCGCATTGGTCATTGCAGCGATGACGACCGCCATGGGCACCGCCTATGCGGATCCGGCCCCGGCTCCCGCCGCTGCCGTCGGGTGGAACGTCACCCAGGCCGGCAACCAGGTCCTCGTCGACACGACGGCCGGCACCCTGAGCAACGAAGACAACCACCTGGTCGTCCGTGACGCCAACGGCGCACTCGTCGACTCCGTACCGCTCGCCATCGCCGCCGACGGATTCTCGCACCCCGTCGCTGCCGACATCGACGGTAACCACGCCACTCTGACCGCTGATGTCTCGCCTGCCGCCGCAACCCCGGTCTCCACCTCCCTTCCCGGCCTGCAGCAGGTCGACCTGCCCGCCGCAGTCGCAGGCGTCAAGGACAACCTCAGCCTCACCGCCTCCGTCGGTGGATTCCTCGGTGCTGCAACCGGAATCGTCGGCGGATGCATCCTCGGAATCATCACCGGAGTCGTCGTGACCGCACCGGTCGCAACTCTTCTCGGAGCAGGCCCCATCGGCGGCTGCGTCATCGGCGCGATCGCCCTCGGTGCCATCGGATCGCTCGCCGGCACCTCCGCCGGTGGCCTCGGCGCGGTCATCGGAAACGCCGGACAGTTCATCCAGCTGCTCAACGCTCCCCCCGCCGTCAAGAAGTAACTTCCGACGGTAGAACTGTGGCCCGCACCGGATATCCGGTGCGGGCCACAGTCGTCGGTAGGTCTAGCGGGCCAGTTCCAGATCCCCCACGTGAGCGCGCCGAGCTGCCGTCACGAGTTCGACGATGGCGTCGGCCACCTCGTGTGCTCGTTCGAGAATCACCATGTGTCCGGCCTGCGCGATACGTACCAACCGTGCGTCGGGAAGATGGGCGGCGAGGGTTTCCGAGTGTCGCATCGGCGTCATCAGATCGTCCGAACCGCAGAGCACCAGGGTGGGAATCGAGGCCAGTGCAGCCAGACCGGTCACTTCGTCGAGACCGCGGAACGCGCCGAGGAAGCCGGCCATCGTCACGATGGACGTGTCGCCGAGCATGGCCGTCGCCAGCGTGACCACCCGCGGGCTGACTTTGTGGGAGCCGCATCCCGCCGTCCTGACGATGGGGGCGCAGACCCCGCGACTGAGCCGCTTGGCACCCGACATCAGTCGAGGGGCGCGTCGAACAGCTGCCTGAAACGCCGACACGGCCGGATGCGCGAGGCAACTACCGAGGCCGTCATCGGTGATCCCGCCCGCGGACGTCGCGATCAACCCGACCCCGACCAGGCGCGAGCCGACGGCATCCGGGTACTGACGCGCGTAGGAGAGCGCCGTCATGCCGCCCATCGAGTGTCCGATGACGACAAACGGCCCCACCGGAACGACAGCGCGGATCACGTCGGCCAAGTCCTCGCCGAGCTGATCGATGGTGCAGCTGTCCGGCGTTGCGGCGCCGGACTCGCCGTGGCCGCGGTGGTCGTACAGAACGATTCGGGTGTCCTCGCCCCAGACATCCTCGACGTGGGTGCGCAGCTCGGTCCACGACTGCATCCGCAGGCAGTGTCCGTGTACGAACACCACGGTCAGAGCCGCATCGGGCCGTCCGAACTCGCGCACTGCAAGCGTGGTGCCGTCCCCGGCGGCGACGGTGCTCCGACGACCGACCAGGTGGTTCTGCTCACTGGTACTCATGTGCGCTCCGCGGTGTCAGGGTCACGTGACGCGACGTGGATGTTGTCCGGTACGTCGCTCATACGACACGCCGTGTTACCTGAGTCACATTTTTCTCGAATGTGGTACCCGGTCCGACCAAGCCGAACGGTCGGCTGCCTCGAAGTACTGGTGAGCGTTCAGGTGAGGGCGCGCGTTGCCAAGAAGGAGATCGGCCATGAGCACTTCCATGGACACGCTCGAAGACGTCGTGCCGCGGGCCGTCGCGGGTGACCGCGCCGCACTCGAACGCGTACTGGTGTTGATCCAGCCTCCGATTCGCCGCTACTGCGCTGCCCGCATCGGCAATCTCGATGTCGCGGCCGACGACGTGGTGCAGGACGTCTGCCTCGCTCTGGTCACCGCGATACCCAAGTACCGCGACATGGGCAAACCGTTCATGGCATTCGTCTACGGAATCGCTGCTCACAAACTGGCCGATGCCGGCCGACGATCGGCTCTGCGGCAGACGTTCTCGACGGCCGAGCTGCCCGAGGAAGTGTCGGGTGAGGACGGTCCCGAGCAGGTCGCGCTGGGCGACGAACTCCGCTCCCATGCGCAGGCCCTGATGAACACCCTGCCCCCGAAGTACAGCAAGATCATCCTGATGCGAGTGGTGTGGGGCCTGACGGCACCGCAGACCGGCGAAGCTCTGGGAATGACGGCCGGTGCAGTGCGGGTGGCCCAGCACCGGGCGATGAACATGCTGCGTGCCGAACTGTCGAACTTCTCGCTACTGGCGGCCCGCACAGCCGCCTGACACCGCCCGGTGGACGGACTTTCCGAGACGTATGTCCGATAAGCCGGTTCGATTAACACCAGCTACATCGGCTCAAGACACGTCGGCAACGTGGCGGTTCTACGTTACTGAGCCATGACCGCCGTACAGCCAGCGCCGACAGACACCGCGCTGAAAGAGACGCTCGAGGACTACACGCTGCGCTTCGCGCCGCGTAGCTACCGTAAATGGGGAACCGGTGTTGTCGCGACGTCCGCGCTCGGCGGCATCGCGTATCTCGCGGATTTCGCCATCGGTGCCAATATCGGAATCTCGTACGGAACCGGCAATGCACTGTGGGGCATCCTGGTGTTCGCCGTCGTCATCTTCCTGACCGGCCTTCCGCTTGCCTACTATGCGGCCCGTTACAACATCGACCTCGACTTGATTACGCGCGGAAGCGGATTCGGCTATTACGGATCGGTCGTCACCAACGTCATCTTCGCGACGTTCACCTTCATCTTCTTCGCGCTCGAAGGCTCGATCATGGCGCAAGGACTCGAACTGGGTCTGAGTATTCCGTTGCCCATCGGGTACGCGGTGTCCACGATCATGGTGATTCCGTTGGTGATCTACGGCATGAAAGCCCTTGCCAAACTTCAGGTCTGGACGACCCCGCTGTGGCTCGTCCTGATGGTGTTGCCGTTCGTGTACCTGGTGATCAGCAATCCCGACTCGGTGGGCGAGTTCTTCGCCTATGGCGGTCAGGACGGGGCCGACGGCAAGGGCGTCAACGTCGGATCGGTGATGCTCGCCGCAGGCGTGTGTCTCTCGCTCATCGCGCAGATCGCCGAGCAGATCGACTACCTGCGTTTCATGCCGCCCAAGACTCCCGAGAATTCCCGACGCTGGTGGACTGCAGTGCTTCTCGCCGGCCCCGGCTGGGTCATCTTCGGTGCCCTCAAGCAGGTCGTCGGCCTCTTCCTCGCCGTGTACCTGATCGCCAACGTCGTCGACGGATCCACCATTGCCAACGAGCCGGTGCACCAGTTCCTGGAGATTTACGAGAACTTCATGCCGGGTTGGCTCGCAATGACCCTCGCGGTGATCCTGGTCGTCATCAGCCAGATCAAGATCAACGTGACCAACGCGTATTCCGGATCGCTGGCGTGGACCAACTCCTACACCCGCCTCACCAAGACGTATCCGGGCCGCATGGTGTTCGTGCTGTTCAACCTCGCGATCGCGCTGATCCTGATGGAAGCCAACATGTTCGACTTCCTCAACAGCATCCTCGGCTTCTACGCCAACTGCGGTATCGCGTGGATCGCCGTGGTGGCCTCGGACATCGTGTTCAACAAGTACATTCTCAAGCTCTCGCCCAAGGTGCCCGAGTTCCGACGCGGCATGCTCTACAACATCAACCCGGTCGGCTTCGGATCGATGGCGGTATCGGCGATCCTGTCGATTCTGGTGTTCTTCGGGGCATTCGGATCTGCGATCAAACCGTATTCGCCGATCGTGGCTCTCGTTCTCGCGCTGGTGCTTCCGCCCATCCTGGCGATGGCGACCAAGGGCAAGTACTACCTGCGACGCACCGACGACGGCATCGATCTGCCGATGTTCGACGAGCACGGCAACCCGTCCGACGAACTCGTGATGTGCCACGTCAGTGGCATGGAATTCGAGCGACCCGACATGATCGCGTCCAACGTGCCGGGGCCCAACGGGGAGAAGCAGTACATCAGTTCACTGTCGCTGAGCACTGACAAGACGGGGGAGCACATCCTCCCTCCGCAGTGACCCACCCATGTGAGTGGAACTTCGTAGCAGGCTACGAAGTTCCACTCACATGCGGCGCAGCCGCTCAGATGGTGCGCGTCAACCGATCGGCGAGCAACTTCGAGAACTTCGCCGGATCCTTCAGCTCGGTACCCTCGGCCAGAAGTGCCGTCGCATAGAGCAATTCGGCGGTCTCGGCGAGGTGTGGATCGTCGCTACGATCCTCGCGAGCCTTCTTCAGTCCCGTCACCAGGTCGTGGTTCGGGTTGAGTTCGAGGATGCGCTTGGAGGTCGGCACGAACTGGCCCGACGCCTTGTACATCTTCTCGAGCTGCGGGGAGAAGCTGAACTCGTCGCCGACGACGCAGGCCGGTGACGTCGTCAGGCGCGTCGACAGACGTACCTCCTTGACGTCCTCGCCGAGGGTGTCGGTCAGCCAGGTGAGCAGGTCGGCGAATTCCTTGTCCTGCTCCTCGCGCTTGGCCTCGGACTCCTTCTTCTCCTCTTCGGTGTCGAGGTCCACCTCGCCCTTGGCGATGGACTGGAACGACTTTCCGTCGAAGTCGGTGACGTTGCCGACCCACACCTCGTCGACCGAGTCGGTGAGCAGCAGGACTTCGAGGCCACGAGCCTTGAACGCCTCCATGTGCGGCGAGCTCTCGATCTGCTGACGGGATTCGCCCGTCATGTAGTAGATCTGCTGCTGGCCGTCCTTCATTCGGTCCACGTACTCGGCGAGGGTCGTCAGACCCTCTTCCGAGTGGGTGGACGCGAACGACGAGATGCCCAACAGGGTTTCGCGGTTGTCGGCGTCGGAGATCAGGCCTTCCTTGAGGACCGTGCCGAACTGCGACCACAGCGTCTTGTACTTGTCGGGCTGCTCGCTCTGCAGCTCCTTGACCGTGGAGAGCACCTTCTTGGTCAGGCGTCGACGGATCGCGCGGATCTGCCGGTCCTGCTGCAGAATCTCGCGAGAGACGTTGAGCGAGAGGTCTGCTGCGTCGACGACACCCTTGACGAAGCGCAGGTACTCGGGCAGCAGTTCCTGCGAGTCGTCCATGATGAACACGCGCTTGACGTACAGATGTACGCCGGCCTTGCTCTCGCGCATGAACAGGTCGAACGGTGCCTGCGACGGAATGAACAGCAGCGCTTGGTATTCGAACGTGCCCTCGGCCTTGAACGGGATGACCTCGAGCGGCTCGTCCCAGGCGTGGCTGACGTGCTTGTAGAACTCCTTGTATTCCTCCTCGGACACCTCGTCCTTGGATCGGGTCCACAGCGCCTTCTGCGAGTTGATCGTCTCGGTCTCGATGGTGACCGTGTCCTCGCCGCCCTCCTCTTCGCTCTTGACGCGCTTCTCGACGTCGATGCGAATGGGCCAGGCGATGAAGTCGGAGTACTTCTTGACCAGTTCCTTGATCTTGCGCTCGGACGCGTAGTCGTGGAGGTGGTCTTCCTCGTCGGCGGGCTTGAGAGCGAGCGTCACCGAGGAGCCCTGCGGGGCGTCGTCGACGTCGGTGATCTCGTAGGTGCCCTCGCCGGTGGACTCCCACTTGGTGGCCGTGCTCTCACCGGCCTTGCGGGTGAGCAGCGTGACCTTCTCGGCCACCATGAACGTGGAGTAGAAGCCGATGCCGAACTGGCCGATGAGTTCCTCGGAGGCGGCGGCGTCCTTGGCTTCCTTGAGCTTCTTGCGCACCTCGGCGGTGCCGGACTTGGCGAGGGTGCCGATGAGGTCGATGACCTCCGAGCGCGACATTCCGATGCCGTTGTCCCGGATGGTGAGGGTACGAGCGGAGGAGTCGATATCGATCTCGATGTGCAGATCCGAGACGTCGACGTCCAGATCCTTGTTGCGGTACGACTCCAGGCGCAGCTTGTCCAGCGCGTCCGAGGAGTTCGAGATCAGTTCACGGAGAAAGCTGTCCTTGTTGGAGTAGATGGAGTGCACCATCAGATCCAGGAGCTGACGCGTCTCCGCCTGGAATTCGAGCTGTTCGGTACTCAATGTCTCCCCTTCTAGCAGCAAAACCGACGCAAATATTCTACGGCAAGGCTACGGGTGAGCTGCGAAGACGTCGGCGCCGCCTACTGTGGTGCCCGTGACGAAGACGAAGTTCGTAGCAGGAGCAACCGCAGCGTTGGGTGGGGCATGGTTGGCGCGTGCGCTGTGGGGTCTTCCGTCGGCCATCGGTGCCAGGAGAGTGCACATCACTCCGTACGCGGCCGGGTCCCCGCGCTACCGCGACCGCCGATTCCACAACTCCGACCCCAGTTCGAGTTACGTCCCGGGTCGCGGCGAGAAGGGGCAGAAGAACATGCTCGTCTCGCTGTTCACCGAGCGAGGTAAGGGCAGGCCGCAGCGGCCGATTCCACTGGCACCGCCGATCGCGCCGGTGGATGCGGGCGAGCTGGCGGTCACCTGGTACGGACATTCGAGTGTGCTCGTCGAGGTCGACGGGTATCGCATTCTCGCCGATCCGGTGTGGAGCAAGCGCGTGTCCCCGTCCTCGGTGGTGGGGCCGGCACGGCTGCATCCGACCCCGGTCGCCCTGACCGATCTACCTCGGGTCGACGCCATCGTGATCTCCCACGATCATTACGACCATCTCGACAAGGCGACGGTGCAGAAGCTGGCGAGCACGCAGTCGGCCCCCTTCGTCGTGCCGCTGGGCATCGGCGCGCACCTGCGCAAGTGGCGGGTGCCGGGTGAGCGCATCATCGAACTCGATTGGGACGAGCAGACGGCCATCGGTGGGCTCACCGTCACGTGCACCGAGGCTCGTCACTTCTCCGGACGCGGCCTGACTCGCGATTCGACGCAGTGGGCGTCCTGGGCGTTCGCCGGTCCGGTGCGACGCGTCTTCTTCGGCGGCGACACCGGTTACACACCGAAATTCGCAGAGATCGGCAGCAAGTACGGGCCCTTCGACCTGACGCTTCTTCCGGTCGGGGCCTACGACGTGCGCTGGCCGGACATTCACATGAATCCCGAGGAGGCTGTCACCGCGCATGTCGATCTGACGCCGTCGGGGATGTTCGTGCCGATCCATTGGGCGACGTTCAACCTGGCATTCCATCCGTGGTCCGAACCGATCGTGCGACTGCACGCCGCTGCGCAGGACGTGGGTGTGCAGGTTGCGGTACCGATGCCGGGCCAGCGAATAGACGGCATGAGAACGCTGCACGACGATCGCTGGTGGACCCGTCTGGGCTGAGGCCGCTCCAGGCAAGGAGTGGAGCCTGCAGGAACGACCCAACTAGGCTGCACCCATGTCTATCGACGCCGATGCACAGCGGGACACCGGGCTGACCGAGGCGGAGGTCGCCGCACTGCGGGCCGAGGGGAAATCGAACGACGTCCCCGCTCGCGCGTCACGTTCGGTCCGCGACATCGTCCGGGGCAATGTGTTCACCCGAATCAACGCGATTCTCGGCGTACTGCTGATCATCGTGCTCTCGACGGGCTCGGTGATCGACGGCATGTTCGGGCTGTTGATCGTCGCGAACAGTGGCATAGGAATCATTCAGGAGATCCGCGCCAAGCGCACGCTGGATCGGCTGGCCATCGTCGGCCAGAACAAGCCGCAGGTGCGACGCGACGGTGTCTCGCAACAGATTCCGCCCGACGAGGTCGTCCTCGGTGACATCGTCGAACTGGGCCCCGGTGATCAGATCGTCGTCGACGGCGAGGTGATCGAGACGGCGAGCCTGGAGATCGACGAATCGTTGCTCACCGGCGAGGCCGATACCGTGCACAAACTCGAAGCAGCGCAGGTACTTTCGGGCAGCTTCGTCGTTTCGGGCAGTGGGGCCTATCGGGCGACGAAGGTCGGACGCGACGCCTACGCGGCCAAGCTCGCCGAGGAGGCCAGCAAGTTCACCCTGGTCAAGTCCGAGCTGCGCAGCGGTATCGACAAGATCTTGAAATTCATCACTTACCTGATGATTCCGGCCGGCGCGCTGATCATCTACAACCAATTGTTCTCCAGCGGGCAGGCTTTGAAGCCTGCCTTGAACGGCATGGTCGCGGCGCTCGTTCCGATGGTCCCCGAGGGTCTCGTCCTGATGACGTCGATCGCGTTCGCGGTGGGTGTCATCAGGCTCGGGCAGCGGCAGTGTCTGGTGCAGGAATTGCCTGCCATCGAGGGGCTCGCGCGCGTCGACGTGGTGTGCGCCGACAAGACCGGCACGCTCACCGAGAACGGCATGCGGCTCTCGGAATTGGTGGTGATCGACGAGCGCGACTCCGGCTCGGTGACAGAAGTTTTGGCGTCTCTGGCGCACGACGATCCGCGGCCCAATGCCAGTGTGCAGGCCGTTGCCGAGGCATACCCCGACGCGCCGGGGTGGACGCAGAGCGCGGTGGCTCCGTTCTCCTCGGCCAAGAAGTGGAGCGGTCTGTCGTACGGTGAGCACGGTAACTGGCTGCTCGGTGCTCCGGACGTGTTGCTCGACCCGACTTCGGAGACCGCTCGACAGGCCGAAGATGCCGGGTCCAAGGGCTTGCGGGTACTGCTGCTCGCCAGTAGTGACCTCGCCGTCGACGACACCGCGGCGCCGGGAGTCGTCACGCCGCGGGCTCTGGTGATTCTCGAGCAGAAGGTGCGCGAGGACGCCCGAGACACGTTGGAGTACTTCGCAAGTCAGCACGTTCAGGTCAAGGTCATTTCCGGGGACAACGCCGTGTCGGTCGGCGCGGTCGCGGGCTCGCTCGGTCTTCCGGGCGGCGACGCCCCGATCGACGCACGTGACCTGCCCGAGGATTCCGAGCAACTGGCCGACACCGTGCAGAACTCGACGACGTTCGGCCGCGTTCGGCCGGACCAGAAGCGTGCGATGGTGGGCGCGTTGCAGTCTCGTGGCCACACCGTTGCGATGACCGGTGACGGCGTCAACGACGTGCTCGCACTGAAGGATGCCGATATCGGTGTCTCGATGGGCTCGGGTAGTGCAGCCACGCGTGCCGTCGCGCAGATCGTGTTGTTGGACAACAAGTTCGCCACCCTGCCCTACGTGGTGGGGGAGGGGCGACGCGTCATCGGCAACATCGAGCGCGTGTCCAACCTGTTCCTGACCAAGACCGTGTACTCGGTGTTGCTGGCGTTTCTCATCGGTCTCTCGGGAGTGCTGTCGCAGGTCTTCCATTTCGAGCCGATCCCGTATCCCTTCCTGCCGAGGCACGTGACCATCGCCGCGTGGTTCACCATCGGCATTCCGGCGTTCGTGCTCTCGCTGGCCCCGAACAACGAACGGGCACGCAGCGGGTTCGTCTCGCGGGTGATGCGATTGGCCGTTCCGTCCGGGTTGATCGTCGGCTCGTGCACGTTCGTGTCGTATCTGCTGGCCTACGCGGGTCCGAACGCCTCCGAGACCCAGGTGACCCAGGCGAGCACCACCGCCCTGATCACGCTGATCATGATCGCGCTGTGGGTGTTGGCCGTCGTTGCGCGGCCGTACAACTGGTGGAAGGTGGTGCTGCTCGCGGGATCCGTCGGCGGCTACCTGCTGTTGTTCGCAATCCCGTTCTGCCGCACATTCTTCAAACTCGATCCCTCGAATGTCGGTGCCACCACGAGCGCGTTGATCATCGGCGCTGTCGGTATCGCACTCGTCGAGATTGCCCACCGGTTCGGATCTGTGTTGCGCAACCGAACAACTGGGTGACGGCCGGAACGAAACGTAGACTGAGGGGCGTTCCGTTTCACCCGACTGGCAGGAGAGTTTCATGGGCTTCGCAGACAACTTGAAGGGCATGGTCGACAAGGGCAAGGACCTTGCGGCAGAGAACGCGGACAAGATCGACGACGTCGTCGAGAAGGCCGGGGACTTCATCGACAACAAGACCGGCGGCAAGTACGCCGACAAGATCG
This sequence comes from Rhodococcus sp. 1R11, assembly GCF_004563845.1. Classification (NCBI taxonomy): domain Bacteria; kingdom Bacillati; phylum Actinomycetota; class Actinomycetes; order Mycobacteriales; family Nocardiaceae; genus Rhodococcus; species Rhodococcus sp. 1R11. Next base: position 146,964 of record NZ_SPNG01000010.1, on the reverse strand, counting down.
ACAAGGTGCAGGAAGCAGCCAAGAAGGCAATTCCGGACAAGTAGGTCGATTCGGACCGTCCACCCGGTGTTCGGGTCGTCGGTGGTGCCGTAGGGCGCTGCGGACGGCAGAATCGGGCGGGTGGACGGACCGGTACTTCTTCTCGTAATCATCTTCGCGATCGCGGTCGCGGGATTCGCCGAACGTCTGGACCTGCAGGTCCCGCTCGTCCTGGTCACCGTCGGATCCATCGCATCGTTCGTGCCCGGCGTGCCGCACATCAGTCTCTCGCCCCAGCTCATCCTCGGCGTCGTGCTACCGCCGTTGCTCTATTCCGCGGCACTGAACTACTCCTTCGTCAGTTTTCGCCGCAACTTCGGCCAGATTCTGCGACTCGGTCTGGTGATGGTGATCGTCACGACCGTGGCCGTCGGGTATTTCGCCAACCTGCTCGTTCCCGAGCTGACTCTGGGTGCGGCCCTCGTGCTCGGTGCCGTCGTGGCCCCGCCCGACGCAGTCTCTGCGACTGCCGTCGGCCGTAAGCTCGGCCTGCCGGCACGGATGATGGCCATCCTCACCGGGGAGAGCCTGGTGAACGACGCGGCTGCGTTGACTCTGTTCACCTTGACCGTTGCGTCGGTGACGGGCAGTCGTATCGAACTCGGTTCACCGGTCCTGTTCTTTCTGTACGAGATCGTCGGCGGCGTGCTGGTCGGATTCGTCCTCTCGCGCATCGTTCGTTTCGTTCGAAACCGGATCGCCGACTCGGCGCTCGAGACGGTGCTCGGACTCGTCCTACCGTTCGCGGCCTATCTGGCGGCGGAAGAAATTCACGCGTCCGGCGTGTTGGCCGTCGTCACCGCAGGGTTCGTACTGGGCCGCGTCACGGCCGATGTGTCGGTCTCGACCCGGGTGCAGGAGCGCCAGGTGTGGCCGACGGTGGACCTGCTGCTGGAAGCATTCGTGTTCGCGTACATGGGCTTACAGCTGAAGTTCGTCATCTCCGAGGTGCAGCGTGAGGGACTTCCGGTGCATCACATCTTCGGGTACGCGCTGCTGGTGTTGCTCGTGGTCATCGTCGTGCGTCCGGCCTGGATCTTCTTCAATTCGGGCAGAAATCTGCTCTTTCGCACGGTGTTTCGCCGCGAGGGGGTGGCCGACGGTCTGACGTGGCAGCAGAACCTGGTGTTGTCGTGGGCCGGGATGCGCGGAGTGGTGACTCTCGCTGCAGCAGCGGGTGTCCCGTTCACCACCGTGCTCGGCGACGAATTTCCCGGGCGGGCGGTGATTCAGGCGGTCGCGTTCGTCGTCGCGGTCGGAACGTTGTTGCTGCAGGGCCTGACGCTTCCGCTGCTGATCCGCCGACTCGACGTCGCCGATCCACTCGAGCAGCAGCGCACCGACAATCAGCGATTGCTCTCGCAGGCCATCGCCCGTACCGCCGCCGAGACCTACCTCGAGCGTGCTGCGAAGGACGGAATCGCGGGCGTCGACAGCGATCGGGTGGCCGAGGTGATCGCGCGCGTGCGACGGTCGGTCCGGGCCCGGATGGACGCGGACGAGACCGAGGACCGCGAGAAGCGAATCGCAGCGGCCGGCGCGCTGTTCGACACTCTGCGACACAATGTCCTGGTCGCACAGCGGGCCGCACTGATCGCCGCCCGCGACTCGGGGGAGTTGGACGACGAAGCCCTTCGCGCAGTGTTGAATGGGTTGGACGTGGAAGAGATTGCGGCCGAGGCACGCATCGAACGACGCACGACGTAGACGACGAACACAGTGGGAGCGCTGAGACAGTGAGGTCGACCGGACTGGTGGTCGCCGCGGCACTGGTGTTCGTCCTTGCCGCGTGCGGCTCGCCTACCGTGCCTCCTGCCGTTCCGGCCTCCACGTCGATCCCGGCACCCGAGGGCTCCGAGCGCGGGTCGATCGTCTCGTCGATGCCACTCGGTCAGGTCGACATCGGTGTTGCATTTCTGGGCGGATCCGTCACGAAGATCGTCTACCGCACCACCGACGGCGTCACCGGAGGCGGAACCGACACGTCGGCAACGGTGTTCGTGCCCAAGGGTTCTGCGCCTGCGGGCGGTTGGCCGATCGTCTCGGTCGGGCACGGCACCACCGGTGTCACCGACGAGTGTGCGCCCTCGCTGTATCCGAACCTGTTGGGCACCATCGGCTTGGTGACGCCGTTCCTCGAGCGCGGCACCGTCGTGGTGGTGACGGACTATCAGGGTCTGGGGACCCCGGGAGATCCCGCGTATCTGAACGTCGACGCAGCGGCCTACGACGTCATCGATGCGGTGCGCGCCGCGCGTACCGTGGTGCCCGACGTCGGAACCCGGTGGGGTGCCATCGGCACTTCTCAAGGGGGACAAGCAGTCTGGTCCGCTGCCGAGCGCAATGCGGACTACGGCGACGGCCTGGAACTGGTAGGAGTCGCTGCGTTGTCGCCCGCAGCCGATCTGACGCGGTACTTCGCAGCCGACACCGAACAGACCCTGTCCCGTCAGTTGCTGGTGCCGTTTCTCTACGAGGGTCTGCACGTCACGGATCCGAGCGTCGAGCGCTCGGACTACATCCGCGGCTCCTTCGCCGACAACGTGACCGCGCTGACGGCCTGCAGCGATCTGCTCGGTTTCTCCAAGGCCGACGCCGGAGCAGTCATCGATCCGGCCGATGCCGTCCCGGCTGATGACCGGGCCGCGAATCGAATGACGGACTGGCTCCGATCGGTGGCACTGCCGACGTCCCGCACCGATGTTCCGCTGTTCGTTCTGGTCGGCGAGCGCGACGACCTGATCGATCCGCAGTGGACCCGCGACGCCGTGGCGAAAGCCTGTGGACTCGGCGACGACGTGGAACTGCGTTCGGAACCCGAGCAGGGGCACGCGGACCTGGCCGCCAACGGTATCGGCGTCGACTGGCTCGTCGAGCGCTTCTTGAACGTTCCGACCAGCGGGACCTGCGCGCGATGACCGCGGCACTGGCGTGGATGGCGGTGATCGTAGCGGCGATCGTCACCGCCATCGCGCTGATCAGCCTGCGTGGGCGACGCGATCTGACCACCCCCGAGGAGCGTGCGGTTCATGCCACCCTGCATACCGCGTCGTTGGCCGCAAAGCCGCTGCGGAACGGTCTCGATGCCCGCTCGGCCGCCGCCGCTGCTCCGCATCTTCGCGTCCTGACCGGGGCGGATGCACTGGGTATCTGCGATCCGAGTGCGTCGCTGCTGGCCTGGGACGGGCCGTGGCAGGAGTTGACGCCGGCGTTCGTGGAGGCGGCCAGACGCGCCGTCGACGGGCAGCGGCGCGTGCTGGTGCGGCTTCCGCTCGGCTCGATCCACGAGGTCAAGGCCCTGGTGGTGCAGCCGTTGATCGACGAGGATTCGCCGGTGGTGGGGGTACTCGGTGCCGCGGTGGTGGCCGAGCCGGGGCCGGGCATGCTCGGGGCTATCGCCGAGGTCGCGCGCTACGCGTTCGGCCAGATCAAACTCGCCGAACTCGACGCGTCGAGGGCGCGATTGGACCGCGCGGAGGTGCGTGCGCTCCGGGCGCAGATCAGCCCGCACTTCATCTACAACGCGCTGGGCACCATCGCGTCGTTCGTCCGTACCGACCCGGATCGGGCACGGGAACTGGTGCTCGAATTCGCCGACTTCACCCGGTACTCCTTCCGCAACGCCGGGGAATTCACCGTGCTCGCCGACGAACTACGCAACATCGATCGGTACCTGACGCTCGAACGGGCCCGGTTCGGCGATTCGCTGCAGGTCACCCTGCAGGTGGCTCCCGAGGTGCTCGGGGTGGCGCTGCCGTTTCTGGCGCTGCAGCCACTGGTGGAGAATGCCGTCCGGCACGGATTGTCGGGCAAGGCCGACGGCGGTCGCGTCACGATCATCGCCGCCGACGAGGGCACCGACGCCGTGATCAGCATCGAGGACGACGGAGTGGGAATGGACCCCGAGGTATTGCGATCGGGCAGCCTGCACACCGAGGATGCCGCCCACGTGGGACTGGCGAACGTGGACGATCGGCTGCGGGCGGCCTTCGGAAACGACTACGGTCTCGTCGTGGACACCGCACCGGGAGCAGGCACGAAAGTGAGCCTTCGGGTGCCCAAGTTCAGGCCGGGGGTGCGGGCATGACGCATCCTGCGAACTCCGGTGCGGCGCGCGGGCTGGTGGTGCTGGCGGTTGACGACGAGCGGCCTGCCCTCGACGAACTGGCTTTCCTGCTGCGTGAGCAGGAGGCCGTGTCCGAGGTCTACACCGCGCAGGACGCGACCACCGCACTGCGCCAACTCAAGCAGACCTCCGGTCAATCCGTGGTCGATGCAGTGTTTCTCGACATCAACATGCCCGGCCTCGACGGCCTCGAGCTCGCCGGAATCCTGTCGGCGTTCGCTCGGCCACCTGCCGTCGTGTTCGTCACCGCTCACGACGATCGGGCGTTGGCCGCCTTCGACCTGGGTGCGGTGGACTACCTCCTCAAGCCGTTGCGCGACGACCGATTGGCCGAGGCCGTCCGACGTGTTCTGCTCGCCCGTCGTCGCCCTGCCGAGTCGGCCGAATCGGCTGCCGACGAGGTCATCCCGGTCGAGCTCGGTGGAACCACCACGCTGGTGCACCGGTCGACGGTGGCGTGGGTCGAGGCCGACGGTGATTACGCGCGGCTGCATACCGCCACCGGCTCTCATCTGGTGCGTATTCCGATCTCGGCTCTCGAAAGCCGTTGGGCCGATGCCGGTTTCCTGAGAGTGCATCGTTCGTATCTGGTGTCGCTTCCGTTGGTCACCGGAATCAGAAGCGTGGGTTCGGGCTTGGTGGTGTGCCTGCGGGCCACCGGCACGCTGCCGGCCTGCGAACTCCCGGTGAGCCGACGGCACACCAGAGAACTCAAGGACCGGCTCGTGCGCGGTCCGCTGCAGTCGTGGTCGTCGCGGTGACGAGAGGTGCGCGGTGAGTCAGCCGCACCGGGAGCGGGTGGTGCTCTCGCAGCGCCGCGGCGCGCGCCTGGTGCGTACCCGCGTCGAGGTGCAGGAGCAAACCGAGGTGGGCGACGCACTGGTGCGAAGCCTGGTGCGTGCGCAGCTGTTGCTGTCGCTGCGGCTTGCGGTGATGACGTTGTCGATCCTGTTCGCGATTCCCCTGCTGGGCATGCTGCTCACCCGTCTCACCGATGTCGCGCCCTTCGGTATCGGATTGCCGTGGTTGCTGCTGGGGGTGGCGATCTATCCGTTGCTGTTCGGCGTCGGCCGCGCGTACGTGCGCCGCGCCGAGCGTAACGAGGCCGAGTTCGTCGTCCTGGTCGAGGACTAGACACCGGTGAACGGATCCATTCCCGTCGCGACGCTGATCGCGTTGATCGTGGCCGCGGGGGCAACCGTCGGTATCGGGGTCTACGGAGTTCGGTTGGCCCGCACCACCTCCGACTTCCTGGTGGCCTCACGCACCGTCGGACCGCGGTGGAACGCAGCGGCCATCTCGGGTGAATACCTTTCTGCCGCATCGTTTCTCGGTGTCGCCGGGCTCATCGCAAAGTACGGTGCCGATGCGCTCTGGTATCCCGTCGGCTTCACCGCAGGCTATCTCGGTCTGCTGCTCTTCGTCGCCGCTCCACTGCGCAGGAGCGGCGCGTACACGGTGCCCGACTTCGTCGAATTCCGGCTCGGCGCACCATGGTTGCGTACCGTGGCCATGCTCGTGGTGGTGGTGATCTGCGCGCTGTATCTGGTGCCGCAGTTCCAGGGCGCAGGCCTGACGCTGAACATCCTCCTCGGAGTGCCGGGCTGGGTGGGAGCACTGGCGGTCGGTCTGATCGTCATCGCGAACGTCGTCGGCGGCGGAATGCGCTCGATCACCTTCGTGCAGGCATTCCAGTACTGGCTCAAGCTCACCGCGATCGCCATCCCCGCACTGGTGCTGACCGTCCACTTCTTCGCCGACGACCGCAGCGTCGGGAGCGCGGCCCCGCCGACCGTCGCCGAGCAGACCCGGGTCGACATCACCACCGACGTGCTCGTGCAGGTCGACTCGCCGATCGTGGTGTCCGTGACCGGAACCCTGGACGAGCAGAGCGTCGACGGACGGGTGAATCTCGACGCCGGCGAACACCGGCTCGGGTCCGGGACGCTACTCACCCTCGACGCAGGCTCGCCGGTTCCGGTGGTCGCCGGCGCACCGACCACCGACCGCGCGTGGGCGATGCCCGGCGGGGGACTGGGCGGTCAGCACCCGCTCTACCAGGTGTATTCGCTGATCCTGGCCACGTTCCTCGGCACCCTCGGGCTGCCGCACGTGCTGGTGCGGTTCTACACCAACCCCGACGGGCGAGCCGCTCGACTCACCTCGTTGACCGTGCTGGCGCTGCTCGGCACGTTCTATCTGTTCCCGACTGTCCTGGGAGTGTTCGCCCGGCTCTACGTGCCGCAATTGCTGATCACCGGTGCCTCCGACGCCGCAGTGTTGCTGCTGCCCGGCTCCGTGCTGTCGGGGGTACCGGGCCAGTTGTTGGCCGCACTCGTGGCCGCCGGAGCCATCGCCGCGTTCCTGTCGACCTCGTCCGGCCTGCTGGTCAGCATCGCCGGAGTGCTGAGCACCGACGTGCTCTCGGGCAAGGTCCGAGACTTCCGCGTCGCGGCCGTCCTTGCGGGCGCAGTGCCACTCGCACTGTCGATCGGCGTTGTCTCACTGGATCTCTCGCGTACCGTCGGGCTCGTGTTCGCCGTCGCCGCGTCCACACTGTGTCCGTTGCTCGTGCTCGGGATCTGGTGGCGCGGACTGACGGCGGCAGGAGCCGCGGTCGGGCTGTTCCTCGGCGGCGGTCTCTCCCTCGTCGCCGCGTCGATCTCCGTCGTCACCCCCATCTCCGACGGCGTCCTCGGTGGCTGGGCGGCAGCGATACTCGGCTACCCGGCCGCGGTCAGCGTGCCCGTGGCCTTCGCCGCGATGATCGTCGTCAGCCTCGCCACCCGAAAAACGGTGCCGCCGGACATCTCCCGCATCTTTGCCCGACTGCACCTGCCCGAAGGCCTCGACATGGGCAAAGACCGAGAGCGCGAGCTGTAGCGAGAGGCGGCCGTTCGTCGGGTCTGCGCTACCGCTCGTCGCACACTCCCGCAGCCCGCCGTGTGATCGACGCCACCCCCTGATGTTGTGACCTGACTCTCATTACAGTTCCGAGTCAGCTACAGCTCACATCAACTTCAGGAGTCCAAGGTGACCGCACCGGAAACCAATTCGCCACCGGACGCGCAAGCGTTCGTCGACATGCAGGCCAGTCCCGAGTTCCAGGAACTCCGGCACCGCCTGCGTAGCTTCGTGTTCCCGATGGCCGGGTTCTTCCTGGTCTGGTACGTCGTCTACGTACTGCTCAGCACCTACGCCGTCGACTTCATGTCGACCAAGGTGTGGGGCAACATCAACGTCGGTCTGCTGCTCGGCCTCGGCCAGTTCGTCACCACGTTCGCCATCACCGGCATCTACGTGCGGTTCGCCAACCGTGAACTCGATCCTCGCGCCGCAGCCCTGCGCGCCGAAATGGAAGCCTCCCAGGGAGCGAAGCGATGATCCTCGCGCAAGCAGCAAGCACCACGGTCGGTGAACCGATCGTCAACATCGCGATCTTCGGCGCATTCGTCCTCATCACGATGGCCGTCGTCATTCGCGCCTCCAAGAAGAACGCGACGTCTGCGGAGTTCTTCACCGCGGGCGGCGGATTCTCCGGACCGCAGAACGGCGTCGCCATTGCCGGTGACTACCTCTCCGCGGCAAGCTTTCTCGGTATCGCCGGTGCCATCGCCGTCTACGGCTACGACGGCTTCCTGTACTCCATCGGTTTCCTCGTCGCCTGGCTCGTCGCGCTCCTGCTCGTCGCCGAATTGCTCAGGAACACCGGCAAATTCACGATGGCGGACGTGCTGAGCTTTCGGCTCAAGCAAGGCCCGGTTCGTACCGCGGCCGCCCTGTCGACGCTGACGGTGTCGCTGTTCTATCTGTTGGCTCAGATGGCAGGTGCCGGCGGACTCGTCGCACTGCTGCTCGACATCTCCGACCGCACCGGGCAGTCCATCGTCATCGCCATCGTCGGTGTGTTGATGATCGCGTACGTGCTCATCGGCGGCATGAAGGGCACCACGTGGGTGCAGATCATCAAGGCCGTTCTGCTCATCGCCGGTGCCGCATTCATGACCGTGCTCGTGCTCGCCAAGTTCGGCCTCAACTTCTCCGAGCTCCTCGGCAGCGCGCAGGCGATGGTGTCGAGTTCGACCGATTCAGCAGTGAATGCCCGTGACGTCATCGAGCCCGGTGCCCAGTACGGCGGCAGCGCCACCTCGAAGATCAACTTCCTCTCGCTCGGTATCGCCCTGGTGCTCGGTACTGCAGGTCTGCCGCACGTGCTGATGCGCTTCTACACGGTGCCCACCGCCAAGGAAGCTCGTCGCAGCGTCGTGTGGGCCATCGCGCTCATCGGTGCGTTCTACCTGTTCACCCTCGTGCTCGGCTACGGTGCCGCAGCGATCGTCGGACCCGACCGCATCCTGGCCTCGGCCGGCGGTCAGAACTCCGCAGCTCCGCTGTTGGCCTTCGAGCTCGGCGGCGTCATTCTGCTCGGCGTCATCTCGGCGGTCGCCTTCGCGACCATCCTGGCCGTCGTCGCCGGATTGACGATCACCGCGTCGGCGTCGTTCGCTCACGACATCTATGCAAGCGTCATCAAGAAGGGCAAGGTCGACGACAAGAAGCAGGTCAAGGTCTCGCGGATCACGGCCGTCGTCATCGGCATCCTGGCCATCGGCCTCGGCATCCTGGCCAACGGGCAGAACATCGCCTTCCTGGTGGCACTCGCGTTCGCCGTCGCGGCAGCAGCGAACCTGCCGACCATCCTGTACTCGCTGTTCTGGCGTCGCTTCACCACCACGGGCGCACTGTTCAGCATGTACGGCGGCCTGATCTCGACGATCGTGCTGATCATCTTCTCCCCGGCCGTGTCGGGATCCAAGACGTCGATGATCCCCGGCTCGGACTTCGCGTGGTTCCCGCTGTCCAACCCCGGCATCGTGTCGATCCCGTTGGCATTCATTCTCGGTATCGTCGGAACGCTGATCTCGAAGGACACCGAGAACACCGACAAGCAGGCCGAGATGGAGGTCCGCTCTCTCACCGGCATCGGTGCGGAGAAGGCCAGCGCCCACTGATCCACCTGTAGAACTGTTCGCGAAGTGCCCGTGTGAGCAAGGCCTCACACGGGCATTTTTCGTCCAGCGGTTACCATCCCTGCTGTGGCCAAGCTGAAGGTTTCCCTCGACGTCCCGCTGACACCCGAGCAGACGTGGGCGCACGCGTCCGATCTGTCCGGCTACGAGCAGTGGCTCTCCATCCACGAAGCGTGGCGCGGTGAGCTGCCCGAGCAGCTGGCCGTCGGCACCACCCTGGACTCCATCGCCAGCGTGAAGGGCATGCGCAACCGCGTCTCGTGGAAGATCGAGTCCTACGATCCGCCCAGGAAGCTCGAGCTCAAGGGCAACGGCAAGGGCGGAGTGAAGATCGGGCTTGACCTGTCGGTGAAGTCCAAGGGTGACGGGTCCGAGATCACGATCGACGTCAATTTGGGCGGTGCCCCGTTGTTCGGACCCATCGGGTCCGGTGTCGCTCGCGCGCTCAAGGGCGACATCGAGAACTCGCTGAAGACGTTCGTCAAGATCTACGCCTGACGGTGTAGGAGTGGAGATGCATGCCCGGTAGGCACAGTGCGCCGTCGTCCGCGACGGGCAGCAGAGGGTTCGCCAAGTACGTCGTCGTCGCCGTCGTCCTGCTTCTGATCGTCGCAGGCGGAGTGTTCGTGGCGCAGAAGGTCTTCGGCAGCGACTGCGGTGATCCGTCGAACTACACGTTGGCTGCCGATCCCGCGATCGCACCGGTACTGCAGAAGATCGTCGACGACTCCTCGCCCGAGGATCTCGGTTGTGCCGAGGTGACGGTGACGGCGATGGAGTCGGGTCAGGTGTCGGCCGCAGTGGCCAAAGGCGACGACGTTCCCTCGCTCTGGATTCCCGATTCGTCGCTGTGGGTCGGCAAGACCGTGCGATCGACCGCCTCGCTGATCGACCTGGCGAGCCAGTCGGTGGCGAGCACCCCGGCCGTCCTCGCAACCCGCAAGGACGAGGTTCCGTTCTTCGACACGTGGCTCACCGCACTGAAGCTCGAAGGTCTGCGCATCGGTAATCCGTTGGCCAACACCATCTCCGACGCGGCCATCCTCGGGGCGGTCGCCGAGGCCGGTGGGGACGAGAAGGCCCTCGATGCGGTGTCGACGGCGCTCGTGCCGATCGCTCAGGCTCAGGCCGCCACCCGCGGTGAGGCCGATCCCACCACCCGGTTGGACGATCTGGTGGCCGACGGCGGCGTGGCCGTGGTATCCGAGCAGACGATGTTGCAGTACCGAACCGACACCGGTGTCGAACTCGGTGCGACGGTGCCGCCGACGGGCAGTATCTTTCTGAACTTCCCGCTGGCCGTCACCGAGCCTGCAGGCGAGCGGCACGACAGTGCGAAGTCGGTCGGCACCGCACTGGCCGCGGTCATCGAATCCGATCGAGGGCGGGAGATGTTGTCCGAGGCCGGTTTTCGGTCGGAAGACAACGCGCCCCTCGATTCCGATCGTGGTATCGGTGCCGTCGAGAGTCTGGCGATCGGAGACCAGCAGGCTGCCGAATCGGTGTTGCGTCAATATCAGGTGCTGGCGCTTCCGTCGCGAACGCTCGTGATGGAAGACGTGTCCGGCTCGATGAACTACAGCGCCGGCGCGAACACTCGGATCGCGATGACGGTGCAGGCCAGCGAGACCGGAAACCGACTGTTTCCCGACAATGCGTCGATGGGATTGTGGGCCTTCTCCATCGGACTCGGCGGCGGCGATCAGGATTACCGTGAGCTGGCACCGATCCGGCGCATGGACGAGAAGGTGGGCAACACGACCCAGCGGGAAGTGCTGCTGCAGCAGACCCGCACCCTTCCGTCCCTGGTCGGTGGTGGAACCGGGCTGTACGACACCACGTTGGCCGCGTTCCGCACCGTGCAGCAGGGCTACGACCCCGACGCGGTGAACAGCGTCATCATCCTCACCGACGGTGCCAACGAGGATCCGAACAGCATCTCGCTCGACGAGCTGTTGGCCACACTGCGCACCGAACAGGACCCGTCGCGTCCGGTCGTCATCGTCACCATCGGTATCACCGACGACGCCGATGCCGGTGTGCTGCAACAAATTTCTGCTGCTACCGGGGGTACCAGCTTCGTGGCGCGAAACCCGGCCGAAATCCCGAACGTCTTCGTCAATGCGCTGAGAAGCCGTTCCGGTCGGTGACGGGAGCGGCTATGCTGTGCGCCGCGTGCTCTCCGTCACCTGGGGTAGTGCGGAGCAGTCCCGCAACACAGGCGTGTCGGGGGTAGTAGTAGGGGGCGAAGTCGATGTCAGGACGCCACAGCGGCAGTAGTCGCAGGTTCAGCCCTGTCGTGACCTGGGGCGCGGCCGCTCTGGCGGTAGTCGTGGTCGCGGCCGGTGGCTGGTTCGGCGTCCAGGCCGTACGCGCAGCGGGTTCGGACTCGTGCGAATCGCTCGACACGGTCTCGCTCGCGGTGGACACCTCGATCGCCGAACCGGTGCAGCAGATCCTCGGCCGGGCGGGCGAGGTGGACCGCGGCTGCGTCGACTTCGAAGTGCGGGCCGAGCGACCCACCGACACGGCGACCGAGATCGCAGGCACCGACGAGAATCGCCCCGACCTGTGGATCCCGGACTCGACGTTGTGGCTGCTCAAGACCCTGCGCTCGACCGGAGCCCTGCCCGAACTCGCCAAGACGTCGGTGGCGAACACGCTGCCCGTGCTGGTGTCGGCCTCCGATACCGCTCCGGTGGCCGACACCTGGCTCAGCGTGCTGCAGATGCCGGGCCAACGCATCGGTGATCCGCTCACCAGCAGTGCCTCCAACGCTGCGATCCTCGGTGCACTGGCCGAGTCCGAGGTCGCGATCTCCGACGCCAAAGCCGTGTCCGCCGCTCTAGTGCCCATGGCACAGGACTTTGGCCGGATAGCCGACACGCCCCACGACACCCCGGACCTCGTCGCCCAGGTGGCGACCGAGGGCGGCACCAGCGTCGCCACCGAACAGGCCGTGCTGGCCTACGAAGCAGCGAACCCCGGATCGGCGCTCACCGAGTCGGTGCCGCCGACGGGCAGCTACTTCCTCAACTACCCGCTCGCCGTGACGGCTCCGGCCGGACCGGAGTACGACCGTGTCAAGGCAGCCGGGGCCGCGTTGGCGTCGGTGCTGGCCTCGCAGTCGGCGACGGACACACTCGTCACAGCAGGCTTCCGAACATCGAGTGGAACCCCGCTGACGGGCGGCAGAGGCGTCGGCTCGGTGGCCGCGTTGGAAATCAAGAATCCGCTGTCGATCGAGACGACGTTGCGCGACTGGGCCGTGCTCGCGTTGCCGCTACGGACCCTCGTCGTCGAGGACGTGTCCGGTTCGATGGCGGCGAAGTCCGGCGACTCCACCCGCATCGCGTTGACCGTCGATGCCTCGCTCGGTGCCAACGACCTGTTCAGCGACCAGACACAGATGGGGCTGTGGGCCTTCTCCATCGGACTCGGTGGTGGAAAGCAGGACTATCGAGAACTGGTGCCGCTCGGCCCGGTGAGCAACACGTTCGACGGTAAGCCGCAGCGTCAGGCCATTCTCGATGCGGTCCGTGGGCTACCGGCTCTGGTCGGAGGCGGAACCGGGCTCTACGACACCACTCTTGCGGCGTTCCGACGTGTCAAGGAGGGCTACGACCCGGACTACGTCAACAGCGTCATCATTCTCACCGACGGCGCGAACGAGGACAACGGCAGCATTTCCCTGGACCAGCTTCTCGCCGCCCTGCAGAAAGAGCAGGATCCGGTGCGTCCCATCGTGATCATCACGGTCGGCGTCACCAGCGACGCTGATCCGGTTGCGTTGCAGCAGATCTCGGCGGCCACCGGAGGAACGAGCTATGTCGCGGAGGATCCCCGCGATATCCCGGACGTGTTCGTCAAGGCGTTGAACTCGCGCACCGAGCGTCTCGCGGGGGAGTAGCTCACCGCAGCAGGAAGCTGATCGTGATCGCGGCCGCGCAGGCCAGCGTCACCACCACCAGAGTCGCCGCGTCCGAGCCCTTGAAGCGTGCCTCGGTGGCGGTGATCATGCCGGTGCCCCCGCGTGCGGTGATGGCCTCACCCATCTCGTCCGCGCGCCTGATGGCCACCGACATCACCGTGGTCACGATGTCGACCAGCGAGTTGTCCGACGCACTGTTGACCACGGGTTTCGGGCGCAGCCGTCGGGCGGCGTTGAGGGTGCGCATCTCCTCGATGAGCAGTGGGAGCGACCGCAGGCTGAGCGCTACGGCGATCGCCCACTCGTCGACCGGCAGCTTCAGCTTTTTCAGCGGTGCACCGAGTTTCGACACCGCCGGAGCGATGTCGCTCATCGACGTCGTCCACCCGATCATCATCGATGCGCCGAGCAGAACGAACACGAACAGCGTCGCACGGAAGTACAGCAGAACCGCTGCGCCGCCGATGGGCAGATTGATCAATGCTCCGACGCCGAAGAGTGCCCAGATCCACCACGGCGGGCGCGGTAGTGCTGTGATCGGAATATGGGCAATGGCAGCGGCGATGACCAGCAGTGCGAACACGATGCCGAGGGCAGGCCACGTCGGAGCCGCGACGAGCGTGACGCTGAGCAGCAACACCACGATGAGCTTGGTGCCCGCCCACAGTCGATGAATGGGTGAGAACCGCGGAACCTGGCGCAGTACGACGGTCGTCACGAATGCACGCTCCCGTGAATCGAATCGGAGACGATGTGGCCGTCGGCCATCGTGATGGTTCGACTGCAGACGGCGTCCATACCGTCCACGTCGTGCGAGATGACCACGATCGACACGCCGCGCTCACGCAGGCCGGCGAGGACGCCGATGATGTCGTCGCGTCCGGGCGGGTCGAGTCCGGCCAGAGGCTCGTCGAGCACCAAGATGCGGGGTCGACGAGCGATCAGACCGGCCAGCACCACGCGTCGCATCTGTCCGCCGCTGAGCGAGTCGACGTCACGTGCGGCCAGTGACCGGTCGAGACCGACGGCATCCATCGCGGCAGACACTGTGGCAGAGCCGGTTTCGGGTCCCGCGGCCGCGGCGATGTCCTCGGAGACGGTGCGCCGTTGCAACTGCAGGCGCGAATGCTGAAAGGCCAGCCCGACGTCGCCGACTCGCGACGTCATCGTCTTGCCGTCGAGCTGCGCGACGCCGGTGGTGGGCCCGGTGAGCCCGGCCATGATCCACGCCAAAGTCGATTTGCCCGAACCGTTTCCGCCGAGAACGAGAACTCCCTCGCCTCGCTTGACGGTGATGTCGACGCCGTTCAACGCCGATTGTGCCCACGGGGTGCGCCTGTTGTAGACGTGCCGCACGTCGCGTAGTTCGAGCAGGCGCGGGCTCGAATTATCGTGCAGCACAGCAGCGTTGACGGTCCTGGTCTGCATCCACAGCGTGTCGTGCTCCACCTGTATGCCCTCGTGTAGATGTACGACGCGATCAGCGGCAACAGTTTCCGAGACATGATGGGTCACGAGTACGACCGACATCCCGTGCCGACGGGGCAGTGCCGCGAGTAATGAGACCAGATGCTCGCGGCCCGAGGCGTCGATCATGGCGGTTGCCTCGTCGGCGATCAGCAGAGCGGGACGCCGAGCCAGGGCCGCGGCGACGGCAAGTCGCTGCATCTCGCCGCCGGAGAGAGAGGCCGTGTCGCGAGCACCCATGCCGCTCAACCCCACCTCGTCGAGCAGGGCGTCGACGTCGGGGCGAGAGTCGCCGGGTGGCAGTCCCCATACGACGTCGTCGGCGACGCGGGTGCCGAGGATCTGGCTTTCGGGTCGCTGCAACACCACTGCGGTGCCGCCGTACCGTCCGAGTCCGGTGGAGTCGGGACGAGTCACCGACCCCTCGGAGGGTTCGCGGCCTGCGAGAATTCGCGTCAGCGTGGATTTGCCGGATCCGTTGTGGCCGACGATCGCGACGAATTCGCCTGGTTCGATGCGCAGGTCGATGCCGCTCAACGCTGCCGATCTGCTGCCGGGATACCGGTAGCCGACGGCGGTCAGGGTGACGGGCAGTGGCGCGATCTCGTCGTCGATGCCCGAGACGAACGGCTCCGGGGTGGGGATGGCGGAGAGGCGATCGAGGATGGCGGTGAGGATCAGCCACGCGAACAGCGTTCCGGTGACGATGCCGAATGCGATGGATCCGCCGACCCACCACCACCAGTTGTCGAGTACCGCTGTGCTGCTGCTGCGAATCACATCGGCGATGCCCTGCGGGGCGGATGCGCGCTCGAAGAGTCGGGAGATGCCTTCGATGGTGTTGCGGAGCGTCTCGAGGAACAGCTGCCGCAGCGGGACGAGGATCAGCAACAGCAGCACCGCGAGGGCTCCGAGTGCCGGTCCGACGACGGCCGACGTGACGAGCACGCCGAACAGGCCTTGCTTCCGGCGCTTCGCCCGGCCGACCAGACCGCCCAGTAATGCCGCACTGGCCACGGTGAGCGCCGTCTGAGTGCCGGCCGCGACGAATCCGACGAGTATGCCCGCCACCGCTGAGGTGACCAAGGCCCGAGTGCGATAGCGCAGGGCTACCACCGACATCGGAATTGCGGCGACGACCTGCAGAATCGCTGCCATGGGCACCAGGACGCCGATCACCGTCAGCGCGACAGTGAAGCTGCTCATCACCGCAGCGGTCGCCAATTCTTGCGGACCGAGGGGCCCGGACTCGGGACGGTGGGCAGCGCTGACGGTCACCGCTCCAGTGTGCCAGCTCGACTGAGGCACACTGTCTGCGTGACTTCCGAGATCGCGACCCGCAGGCGACTTCATCCGGCATGGATCGTCGCGGCCGTGGCGTTCCTTGCCCTGGTCGGCGCAGCCGGCTTCCGCGCGGCACCGAGTGTGTTGATGGTGCCGCTGCAGGAAGAGTTCGGTTGGCCGCGGTCGATGCTGTCGCTCGCGGTGGGCGTCAACCTGGTGCTGTTCGGTCTGACGGCACCGTTCGCCGCGGCGTTGATGGAGCGTTTCGGGATCCGAGCTGTGACGTCGACGGCATTGGTCGTCGTGGCAGCGGGCAGCGCTCTGAGCGTGTTCGTGACCCAGTCGTGGCAGTTGGTGTTGACGTGGGGTGTCATGATCGGGTTGGGCACGGGGTCGATGGCTCTGGTGTTCGCGGCGGTGGTGACGAATCGATGGTTCGTACAGCGTCGAGGGCTCGTCTCGGGCGTGTTGACCGCGGGCAGCGCGACGGGGCAACTGATCTTTCTGCCGTTGATCGCTCAGCTGGTCGACCGATCCGGTTGGCGCGCAGCGTCGTTCCTCATCGCCGGGGGCTCGCTGATCGTGGTGCCGTTCGTGTTGCGGTGGCTGCGCAATATGCCGGCCGATGTCGGCGTGACTCCGTACGGCGCACCCGCCGACTACGTCCCGCCTGCGGCGGTGTCGACCGTGAACCCGGCGCGCGCAGCGGTGCAGGCTCTACGCGACGCGAGCCGAGTGCGAACCTTCTGGGCGTTGGTGCTCGGATTCGCGATCTGTGGCGCAACGACCAACGGGCTCATCGGAACTCACTTCATACCGTCGGCGCACGACCACGGAATGCACGAAACCACCGCAGCGGGTCTGCTGGCGGTGGTGGGAATCTTCGACATCGTCGGGACGATCGCATCGGGTTGGCTGACCGATCGAGTGAATCCGCGGTATCTGTTGGCGGCCTACTACGGCTTTCGTGGAATCTCGCTGTTGTTTCTGCCGTGGTTGTTGTCGGCGACGATCCAACCGTCGATCGTCATCTTCGTGGTGATCTACGGATTGGATTGGGTGGCAACGGTCCCGCCCACGATTGCTCTGTGCCGAGAGGTGTTCGGCGACAAGGGGTCTCTGGTGTTCGGGTGGGTGTTCGCCTCACACCAGATCGGAGCGGGCATCGCGTCCGTCGTCGCGGGCGTCGTGCGGGACGCCACCGGTGCTTACACGATGGCGTGGTTCGGTGCGGCCGGTCTGTGTGCAGTTGCTGCCGTCGTGAGCATCAGAACAGGAAAGCCCTCGTAGCGAGGGCTTTCCTGTTCCCGAAGTTCGTGTCAGCGGCTGCGCTGGCTCGTGGCCGGTCCTGCTGCGCGACGGCTGTGGCCGCCGCCACCGGAACGCGGCTGTCCACCACTGCGCGGCTGTCCACCACTGCGCGGCTGTCCACCACTGCGCGGCTGACCGCCCGAGCGGGCAGGGCCGCCGCGTCGCGCGTTGTTGTTGCGCGGTGCTCCGGTGCGGGCGGGGGCCTGCTCGACTCGCGGTGCAGGCTCGACGTAGCGGGCCTGCTCGCCGACGAGGTTCGCCACTGCAGGCGAGTCGGCGGTGACGCGGATCGGGGTGACCTTTATGTCGGCCTTACGCAGCAGCACTGCGGTGTCCTTGCGCTGCTCGGGCAGAACCACGGTCACGACGTCACCTGCGCTACCGGCGCGCGCGGTGCGGCCGGAGCGGTGCAGGTATGCCTTGTGCTCGGCCGGGGGATCGACGTGGACGACGAGCTGAACGTCGTCGACGTGGACGCCGCGGGCTGCGACGTCCGTGGCGACGAGCACGCGGGCCTGGCCGGAGGAGAAGGCCGCGAGGTTGCGGTCACGTGCGGCCTGCGAGAGGTTGCCGTGCAGGTCGACGGACGGGATTCCGGCGTCTGTGAGCTGCTTGGCGAGCTTGCGGGCCTGGTGCTTGGTGCGCATGAACAGGATGCGGCGTCCGGTGCCGGAGGCGAGCTGGTGGACCAGCTTCTTCTTGGCTTCGACGCCGTCGACCTCGAACACGCTGTGAGTCATGGCCTCGACGTGCGAGGTCGCCTCGTCGACGGAGTGCGTGATCTGGTTGTGCAGGAAGCGCTTGACCAGTTTGTCGACACCGTTGTCCAGCGTCGCCGAGAACAGCATGCGCTGACCCTTGTCGGGCGTGGCGGCGAGGATCCGGGTGACGACGGGCAGGAACCCGAGGTCGGCCATGTGGTCTGCCTCGTCGAGGACGGTGATCTGTACGCCGTCGAGAGTCAGGTGGCGCTGCTTCATGAGGTCTTCGAGGCGTCCGGGGCAGGCGACGACGATGTCGACACCGGACTTGAGTGCGGACACCTGACGGACCTGCGAGACACCACCGAAGATCGTCGTGACCTTCAATGAGTACGCGGCGGCGAGGGGTTCGATCGCGACGGCGATCTGGGTGGCGAGCTCACGCGTCGGCGCAAGGATCAGTCCGCGCGGGCGGCCGGGCTTGCGGTTGCCGGGGAGTTGGCCGGCGAGACGCGCGACCATGGGGATGGAGAATGCGAGTGTCTTTCCGCTGCCGGTCTTTCCGCGTCCGAGTACGTCGCGTCCCTGCAGTGTGTCGGGGAGCGTGTCGGCCTGGATCGGGAAGGCCTCGGTCTTGCCCTGGCTCGCGAGTACGTCTGCGATGGCCTGGGGTACTCCGAGTGCAGCAAAAGTCTGTGGGGTCGTCATTGTGATGAAAAGTGCCTTTCGGGCAGGGTGTTGCACCTGCGGGCCTTCGGGCCGAGATGCAAGGTGGCGAGACTGCCGGTGGGCAGTTTCGATCGCCGTAAGAGAAGCCTGTGCGGGGTGCACATGGTGATTCGGGAGCATTCCACGACGTCTGACGTGCAGTTACGCGCGTCGATATCGAGTGTAACCGAGTGCGGACCCGATCTCTTCCCGCGGTCGACGGTCACGCGGCGTCGGAGCCGAACAGTCCGTCGATGTAGACGTTCTCCGCCGGCGAGCTGTAAAGCTCGACCACCGGCATCGGCGGCGCGCTCGAATCGTACGTGTGCCCGGTGGGTGAGATGAGCCTGTAGCGATGGCGCGCGTTCCGTTTGTCTCGCAGCGATTCGGCCGTCCAGCCTTCGCCTTCTTTCGCGTAATTGCATGCGGCACAAAGGCCTGCGCCGTTTTCGGCGCTGGTCGCTCCGCCCGCGGTGTGTGCGGTGATGTGGTCGTGGTGTCGGATCGGCGCGTCGCACCACGGGGTGCGGCACGTTCGATCACGGAGATCGATGAGGCGTCCGAGAGCGGTGGGAAATGCGCGGGATGTGGATTCGACGGCGGTCAGCGCGCCGGTTTTCGGATGGGCATAGAGGCGACGTAATGCGACGTGCGTCTCATTGCCCTGTGCGTCGTCGAGTGCGTCGCGGACGAGTTGACGTGCGACGTCCGACGGGATGTCGCCGTAGCCGTGCAGATATGCGGACGTGTCGCCACCGGCGAGCAGGGTCGAATCCGAGATGACGATGTCGACGGTGACCGGTGGACCTTGAGCGGCAGATGCGCCGGTGATGCGCTCGAATGCAAGGTCGGCCATGATCTGGTCGCGGCTGCGTGTGTCGCCACCTGCGTTGATGACGGTGTCGGCGTCTCGTCGCAGGGTTGCCCACATGCAGACGGTCTTCTCCATCGAGGTGAGCGCAGTGAAGAATCCCATCGATTCGGGTGCGGGGCGCGTACTGACTCGGCGTGCGGCGTATGCCTTTGCGCGTCGCTTGACCTGGGAGGCGGCGTCCAGTTCGTTGGCGAGTGCGCGGGCGCGACCTTCGATGGTGCGATCTCCTGCACCGGCGAGGGTGGCGGGGTCTGCGCACAGGCGTTCGTCGATGGTTCGGCGATCGTCGACGGTGAGGCACGCTGTTTCGCGAGCGAGGATCATGACGCGCCACTCGTTCAGTTCGCCGGCTTTCAGGCGGGCCAGGGTGTGTGGCATTTCGTGAACGAGCGCACGAGCAAGCCCGAGATGAGTGCCGCCGCGGTTGGGTGACTCTCGTCGAGCCAGGCCGATCTGCGACGCAATACCGGTGCGCCACTGCGCTTTCGGCTTGCCACGTTCACGACGTTCGTTGCTGATCACTGTTGCGACGGCATCGGTCACCACGGCTTGGGTTGCCACACTGACGCATTTGACGGTTTCGAGAGCAGAGATGAGATCGATGCCTGCTGCTGCGTCGACAACGATGTCGGATGCCTGAAGACGCGCAACGAACCCCAACACCTCAGCGGATGTGAGCGGTGATTCCTGTACAGCTGTGACCACGAGTTCCTCCCCAGTACTCGAATGCATGTTCGAATGTACGCCCGCTTGGAAGGAAGCGCAATGGGGAGGAGCGTGAAATCTGAGAGTGTGCGCCGAAATGCGATGCTGGTGCCCTCGGCAGGATTCGAACCTGCGACCTACCCTTTAGGAGAGGGTTGCTCTATCCCCTGAGCTACGAAGGCTGGTGATCGAACGAACGCTCCAAAGTCCCTGGCCAGCAAAGTCTTTCGATCAGTCGAACAATCGGTTTGCGGGTGGGTCGCTGTCGTACTGCACAGTGGGCCCACGTCGCGTTCGTCAGTCTAGCGGTCCGCCCCCTGGATCGTGAAGCAGGTTCGCGCTGCTGGTCACCACACCGGTCAGTGATGTGATCAGATTCAGGGCGGTGCGGTGCTGGTGGGCGGTGTAATCGGCGACCGATTCGATGCCGACGAAGCACTGAATGTCCCGGGCGAAAGCGTCGAACGTCGTCGCGAGAATTCCCGCCGAGGCGAAGAAGCCCACGATGACCAGCTGGTCACGGCCTCGCCGGCGTAGTTCGACCTCGAGATCGGACGCGTAGAACGCGCTGTAGCTGCGCTTCGCGATCGGAACGAAGTCCCGCTCGGTGACCGCCACATCCTCGGTGGACGGGCCCAACCCCCACATCGGCCCCAGCAGTCCACGCTGTTCGATCGCCTCAGCCGCCCGCGGACCGCTCGCCAGAATCGGCACTCCGGCAGACCTGGCGTGCGCGACCACCGCCGACGCTTCCGCAGCCACTCGCGCACGAACCGAGGAGTGCAGCACGTTCAGGTAGTACGGCTGCATGTCGTGGACCAGAAGTGCCGCGCGATCGGGCCGTAACTCCCACTCGGGACCACCCACACAGTCGCGCAGAGTCTCTACCGCGTACTTCTCTACTTCGACGCTGAATGTGGCCACGTCGGTCATCCTCGTACAAACGCGCGCGCATTTGCCAGACGCGCGCAGAGTCGTCAGCCGCTGGCTGTCTATTTCGCTCGCACCTGACGAACGCGCGCGCGTTTGCGAATCCCGAGGCCGAGAACCCGATCGCCTCTCACCGTCAGTCCGCCGCAATAGCATCCACGATGTTCAGGCGTGATGCGTGTACCGCAGGCGGAGCCGATCCCAGCAGCGAGAGGCCCAGCGCGACGAGTCCGTACAGCAGCACAGTCCAACTGGCGTTGTACTGCACTGGAATTCCGATGCTGGCACCGAGGATCAGCGTGCTCAGATATTGCAGGCCGGCGCCGATGATCAGCCCCAGCACACCGCCGACGATGCCCACGGACAGTGCCTCCGCGAGCACCATGCGTGCCAGGGTTCCTCGGCCGCCGCCCATGGCGCGCAGTACTCCGAGTTCACGTCGACGTTCGAGTACCGACAGCGTCAATGTGTTCAGCAATGCGACGGCAGCGACGAGTGCGACGATCCACTGCAGTGCGATGGCCAGCGCACCGGATTGGCGGATGGCCGCGCTGGTGCCCTCGAGTGCCGCGGCGCCCGTGTATACGAATGCCTCGGGCGGCAGCGTCGACCGCAGCGAATCCTGCACGGCTGCAACGTCTCCGTCGACGGTGATCTCGAGGTACGTCGCTCCCGGGCGGTCGTAGAAGCGCTGCATCGATTCCAGCGAGATCGCCATCGTGCCGCCTGCGGCGTTGATGTAGTCCACGAGATCGAGCACGCGTACGTTCTGCACTCCGGTCGGCGTCGGCAGATCGATGGAGTCTCCCGCAGTCACTCCCAGCGTCGTACCGAGCGCCTTCGACAGCACCACGCCGTCGCCCGCGAGCAATCCCGCGCGTACGTCTGCGGGGAGCGAGGCCAGTGTCACCGCGTTGCTTCCGTCGGCGACGCCTTGGATGGAGACCAGCTCGTCGTCGATGGTCGCGTAGGCCCACTGTCCTTCGACGACGCGGGAGACGCCGGCCGTCGCCCGCACGGCCTCGTCGACGGCGGTGGGAACGATCGGGCCCGACGGTATGGCGTCGGGTGAGCTCATCGATACGTACAGGTCCGTGTCGGCGAGCGACGACAGTGATTCGGCGGCGGAGTCGGTCATGTTCGTCAACGAACCGGACACTCCCACACTGACTCCCACGGCGATGACGATGGTCATCACCGTCGCCCAGATGCGCCGCGGGGCGCGTTCGATCGTTGCGGTAGCGAGCCGCCCGGCACCACCCCATCGGCGGGGCACAGCGCCGGTGGCCCAGACGATCGGCCCAGTTCCGCCGACGCACAGTGCGACAACCCCGAACATGAACAGGGCACCGGCACCGAGAGTCAGTTGCCCGTCCACGTTGACGGCGAACACGAACGATCCGGCGATGGCCAACAGACCGAACACCGTGGCGGCCAACGTGAACGACAACTTGGGACCACCGGACGTTTCTCCGCCGCCGACCGCCAATGCTTCGATCGGCGAGATGCGATACACCTGAACGGCAGCCAGAGCGGACGCGCCGACGCAGGCCAGCACGCAGGCCACGATCGCGACGGGAATGGCGAAGCTCGGCAACACGTATTCGATCCGCGCATCGAATGCTTGCGACAGGAACGGCGGCAGGCTCTCGATGGCGATGCGGCCCATGATGATTCCGAGAGGTACCCCGACGGCACCGCCGACGAGACCCACCAGCACCGACTCGAACAACAGGTCGCGGACGATGTCCGCGCGCCGACCGCCGACCGCTCGGAGCAGGGAGATGGTGGGGCGACGCTTGGCGATGGCCATGCTCATGACGTTGAACACCAGGAACGCCGCGACGACGAACGCGATGAGGGAGACCATGAGCGTCGCATTGCGCGTCAGACTCATGGCCTGATCGGCTCTGTCGGCCCGAAATTCCGGATTCATCACCGATACTCGGCCGGCCAATGCCGCGTCGAGGTTCGATCGCAGGTCGTCCCCGCCACCGAGAACGAAGATCGAATCGAGCTGACCGGGGCGGTCGGTCAAGGCCTGCGCGGTGGGCAGCAACGTGACGGCGAACATGCCTCCACCGATGCGCTGCGTGCCAGGGCCG
Source organism: Rhodococcus sp. 1R11 (assembly GCF_004563845.1). Lineage (NCBI taxonomy): Bacteria > Bacillati > Actinomycetota > Actinomycetes > Mycobacteriales > Nocardiaceae > Rhodococcus > Rhodococcus sp. 1R11. The sequence continues at coordinate 123,753 of NZ_SPNG01000010.1, read as the reverse complement.
TCGATCACGCCCACTACCGCAGTCGGTCGGTCGGCGATCGTGACCGTGTCACCCTGCGTCAATCCCGTTGCTGCTCCGACCAATACGCCCGACGGGTCGGACAGCAGACCCGCTGCGTTGCCCACCGCACCTTGCAGATCGGACTGCAGTGCCGTGATCGAGGAATCGACACCCAGTACCGTCAGCTCGCCGACATCGGATCGCACGATGCTGCGGAGCAGGGGTACTGCCGCATCGACGCCCGCTACACCGCGTACGACGTCGAGTTCGTTCTGGTCGAATCCCGAATCGGTCACGCCGACCACTTCGTACTGCGCGTTGCCCGCGATCGATACCGCCAGACGTTCGACGGATCCGGTCAGCGATCCGTAGGTGCCGAGGACAGCGATGAGCAGACCCGCGGCGACGGCGACGACTCCCGCCGAGACCAGCGAACGCACCCAGTGCATTCTGAGGTCGCGGAGGCTGATGACGCGAAATCTACTGAGCGCGGTACCGATCACCGAGGTGTACCGGCGGTGTCGGTGTCGACGCGGCCGTCGATCATGCTGACGACGCGATCGGTCGACCTTGCCGCCTCGAGATCGTGCGTTGCCATCACCACTGCCCGACGCCCGTCGCTGCCGTGGGCTACGTCGGCGAGAATCTCGAGAACGTTGTGGGAGGTCTTGGAATCGAGGTTGCCCGTCGGTTCGTCGGCGATCAGCAGCGCCGGGTCCATCATCAGGGCTCGCGCGATCGCGATGCGTTGAATCTGACCGCCCGACAGCTGCGCCGGGCGGTGTTCCGATCGTTGCGCCAACCCCACCATGTCCAACAGCCGCATCGCATCGGCTTTCGCCTTCTTGATGGGGGTGCCGTCGAGCAGCTTCGGGACGGCCACGTTCTCCCACGCCGACATGGTCGGCAGCAGGTTGAAGAACTGGAAGACGAAGCCCACCTGATGGCGTCGGAAGTCGGACTGGGCGTTGTCGTCGAGGGTGGTGACCTCCACGTCGTTGAATCGGATCGACCCGGCCGTCGGGGTGTCCAGCGCGCCGAGCATGTGCAGCAGTGTCGACTTACCTGCTCCGGACGGCGCGACCAGCGATACGAACTGACCGCCGTCGATCGTGAGATCGATGCCGTCCAACGCACGGACCGGCTGTTCGCCGGTGGGGTACTCCTTGACCACGCCGGACAACTGGAGCTTCAACTTCGTCATGCATGATCCCCTGCTTCTCGAATACTTCCGACGCTACCTGCCGTCGAGTCGAGAAACCGGTCGGAGTTCTCAGATCACGCTGCGCCGCGCGAGGATTCGAGCCGCCTGGCCACCAGTGCCGCCTGCAGGTGGCGGATACCGGACGGACGAGTCGGGTCGAACCCGGTCAGTTGTGCGATTCGCTTGAGGCGGTAGTCGACGGTGTTGGTGTGCAGATGGAGTTGCCGAGCGGAGCGCTGTCGGTTGAGGTCGTGCGAAATGTGGATCTCGAGGGTCTCGAGCAATTCGGGTGACGAGTCGAGGGGCTCGAGGATCTGGGTGAGGTGGCGTCGACCCGGTCCGGGACGAGTGAGCTGGTACTCGAGCACCAGATCGTCCATCCGGTACAACCCGGACGGGCGGTGCAGCTGATGAGCCAGCGACAACAGTTCGTGGACCTGGTCTGCTGCGGTGGGAATGTCGGCTGTCGCGGCCTGCTCGGCGGTGGCGGTGACGGGCACCTCGGCGGCGGTACCGATGCGGTGCACCAGGGCCTCGACCCACTCGTCGTCGTGGACGCCGGGGATCAGGACGGTTCCGCCCTCGGTGCTGAGCAGCGACAGGGGAGTGCGTCCGCAGACGGTGGCCAGTTCGGCCTGCACGCGACGCAGCTTGCGTCGTGCAGCCACCGTCTTCTGGATGTTGGGGTCGTTCTCGTCGGGGTGCGGCGGTACCGACAGCGCGAGCACGAGGTAGCTGTCGGCGAGTTCGATGCCCGACTGGCGGGCCATCGAGACGGCGTTGTGTCCGCTCAGCAACGAGGTGACCAACGTGTGCGCGGCTGTGTGATGCTCGCTCGCCACCGCCTGAAGCTCTTCGACGTAGCTCTTGCTGGCCGCGATCGAGACCTTCTCCGACAGCAGCACGAACATGCGCGCAGCTTCGATCAACTGGGCGGCGTCGCCTTCTCCTGCCCGCTTGGACACCAGGTTCCAACCGATTTGAATGCCCTCGTGGTAGACGCTGAGGACGGACTCGAGCGGCACACCCTCACGAGCCCACTGACTGGCCTTGGCGCGGAGCTCGGCCAAGTCGGACTCGGCAGGTGCGCGCCGCTCGTCGAGCATCTGCACCGCGATGCTGATGCATTTGACGGTGAATTCGGTGACGTCTCCGTGGAGTTGCTCACCGGGAAGTGAGCCGCAGGGAGTATTGGCGGCGAAGTGACCTACCAGGAGGCGCGCCACTGCGCGAAAGTCGCGAAGGGGAGCCGAAGCAGGCTGCCCTGCGACCATGATTCCGAGGCCAGTCGAGTTGTGAACGGTCACAGATCAACCCTTCGTGTTGGATTCTTCAGGTTTTGAGAGAGCTAACGTACTCACGCGTAGAAACGCGCTTCCTGCCGTGAATCTATGCAACTTCAGCCGAAATGGCAGGTTTTTCAAACTTTGAGTTTGTTTCCTGGCCTCTAACAGGATCGATCATAGGTTGTTATCTAGGTGTGATCCATGGTTTCGGGAAAACTCGTTGTGATTTATCTCGAGCGGGCCACGAGGGGCCTTGCGACTTGCCCTAAACAATGTGGAAGGCGGTCCCATCGCCCGCGCTGCGCGCCTACTTTGATCTCGGATCGGACCGGGCACGCGGGGTGAGAGGGCAAGTATGCGCAGCGACATCGGGCAGTTCGCGGTTCTACGGAAACTGCAGCCGACGATCGACGAGAACCTCGCTCGCCACCGCTCGGCGGCCGTCTCCTGGCAGCCCACGGACTTCGTTCGGACCGAGATGTACTGGGGAACGCGTACATCCCCACTGACCGAAGCAGCCAAGGCCGCACTGGTCACCGATCTCCTCACCGAACAGAACATCCCGCTGTATCGGTGCGAGGTCGCGGCGTCGGGTACCGGCTCGTGGCCCGCATGGCTCACCGAGTGGAGCGCCGAGCGCACCCGGCATGCTGCCGCCGTCACCGACTACCTCGTCGCTACCCGCAGTGTCGATCCGGCGGCGCTCGGTCGAGCTCGCGCACAGTGCAAGACGGTGGGATTCGACTCCCCGATGAACGGCGCTCACCTCCTTCGTTCGCTGGCGCAGGTGACTCTCGACGAATCGATCAGCAGCGTCTGCCATACGAATACGGCGTACCAGTGCAACGATCCGGTGGCCGATTGCTTGCTGGGCCGGATAGTCGACGACCAGAAATTGCACGTCACCTTCTTCGCGAATCTGGTGTCGGCAGCGCTCGACGTCGCCCCCGCTCCGACCGTCACGGCGATCACCGAAGTGGTCATGAACGCGCAGTTGCCGGGCACCAACCTGCCCGGCTTCGGTCGAAGCGCCATGCTCATCGAGCGGGACGGGATATTCGATCTCCGACGTCATCTCGACGAGGTGCTGCTGCCGTTGCTCGCGCGGTGGCAAGTCTTCGAGCGGACCGACCTGGGTGTCGGTGCCCGCAGACGCGACCAATTGGCCGACTACCTGGGGCATCTCGACACCCGGGCTGCCGCAGTCGAGGCGAACCGCACCCGAACTCAGGGGTACGCAGACGCGCTGCGCGCCAGCTGACGTAAGCACATCCCGCCGTTGGCGACTATTCATCGACTAGCCTGAACCCCTGTTCGTCATTCACCGAGCCGCGGGCTCGGGGCTACTACCGGAGGCCGGCACGTGACAGGGCATCGACCGATCATCGTCGGCATCGACGGTTCCGCTGCGGCCGACAAGGCTGTGATCTGGGCGGCCCTGTGCGCTCGGCGACGGGACCGGCGATTGCACATCGTGACGGCCGTCGACATGCCGGGCGTCGTCGATCTGAGCGAATTTGCCGGCGAGGCAACGGAATACGTTGCCACTGCGAAATCGCGTCTGGCGGCGGCCGAAACGCTGGCCGTGTCGGTCATCGACGACCCGACGTTCGAGGTGACCTCCAGTGCTGTCGAGGGCGGCGTGATGGACGTACTCATCGGTGTGTCGGCCCAAGCCGAGCTGTTGGTGATCGGAGCGAGCGAAACGGGCGCTGTGACAATCTCTCTGGCAGCCCACAGCGTGTCGCCAGTGGCCGTCGTACGCGGCCGGGACATCGACGGCCGTCCCGTCGCCGAGGGCCCGGTCGTCGTCGGCGTGGACGGATCCGACGTCAATCAGCCAGCGGTCGAGTGGGCGTTCGCCGAGGCCTCGGCACGTGATGCCCCGTTGATCGCAGTGCACGTATGGTCCGACGTGGATCTGACGCGCTCGTTCGGCCGGGCACCCGCGGACTGGCAGTCCATCGCCGACACCGAGGAAGCGCTGCTGGCAGAAAGTCTCGCCGGGTGGCAAGAGCGGTTCCCGGAGGTCGACGTCCAACGCGTCGTCGCCCAGGATCGCCCCGTTCGAGTGCTCAGTGGACTGTCCGAAACGGCAGCGCTGATCGTGGTGGGTAATCGGGGGCGCGGCGGATTCGGGGGAATGCTGCTCGGATCGACGAGCTTCGCTCTGGTCAACACCGCAGATTGCCCGGTGCTGGTCGTCAGGAAAGCGGTCACATAGCGACGGTCAACAAGAAGCTGACGTCTTCGAGCGCTTCGACGCTGTGTCGTGCGTCGGGGATGACGAGGAGATCGCCGGTCGAGCCCTTCCAGGTCTTCTCACCGCTGATCAGCTCCAACTTGCCGCTCAGGACGAGGACGGTCGACTCACCGCTGAGATCGTGTTCGGCCAGCCTGTTGCCTGCGGCCAGCGCCACGACGGTCTGCCTCAATTTGCGACTGTGGCCGCCGTACACCGTCTGCGAACTGCGGCCACTCGACGCGCCGACTGCGAGCTTGAGTTGCTGACGGGCAAGTGCGGTGAGTGACTTCTTGTCCATAGCCGCCAGTATGACGCACCACCCACAGTCACGACGGGGGAATCATGAACGCGCTCAAACAGTTTGGGTAGGCTTTCCGTACTCCACATATCTGAACTGTCTACCGTCGACTCTGCTGGTGAGCCAGTCGCCCGTCTTCGTGATCCATTCGCCTTCCACCGACGGCGCATCCGTATCGCCCGGTACCTCGACGTCGATCTCGGTCACATGCAGGGTTGTGGCGAATGGCATTGCCGATCGGTAGATTTCACCGCCGCCGATGATCCACACAGTGTCGTCCCCGGCAAGGGCCAGGGCTTCGTCCACCCCGCCGCATGTCTCGGCACCCGGCACCTCCAGCGAGCGGTTGCGAGTGACCACAATATTGCGTCGGCCCGGAAGCGGTCGAAATCTTGCCGGCAGAGACTCCCAGGTTTTGCGTCCCATGATGACCGGGTGATTCATCGTCACGGCTTTGAACCGGGCCATGTCTTCCGGTACTTCCCATGGAATCCTGCCGGCTTCGCCGATTTTGAGGTTGGAGCTTTGCGCCCAGATCAGGCCGACTTCTCTCGATGCACTCACACTGCTACCGGGGCCTTGATTGCAGGGTGGTGCTGATAGTCGACGATCTCGACGTCGTCGAAGGTGTAGTCGAAGATCGAATCCCGTTGTGCCAGTTTCAGAGTCGGGTAGGGGTACGCCTCGCGGGAGAGCTGCTCGGCAACCTGGTCGCGGTGATTGTCGTAGATGTGGCAATCGCCGCCGGTCCACACGAACTCGCCTACGTCGAGGCCGGTCTGTGCGGCGACCATGTGGGTGAGCAGTGCGTAACTCGCGATGTTGAACGGCACACCGAGGAACATGTCGGCGCTGCGTTGATACAGCTGGCACGAGAGCTTGCCGTCGGCAACATAGAACTGGAAGAACGCATGGCACGGCGGCAGGGCCATCTGCGGGATTTCGCCGACGTTCCACGCCGAGACGATCATTCGCCGCGAATCCGGATCGGTCTTCAGGGTCTCGATGACCTGGCTGATCTGGTCGATATGCTCGCCCGACGGGGTCGGCCACGAACGCCATTGCACTCCGTAGACGGGGCCGAGCTCGCCGTCCGGAGCTGCCCACTCGTCCCAGATGCTGACGCCGTGTTCCTGCAGCCAGGTGACATTGGAGTCTCCGCGCAGAAACCACAGCAGTTCGTAGACGATCGACTTGAGATGGACCTTCTTGGTGGTGATCAACGGAAAGCCCGCGGCCAGATCGAACCGCATCTGATGCCCGAACACGCTGGTCGTCCCGGTTCCCGTCCGGTCGGATTTGGCCGTACCGGTGTCGAGGATGCGGCGCAGCAGATCTTCGTACGGAGTCGGAACCATCACGACGGCCATCGTAGCTGCATACTGGACACATGCCGGAATTACCCGAGGTGGAAGCCCTTGCCGGCTTCTTGCGCGAGCATGCCGTCGGTGCCGTGATCGGCCGGATCGACATCGCGGCGCTCAGTGTTCTCAAGACCTTCGATCCGCCGATCACAGATCTGCAGGGTCGCGACGTCACCGATGCCGCGCGGTTCGGAAAGCATCTGGCGCTGCAGGCAGGTGACCTGTGGCTGATCACCCACCTGTCGCGTGGGGGTTGGCTGCGGTGGGTGGACAACCCCAGTGTTGCTCCGCCGAAACCGGGTAAGGGGCCGTTGGCGCTGCGGATCCACTTCTTCACTCCAGAAGGCGCGACGCCCGCCATCGACCTGACCGAAGCCGGTACCAAAAAGCGATTGGCGGTCTGGGTGGTCCGTGATCCTCAGCAGGTCGCGAGCATCGCCCGGCTCGGGCCGGACGCGATGACGGTCACCGAGCTCGAATTCGCCGAGATACTGGGCAGCACCACCGCGCGTCTGAAGACCTCGTTGGTGGACCAGTCGTTGCTCGCCGGGATCGGCAACGCCTACTCGGACGAGATTCTGCACGTCGCCAAGCTGTCGCCGTTCGCGTCGTCGAGCAAGCTCGACGCGGAAGCCGTTTCGGTTCTCTATGCCGCGATGCGCTCGGTCCTGTCCGACGCGGTGGACCGTTCGGCCGGGCAGGATGCGGCGCGCCTCAAGGGGGAGAAGCGTTCCGGAATGCGGGTGCATGCCAGGACCGGACTGCCGTGCCCGGTCTGCGGAGATCCGGTGCGCGAGGTCGCGTACGTGGACCGTTCTTTTCAGTATTGCGCGACGTGCCAGACGGCCGGCAAGATTCTCGCCGACCGCCGGATGTCGCGGTTGCTCAAGTAGCGGGTTCGAGCGTTTGACTGGCGTAGCCGCGGTAGCCTTCCCACGCTGTGCGGCGATCGCTGCGCGGATCTTTCTGCACCCGAGTGCGCGTGTCGAAGATCAGCGTCTTGCGCTCGGCTTCGTCGTAGGCCGGCCACGATTCCAACGGCTTTCCGTTGGTGGCGAACGCAATCCAGTGTGACTGCACCTGCTCGGTGACCTTCGCGAACGACTTTCGTCCGCCCGTCGCGGTCAGGGCCTTGCCGAACAACGTCTCGTTGATGCCGAAGACAGCGAACAATTCGAATCCGTGGGTAGCGTCGAGGCCCAGCAGCTTCATCGACCGAGGGGCGAAGTCGAAGCGATAGAAGTACGTCGGTGCGTGACGCGAATGTCCCTCGGCCACTTCGAGAGACGGCTTCCAGAACGTGAAATCTCCACCGAAGTCGATGGCCGCGCGCTCGCTCGGGTATCCACGGTATCCGCCGGTGACAACCGGTTCTGCCGCTGGATCGGTGAGGGAGAAGAGTTTGGAAATGCGTTCGGGGTTGGTGGGCAACGCGTCCAGAAACTTCGGAAACAGTGTTCCCTCACGGGCATTGGTGCCGATGATCAGCGGAACGTTGTGTGCGGTGCCGTTCCCGTATGCCTCGACCGGATCGACAGGAAGGAAATCACCGTCGATCACCGGGCCGAAGGGGAGCAGGCCGGGAGTGCGGTGCAGCGTGGTGAGTCCGAGCTTGGTGCCTGCTCGGCCGAGTGCCAGGACCTCGGCGTTCTCCAGGGTTTCCACCGCGGTCTCGGCGGTGCCCCCGAGGTAGCCGACGTATTCGCTCGCCCACTGGTCCGCACGGTGCTTGGCGGTTGTCATGCCCGGTGCCGAACTCTCGGCAATTGCCTGGGCGAAAAGGCCTTTCGCGGCAGGGACCGTCATCAGGGTGGTGACGGCATTGCCGCCTGCGGACTCGCCGAAGACGGTGACGTTGTCGGGATCCCCGCCGAACTCGGCGATGTTGCGCTGGACCCACTCCAATGCCGCCACCTGGTCGCGTAGTCCCAGGTTGGAATCGAACGGCCGCTCGGGGGTCGAGAAGCGGGACATGTCGAGGTAGCCCAGAGCGCCGAGTCGGTAGTTGACCGAGACGTAGATGATGCCGTCGCCGTCCTGCAGCGAGCGCCGGACCAGCGAGCCTCCGCCGTACAGCGGGGTGGCCGACGTGCCGAGGGTGTACGCGCCGCCGTGGATGAACACCATGACCGGTCTGGGTTTTGCGCTCGGCGTGCTCGGTGCCAGGACGTTGAGCGTCAGGCAGTCCTCGCTCGACGGTTGGTATTTCCCGATTGCGAGCATCGTGCCCCGCTTGTGCTGAACGGATGCGTTGCCCCACTCGGTCGCGTCGCGCACGCCCTGCCACGGCTGCGTGGGTCGAGGTGCGCGGAACCGGAGCGGACCGACGGGAGGGGCGGCGTAGGGAATGCCCCGCCAAGTGGTGAGATTCCCGACCGGCTTTCCCTCGATCATGCCGTCCGTGGTGGTCACGCGTGTTTTCACAGCCATTTCGCGATACTACCGGGCGCTTCTTACCCAGTGGTAAGAACCGGCAGTGTTCGGCACCGGGCAGACTCGGGAGCATGCCTTTCGAGTATCGAGCCGAGATTGTGGAGCTACTGCGAGCGCCCTCGCACGCGTACTTCGGGAGATCCAAGGACGGCCCGGCCGAGGTGCCGACGGACCTGCCGGACAGCGTCGAGATCGTCGCCCACAAGGGCATCCGCGGCGATCGATTCTTCGGGGTGAAGGCTCATACCGAGGCAGCGGTGAGCTTCCTGGCACTCGAAGCCTGGGACGCCGTCGGCGAGGTTCTGGGAGTCGACGTTCCCGACCCGGCCGTGGCCAGGCGAAATGTTGTGGTCCGCGGGTTGGAGCTCGACCCACTGCGCGGACTGGAATTCGAACTCGATTCCGGTGACGGCTGGATTCGCTTCCGGGGCGGCCGACCTGCCCATCCGTGCGCGTGGATGGACCGCATGGTGGTCGACGGAGCTCGCAAGGCATTGATCGGTCGCGGCGGATTGCGGGTCGAGCCGCTGTCGGACGGAATCTTGCGAGTCGGGCCGCTGTCGGTGCGCTCTCCGGTCGAACTGGATGCGTCGCGAGCTGCGCTGTCGATTCGGCGCGCGCAGCCCATTTGACGCGAATCTGAGAGCCCCTCTTGCTCACGAAGTAAATATGTGCCCATAATGTGGGTAATGGTGCGACGCATCACACCGGTCCGTCATCGATGGCGGCGGTCACTCTCTGCCTGGAAAGACCTGCCGATGTCCGATGTGTGGATCGTGATCAACACCGTCGTCGCCGTGCTGGCGGTGGTGGTATTCATCGTTCGTTTCCATTTCAACCCGGTGATCTCGCTGGTGCTCGGGGCTGCGTACCTGGGCCTGGCGACCAAGCTGGGAGTGTCGACCACTGTCGACACGATCACCGGCGGATTCGGCGAGATCATGGCCGAAGTCGGACTGCTCATCGCATTCGGCGTTCTGATGGGTTCGGTGCTGCAGGAGATGAGCGCCATCCAGCGTCTCGTCGGCACCCTGCTGAAAACATTCGGGCCCAAACGGCTCCCGTACGCGCTGTCGCTGACCATCGCGACCGTGTTGCAGTCCATCTTCCTCGACGTGCTGCTGGTGATCTCGGCTCCGCTCGCTCGCAACCTCGCCCCCAAGATCGGCAAGTACGGCACAGCCAGAATGGCTACGGCACTGGCGATCTCGCTCGAATGTGGAATCGTGTTCATGGTCCCCGGTGTCGCGACGCTCGCGCTGGCCGGACTGCTCGGCGTGCCGCTGGGCAAGATGATGATCTACGGACTGATCCTCATCGTTCCGGTCGTCGTGCTGTCGGTGGCCGTCATGTCGTTCGTGTTCCGGCACGGTTGGTGGAACGAGGAGAAGGACGAGCAACAGATCACCGTAGTCACTGAGCCCGGGGGCCCGGAGCCTGTCGAGGCCGACGACGAGCCACTCGACGCCGGCGGCGGCGTGGCCCAGAAAGTGCGCACCGAGAAGCAGACCTCGCTGCTCGTGTTGCTCTCGCCGTTGCTGCTCGCGCTCGTCCTGATCGCGATCGGTGCCGTTCTCGAAGTCGCCGAGATATCGGTGCCGGTAGTCGAATTCATCGCCAGCCCGGTCATCGCGCTGCTCCTCGGATTGGTGGGGACGTGCCTCATCGGTCGCTACCACGTCGGCCAGGAGCGGGTGGAGAAAGCTCTCGCTCGTGGTTTCGCCGAGAGCGGTCAGATCCTCATCCTCACCGGTGTCGGTGGATCGCTCGCAGCCGTCATCAACGAAGCAGGTCTCGGCGACATCCTCGGCCAGTACTTCACGGCCAGCACCGCGGCACCGCTGTTGATGGTGTGGGTCATTGCGGCCGCGTTGCACATCGCCGTCGGATCGGTGACGATCTCCGCCATCACCTCGGCCGGCATCCTCGCTCCGGTGGCTCCGCTGATCGGGCTCGACCCGGTGTTCATCGCGCTCGCCGCCGGTGCCGGATCACTGTTTGCCGTGCACGTCACCAGCAACACCTTCTGGCTGTTGCAGTCCTTGATGGGCCAGTCGACGAGGGGCACACTCAAGACGTGCTCGGTGGGCGTGTCGGTGGCATCGGTCATCGCCATCGCCTTGATCGTGCCGATGAGCTGGATCCTGTGACCTCGTCCGTGAATATCGAAAGGAACACAATGGCATTGCCGCTCAGTGGAGTTCGAGTTCTCGAACTCGGCAACTACATCGCCGCACCCACGGCGGCCAGGATGCTCGCCGATTTCGGCGCCGAGGTGATCAAGGTCGAGAGGCCGGGTACCGGCGACGAACTGCGCAATTGGCGGCTGTACTCCGGTACGACATCGATGCTGTACCGCACGATCAACCGGAACAAGAAGTCGATCGTGTTGGACCTGCGCACCGAGCAGGGCCGCAAAGATGTGGTCGACCTCGCCGCGCACTGCGACATCGTGCTCGAGAACTTTCGACCCGGCACACTCGAGAAGTGGGGCATCTCGCCGGAGGTTCTCAGTGCCGCCAATCCGGAGCTGATCATCACGCGTATCTCGGCCTTCGGACAAACGGGACCCATGTCGCAGCGACCCGGATTCGCCGCAGTTGCAGAGGCATACGGTGGTTTTCGTAATCTCGTGGGCGACCCGGACCGGCCACCCGTGCGGGTCGGTGTGTCGATCGGCGACTCGATCGCCGGTCTGTATGCGGCGTTCGGATGTGTCATGGCGTTGTTTCAACGACAGACGCAGCGCGCAGCCCAGGGTTCGGACGAACAGACCCCGTTGTCGTTGGCGCAGCGGTCCATCGACGTAGCGCTGAACGACTCCATCCTGTCCATGATGGAGTCCCTGGTCCCGGATTATCTGGCCTACGGCGTCGAACGCGAACGGACAGGCGGCCGAATGGAGGGAATCGCCCCTTCGAATGCGTACCCGTGCAACGACGGTCACTCGATCATCATCGCCGGCAACGGCGACGCCATCTTCCAGCGTTACATGGAGACCATCGACCGTCCCGATCTGGGAGCCGATCCGAACCTCGCGACCAACGCAGGCAGGTGGCGTCGCCGCGACGAGCTGGACGCCGCAATCTCGGCGTGGACCGGATTGCGTTCGCGTGCAGAGGCATTGAAGATACTCGATGCCGCGGGGGTGCCGTCGGGTCCGATCTACACTGCCGCGGACATCGTCGCCGACGAACAGTACGCGGCCCGCAACATGATTCAGCACTTCCAGGTCGACACCGGCGAGGACGAGCCCACCGACGTCGGGTTCGTCGGAGTCGTCCCGGTCATCGGTGATGCATCCCTGCCGATCCGATCGGTCGGGCCGGATCTGGGCGAGCACACCAGAGAAGTACTGTCGACGCTGCTCGGCCGGACCGACGAAGAGATGGGCCTGTAGATGTACAGATTCACCCCCACCGCGGAGTTACGCGACGTCACGATGCGCGACGGACTGCAGCTCACCGGCAAGATGCTCCCCACCGAACGCAAACTCGAGATCATCAGGGCCCTGATCGAACTCGGCGTACCGGAACTCGAGATCGGCTCGATGGCGCGGGGCGACAAGGTGCCGCCCATGGCCAACACCCTCGAGGTCGTCGGCGAGCTGACCGCCGAGGAACTCGAGCGATGCTGGGTGTGGGTCGCCACTCCACGCCACGTCGAGAAGGCCGCTGCTGCGGGAGCTCGTAACTTCCAGTACTGCTTCTCCGCGTCGGACTCGCACAATCAGGCCAACATCGGGCGCACCACCGAGGTATCGCTGGCCGCCATGCCCGATGCCGTCGATATCACCCGCTCGGTGGGAGGGCAGATCGAGCTGTGTATCGCGACGTCGTTCACCTGTCCTTTCGAGGGGCAGGTACCGCCGGATCGGGTCATCGAGATCGCCAATGACGAACGAGCAACGGGCGCAACGGACATCGTCATCTGCGACACCCTCGGGCAGGCGGTGCCGGTTCAGGTGTCGTCGCTGATTTCACGGGTGCGCGCGGAAACGCCGGATCGCCGGGTGGTGTTCCACGGTCACGACACCTGGGGTCTGGGCGTCGCGAACACTCTGGCCGCCATCTCGGCCGGAGCCGCGATGGTCGACGGTTCGCTCGGCGGACTGGGCGGCTGCCCCTTCGCCCCCGGTGCCAGTGGCAACACCTCGTCCGAGGACATTCTCTTCGCGACGAGGCCGGACTGGTTCGAGCCGAAGACGCTGGCACGCATGGTCTCTCTGTCGGAGGGCCTGCTGGCCGAACTGGAGGAGCCCATGCGATCGAAAACCGTGCAGGGTGCCAGGTCCGAGGCGCACGTGTTCGAGTGGGTCGTATGAGCCGCATTCTCGTCACGTCGGAAATCCCGGCTCCCGGCATGGACATTCTGCGGGCTGCCGGCGAGGTCGACCTCCGCGAGGTGGACCACGAGCAGCTTCTCGACGCCTGCGCATCGGGTACGTACTCCGTGGTCGTCTCGCAGTTGCGCGACCGCTTCGACGCGGAACTACTCGCTACGGCGTCGATCACCGGGATCTCCAACTACGCCGTCGGATTCGACAACATCGACATCGCGGCCGCGACCCGCAACGGAATCACCGCCGCGAACACTCCAGGTGTGCTGACGGATTCGACCGCAGACATCGCGATGCTCCTCATCCTGTCCACGGCCCGCCGCGCCATCGAAGCCGATGCCTTTGTTCGGTCCGGATCCTTCACCGGGTGGAAGCCCGAACTGCTTCTGGGCAGCGATGTCTGGGGCCGCGTACTCGGCCTCGCCGGTTTCGGCCGGATTGCTCGGGCCACCGCTCGGCGGGCACTGGGCTTCGGTATGACGGTGAAGTTCTGCCCCCGGCCACCCGGCGATCGCGAGGTCTCCGACGACGAACTCGGTGAGTTCGCCGGCCGCGTCGAACATGTGGCGTGGGACGAGATCGTTGCAACGAGTGACTTTCTGTCTCTGCATGTCCCGTTGTCGGACTCCACCCGGCACCTGGTCGATGCTGCCGTGTTCGAGGCCATGAAGCCGTCGGCGATTCTGATCAATACCGCGCGGGGGCCGGTGGTCGACGAGGCAGCGCTGGTGGTTGCTCTACGTGAGAAATCTATCGCCGCAGCAGGATTGGACGTCTACGAACACGAACCTGCGCTCGAACCGGGTCTGGCCGAACTGTCCAATACCGTGCTCCTACCGCACGTGGGCAGCGCGACGGTCTCGGTGCGTTCGGAGATGGCGCGCCTGTGCGCCACCAATGCCGTGGCGATGCTGCGCGGTGAGCTCCCGCCGCACCCGGTCAATCCCGAGGCCTGGGGTCAGGCGGGGTAGCGGCCGCCGAGGGTCCGGGTGATCTGTTCGGCATGCGAGATCAGCAGGTCCACCCAGGCCTCGCACTGCGACTGCGGCATTCGCAGCGTCGGGCCGCTGATGGTGACGGCACCGACGATGTCCGAGGCCGAATCGAACACCGGAGCAGACAACCCCGATGCGCCGGTGTCGCGCTCGCCGGTGGTGATCGCATAGCCGTCGGACCTGGTCTGGGCCAACAGTTCCCGCATCGTCTCGGCCTCGGTCACCGTCTGCTCGGTCAACGATTCGAGTTCTCGGGAGAGAACGCGCTCGGCCAGTTCCGAGTCCCAGGCCAAGAGGACGCGGCTGGCCGATCCCGCGCTGAGCGGAACGACTTTGCCGACGTACATGTCTCGCCGCAACGCATGCCGCGTCTCGGCAATGGCCACGCATACACGGTAGTTCTGCTCGGGCCGAAAGAAGCACGCTGTTTCGGTCGTCAGATCGCGCATGTCCTTGAGGATCGGGTTGACGACCGACAACACATCGAGATCCTTGGTTGCGGTCGCGGCCCAGTACGCCATCCGCACACCGATACGAATGCGATCGCCGCCTCGATCCAGAAAACCCTGTTGGACCAGGTTGGTGACCAGACGCTGCACCGTCGAGGTAGGTAGTCCGGTGCTCTGCTGAATCTCGCCCAGCGTCATGGCCGGGCGATCGAACGAGAACGCATCGAGAATCTCGGTGATTTTGCCCAGCACGAGAAGCGGCTGCTGCTTCGGTGAATTCTCGGTCACTCGACCAATCTACGTGTAGTGCGTCGATCGGCGAAGTGGTTGATCGGCTTGGCCAGCAGCAGGATCAGCAGTGACCACAGGCCGAGTGGTGTGAACGCCAGACCGAACGCGATCAGGATCAACGCCGAACCGACGGCGCCGGTGCGGACTCGTTCCACGTCGCGAGAGTCGGCGGCCACGATCGACGGGTGCCGCGAGACGACGACGTCCGCGACGAACATGGCGATGACGGAGACAGCGATGGTGGCGACGTACAGCGTCGACGAACTCGAGTCGTATCCGTTCTTCTCGGCGATCAGCTTCGTCGGAAAAGGGAGGAACACGATGGACAGTAGCCACACGAAATTGACCCACATCAGCGCAGGTGTGTAGCCGATCAGATTTCGGAAGACGCGGTGGTGGCTGAGCCATTGAGTGAAGATCACCAGAAAGCTCAGGACGAACGCGTAGAACTCCACACCGTGCTCACGAAAGACGTCCACGAAGCTGTCGCTCCGGCCCGGGTCGGCCAACTCGACCAGCGGTAGGACCAACAGCGTGGCCGCGATGGCTACCACGGCATCGCTGAAATTGACCAGTCTCTCGAAACCGCGTTGGTATTCCATGTCAGCCCATCTCGTTTTCCATGTCAGCATTGTGCTCTCAGTACGGGTAGCGTCCCAACGATGTCCGAGCGACGTACTCTGACCACCGGGCGAGTGGTATTTCTGGTGGTTGCTGCCGCAGCACCGATGGCGGCCATGATCGGTAATGTGCCATTGGCTTTGATTCGCGGAAACGGGGCGGGATTGCCTGCCGCCTACGCGATCAGTGCCGTTGTGTTGCTGTGTTTCTCGGTGGGTTTCGCGGCGATCGCACAGCAGGTGTACAGCACCGGGGCGTTCTACACCTACATCGGTCTCGCGTTGGGTAAACCGCCTGGAATTGCTGCCGCATATGTCGCAGTTGTCGCGTATACGTCACTTGCATGCGGGCTTTCAGGAGCATTCGGCTATTTCACCCATTTGGTCTTCGCCGATTCGGGCATCGATATTCCGTGGTACGTCTTCACCGGCGTTGCCGTGGTGATCGTGGCAATTCTCGGGTTTCGAAATGCCGACCTCTCGGCCAAGGTCTTGGGGACATTGATGGTGCTGGAATTTGCTTTTCTGGTGGTGTTCGACGGCTTGGTCGTCGGGCAGAAGGGTGCTGCCGCAGTGCCACTGGAGTCGTTCACACCGACTCAGGTGTTCTCCGGTTCGCTCGGTATCGCCATGATGTTCGCCTTCTCGAGCTTCATCGGGTTCGAATCCGCAGCGTTGTACGGGGAGGAGACCAAGGACCCGCGGCGAAGTATCCCGCGTGCGACGTTCATTGCGGTGTCGATCATCGCGGTCTTCTACGTCACGACGAGCTGGATCGTCGTCGGTGCGGCAGGCGGCGTCGACGCTCCGGCGCTGGCCCGGACCGAACTGGGCAACCTACTGTTCACGCTGGCGCGTGAGTACGGCGGAACAGTGCTGTACGACGGAACCGCAGTGCTGCTGTGCACCAGCGTGCTCGCCTCGTATCTGGCGGTGCACAACGCCGCCAGTCGATATCTGTTCGCGTTGGGCCGTGAGCGTGTACTTCCGGTGTGGCTCGGCCGAATTCACCCGCGGCACGCGAGCCCCCACGTCGGGAGCATCACTGCATCGGTGGTGGCAGCGGTATCGCTGACGGGCTTCGCGGTGGCCGGTGCCGACCCCTACCTGAGCTATGCGGCCGGTGCCATCGGCCTCGGCACTCTGGGTGTCATCGCGCTGCAGGCCGCCGCGGCACTGTCGGTGGTCGTGTTCTTCATCGGCCATCCCGATCGATCCGTGTGGCGCACCGCGATTGCCCCGGGCATCGGATTTCTCGGGTTCACGACCGGATTGTTCCTCGCCGGAACGCATTACAGCGTGCTCACCGGATCCGATTCTGCCGTCGTCAACGCGGTACCGGTGGTGCTGATCCTCGCAGCGATCCTCGGGATCCTGGTGGCTCTACGCCTGAGGCGAACCGACCCGACAACCTACGCCGGGATAGCTGCAGCATATGCGCGGAGCTGAACCTGTCACCGGCGCGATTCGAGTAGCCGGAGCCAGATTTCGCTGACCGTCGGATACGACGGCACCGCATGCCACAGATCGTCGAGCGATACCTTCCCGACCACGGCAACGGTGGCCGCGTGGACCAATTCGGCCACCCCCGGCCCGACGAAGGTCGCCCCGACGAGAGTGTCGGTGGCCCTGTCGATCACCAACTGCGCACGACCCGAATAGTCGTCCTGCTGCAGGGAGGAACCCGCAACGGCGATGTCCTGGGCCGCGATCTCGACGTCGATACCGGCTTCGCGTGCCTTCGCCTCGGTGAGCCCGACCGAGGCGACCTCGAGGGGCGTGAAGACGACCTGGGGAATCTGTCCGTGATCGGCGGTGGCGCGAAACTTCTTGTGATCGAGTGGCTTTCCCTCGGCCCGGGCAGCGATGACGTCACCGGCCACCCGTCCCTGATACTTGCCCATGTGCGTCAACGGTGCCCGGCCGTTCAGATCGCCGACGGCATAGAGCCAGTCGTGGTCTCCCACAGTGAGGTGATCGTCGACGTCGACGTATCTGCCGTCGGGAAGACCGACGGAGGACAGCCCCAGATCCGAGCTCGCCGGGGAGCGGCCCGCCGCGACCAGCACCTCATCCACGACGAGGTCCTCGCCGCCGACCGTGAGAGTGACCGGACCACCGTGGATTCGGCCGACGCCGGTGTCGGCGGGATCTTGTCGCGACACAGCCGTCAGGGACGCGTCGAGCATGATCGTTGCGCCGCGTTGTTTCAGTACATCGGCGACGAGTTGTCCGGCGAACGGCTCGGAGCCCGCCAGCAGGGACGAGCCGCGCACGATCATCGTGACTTTCGCCCCGAGGGACAGCAGCCACGTCGCTGCCTCGCTCGCCACGACACCGCCGCCGATGATGGCCACGTGTCCGGGGGTCTCGTGAATGTTCGTGGCATCGCGGGAGATCCACGGTCGGGCGTCGCGAAGGCCGGGAGTGTTCGGTACCGACGCGGTGGTGCCGGTCGCCAGCACCACCGCGTGCCGAGCTGTGAGCGTTCTGCCGTCGACCTCGACGGTCTTGACCCCGCTGAGCCGTCCGTGGCCACGGATCACCGAGATGCCCGCGGACTCGGCCCACGACACCTGCGACGAGTCGTCGAGGCCGTGCGTGAAGGATTCCCGTCGGGCCAATACGGCGTCGGCGTCGAGGGGTTGGTCGCCGACCAGTTCTTTCACACCCGGCATGTTTCGGGCGGTGTCGAGCACCTCGCTCGGCCGCAGGAGCGCCTTGCTGGGCATGCATGCCCAGTACGAGCATTCGCCGCCGACGAGTTCGTGTTCGACGATGGCGGCGGTGCGGCTGCTGCCTTGTATCGCGTACTGCGCGGCATTCTCGCCGACGGGTCCTCCGCCGATGACGATCACATCGAATTCCGAGCTGTCTGGGGCCATTGCTCCACAGTGACATAGGCTCCCCGCTTATGGCGACCACTCGGAGCAAGATTCTGATCACCGGCGCGAGTTCGGGACTGGGCGAGGAGATGGCGCGCCGCTTCGCAGCCATGGGCCGCGATCTCGCGCTCTGTGCGCGACGGGTCGAGCGGCTCGACGAGCTTCGTTCCGAACTGATGACGCAGCATCCCGGGATCACCGTGGCGGTACGCGCCCTCGACGTCACCGATCACGATGCCGTGGTGATGGTGTTCGGCGAACTGCGCGACGAGCTGGGCGGCCTGGATCGAGTTGTCGTCAATGCCGGACTCGGCAAGGGTGCGAAAATCGGATCCGGTCGCGCGGACGCCAATCTGCAGACCGCGCGCACCAATTTCGTCGGTGCGCTGTCGCAGGCCGAGGCTGCGTTGGCGATATTTCGGGTCCAGAAGCACGGGCACCTGGTGTTCGTCTCGTCCATCAGCGCCGATCGAGGTCTGCCCGGTGCCAAGGCGACCTACTCGGCCAGTAAGGCGGCGGTGGCCTCTCTCGGAGAATCGTTGGCCACCGAGTTGGCTCGCACCGACATCGTCGTCACGACGCTGCTGCCGGGCTTCATCGCCACCGACATGTCGGCGGGCGCAGGCGACAGTGCTGCTCTCACAGCCACTCTGGACGAGGGCGTCACCGCGATGGTCCGGGCCATCGAGAGCGAAACGCGCCGCGCCGCGCTGCCCGGCCTGAAATGGCGAGGCATCGACGCGGCGCTGCGGTTCCTGCCGAACGTGCTGACGGATCGAATGGTCTGAATCGCAGGAGTGGAGCCTGCGGAATGACCGGATCTACTGCAGGTATCCCTCGACCTGGTTGACGCTGTTGGCCGTCGCGGAGTCGGGGTCCTTTCCTGCGTCGATGCGTGCGCGGCGCTGCCGGAGCAGGTCCCAGCACTGATCGAGAGCGTGTTCGAGTGACGCGAGCTGTGCCTTCTCGGTGTCGGGATCGATCTCCCCAGCCTGGGTCTCGGTGCGCAGCTTGTGCTCGGTGGCGATCAGCTGCTGAATCTTGGTGTGGATATCGTGCTCGTTCATGGCTGCAACGGTAGACCTACCAGGGTGTACCGGCCAGGTTTCGCCGCGCCAGAGCGCGGTGCACCGCGGCGGTGAGTTCTGCGGCCGATCCGACCAGCGCGTCGTCGGTGCACACCAGGGAAAGTGTGTAGCGCCCGTCCATCCGGGACAGGTAGGTCGACAGTCTGATCGTCGACAGCGGGATCGGTCCCGTCGGTGCGGGGTGGATCGCGCGGGTGGCCAGACCGCAGGATCGATGCGGTCCGAGGGTAGCCAGAGCCTGCGGAATGTCGCCGATGTTGGAGCACAACACTTCTCCGCGCCCCGGCGTCGACGTCAACTTCGCCGCAAGGCGGTGGGGGAGCAGTTGGACAACCTCGGGCGGGTACCCCGCGGGCGCTCCGACGGGCGCGGCGAAGGCAGCTTTGCACGCCGCGCGCACTGCAGCCGGTGAATCGTCTCCGCGAACGTCGACGGTGGCCATCCCGATCGAGTTCGCGTCGCCGGATCCGGTGCGGAAGGGGATGTCGACGGTCACCGTGGGTGAGCCGAGTTCTGCCATGGTCGCGGCGACGACGCATACGAACAACGAATTGGGTGAGCCACCACCGAGCTCGGCAGCCGAATCCCACTGCGCTGCATCGACGTCTACGACCACTGAGAATGCCCGTCGAACACGGTGGGGGCGAGTGCGATTCGAGTCGGATGCCGTGAACGCGCGCAGCTCGGCCCGAGCCTTCGCGCTCACCCACAGTCGAGCGGTCGCGAAAATCGACCGCACGAGCACGGTGACGATCATGCGCAGAGCGTCCGCCGCGTCCGAACCGGGGGAGGCGATCGGCTCGGTTTCTACCGAACCTGAAAACGACTGTGCGGCAGCGTCGATGAGCCCGCGGGCATCGGCGAGCGCATGCGAGCACACCAGCGATACGACGGTACCGCCGTCGGCCAGCGGAGCTGCCGTCAACCGCCACCCCGGTCCGTATTGCGGATCCAACTGCACATCGGCCTGGTGGTCGGCCCACTCGATGGCATCGTCGACCGGCTCGGAGGCGACCGTCAGCGTCAGCGAGGTGGAACAGACGTCCCATCGGAGCCGGGCACCGGGGATGCGAGGCACGCCGACCTGCCGCCCCAGCTGCCCGCGCGCGAGCGCAGCGTGTACCCGTTCGAGTTCGTCCTGGGTCACCGACTCAGCAGTACGCCAAATACCCTGCAGTGCAATCGGTGTGCCGTACCCGCGGTGTGTGCGGAGAAAGATCTCGTCGATCACCGACAGGCGGGTCGAGGTCACGGACTGGGGGTACCGTGTCGCCCCGCGCCCGAGGCGAACCGACTCGCTCCGGTGAGCGCGTCGGCGGTGATCGAGATGGCACCGTGCCGGAACTCGTTCTTCAGCGCGGCTTCCTCGTCGAGGCCGTCCTGCTCGAGGACGGACAGTCGATCCTCGCGCATGCAGGTCTGGGGCAGCAACGCCAGTTCGGCGGCCAGCGCCTCGGCCTCGGATCGGGCACGGCCGACCGGAACCACCCGGGTGATCAGACCGATGTCCAACGCTTCCTGGGCGGCCACGGCGCGTCCGGTGAGAATCATGTCCATCGCTCGCCCGGTGCCGATGATGCGCGGCAAACGCACTGTGCCGCCGTCGATCAGGGGCACGCCCCAGCGTCGACAGAACACGCCGAACGTGGCGTCGTCCTCCGCGATGCGTAGGTCGCACCACAGGGCGAGTTCGAGCCCGCCCGCGACGGCGTGTCCCGACACCGCGGCGATGACCGGCTTGGACAACCGCATTCGCGTCGGGCCCATCGGACCGTCGCCGTGTTCGGTCGCGTGGTTCGACCTGGGGGTGCCGAGCGCCTTCAGATCGGCACCGGAGCAGAAGGTCCCGCCTTCGCCCCACAACACGGCAACCGACGCGGATTCGTCGGCATCGAATTCCTCGAAGGCCTGAGTGAGTTCCTGAGCAGTGGGCCCGTCGACGGCGTTGCGTGCCTCCGGGCGTGAGAGGACCACGGTGGTGACGGGGCCTGATCGTTCGATCCGTACCGGCATGGTTACGAACCTACTCGAGTCCCCTTGCGTGAAGCACTGAATCAGTGCTTCAATCCTTCAATGCCCTACCGGCGAACACCCGCAGTGCAGGCCCGGCTCGATGCCGGCCGAACGAAACTGCTTGCTGCCGCCGTCGAGGTCCTGTCCACCAAGGGATACGCGGGCCTGTCGGTGGCCTCGGTCGCCGCGGCCGCCGGCGTGTCTGCGGGCAGCGTCTACACGCACTTCGACGGCAAATCCGACCTGGTCGTCGAGATCTTCCGGCAGGTATGCACCCGAGAAGTGGCTGCGGTGGTCGCCGTCGCCGCGCACGGCAGCACATCCGAGCGAGTCGCCGCGGTGGTCCAGACGTTCGCCGGGCGAGCCCTGAAGAACCGCACGATGGCCTACGCGCTGCTCGCCGAACCGGTCGATCCAGCAGTGGACGCCGAGCGGTTGGTGTTCCGGCGCAAATTCACCGCTGCGTTCGCCGACGCGATCGTGGCAGGAATCGCCGCCGGGGAAATTCCCGATCAGGATGCGGCGATCTCGGCCGCCGGCCTCGTGGGCGCCGTCGGCGAAGTGCTGGTCGGTCCGTTGTCCTCGCACGAGTCCGTGGACGTGGTCCCCGGTCTCGTCGCTTATTCGTTGCGTGCGTTAGGAGTTCGAGATGAACACACATGAGGTCTTCAATCAGGCGACCGACCTGACGCCCTACGACGTGTCCGACGACGCCTCGCTGCTGGACGGCCTCGACCGCGCCGGCGGCGGCTGGGCGCGCGACGAGGTGCGGCAATTGGGCGCTCTCGCCGGCGGAGTCGAGGCCCAGGAGTGGGGCAGGCTCGCGAACGAGAACCCACCGGTGCTCAGAACACACGATCGGTACGGCCATCGCGTCGACGAGGTCGAATTCCACCCGCATTGGCACGACCTGATGACCGTCGCGGTCCAGCACGGACTGCACGCCAGCCCGTGGACAGACGACCGAGTGGGTGCGCACGTGGCCCGCGCCGCGAAATTCTATGTATGGGGACAGGCCGAAGCAGGCCACATGTGCCCGATCTCGATGACCTACGCCGTCGTACCCGCGTTGCGGCACAACCCATCTCTGGCCGAACAGTTCGAACCATTGCTGGCGTCCCGGGAATACGATTTCGGGCTGCGCGAGCCGTCGAGCAAACGCGGCTTGATCGCCGGTATGTCGATGACAGAGAAGCAAGGCGGCTCTGACGTTCGCGCCAACACCACCACCGCCACCCCGTCGTCGGACGGCACCTATTCGATCGTCGGCCACAAGTGGTTCACGTCGGCACCGATGTCGGACATGTTCCTGACGTTGGCCCAGGCACCCGGCGGGCTCTCGTGCTTCATGTTGCCGCGGGTGCTGCCCGACGGCACCCGTAACCGAATGATGCTGCAGCGCTTGAAGGACAAGCTCGGCAACAAATCCAACGCCTCGGGGGAACTGGAATACGACGGTGCGACCGGCTGGCTCGTCGGCGAGGAGGGCCGCGGGGTGCGCACCATCATCGAGATGGTGAACATGACCAGATTGGACTGCGTCATCGGCTCGGCTGCCGGTATCCGCAACGCCACCGTCCGCGCGGTGCATCACGCACGTCACCGAGCTGCCTTCGGTGCGCAACTGATCGATCAGCCTCTGATGCGAAACGTATTGGCAGACTTGACCATCGAATCCGAAGCGGCGACCGCGGCCATGATCCGCCTGGCGCAGGCCACCGACGGTTCCGCTCGCGGCGACGATCAGGAGAGCGCGCTACGCCGAATTGCTCTGGCCATCACCAAGTACTGGGTGTGCAAGCGCGCACCCGCACATGCGGCCGAAGCACTCGAATGCCTGGGCGGCAACGGTTACGTCGAAGAATCGGGTATGCCTCGGTTGTTCCGCGAATCGCCGCTGATGTCGATCTGGGAGGGCTCGGGCAACGTCGCCGCACTCGACTCGCTGCGTGCACTCGCTCGTCAACCCGACAGCGTCGAGGCCTTCTTCGGTGAGATCGGCAAGGCGTCGGGCGTGGACTCTCGACTGGACGACGCCATCGCCCGCGTCGGGAAAGAACTCTCCGACACCTCCGACATGGAATACCGCGCCCGCCGCGTCGTCGAACTGATGGCCCTGACCTTCCAAGGCGCGCAACTGGTGATGCACGGAAACCCTGCGGTGGCCGACGCCTTCTGCGCGAGCCGACTCGACCGCGACTGGGGCATTGCCTTCGGCACCCTGCCGACGGGAGTCGATACGGCAGCGGTGTTGGCTCGGGTGTAGTGGCCGTCCGGGGATTTACGCCCCTCGTGGGAATTCGCACCGCCTGTAGGGTGCGCATATTCCTACGAGCGCCGTAGCTGTGGGGAGGGGTAGCTCGGCGTACCGTCCACTCGGCGGGCCGAGGAGCAATGCCCGCCGGTAGGCAGCATCAAGCCGGTCGATGATGACGTGCGGAGTCGACAGGTCCCGCCAGTCGAATCTGAACACCGTTCTGCCCTGCTCGGCCAACCGGTTGTGCCGATTCTTCTCCGCGATGATCGCTTGCCGTGGCTGCGGACCGTACTTGTCTTCCCCGTCGAACTCGGCGATCACCTCGGCCAGGTCGGGAAACAGGAAGTCGGTACGGGCAATGCGTCGACCGCCTTCGTCGAAGATCGTCTGATTGGACAGCGGAGTCGACACTGTCTGCAGGATCAGTCGCGATCGACTTTCGCCGACGCTGTCGCTCCGCGCACTCATCACGCTGACTGCACGTCTGGCGCGTCCGGTACCAATTCGGAATTGCGCTGCGTCGCAGAACTTCTCGAGTTCCTCGATCGTGGTGAGGCCGTGGCGCAATGCCCGATCACCGAGGCACACCGCAACCTCGAGTGGATGAGTCCTGGCGACGTCGACGACTGTGCGCGCGGGACGTGTGACACGCATACCGTCGAGATGAAACCACTCGTCGTCCAGTAGATCGGTGCCGTGGAGGAACCGGCGTCGACTGCGCTTGCCCGAGTGGCCCTGACGGTTGGTCATCGTCACCGTGTCGAGCGGCAAGTTCCACACGTCGAGTCCGAGAACCACCGCTGCGGATACGTGGCTGAGTACGACGTCGTCGCCGGAATCGGTATAGGTCGCCTGCGCCAAGAGTGCATGCTGCTGCGCAGAGTTCAGTGTTGCGAACAC
The DNA here is from genome assembly GCF_004563845.1 of Rhodococcus sp. 1R11. Lineage (NCBI taxonomy): Bacteria > Bacillati > Actinomycetota > Actinomycetes > Mycobacteriales > Nocardiaceae > Rhodococcus > Rhodococcus sp. 1R11. The sequence goes on along the minus strand of NZ_SPNG01000010.1, from coordinate 99,086 downwards.
ATCCCCTCGAACGAACCAGCCTCTACGGATTGCAACAATGGACTTGTGTGCGCGTGCCCGGCGAAGGTTGTCATCGGTGCAGCCCGACGCGAGCGCATCGGCACGGGTGAAGAGCCCACACTGGTCGAAGTCCATGCTCGATTGGACGCACGGCCGACCTGTTTGGATCCGTCGAGCGGCAATCTACGGCCCGTCCAGGAATCCGCACCGCCTGCAGGGTGCGCAGATTCCTACCAGGGCCGTAGATCCCCCGACCGACCTCAGACTGCGCGACCCCGCTGATCGCGGTACCAGCGCACCAGTGCGTCGGTGGACGAATCCGATTGCACGGCAGGGGCTTCGGTGTCGGTGAGTACCGGGGTCAGTTCGAGTGCCTGGGTCTTGCCGAGTTCGACGCCCCACTGGTCGTAGGAGTCGACGCCCCAGATGACGCCTTCGACGAAGACCTGGTGTTCGTACAGGGCGATCAATTGGCCGACGACGGACGGGGTGAGTTTGGGGGCGAGGATCGAGGTGGACGGTCGATTGCCCGGCATCACCTTGTGCGGCACCACATCTGCGGGTGTGTCCTCGGCGGCGATTTCCTCGGCGGTCTTGCCGAAGGCGAGCACCTTGGTCTGGGCGAAGAAGTTGCTCATCAACAGGTCGTGCATCGAGCCGCTGCCGTCGCGGGTGGGCAGATCGTCGGTGGGCTCGGCGAAGCCGATGAAGTCTGCCGGCACCAAACGTGTTCCCTGGTGCAGCAATTGGTAGAAGGCATGCTGACCGTTGGTGCCCGGCTCGCCCCAGAAGATCTCTCCGGTGGGGGTGGTGACGGGGGAGCCGTCGGCCTTGACGGACTTGCCGTTGGACTCCATCGTCAGCTGCTGTAGGTAGGCCGCAAAGCGCGAGAGGTCATTCGAATACGGCAGTACCGCACGGGTTTCCGCACCGAAGAACGAGCTGTACCACAGGCCGATCAAGCCGAGCAGAACCGGCGCGTTCTCGGCGAGCGGTGTCGACCGGAAATGCTCGTCGATGCGGTGGAAGCCGTCGAGGAATTCGGCGAACGCCTCTTTGCCGACAACGGCCATGACCGACAGGCCGATTGCCGAGTCCACGGAATAGCGTCCGCCCACCCAGTCCCAGAAGCCGAACATGTTGGCGGTGTCGATGCCGAAGTCTGCGACGCGTTCGGCGTTGGTGGACACGGCGACGAAGTGCTTGGCGACGGCGTCCTCACCGAGTGCGTCGACGAGCCAGCGGCGGGCCGCGGTCGCGTTGGTCAGCGTCTCGAGGGTGGAGAACGTCTTGGACGCGATGATGAACAGCGTCGACGCCGGGTCGAGTCCGTCGAGCGCGCCGACGAGATCGGCGGGGTCGACGTTCGAGACGAACTTCGCGGAGATCCCCGCATCGGCGTAGTGACGGAGTGCGTTGTAGACCATGACCGGGCCCAGATCGGATCCACCGATACCGATGTTGACGACGGTGGAGATCTTCTCGCCCGTGGCACCGACCCATTCGCCCGAACGCACGCGATCGGTGAATTCGCCCATGGCCGTGAGGACTTCGTGTACATCGGCAACCACGTTCTGGCCGTCGACGGTCAACGACGCATCGGCCGGTAGACGCAGCGCGGTGTGCAGCACAGCGCGATCCTCGGAGGTGTTGATGTGCTCGCCTGCGAACATGGCGTCGCGCTTGCCTTCGACGTCTGCGGTGCGCGCCAGTTCGATCAGCAGCGCGAGAGTCTCGCTGGTGACGCGGTGCTTGCTGTAGTCGATGTGAAGATCCGCGGCGCCAAGGGTGAAGGTGCGCCCTCGGTCGGCGTCATCGGCGAACAGAGTTCGGAGATGAGTATCGGCAATCGCGGAGTGGTGATCGGTCAGTTTCTGCCAGGCATCCGTGCCGGTGATATCGACGCTCATACGAACCAACAGTAATCCGGTGCCGAGTCATGCGCGCGTCGTTTGTCGTTTGCATCGGGCGCTGCGGAGGCATCATGGACGGTATGGACCAACGTGCATTGATCGATTCGATTCCGGCAAAACTGTGGATCGGCGGCAAGGCCGTCGACGCCGAGGGCGGTAAGACGTTCCCGGTGAACGATCCGGCGACCGGCAAGCCCCTGACGGAGGTGGCCGACGCATCGCCCGCCGACGCGATGAAGGCCCTCGACGCGGCTGCTGCGGCGCAGAAGAGCTGGGCGGCAACACCTGCCCGCGAACGCAGTGAAATTCTTCGAGCGGCGTTCGAGAAGGTCACCGAGCGTGCCGACGACATCGCGCTGTTGATGACTCTGGAAATGGGCAAGGCCCTCGCGGAGTCGAAGGCCGAGGTGAAATACGGCGCGGAGTTCTTCCGGTGGTTTGCCGAGGAAGCGGTGCGCATCGGCGGTCGATACACCCCGGCCCCGGCAGGCAACGGCCGCATTCTCGTGACTAAGGCTCCGGTCGGCCCGGTACTGGCGATCACCCCGTGGAACTTTCCGTTGGCGATGGGCACCAGGAAGATCGGGCCCGCTCTGGCCGCCGGCTGCACCATCGTGGTCAAGCCGGCCCGGGAGACCCCGCTGACGATGTTGCTGCTCGCGCAGATCTTCGACGAGGTCGGCCTGCCGGAGGGCGTGCTCTCCGTGCTGACGACGTCGAAGTCCGGCGACGTCACCGGGCCGCTGCTAGAAGACCCGAGGCTCCGCAAACTCACCTTCACCGGATCCACCGGCGTCGGCAAATCGCTCGTCGAGAAGTCCGCGACGAGGTTGCTGCGGACGTCGATGGAACTCGGTGGCAATGCCCCGTTCGTGGTGTTCGACGACGCGAACATCGACGACGCGGTGGACGGCGCGATGCTGGCGAAGATGCGCAACGGCGGCGAGGCCTGCACGGCGGCGAACCGTCTGCACGTGCACAACAGTGTGCGTGAGGAATTCACCACCAAGTTGGTGGCGAAGATGTCCGAGATGAAGCTCGGACCCGGCGTCGACCCCGACACCAAGCTCGGCCCGCTGATCAACGCAGACCAGCTCGAGACCGTGCAGGAGCTCGTCGACGATGCAGTGGAGAAGGGAGCGACGGTAGCGCTCGGCGGTAGCGCACCGGGTGGCGACGGCTACTTCTACCCGGCGACCGTACTCACCGACATGCCGGCGTCGGCCCGCATTCTGAAGGAGGAAGTGTTCGGTCCGGTGGCCCCGATCGTCGGATTCGACACCGAACAAGAAGGAATCGACGCGGCCAACGCCACCGAGTACGGCTTGGCGTCGTACATCTACACCGAAAGCCTGGACCGTGCGCTACGGGTGGCCGACGCGATCGACAGCGGCATGGTGGGTGTCAACCGCGGAGTGATCTCGGACGCGGCAGCACCGTTCGGTGGAGTCAAAGAATCCGGATTCGGCCGTGAGGGCGGATCCGAGGGAATCGAGGAATACCTCGAGACCAAGTACATCGCACTGAAGTAGAGCATCGGTTGGGCGTGCATCCTGCGCGCCCAACCGGGGTTCGGTCAGTGGCCGAGGCGACCGCGGCCGAGGCGGAGCAGGAGCATGGCCAGCGTGTGACCCTCCTGGCCGAGGCTGCTGAAACGCTCGAGAACTTTCATCTCACGGCTGTGCACGAGGCGCGGGCCGCCGGACGCCATGCGGGTGCGTCCGATGATCTGCGAGACCTCGGACCGACGCCGCACTGCTGCGAGGATCTCGGCGTCGAGACGGTCGATCTCCTGACGCAGGTCGTTGATCTCGGCTTCGCTGGAAGGCAATGCAGTCTCTGAATCGATCTTCGTCGTCATAGCCATCGTCTCTCCTCGGGTCACATCTTGGATCGTTGCGTCGTCCGGCACCGTTACGCCTTTCGTATTCGGAACTGCAGCGGCTGTCGGCTGGGTTTCGTCTCGAAGGACCGAGATCGACGAGATTCCCGCCGGGAAAGCTGGGGCGTTACGACTGTCGACAGGCTCCCGCTCGTCCGGCTGCGCAGTGGCCGATCCGACGCAAGCGATGACGCACGACTTTTTCGATCACCGATCCAGTGTGCCACGGGGTAACCGTCCTGAAAAGTCGGAGACGACGCCGACGACCACGGGATGTGGGTTTGTCGGTACACGCCGGTAGCCTGGCCAGACGATGAACACATTCCTCCAGGGCCTCGAGTCCCGTAAGAACACCTCGTCCGACGCGCTGCTGGAGGGGCTCAATCCTCAGCAGCGTGAGGCCGTCGTGCACACGGGATCGCCGCTGCTCATCGTGGCCGGTGCAGGCTCGGGCAAGACAGCGGTGCTGACGCGTCGCATCGCGTATCTGCTCGCGGAGCGGGGGGTGTCGCCGGGGCAGGTCCTGGCGATCACGTTCACCAACAAGGCGGCCGCCGAGATGCGCGAGCGGGTGGCCGGTTTGGTGGGGCCCAGGGCAAACGCGATGTGGGTGTCGACGTTCCACTCCAGTTGCGTGCGCATCCTGCGGGCCCAGGCGGCACTGTTGCCGGGGTTGAACTCCAACTTCTCGATCTACGACGCGGACGACTCACGTCGGCTGTTGACGATGATCTCGAAAGACCTGCAGATCGACACCAAGAAGTTCTCGGCCCGCCTGCTCTCGACGGCGATCTCCAACCTCAAGAACGAGCTGATCGGCCCGGACAAGGCCGCCGAGGACGCCGACGGCGACCCTGCCGAGCTGCCCCGACTCGTCGCGAAGGTCTATCGCATCTATCAGCAGCGTCTGCGCGCGGCCAACGCCATGGACTTCGACGACCTCATCGGCGAAACCGTGGGCATTCTGCAGGCCTTCCCGCAGGTGGCGCAGTACTACCGACGCCGGTTCCGGCACGTACTGGTCGACGAGTACCAGGACACCAACCACGCCCAGTACATGCTGGTTCGCGAACTCGTCGGCACCCCCGATGCGGACGGCGCGCTCGAAGGCACCGTTGCGCCGGGAGAACTGTGCGTGGTGGGTGACGCCGACCAGTCGATCTACGCATTCCGCGGCGCGACCATTCGCAACATCGAGGAGTTCGAGCGCGACTACCCCGACGCTCGCACCATTCTGCTCGAGCAGAACTACCGATCGACGCAGAACATTCTGTCGGCGGCCAATGCCGTCATCTCGCGCAACATCGGACGCCGCGAGAAGAAGTTGTGGACCGACACCGGTGAAGGCGAACTGATCGTCGGGTACGTCGCCGACAACGAGCACGACGAGGCGTCGTTCGTCGCGTCGGAGATCGATCGACTCGTCGACAGCGGAGATGTGCGTTTCGACGAGGTGGCGGTGTTCTACCGCACCAACAACTCCTCGCGTGCGCTCGAAGAGATCTTCATTCGATTGGGCCTGCCGTACAAGGTGGTCGGCGGAGTCCGGTTCTACGAGCGCAAGGAGGTCCGTGATCTCGTTGCGTACCTGCGCGTGCTGTCCAACGAAGACGACACCGTCAGTATGCGGCGCATCCTCAATACCCCCCGCCGTGGCATCGGAGACCGCGCCGAGGCGTGTGTGGCCGTGCACGCCGAGCAACGCGACATCAGCTTCTCGCGAGCGCTGCACGACGCGGCCGCGGGCAAGGTGGCGTTGCTCAACTCGCGGCAGCAGAAGTTGATCGCTCAGTTCATGGAACTGCTCGACGAGTTGCGTGCCGTCCTGACGGCCACCGACGGAGACGGCAACGACATCGCCGATATCGGCGACGTGGTCGAAGCAGTTCTGGACCGCACCGGCTATCGCGCCGAGCTTGAGGCCAGTAGCGACCCGCAGGACGGTGCTCGCCTGGACAACCTCAACGAATTGGTCAGCGTCGCACGGGAGTTCACGTCCGAGGCGCGTAACCAGGCCGCAGTGGCGGAAGAGGCACTCGAAACAGGTGACGACCGGAACGACGAGGACGGCGGTGTCGACGGTCTGGCCGAGCCCGGTTCGTTGGCCGCTTTCCTCGAACGGGTTTCTCTGGTTGCCGACACCGATCAGATTCCCGATTCGGGCACCGGCGTCGTGACGTTGATGACGCTGCACACCGCCAAAGGGCTGGAATTTCCGGTCGTCTTCGTCACCGGGTGGGAAGACGGCCAGTTCCCGCACATGCGTGCGCTCGGTGATCCGAACGAGCTGTCCGAGGAGCGACGCCTGGCGTACGTGGGCATCACTCGCGCGCGGCAACGGCTCTACCTCACGCGCGCGATCATGAGGTCGGCGTGGGGTCAGCCCATTGCCAACCCGGAATCACGCTTCCTGCAAGAGGTTCCGCAGCATCTGATCGACTGGCGTCGTGAAGATCCGGGCACCGGCGGCGGCCGCGCAATCGGCGGCGGTAGATCCGGCAGCTATGGATCGAACAGTTACGGCTCGGGCGGCGGTTACGGCTCGGGCAACTACGGCTCCGGTAGCTACGGCGGGTCGTCGAGTCGTGGCCAGAGTTCGTCTCCGAGCTTCGGTGCCGCGAAGGGTCGAAATTCCAATCTGGTTCTGGCCGTGGGTGATCGAGTCAGCCACGACAAGTACGGACTGGGCACGGTGCTCGAATCCACCGGTGCCGGAGTCAAGGCAATGGTGCTGATCGATTTCGGCTCGGCAGGTCGCGTCAAGATGATGCTCATCGGCGGCGTTCCGATGACCAAGCTGTAGAAGTCCCGACAACGCGAAAGCCGGGCCCTGCGAAAGCGGGGTCCGGCTTTGTTGTGAAGCGGTGGAGAAGGACTCAGTCCATTTCGGGTCCGAGGGAGATTCCTCGGGACGCGAGCCAGGGGAGGGGATCGATCTTGACCTCACCCGGGAGATGAACCTCGAAGTGCAGGTGCGGGCCGGTGGAGAAGCCGCGGTTACCCATGCGTGCGATCTGGTCGCCGGCCATGACATCCTGGCCCACGGTGACGAGCGAGCTGTCGATGTGGCCGTAGACCGTGATCGTGCCGTCGGCGTGCTGGAGGCGAACCCACATTCCGAAGCCCGATGCGGGACCGGAATCGATCACCTTGCCGTCGGCGACGGCGTAGATAGGGGTTCCGATGGCGTTGGCGACATCGACGCCGGCATGCAGGACGCCCCATCGAGTGCCGAAGTTGGAGGTGTACGTGCCCTGAGCCGGGAGGGAGAACAGCGGGCGACGGGCAGCGGCCTCGCGTGCGGCCCGCTCTTCGCTGAAACGCTGGCCCTTGGCGAGCAGGTCGTTGAACTGGCTGAGGTCGACCGGTGCGGCGACGCTGAGGATCTGCGGTGCCTGCGAGGGGGTTGCGCTCGAAACGTCGGCTACCGGCTCGTCGGCCTGCGGTGCAGTGGTGGCTGCGAGTGCTGCGGCGGCCGGTGCTTCACCCGCGGCGAGTGCGTACTCGGAGGTGGCGACTGCGGTGGGTGCATCGTCGTCGATGACGGCTTGACCTGCTGCAACAACGGCACCGGCGGCCACGGCCAGCACGGCGGCACGGCCCTTGAGTGCAGTCGGGGGAACGGGGATTCGGTGTGCTCCGCCGCGACGGGCCACGGGTGCGGCGTCTGCGGTGGTGGCGATCTTCGTGACGACGGTCGGTGTCTCGTCGGCTGCTACTGGACCGGCGAAATCGGCTTCGACGTACTCGTACGTGGGGTAGGAATAGGCCTCGTACGCACTCGGCTCGGTGGTGGGCTCGTAGCTGTACACCGTGGTCGCGTCGTCCGCCGTCGGGCGAGAGAATCGGCTGGAAGTAAAGGACGCGCGGTGCTGCTGCAAGACCTACAACCTCCGATATCTGTGACCTGGCCGTTACTGAAAGACTCGGGAGACGGTAACGAAATGGTTGCGGGCCGCGCAAGTTAACAGCCGAAACCAGCGTGATATGTGAGATGGCTCACAGAGTGACCAGGGTTTATGTGGTGAGACGCCACATCCGTAATCGGACACGAACGCGGCACGCACCGTGACCGACGGCTCGGGGCGCGACCGAGCCGATACCGTCCTACGAGTGCCGACCCCCACCTTCGACGACTCGTCCGCCCACGGCTCCGACCGAGCCGAACCGCAACGTATAGCGCCGCAGGATGCCCGCGGCGGAGTGGAAGATCATTCGCCCACGTCGCGCATCGTCGTCGCCGTCGTGCTCGCTGTCGTTGCCGCACTGTGTGCCGCTGCAGCTCCGCTGATCGGCGTCGTCCGAGCCGTCGACGGTTCGCCGGTGGGCGACGGTGTCTCGTCGGCCGCTGTGCTGGCCGTTGCGCTCCCGGTCGTGGTGGCGGTTGCGGCGGCCGCCAGCGCTGCGATGCGACGCATCGAATTCGGTGCCGCGCTCCTCGCGGGCTTCGGCGCGGTGACGCTCGGAATCGCAATCCTCGATCTCGCTGTGTTGTCCGATCCGATCGACGCGAACCGGCTCGAGCTGTTCCGTCCCCTGAGCGCCGCGATGCTCGACGCCACCCTCGGCTCTCATGTTCTGCTCGCCGGTCACGCTGCGTCGGTTCTGGCGGGTGCGGCGGGGTGGTCGGCAGTGCATCGCGCAGCGCTCGGTGACGGGTACGGACATTCGGTCTACTCGGAGCACGTGGGGCGGGCGACGGCGGGCCGAGTGGGTCCGATGTTGTCGATGCTGCTCGGGGCGCTCGGTGTCGTGGCCGCTGCAGCGGCGTTCGCGTCGCTGTACCGGTCGGCCGATCCGGTGGTGATCGTCTCGGCGGTGGTGGAGTCGCCGGTGTTCGTGGCGGTGGGGTCCGCGGTGGTCGGGATCGGCGCACTCGTGGTCACGGCCTCGGCTCTGGCCTCGCTCTCGCCGCTGGTCGCGTCCGGTGCCGCCGTCGGTGCAGGTCTCGGGGTCCTCTCGTTCGCGGGTGTCGGTCTGCTCGCCGGAGTGGGTACCGGTGCTCGGATCGAGGCCGGGCTCGGGGCGTACCTCGGCACCGTTGCCGGGCTCGGGTTGACCGTCGGGGGCGCTGTGTTGGCACCGATTGCCTCCGGTCGTGATCGCCGCGCTCTGGCGTCTGCTCGATCCGTCGCCGAGGGCGGCCGGGGTCCGCGCGGGGTCTCCGGGCCCGGCACCACGAGGTGGCATGTGGCAGCAGGCAGTGCGGGCGTGCTTGCCGGCGTACTGCTGGTGGTGGGGTCTCTGTTGCCGATTCTCGAGACCGACGCCGCGACTGCTGTGCCCACGATCCTGGCGACCCGCGTGGTGCTCGTAGCGGGTTTCGTCTCGATTCTGGCATCGGTGCCGCTGCTGTTCTCCGAGTTCGCCGCCGCCGCACGTCCGTTCTTGTCCGTCTTCTGGCTCGCTGCGGTCTCGGCCGCGGCGGCCGTGTTGCAGTCGGTGGTTCTGGCCGAGGATCTTGCGGGCGTCGATACCGGGACGGGTGCCCTGCTGATCATCGCGGGAGTCGTCGTCGCGGCCGTCACCGGACTGCTGGCACTGTTCGCCGGATCGGCCGAGCGTGACGACGTCGACACGTCCGAGGATGCGGCCACGCACTTCCCGGTGCTGGGAACTGCGCTCGTGGGGGCCCTTCTGCTGGCTGTCGGGTTGGCCCTGCCCCTGTATCGAGGCAGCGATCTGACCGCGGCGACCATCACCGAGTTCCCGTGGGGTTGGGACACCTGGGGACAGCTGCTGCTCGCCGTCGGCGTCGTCGTCGCCGCTGTCGTCGCCGCCCGAGCCCGCCCCGCGCGCGGCAGCGTTCTGCTCGTCGGTGCGGCCGTCGCGGGCATCGTTCATCTCGCGTCGTGGCCACTGACGTCCGCTCGCGCAGCCGACCCGGAGATGGGCCCCGGTGTCGTGCCATCGATTGCCGGAATCGTCGTTCTCGGTGTCGCGGCGGCACTTTCGGCTCGTCGCACCGATCGGTGACGCCGGTTTCACTGCGACCGCAGCGGTGAGATAGACCACATAGCATCCATGCGCCCGATGCGCTGTCGGGGCACCTGGATAAAGTCCATGCTCAGACCCGCTCACACCCCTGGAGCGGGCGTCAACGTAGACGAGACGGTGAGCTGATGGATCTCTTCGAATACCAGGCGAAGGAATTGTTCGCCAAGCATGGCGTACCCACCTCCGCCGGTCGTGTCACCGACACGGTCGCCGGAGCAACACAGATTGCCGAAGAAATCGGCAAGCCAGTAATGGTCAAGGCGCAGGTCAAGGTCGGCGGCCGCGGCAAGGCCGGCGGCGTCAAGTACTCCAAGGACGTCGCAGCAGCAACCGAGAACGCAGAAGCGATTCTCGGACTCGACATCAAGGGCCATGTCGTCAAGAAGCTTCTCGTCGCAGAAGCCTCCGACATCGCCGAGGAGTACTACATCTCCTTCCTGCTCGATCGCACCAACCGCACCTACCTCGCGATGTGTTCGGTCGAAGGTGGAGTCGAGATCGAGGTGACGGCGGAGGAGAACCCCGACGCACTCGCACGTATCCCCGTCGACGCAGTCAAGGGCGTCGACCTCGCGTTCGCTCGTGAGATCGCCGAGAAGGGCAAGCTGCCCGCCGAGGTGCTCGACGCCGCTGCGGTGACCATCCAGAAGCTGTGGGAGGTCTTCATCAACGAAGACGCTCTCCTGGTCGAGGTCAACCCGCTGGTTCGCACCCCCGACGATCAGATCCTCGCCCTCGACGGCAAGGTCACGCTCGACGCCAACGCCGACTTCCGCCAGGCCGGCCACGCCGAGTTCGAGGACAAGGACGCAGCCGATCCCCTCGAGGCCAAGGCCAAGGAGAACGACCTCAACTACGTCAAGCTCGACGGACAGGTCGGCATCATCGGAAACGGTGCCGGACTGGTCATGTCGACCCTCGACGTCGTCGCATACGCAGGCGAGGCACACGGCGGCGTCAAGCCGGCCAACTTCCTCGACATCGGCGGCGGCGCTTCGGCCGAGGTCATGGCCGCAGGCCTCGACGTCATCCTCGGTGACGAGCAGGTCAAGAGCGTGTTCGTCAACGTCTTCGGTGGCATCACCGCGTGTGACGCAGTCGCCAATGGCATCGTCGGCGCGCTGAAGAAGCTGGGCGACGACGCCAACAAGCCGCTGGTCGTCCGTCTCGACGGCAACAAGGTCGAAGAGGGCCGCAAGATTCTCGCCGACGCCGCGCACCCGCTGGTGACGCTCGCCGGAACCATGGACGAGGGCGCCGACAAGGCCGCCGAGCTGGCAGCGAAGTAGAGGAAACAATGTCTATCTTTCTGAACAAGGACAACAAGGTCATCGTCCAGGGCATCACCGGCGGCGAAGGCACCAAGCACACCGCCCTGATGCTCAAGGCCGGCACCCAGGTCGTCGGTGGCGTCAACGCCCGCAAGGCCGGAACCACGGTCAAGCACGTCGACGCACAGGGCAACGACATCGAATTGCCGGTGTTCGCTTCGGTTTCCGAGGCAATGGAGAAGACCGGAGCCGACGTGTCCATCGCGTTCGTGCCGCCGGCATTCTCCAAGGACGCCATCGTCGAAGCGATCGACGCGGAGATCCCGCTGCTCGTCGTCATCACCGAGGGCATCCCCGTGCAGGACTCCGCATACGCGTGGGCCTACAACGTGGAGAAGGGCAAGAAGACCCGCATCATCGGGCCGAACTGCCCCGGAATCATCACTCCCGGTGAGGCATTGGTCGGCATCACGCCCGCCAACATCTCGGGAACCGGCCCCATCGGCCTGGTCTCCAAGAGTGGCACCCTGACCTACCAGATGATGTTCGAGCTCCGCGACTTCGGATTCTCGACGGCCATCGGCATCGGCGGCGACCCCGTCATCGGAACCACCCACATCGACGCCATCGAGGCGTTCGAGGCGGACCCCGAGACCAAGATCATCGTCATGATCGGCGAGATCGGCGGCGACGCCGAAGAGCGTGCAGCCGACTACATCAAGGCCAACGTGACCAAGCCGGTCGTCGGCTACGTCGCAGGCTTCACCGCTCCCGAGGGCAAGACCATGGGCCACGCCGGCGCCATCGTCTCCGGCTCGCTGGGAACGGCGCAGGCGAAGAAGGACGCACTCGAGGCCGCAGGCGTCAAGGTCGGCAAGACGCCGTCCGAGACCGCTGCCCTCGCGCGCGAAATCCTGGAATCGCTGTCCGTCAAGTAGGACTCGCTTCCGAAAGAGCCCGCCACCGATTTCGGTGGCGGGCTCTTTCGTGCGCCCCCCAGTTCGCGTGAATGGACCACTGCACACGTCTCGGCGGTGCAATGTCACATTCACGGGTCTAGATTGACTGGCGTGCACAGGATATTCACGACCGCATTCAGCTCTGTCTATCCGCACTACGTTGCGAAGGCCGAACGTAAGAAGCGAACGAAGGCCGAGGTCGACGAGATCGTTGGGTGGCTCACCGGATTCGACCAGACGACCCTCGAACATCATCTCGAGGTCGACTCGACGTTCGAGGACTTCTTTGCGGCGGCGAATCTGAATCCGAACGCATCTCTGATCACCGGAGTCGTTTGCGGCATTCGCGTCGAGGATGTCGAGGACCCATTGATGCAGAAGATTCGTCTGCTGGACAAGCTGATCGACGAACTCGCCAAGGGCAGGGCGATGGAGAAGATTCTTCGCAGCTGAAGCCCATCATCGGGCGAGGTACTTCAAGGCCGAGTCGGCGGCGTTGTATCCGCACATTCCGTGCGCACCTGCCCCGGGAGGGGTTGCGGCCGAGCACAAGTACAGCCCCGGAGCTCCGAGCGAATAGGGATCGAGTGCTGGACGCGGGCGCAACAGAAGTTGGCGTGCGGTGTTCGCGCCGGTGACGATGTCGCCGCCAACGTAGTTGACGTTGTGCATCGCCATGGCGGCGGTCGACCTGGTGTGGCGCATCAGAATTCGATCGCGGAAGCCCGGTGCGAACCGTTCGATCCGGGACTCGACGGCAGCCGTCGCATCGCCGCTGTACCCGGCGGGTACGTGGGCGTACGTGTACACGGGGTGGACGTCCCCGAACGAGCGCGACGGATCCACCACAGATTGTTGGCCCACCAGCACGAAAGGGTGCAGCGGCATCCTGCCCCGGGTGATCTCGGCTTCGGAATGGGCGATCTCTTCCAGACTGCCGCCGACATGCACGGTCCCGGCCGAACGCGAGTCCTCGTGCTGCCACGGTATTCCTCCGTCGACGGCGTAGTCGATCTTGAACACACCGGGGCCGTGGCGGTACCGGCGGAGGGCGCGAGCCACTCGGTCCGGCACTCGGGATTCGGTGATGGCCGCAGCTGCGGCAGGCGCGACGTCGAGTAGGACGACGTCGGGGTCACCGAGCATGTCGAGGGAACTCACGTGGATCCCGGTTTCCACCGTCCCGCCCAAGTCCGTCAACGCTGCGATCATTGCGTGCGCGATCGCCTGGGAACCGCCGCGGGCGACGGGCCAGCCGTATCGGTGTGCGGCCGCACCGAGGGTGAGGCCGATCGCCGAGGACGCGAGGGCTCCGAACGGGCGAAAAGCGTGCGCAGCGACTCCGGCGAAGAGTGCCCGGGCCGGCTCGTCTCGCCAGACCTTGGCCAACACATGCGCCGGTAAGCCGGCCGCAGCTCCGAACCGCGCGAGGTCGAGGGGATGGCGAGGCACATGCACAGCGGGGATGAGGATGTCCTCGGTGATCTGCGGGAGACGGCGGGTCGTACCACCGAATACCGATCGCCACCGGCGACCGTCACCCCCGAGCCCCTCCGCAGTGCGCTCGAGCGATCGCCACGCAGCTGCGCCTCGGCCGCCGTCGAGTGGGTGCGAATACGACAGGTCGGGGGTGAGCCACTGCAACCCGTATCGAGTGAGATCCACGCGACGGGAGAACGGCGTGTCACGCGCGAGCGGGTGGAAGGCCGAGCATTCGTCGTGCAGCAACCCCTGCAGCGTCAGTTCCGCGCTGCGAACGCCACCGCCGGGGACGGTAGCGGCCTCGAGCACCCGCACTGTGACTCCGGCGGCGGCCAGAGTCACGGCGGCGGCGAGGCCATTGGGTCCGCTACCGACAACGACCGCGTCGGTCATCCGGTGGCGTCATTCGTGGGCAGCGAGCTTCGGGGCTCGCCACAGGACGAAGACGGCCAGCACTCCGCACAGCACCGCGAAGAGTCCGAAGTACGCCGTCTGTGTGCTGCCGAATCCCCAAGCGAAAATGGCCGCGACAATCACGAGTATTGCGGCCTTGATGTATTCCACTTTCTTCCGATCCATGATCGTCCTTTCGCCGATGCCGCTGATTCTTCGAGAGCGCCTGCTCTCGTTCATCCAGTCTGCCGACATCCGCTGCCCGATGCATCGTCCCCATGCTGTAGCGCCTGGTCGGGGCGGTCGGCGAGGTTTCCGGACCGGACGGCAGCGGGCCGCGCCTCGGCGGATGGCGGAGAGGAATTTCGGTGCCGGATCCGGTCCGGAAACCCTCGAACCGGGCTGGTGCTGCGGCGTTGCGCCGACGGTCCGCGCGCGCCATTGCGAACCGATCGGCCCGTTATGGATTCTGGTGGCGCACCACATGCAGTACCTGTCCGACAACGAAGCAATCACATGAGGAGAACGAGAATGCAGACCATCAAGATCGCGAATCGTGACGTTGCCGCAGCTGCCAACCAGCATTTCACCGACGTCGTCACCGGTGTCGATACCAAGGGAGAAATTCCGGTGCTCACCACTCCGGTCACGGTGGTGACGACGCCCGAGGATCTCGCCTTGCTCACCGCGACGCTGAACGCGACCACCGCAGTCGTCAACGCTACCAACGCACACCGCGGCTGACCCCGGACGCAACCGGACGCGGCCCGAGCGTCGACGTGACGCTCGGGTCGGTGTCCCGAGCTTCCGTGCCGATTCCCGACCCAATAGGACGCACTTTCATGAGACTTCCCTCCGAGTATCTTGCGAGATCCCGTCGCATTGCCGCTTTCGGCCAGTGCGTGTCCGCCGCCGAAGGTCTGGCACGCCGTGACCTCTATCGGCCCGGCGAGCTGCTGAGCCCACAGATTCGCCATGCGTACCCCAGGTTCGCGCGGAAGCACCCACGTCTGACCGCGTTGTTGGAGGACTACCGATTCGTCGTCGGCTGCGACACGGTGAAAGCTGCTGCCGGCATCGTGACGCTGCTACTGCCGCACACCCGTCGACTCACCGTTGCCACCTCGACTGTCTCGGCCGTGGTGTTCGGGCTCGAGCGTTACCGCACCAACTTCGGCCGTGACGGCTCCGATCAGATGCAGGACATCATGGCGACTGTCGTCGCGTTGTCCTCGGCATTTCGGGACCGCGAAGACGCCGCCGATTTCGCGCTACGCGCCATCAACACACAACTCGCGGTGTCCTACTTCGCCTCCGGAGCCATCAAGTTGGTCTCGGACGACTGGCGCTCGGGTCGCGCGTTCGTGTCGGTGATGCGTACCGAGGCGTACGGCCATCCGCGGGCTGCGGCACTGTTGGACAAGATCCCGGCGTCGTCGCTGCTCGTGTGCTGGGGCACGATCCTCGGCGAGACGTTGTATCCGCTGCTGTACTTGATGCCCAAGTCGGCGCAGGTTCACCGCGTCCTTCCCGTTGCAGGGCTCTTTCATCTGGCTATCGGCCACTTCATGGGTCTGCCGCGTTTCGTGTGGGCATTCGGTGCGACGCATCCGGCTGCGTCTTACGTCCTCGAAGGCGGTGCGGCTGCGACATCCATCGCGGCCCGAATCGGGGAGGTGGCACGTGCTGCGTAAGAGCGTGTTCGGGCAACTTCGGCGAGGAGCGATTCTGCCCAGCCTCGGAGTGCTCGGCGTGATGGGGATTGCTTCGGGTGTGCGGACCGCGAGGAAATCCACGTCGTTCCGGCCCTCGATCCCGGGCTATGTCTCGGTCGAGACGCCGACGGGGCGACTGGAAGCGAACGTGGTTCGCGGTCGAGACGCAGACAGGTCGAGCCCCCTGGTCGTGTTCGAGAACGGTCTGGGCACCCCCGTCGAGACGTGGCAGTGGGTGGTGGAGAACCTCCCCACTCTCAACTGCGTCCGATACAACCGCGCGGGATACGGTGAAAGCAGTCGTGGTATCGATGTCCTGGCCGGATATCGATACGCTGCGACCGAATTTCCGGAAGCGAGAACCGTTGTCTACGTTGGTCATTCGATCGGGTCGCTGGCCATTCACGACGTCTTGGCCCGGCTCGAGCCCGCGGATCGTCGGCCCGACCACATCGTCCTCGTCGACGGCACCGATCCGGTTCTCTTTCGCGACATGGCGTGCATTCCCGAGCGGCTGGGCAAGGTGACCCAGTCACTCGAACTGGAGATCCTGTCCAGTCTGTTCGACAATACGAGGCGATCGCGAGCATTCGAGGACGACATGGACTATCCGAGGTCCATCCACGAAGCGCACCTGGCATTTTCGTCGTGCGTGGCCACCCAGCTCCAGGCCCGTCGAGAGTTTCTCCGGTTCGTTGCCGCTCCCGAGTTCGCTCCGCTCGGTGTCCCGGTGTCGGTCGTTGCGGCGGACAGTGGCATCGAGGGTGCGGAGGGGCATGCTGCCGCGCAGCGAGCGCTGGCAGACCGAGTGAACGCGACGAGCCTGACCGTCGTCCCGCACTCCAATCATCTGTCGGTCATCGGTTTTCGATCACGAGCACGAGAGGTAGCAGAACATGTCCTTACTGTCGCCGAACGGTCGTCGCTCCAAGCAGGACGCGTTGTGGGGATCGGCTGAGATCGGTGTCGGGGCACTGGTGACGGTCTGGGGTGTCGCCACAACCCTGCACAACCTGCCCGATCAGAAGTTCAACTACCAGCTGGCGTGGTCCAAAGTCGGTCTGACCGTGCCGAACTGGAGATTCTTCGGCCCCAATCCCGGCATCTCGGATTCGCACTTGCTGGTCAGGAGTTTCGATGTGGACGGCAGCGTGTCCGAATGGTCGGAATTGCCACTGGCACATCATCGTCCGCCGTGGGCGTTACTGTGGAATCCGGGCAGCCGGGGCCCCAAAGCGTTGTTCGATCTGATTCAGGCGGTGATGAGTTTGTCGATGAGATCCGGTGGTGGGCTCGGTTCGATCGAGAACAGTCCTCCGTACCGCATGCTCGAAGACCACGTTCGCCTGCACGCCGAGATCGGCGGCAGCACTGCCAGTGTTCAATTCATGCTTCTGCAGTCCACGCCTGATCGCAACGGAGAGCGTGAGCTGAAGCCTCTGGTGGTGTCGAGGAACATTCCGGTCGGGGAACCGAAGGGAACCGGTATTCGACGGGCATCCGACGAAAGGGCTATCAGTGCGTGAATTCTTCGTCCGTCTGTACCAGGACGGTTGGCAAGCGGACGGAGCGGTGCGCCCGGTGGGGCGATTGTTGATCGTGGCGATGTCGCTGGCCGTTCTGAGTTCGGTTCTTTCCCTGGTGTTCGTGCGGATCATCGTCGAATTCCAGCTCCGCAGATCGGGCTACGACCCGGATGGGGCACTACCGCCGTACACGAAGGAAGCCTTCTACGTTGCCGACTGCGTCCGAATCGTCACGGTACTGGCCATATTCGCCAACTACGCGCGGTTGATCAGATGGCTGGGAACGCAGAACAAGTCCAAGTACCGGTCGCTCCTGGTCATCAGTGTGATCACGGTGGTGGCGTACTGCTACCTGCTCACCACGAGCTATCCGCTGTGGGTCCATGTCATCCAGGCCGTTCAGGTCGTCGTCATGTTCATGGTGTTCGTTCTGCTCAATCGCAAATCGGTTCGTGACCACTTCACAGTCACCGCGACTTGATTCTTTTGCTTACTATCTACCGAGGCTCATGGGATGACCAGCACTCGGACGGTAGGGGGAATCGGTGGGGGAGACCGACTCGAGGGAAGTATTCGGTGAAGCGCTGGCGCGGCTGTACGTGCTCGCCGGCGATCCACCCCTGAAGAAGGTTGCATCCACCGCCACGTCGCTGCAGCGCAGGCGAGCACCCACCGGGGCCGCGGTGTCCGCTCAGCGCATCAGCGATTGGCGACGGGGTCGGTCGGTGCCGGCCAAATTCGAGTCGGTACTGCCGGTTCTGCAGGTGCTGGTCGCCGAAGCGCGGAAACGTACGCCGGAACCGCCCACAGACGGACTGTACGACCTGTCGGTGTGGTCGCTGTGGTGGACACAGTCGCAGAAAAGTCGGACGGATACCGCTGTGCCCGCGTACTCGGGTGAGTGCCCGTATCCGGGGTTGGCGGCGTTCACCGAATCTCAGAGCGCACTGTACTTCGGCCGATCACGCAGCACGACAACGCTGCTCGACCGGATCTCGGAGGCCCGACGCGACGGGTCCGTGCTCGTCCTGGTCGGCATGTCCGGCGCGGGCAAGTCCTCCCTGCTTCGCGCCGGCTTGGTGCACGCAGTTCGGGACGGACGTATCGATGGTGTGTCCGACGTGGACGTCCGGACTCCTCGTGCCGGGATCGTTCCAGCCGACGTGGACGCCGACGCGATGCTCGTCGTCGATCAGTTCGAGGAACTGTTCACCGATCGGACCGACGTCGACGCACGATCCGCCTACGTCGCCGAGCTCGTTGCGCTGGCCGAACACGTCCCGGTGGTCGTGGGTTTGAGGGCCGACTTCTACTCTCGGTGCCTGGAATTTCCGGGAATCGGGGTTGCGCTGGAGCATCATTCGATGGTGCTCGGTCCGATGACCGACGCGGAACTTCGTGAGGCCGTGGTGGAGCCGGCAAAAACGGAGGGTCTCAAAGTCGAACCGGCGCTCGTCGACACGATCATCGCCGAATTCGGATCGCGGTCTGCGGGTTCGTCTGCGTCGACGGCCTTACTCTCCTCCGGAGATCGTCGCGCCGGTCGACTCCCGCTCCTGTCGCATGCGCTGCGCGCGACGTGGAGCAGGCGTCAGAACGGCAAGCTGACAGCAGCTGCCTATCGAGCCGTCGGCGGAGCGGCTGGATCCGTGGCCGAGGCCGGGGAGGCGGCGTGGCGACAGTTGACCGACGCCCAGCAGCGCGCGAGCAAAACACTGTGCATGCGGTTGGTGGCGTTCGGTACCGATACCGACGACAGTTGCCGACGGCGTACTCGAGCAGAGCTTTTGGCGGGGTTCGAGAGATCCGCACCGATCGAAGATGTCCTCGAAGTCCTTGCCGCAGCACGGTTGGTGACGATCGACGCAGAATACGTATCGTTTGCGCACGACGCTGTGCTCCGGGCGTGGCCCAGGTTGGCGCGGTGGATCGAGCAGGATCGAGACAACGCCTCGCAGCGGCAGCGAGTGGAGGACGACGCCGAGGCCTGGTTGCAGCACGACCGCGCGCACGAGTTTCTGTATCGAGGGACTCGATTGGCTGCTGCCCAATTGTGGTCCGGCGACGCCGCGGACGTTCCGCCTGTTGCGGCCGAATTCATCGACGCCGCGTCGGCGCGCGCTACCCGGACGCGTTCGGTGATCCGCGCAGGTGTCGCGGCCCTGGCCGTTCTCGCGGTCCTGGCCACCGTCAGTACCGCGGCGGCGGTCGTGGAAAGCGACTCGGTGGCCACCCAGCGCGACGACGCGGTGTTCGACGAGGTGTTGGCCAAATCCGACCGACTTCTCGAATCGGATCCGTCACTGTCGGCCCAGTTGCTGCTCGTGGCACAACGATCGAGACCTGACGATCCGCGCCTGCGTAGCCGTTTGATCGGTACCGAACTCTTGCCGCTCGCCGCGGCCATGACCGGGCACGTGGGTGCTGTGTACGGGGTTTCCTACAGCCCCGACGCCTCGACCGTCGCCTCGGCCGGAGCCGACGGCACGGTGCGGTTGTGGGATGTCCGCGAACCGGATTCGCCACGTCCCCTGGGGGTTCCGTTGGAAGGCCACACAGACTTCGCTACGTCTGCGGTCTTCGCTCCGAACGGTACAGTGTTCGCGACGGCCAGCGGAGACGGGACCGTCGAGTTGTGGGACGTTGCCGACAGGGAGCATCCGGTGCGGCATTCGATGGTCCTCGACGATGACGCCGGGCCTGCGTATCAGGTTGCATTCGCGCCGGACGGGAAGACTCTCGCAGTGGCCCACGAGGACTCGACCGTTCGGTTGTGGGACGTGGCCGATCCCGATGTCCCACGCCCGATAGGTGGGCCCCTGCGAGGGCATGCCGGAGCTGTTCGCACGGTGCAATTTTCGCCCGATGGACGAACGTTGGCGTCCGGCGGTGACGACAACACCGTACGACTGTGGAACACGACCGACGTGTCCCGGGTGACGCCGCGCCCGGTAGCGCTCACCGGCTTCGCGAGTGTCACGCATTCGGTGGCGTTCGCGCGGGTGGGGTCACTGCTGGCTGTGGCCAGCGACGACGGTACGACCCGGCTGTGGAATGTGGCCGACGCGGACGCCCCGACACCGCTCGGGCCACCGCTGCCTGCCCAGTCCGCGGCCTCGTGGTCGGTCGACTTCGGCTCCGACGGGAAGACGATGGTGACGGCCGGCAAGGACGGCACTGCGCAAGTGTGGAGCTTGATGGACCCGGCCCGGCCGGTGCGACTCGGTGCCCCGCTGACCGGCAACGGGGGCGGCCTGCTGACCACCGCGCTCGCACCCGACGGTAGATCGGTTGTCACCGCGGGAGACGACGGCACCATCCGGATCTGGCAGACCCCTGACGCGGTGCAGCAGATTCACCGCGGGCCGGCGCGCGCACTGTCCTTCGCGTCCGCACGCTCCGCGTTCGCCACCGGTTCCTACGACGGAACCGTCGCGCTGTGGCAGAGAACGCCCGAAGGCGCAGTGGCGCAAACCACCTCGATTCCGGTATCGGCCGGTCAGGACGACGGCCAAAGCGTCGAACTCACCCCGGACGGCGAGCTGTTGGCTGCTGCGTCGACAGTCGGTGGACCGGTGCGCTTGTGGGACGTACGCGACCCGGCAGACCCGATCGCGCGAGCCGAGATCCCCACCGAGGCTCGGTTCACCAGCGAGTTGGCATTCGATCCTGCGGGGCAGGTGCTGTTGGCCCCGTCGGACGACAAGTCCGCTCGGTTGTGGGACGTACGCGACCCGGCGATGCCACGTCCGATCGGACTGCCGCTGAGCGGTTTCGACGGATTCGTCACCGACGCTGTCTTCTCCAGCGACGGGCGCACTGTGTGGGTGGCGTCCGCAGACGACACCGTACGTGGCTGGATACTCTCTGCGGACGGATCGAATCCGACCGCCATACCGGTGCTGCTGCACGGTCATTCGGGTGATGCGTCGACCATTGCGCTGAGCTCCGACGATCGGGTGCTGGTGAGTGCGAGCAACGACGTCGTCCGGGTGTGGGACGTCTCCGATCCGTTGCATCCAGAACCTTTGGGACGACCGTTCACACCGGAGGGCGGAGCTGTGCGGTCCCTCTCGTTCGGTCGGGACGATTCGACGCTGGCAGTTGCAGGGTCGGACGGGTCGATCGAATTGTGGGATTTCAGCGACCCCGCGAACGTGCAGAGCATCGGTCCGGTCAGCCGCATCGCGCGTGCCGGCGTGACCGTGGCGTTCGATCCGACAGGTGCGGTGCTCTCCGCCGTCGGGCAGGACGGGGTATTGCAGACCTGGACGATGGACGACCCGGACGTGGCCGATCGGATCTGCCGAACGACCGGCACCATGCTGACGGAAGAAATGTGGGCCAGGATGCTGCCCAATCTGGAGTACGACCCACCCTGCAGGTAGGTCTGTGCGTCCGGTCCGGAAAGCGCGCCGGTGCCGGTCGGAGAACGTTCCGGTGACGATACGACTGGCCGAGTACCGGGTCCGTGCGGCACCGTCGACTCCGTCGGATTACTTACGAAAGAAGGAGAACTCGATGAACCCGATCACCATCACCGGCCGAGACGTTGCCCGCGGAATCAACGAACTGTGGACCGAAGGTACGCACGCCGCATCGGCGCAGCCGGTCTTCACCACCCCCGCGACCGTGACCACACCGACAGTCTCGGTGTGCGACTACATGGTCGTAGCGACCCCGGCCCGTCAGGTATCCGTCGGCTGACCGATCCGGTGGCGGTCAGACCGCAGTTCCGTCGGACCGAAGCATCTTAGAATCACGCTGAATCGAACTGTGGTCATCGGTTCGACACGGGACTTCACTGTGCGTCATGACAACTACCGAAAATCGTGCACTCGCCAAGAACTGGCCCGACGCTCCCACCACTGCCGCCGGATGGGTGTCCCGCGCAGGTGAGGTAGCGCAGCTTCTCGCTGTCGACGCCGTTGCCCGTGACAAGGGTCGTGAGCTTCCGTCCGCCGAGGTTCAGTTGCTCAAGGACGCCGGGCTCGTCACGCTGCTCGGTCCCGTCGAGCACGGTGGCGGCGGCCAGGATTGGCCCACGGCCTACCAGGTGATTCGCACCGTCTCGAAGGCCGACGGCTCGATCGGTCAGCTGCTGGGCTACCACCTTCTCTGGTTCTGGGCTGCGCGTCTCGTGGGCACACCCGAGCAGATCGAGGCCGTCGAGGCCGACGCCACGAAGAACAAGTGGTTCTTCGGCGGTGCCGTCAATCCCCGCGACAACGACGTGTCGGTCACCGACGAGGGCGACACCATCGTGTTCGACGGTTCCAAGACGTTCTCCACCGGCAGTCGTGTCTCGGACGTGACCGTGCTCGAAGGTGCGCTCGAGGGCAGCACCGATCACGTGTTCGCAATCGTGCCGTCGAACATCGAGGGTCTGTCCTTCCACGACGACTGGGACAACATCGGCCAGCGTCAGACCGAAAGTGGCAGCGTCACGATCGACAAGGTTCGCGTCGACTGGGCAAGTGCAGCGGGGTTCGTGGACAAAGTGTTTCAGCCACGCGTCTACAACACCCTCAACGTGCCGACCATTCAGTTGGTGTTCGTCAACTTCTACCTCGGAATCGCGAGGGGTGCTCTCGAGGAAGCCGCGTCGTACACCAAGGACAAGACTCGCGCGTGGCTGCACAGCACGGTGGACAAAGCAGTCGACGAGCCGTACATCATCGACATCTACGGCGATCTGACCGCCAAACTGTGGGCCGTCGAAGCTCTGGCCGACGCAGTTGCGTTGGAAGGACAGAAGATTCACGACAACGCGTGGAACGTCACCGCCGAGGAGCGTGGTGACCACGAGGTGCGGGTGGCCGCAGTCAAGGCTCGCGCCACCGACGTCTCGCTCGAGATCACCTCGACCGTGTTCGAGGCCCTCGGTGCCCGCGCCACGGCCAGCAAGTATGGGTTCGATCGCTTCTGGCGCAACGTCCGTACCCACACCCTGCACGATCCGGTTGCCTACAAGCGACGCGAAGTCGGCCGCTGGGTGCTCACCGGGGAGCTGCCCGAGCCCACCTGGTACTCGTAGTCCCCACATTTCCGGCCCCGATCCGACCCCCGATTTCCGGATGAATGTGCCATTCACGCCATCTGAGTGCGTGGATGGCGCATTCATCCGACGAAGGATGACGCACACATGAGCACCGAAAAGATCGCCGACGCAATCAAGTTCGCGTACTGGGTTCCCAACGTCTCGGGTGGCCTGGTCACCAGCACCATCGAGCAACGGACCAGTTGGGACTACGAGTACAACAAGAAGCTGGCGCAGACCGCCGAGAACAACGGCTTCGAGTATGCCCTCAGTCAGGTCCGTTACGAGGCGAGCTACGGGGCCGAGTTCCAGCACGAGTCGACGAGCTTCTCGCTCGCGTTGCTGTTGGCCACCGAACGTCTGAAAGTCATTGCCGCCGTGCATCCCGGGCTCTGGCAGCCTGCTGTATTGGCAAAGCTCGGCGCTACCGCGGACCATCTCTCGAACGGCCGTTTTGCGGTCAACGTCGTCAGTGGTTGGTTCAAGGACGAGTTCACCCACCTCGGTGAGCCGTGGCTCGAGCACGACGAACGATACCGGCGCAGCGCCGAATTCCTGCAGGTGCTGCGCAAGATCTGGACCGAGGACGACGTGGATTTCCGGGGCGATTTCTATCGGATCCACGATTTCACGCTCAAGCCCAAGCCGCTCAACACCCCGGAACGGCCCAATCCTGAACTCTTCCAGGGTGGTAACTCGTCCGCCGCGCAGGAGAATGCCGGCCGGTACTCGGATTGGTACTTCAGTAACGGCAAGGATTTCGACGGCGTCACCGAGCAGCTCGACAACCTGCGTCGGGTCGCGCGCGATCACCGACGTGAGGTCAAGTTCGGGCTCAACGGCTTCATCATCGCGCGAGACAGCGAGAAGGAAGCGCGAGATACGTTGCGAGAGATCATCGACAAGGCCAACAAGCCTGCCGTCGAGGGTTTCAGAGGTGCGGTGCAGCAGGCGGGCAATTCGACGGCCGACAAGAAGGGGATGTGGGCCGACTCGACGTTCGAGGACCTCGTTCAGTACAACGACGGGTTCAAGACGCAGTTGATCGGCACCCCGGAGCAGGTTGCCGAACGCATCGTCGCCTACCGACGCCTCGGCGTCGACCTCGTTCTCGGTGGCTTCCTGCACTTTCAGGAGGAAATCGAATACTTCGGAGCGAAGGTGCTGCCGCTGGTGCGGGAGCTCGAAGCGGCCGAATCGAACGACCACGAGTTGGCCACGTCCCACTGACCTGGAGTTCCTCGAGCGGTCGGGTCCGTGCAGTAGCGTGAGATCTCGGACCCGACCGACCTGGGTACGGCACTATCAGGATGAGGAGACGCGATGACCTACTCGCCCGGCAGCCCTGACAACGGGGGCTCCAACTCTGGTGGCTACGGCGGAGGCGGACCGTCCTACGGCCCCCCGTCCACGCCGAATCAGGCCACGCCCAATCAGCCGTCGTCCGGTGCCTACCCCCAGTCGGGGCAGAACCAGCCGTTCCACCAGCCGTCGGTATCCAACCCGTTCGGCCCGCCCGTGCCAGGAACCTCCGCACCGAGCGGGTCCGCGCCGGGCACGTCCGGGCACTCGACGAAGTCGTCCGGTGCCGGGGTCGCACAACTGCCGAAGATTCTGACCTTCGTGGTGCTCGGTCTCGGTATCGTCAACTTCCTGCTCGGCCTGCTCGATTTCGTCACCGCCGAAGTGTCGTCGTCCGAGCAACTGCCCAGCGGCATCCAGACCTCGTTCAGCACCAACTTCTTCGAGTCCGGCGGAAGTGCGGCGTCGATCGCGTTCCTGCTCGCCGCCGGTCTGATCGCAGGTGCGTCGCTGCTGCAGAAAGACGCCCGGAACCAGGCCGTGATCGCGGCACTGGCCATCGCCGGATTCCTGGTGCTCGTCTTCCAGTCGTTCAGCCTGCCCAGTGCCGAGGGCAACGAGTTCGCCAGCACCAGCAGTTCGCTCGGAATCGGCGCGATCCTGGTGCTCGTGTTGGGCTTCGTGCAGGCGGCTGCCGCTGTGGTTGCGCTGCTGCTCGATGCAGGCATCGTCAAGGCCCCGGCACCCAAGCAGTCCGGCTTCGGGAACCAGGGTCAGCAGTCCGGTTACGGCCAGCAGAATCCGTACAACGCGCCGACGACGTCGTTCGGTGGACCGTCCGGACCGCAGAACTACAGCAACCCGCCGGCCTACGGTCAGGCCCCGTCGAACACAGCGGGCTCGTCGAACTTCGGGCAAGCGCCGAGTGGACAGACGTCCGGCCAGCATTCCTACGGTCCCGGCGCACAGTCGCCGTACGGCAATCAGCCTGCGCCGAACACGGGACCGCAGGGTGGCTATTCGCCGCCGCCCTACACCGGTCCGAGCGGTCCGCCCGCAGGGCAGGCGTACCCGCCGAACCAGTACCAGTACGGCAACCAGCCGTCCGGTTACGGTCAGCCGTCGAGCACACCAGACGAGTCCGAGTCGGGCTCACAGTCGACGCCGTACGGCGCACCGACTCAGTCGTTCGGCGCCACTCCCGCCGACGACGACAACAAGCGCGACTGATTTCGCACGTCACACTCGACTTCGCGGCGCGCCTGCCCGGCGTGCCGCGAAGTTGATGCGAATCTCGTAGTGATGAGCGATCTATTGAACCGAGATTCTCGACGCGCGGCCGCACGCAGTACCCGTGTCGGTACCGGGCCGACGCCCGACCAGTCACGGACGCTCGCTGCGGTGGCCTTCAAGACCTCCGGGTTGGTGGTGGTCATCGCCACAACACTGGTCCTGATCACCCTCGTCTCGGTGAACAGCGATCTCACCGGAACCCTCGGTGCCATCGCCGGTTCCTGGTTCGCGGTGCACCTGGTGCCGCTGAGTATCGGTGGCACGTCGATGGGCGTCGCCCCGATGCTTCCCACCCTCGTCGTCGCCTGGTCCGTCGCACGCACGGTTCACCACGCGGTGGACGAGACCTCCGACCGCCGCATGGTCAGGTGGGTCTTCGCCGCGTCGATGGCAGGACCCCTCGCCGTCACAGCCATCGCACTGGCCGTCGCCAAGGACGCGTCGACTGTCATCGGACTGTCGAGCCCCAACGCACTCGTCGCCTTCTCGTGGGTGGCCGGAGTGCACGCAGCGGCGTCGGGCACCGGCTTGGTGCTGGCTCGCTGGGACACTCTGGTGATCGATCGGCACCTTCCAGATTGGGTACGCGCGCTCGTTGCGCCGCTCGTCCGAGGCGTCGCAGTGCTGATCGCGGGCGGCGCTGCCATCGTGCTGCTGGCACTGCTCGCCTCCTGGGACACCGCCGGTTCGCTGCTCGACAACGGACGCACCCTCATCGGCATGCTGGGATTGACCGTGCTGTCGGTGCTGTACCTGCCGAACATCGTCCTCGGTGCCCTCGCCGTCGCGACGGGGTCCTCGGCGAGCTTCGGAGACGCATCGGTCAGCCTGTTCTCGACGACGGGCGGGCCGCTCCCGCCGCTCCCGATCCTCGCCGTCCTCCCCGAAGGATCCGCGCAGACGATCTGGATCGTCATGCTCGTCGTGCCCCTCGCTGCCGGACTACTTCTGGGACGCGACTGCGCGATCCGAAGCGTGGACGTCCAGGTCGCCGTCTCCTCGGTGTGGGCGGTGGCCGCAGCTATCGGAGCCCTCGCCGCGGTGTTCGGCTACGCCGCAGGCGGAAACCTCGGCACGTTCGGAACAGTGGAAGTAACCGTGTGGAGCTTCGCACTACTGACCTTCGCCTGGCTCGGTGTCGTCGGATCCGCCTCGGCCGCCCTCGTCGTGTGGCGTCGAGCAGACCCGGAACCCGACCACGAACCCGACGACCGATCCAGCGCAGAGCAGCCCGTGCCGGCGACCGTGCCCCCAGCAGAACTGGCCATCGAAGCGCCTGCGTCGGAGCCGGACGAGGCCGTCGCGGACACCGTCGTCGAGGCCGAGGTTGTCGACGAGAATCCGGTCGCGACAGTGGAAGCAGACGATCCGATCGCGTCCGACGCCGAATCCGAGGAACCGCTCGAGGCCGAGATCGTCGTTCCGCCCCCGGCCCAGGACGACGCGTCGAGCACTGCGGAGGACGGACCTGCCCGGTAGGGGTGCGGGTCGGAGCGACTAAGGTTTCTGCTGGCTCGAACGATCCCCTCGATACCTCAGGAGTAGTGCGCTGACTGCCTTGCGTGAGACACCCGCGCGGGTCGTCGTCCTCGCGTCGGGGACCGGCTCGCTCCTGCTGTCGCTCGTCGCCGCGACAACTGCCGAGAACTACCCGGCGCGCATCGTGGCCGTCGGAGTCGATCGAGAGTGCGCTGCCGCTCGTCATGCCGACGATGCCGCGATCCCACATTTTCGTATCGGCTTGCGGGACTTCGCCGATCGGTCGGCCTGGGATGCGGCGCTCACCGAAGCTGCCTTGGGGTTCGAGCCCGATCTGATCGTCACCGCAGGGTTCATGAAGATCCTGGGTCCTCGATTTCTCGACGCGTTCGCCGGCCGGATCGTCAACACGCACCCCGCGCTGTTGCCGTCGTTCCCGGGTGCGCACGCCGTACGGGACGCACTGGACCACGGCGTCAAATTGACCGGTTCGACGGTGCATCTGGTCGATTCCGGCATCGACACCGGGCCGATCCTGGCCCAGGAAGCCGTGCCCGTTCTCGACGGCGACGACGAAGCGGCATTGCACG
Organism: Rhodococcus sp. 1R11; assembly: GCF_004563845.1. Lineage (NCBI taxonomy): Bacteria > Bacillati > Actinomycetota > Actinomycetes > Mycobacteriales > Nocardiaceae > Rhodococcus > Rhodococcus sp. 1R11. The sequence goes on along the minus strand of NZ_SPNG01000010.1, from coordinate 71,244 downwards.
AACGCATCAAGACTGTGGAACGACGGTTGCTGGTCGACGTGATCGCAGCGGTCGCAGCCAAAGGTGTCACCTCCGATGGACGAAAGGCTCAGATAATCCGATGAGTGAACGTAAAGCGGTGCGCCGCGCACTGGTCAGTGTCTACGACAAGACCGGACTGATCGAACTTGCGACCGGTTTGCACGCCGCGGGCGTCGCTCTGGTGTCCACCGGATCGACGGCGAGCAAGATCGCCGACGCCGGAATCCCGGTCACCAAGGTCGAGGACCTCACCGGATTCCCCGAGACCCTCGAGGGCCGCGTCAAGACGCTGCATCCTCGCGTCCATGCCGGGGTTCTTGCCGACACCCGCAAGCCCGAGCACCTGGCTCAGCTGGACGAGCTGGGCATCGAGGCGTTCGAACTCGTCGTGGTCAACCTGTACCCGTTCACCGAGACCGTCGCCAGTGGTGCAACACCCGACGAATGTGTCGAGCAGATCGACATCGGTGGCCCCTCGATGGTGCGCGCCGCAGCCAAGAATCACCCGTCGGTCGCGGTTGTCGTCGACCCGAGCCGGTACGACGATGTACTCACCGCTGTCTCGGGTGGTGGATTCACGCTCGCCGAGCGCACATCTCTTGCCGCGCAGGCATTTCAGCACACCGCGGCGTACGACGTCGCAGTGGCGTCGTGGATGTCGAGCGTCCTGACCCCCGACACCGAGACAGTGTTTCCCGAGTGGATCGGCGGCACCTGGGACCGCTCCGCAGTACTTCGGTACGGCGAGAACCCGCACCAGAAGGCCGCCCTGTACGTCGACTCCTCCGCTGCTGCCGGCATCGCTCAGGCCGAGCAGCTGCACGGAAAAGAGATGTCGTACAACAACTTCACCGATTCGGATGCGGCCTGGCGGGCAGCGTTCGATCACTCGGAGCCCACCGTCGCGATCATCAAGCACGCCAACCCGTGCGGAATCGCCGTCGGCAGCGACATCGCCGAGGCGCACCGCAAGGCGCATGCGTGCGATCCGGTGAGTGCCTACGGCGGCGTCATCGCGGCCAACCGTGAGGTCACCGTCGAAATGGCCGAGCAGGTCGCCGAGATTTTCACCGAGGTCATCATCGCGCCCTCCTACGCCGACGGCGCACTGGGAGTGCTGCAGCGCAAGAAGAACATTCGAGTTCTGCTCGCAGAAGCGCCGCCCACGTCGGGCGTCGAACTCAAGCCGATCTCCGGCGGGGCACTGCTGCAGCAGCGCGATGTCATCGACGCCGACGGCGACGATCCGGCCAACTGGACCCTCGCCGCGGGCGAACCTGCCGATGAGCAGACCCTGAAGGATCTCGAATTCGCTTGGCGCGCAGGACGAGCCGTCAAGTCCAACGCAATTCTGCTCGCCCACGACGGCGCGTCGGTCGGCGTCGGAATGGGCCAGGTCAACCGCGTCGACGCCGCCCACCTCGCAGTCCAGCGAGCCGGGGATCGCGTAGTCGGTTCGGTCGCGTCCTCCGATGCCTTCTTCCCGTTCCCCGACGGCTTGCAGGTCCTCATGACCGCGGGCGTCAAAGCCGTTGTGCAGCCCGGTGGTTCGGTCCGCGACAACGAAGTGATCGCGGCAGCCCAGGACGCGGGCGTGACGCTGTATCTGACGGGTTCGCGGCACTTCGCGCACTAGCTGCTCCGTCGAGATCGCAGTTGTGCAGCCTTTTACACCATTTTCGCTCGCATAACTGCGATCTCGGCGATCTGTGGATGACCGAATAGTTGTCCACAGATCGCGCTGCCGGCCGTGTCGAGGGTGTCAGCCCTGCCAGGGTTGAACCATGGGGATCGAGTCGAGACCGTTTCGTGGGTCGGTTGCAGTGCAGTCGGGAGCAATGAGTCGTCACCGACTGAGTCGCGACTATGTACGAGTGTTCCGTGATACGTATGTGCCCGCGGGAACCACCCTGGATGCGCGGACCCTGGCTGCGGCGGCATCTGTGTGCGTCGGCAACAGCGCAATTGTCGCGGGTACTTCAGCGGCCGCCATACACGGCGCGCGATGGGTAGATGCGTCGGTGCCGCCCACTGTGCTTGCGCTGGGAAGATCACATCGAATACCAGGGCTGATCATCCGGCGTGACTCGATCGAGCCTGACGAAGTGCTCGTTGTCGGCGGGGTGGCGGTGACCACCCCGGTGCGGACTGCGTTCGATATCGGGCGATGGGTTCCGACACCGCAGTCCGTGATCTTCCTCGATTCACTCTTGGCCGCGACCGGCCTCGGGCGGGATGCGGTGAGTGCATTCGCGTCACTGCGTCCGGGGTGTCGGGGTATCCGGGTGCTGCTCGACGCCCTCGGTCGTGTCGACGGAGGCGCGGAATCGCCGCAGGAGACGCGCACACGACTATTGCTGATCGATGCCGGACTTCCGAAACCCACCACCCAGATCGACATTCGAGATGCGCGTGGTCGATTTGTCGGGCGGATCGACATGGGCTGGGAGAGGTGGCGTGTCGGGGTGGAATACGAGGGGGTGCAGCACTGGCTCGACGAGCGTCAGCGAACTCGAGACATCGAAAGGTACGAGGACTTGCAGCAGTGCGATTGGCAAATCGTTCGGGTCAATTCCGAACAACTCCGCCGTCGTCCCGACGAAGTGGTCCGTCGAGTTCGGGCCGCGCTACGTGAGGCAGGAGCACCGGGCTAGCGAGATCGCAGTTGTGCAGGGGATTTGTCCAGTTCGGGTGGCATAAGTGCGAACTCGGCGGAACCACAACGGGCCACTAGATGGCAGCAATCGTCAAACGCTCGTAGCGTGGAGAAGTGACCTCCACCAAACCTGGCATCTCCACTCTCGGCGAACTCAAGGCATCCGGACATCGGCAGCGGTCGATCAAGGAAGAGCTCCGCGAAAATCTTCTGACGGCGTTGCGTGACGGAGAGGATCCGTGGCCGGGGATCGTCGGCTTCGGGTCGACGGTGCTGCCGCAATTCGAGCGCGCGATTCTGGCCGGTCACGACGTCGTTCTCCTGGGTGAGCGTGGGCAGGGCAAGACGCGTCTGCTGCGTACACTCAATCTGCTGCTCGACGAGTGGGTGCCGGTGATCGCCGGGGCTGAACTCGGCGAGCATCCGTACGAGCCCATCACCCCTGCGAGCATTCGTAGGGCGAAGGAACTGGGCGACGATCTGCCCATCGAGTGGCGGCACCGCAGCGAGCGGTACGCCGAGAAGCTCGCGACTCCGGATACTTCGGTCGCTGACCTCGTCGGCGATGTCGATCCGGTGAAGGTCGCCGAGGGCCGCAGCTTGGGCGACCCGGAGACCATTCACTTCGGTCTCGTTCCTCGGAGTCACCGTGGCATCGTGGCGATCAACGAACTTCCCGACCTCGCTGAGCGCATTCAGGTGTCGCTGCTCAACGTCATGGAGGAGCGCGACATTCAGGTCCGCGGCTACACCCTGCGGCTCCCGCTCGACGTCATGTTGGTGGCCAGTGCCAACCCCGAGGACTACACCAATCGCGGACGCATCATCACTCCGCTCAAGGACCGCTTCGGTGCCGAGATCAGGACGCACTACCCGCTCGAACTCGACGAAGAGGTAGCCGTCATCGAGCAGGAAGCGGACCTGCAGGCCGAGGTTCCGGCATACCTGCTCGAGGTGCTCGCTCGATTCACCCGGCTGCTGCGTGAATCGCCGTCGGTGGATCAGCGCTCCGGTGTGTCGGCACGATTCGCGATCGCCGCGGCCGAAACGATCGCTGCCGCAGCGGTTCACCGCGCTGCGATACTCGGCGAAGCAGATGCTGTGGCGCGGCCCGTGGACCTGGGCACGATCATCGAGGTGCTGCGCGGCAAGGTGGAATTCGAGTCGGGCGAAGAAGGCCGCGAAATCGAGGTCCTCGAACACATGCTGCGACGCGCGACGGCGGATACCGTCCGGGCGCACCTGGGTGGCCTGAACCTCGCGGCGTTGGTGACGGCCGTGGAGACCGGCGACCCGATCGTCACCGGCGATCGCATCACCGCAAAGGCACTGCTCGACGAGCTGCCCGACGTATCCGTGATCGGCGACATCACCGAGCGGTTGAAGGCGACCTCGGACGGCGAGAAAGCAGCCGCCGTCGAACTGGCACTCGAAGGTCTCTACCTCGCGCGGCGAATCTCGAAGGACCCCGACGAAGACGGCCAGACGGTGTACAGCTGATGCGTCGCTCCAGGTACGGGCGCTATCACGAGGGGCCGGATCCACTGGCTCCTCCCGTCGATCTGCGGGAGGCGTTGGATGCGATCGGCGAGGACGTCCTCGAGGGAGCGTCGCCTCGCCGGGCGTTGCAGGAGATGCTGCGGCGCGGGACGAAGAACATGCGTGGGCTCGACGACCTTGCGGCCCAGGCCGCCAAGCGTCGCCGAGATCTGTTGAAGCAGAACAACCTCGACGGCACGCTGCAGGAAGTGCGTGAGCTGCTGGACAAGGCGGTGCTCGAGGAGCGCAAGGCGTTGGCGCGGGCGCTCGACGACGACGCGCGGTTCCAGGAGATGCAGATCGGCGATCTGTCGCCGTCCACCGCCCAAGCGGTGCAGGAGCTGTCGGACTACGACTGGCGTTCGTCGGAGGGGCGCGAGAACTACGAGAAGATCAAGGATCTGCTCGGCCGCGAGATGCTCGATCAGCGATTCGCCGGCATGAAGCAGGCTCTCGAAGGTGCCACCGAGCAGGATCGTCAGGCCATCAGCGAGATGCTGAAGGACCTCAACGAATTGCTCGACGCCCACAACAAGGGCGAGAACACCGACGAGCAGTTCGACGAGTTCATGAACAAGCACGGTCAGCATTTTCCGGAGAATCCGAAGAATGTCGACGAGCTGTTGGACTCGCTCGCCCAGCGGGCCGCGGCGGCGCAGCGACTGCGAAACTCTCTGACGCCCGAGCAGAGAGCCGAGTTGGATGCGTTGGCGCAGCAGGCCTTCGGTGATTCGAACCTGCTGGATCAGCTCGATCAACTGGATCAGAATCTGCAGCAGGCCCGGCCCGGTGAGGACTGGGACGGTTCGCAGAACTTTCGCGGCGAGAACGGAATGGGCCTCGGTGACGGTACCGGGGCACTGCAGGACATTGCCGATCTCGAGAATCTGGGCAATCAGCTCTCGCAGCAGTACAACGGGGCAGCGCTGGACGATATCGACGCCGATGCCCTGCTGAAACAGCTCGGACCGGAGGCTGCGGCCGACGCCCGGATGCTCTCGGAGCTCGAAAAGGCGCTGCAGCAGCAGGGTTTCATGGACAAGGGTGCCGACGGTCAGTGGCGTCTGTCGCCGAAGGCCATGCGTCAATTGGGGCAGTCGGCGCTGAAGGATGTCGCGGGAAAGCTGTCTCGACGCGGCGGCGAGCGAGACACGCGCAAGGCCGGCGCGATGGGTGAGCCGACGGGAGCGTCGCGCACCTGGGAATTCGGCGACACCGAACCGTGGGACGTGACCCGCACGGTCAACAACGCCGTGTTGCGTACGGCTGCACAAGGATCGGGCTTCCCGGTGCAGCTACAGGTGACCGATGTGGAGATCAGCGAGACCGAGACCCGGACGCAGGCTGCGGTGGCGTTGTTGGTCGACACGTCGTTCTCGATGGTGATGGACGGCCGCTGGGTGCCGATGAAGCGCACCGCACTGGCTCTCAATCACCTGGTGAGTACTCGTTTTCGCGGGGACGACCTACAACTCATCGGATTCGGCCGGCATGCACAGACTTTGACGGCCTCGGAGCTCGCCGGCCTCGACGGAGCCTACGATCAGGGCACCAATCTGCATCACGCGTTGATGCTCGCAGTGCGGCATCTGCGTCGTCATCCCAATGCACAGCCGGTGGTCTTGATCGTCACCGACGGTGAACCGACGGCTCATCTCGAGCCGGACGGCCATGCGTATTTCGATTACCCGCCGTCGTCGAAGACGTTGGGGTTGACGGTGCGCGAGCTCGATACCGTCGCGAAACTCGGTGCGCAGGTGACGATTTTCCGTCTCGGTGACGATCCCGGTCTGGCCCGGGTGGTCGACAAGATGGCCGAGCGGGTCGGCGGCAGGGTCATCGCGCCGGATCTGGACGGATTGGGTGCTGCGGTGGTGAGCGACTATCTCAAGCGTCGGCGGTCGTAGTCACTTCTCTGCTGCCTTGATGTCCACCGAGACTCCGCCCCAGAAGGCGAGTCCGGTGATGACCACTCGGGGCGCACCGGGGTGAGTGGCGCTGACGTGCTCGAATCCGCCCATGATTCCGGTGCCGCGGACCTCGACGCCGATGCCGGGCGGCACGGTGATCTCGATGCCGCCCATGATCGCGACGCAGTTGATCGTGGTTTCCTGGGCCGAGAACGTCGCTCGGCGTAGGTCGAGTTCCACTCCGCCCCAGAAGGCGAGCGCGTCGATGCGTGCGGCGACGGTCCATTCGCCTTTGCGAACCGATCCGCTCATGATCGCGATGGCCCGATCGGTCTGGGGCGCACCGGTGTGCGTTGTCTGCGGAGGTGGGGTGAGGGCCAGATCGTCGGTCAGCAGGTCCAAGTCGCCGTAGGTCTTTGCTCGGTACGCGGCGGCCGTCCGCTCGTCGTACTCGGTGACGGTCAGTTGACCGTTGGCGAACGCGTCGCTCAGCAGCTGCGCCACGAGGTTGCGATCGGCGTCGGCAGCGCGCACCGTACTTCGATTTCGGTCGGGTAGTTGATCGCTCACCGGTCGGACATTACCGGCGACCGGGTCAGGCCGCATTCAGGATTGCGCGATGACCCAGCGGCGACGCCAGAGTGATCTGCATGGTGGCGTAGACGGCAACCATGATGCAGGACTTGTCCTCGGCGTCCGGTCTGGTCCCGGTCCGCAGTTCGATCGTGACGGCCTTATCGGTCTCGGTCACCGTCGCGTCGGCTCCGTAGCATTCGGGCGTGCCGGTAACGAAGTGCACCGCGATGGTGTTGGGGGAGACCTGGCTCCACGACTCGAACGGAGTGGTCGTCGCGCGGATCAGATCCGGGGTCGACTCGAACATCGTGCCGACGTCCCCGACGGGAACTTCGTGGGGTACGGGCGGCGCGCTCGGTTGCTGGACGAACCCGATGGGGGTGGTGGAGTTCGTTGTCGGTGTCGTCTCGTCGTCGTCACCGGCGGCGGTGCTGCAGCCGGCCAAGAGCAGGCACAGCATGACACCTGCAGCGAGAAACCTCATGAACCCAAAGTAGCGCTGGGAGCTGAGGAGAACCTTTGTGTTCGTGTCATGCCAGCAGCACCGTGACGAGTGCGATGACGGGAATCGAGACCAGGGTCGTGACGAATGCCGTGTCGCGGGCCAGAACGACGCCTCGCTGGTAGCGGCTCGCGAAGACGAAGACGTTCTGCGCCGTGGGCAGTGCCGAGACGACGACGATGGCGAACAGGTCGTGCCCGTCGAGGCCGAAGACGAATCGGGCCATCAGATACCCCAACACCGGCTGCAGCGCCATCTTGAACAGGGTCGCCAGAGCCACGTCTCGTCGCGGGCTGATGCCCTTCTGCAGTACCCGCGCGCCGTACAGCGAGAGTCCGAACGCGAGCAGTGCACCAGGAACGGACAGGTTGCCGACGAGTTGGAACGGCTGCATGAGCGCCTCAGGGAGCTCGAATCCGGTGATCGACAGTACGAGACCCGCAGCCCCGGCCAGCACGATCGGGTTTCGGAACGGCGTCGTGATCGTCTTGAACAGTGAGACCTCGTCGATCTTGGTGGAGATGTCGAGGACGGTCACCGCGATCGGCGTGTAGATCATGATCTGGAACAGCAGCAGGGGCGCGACGAAGTTGGCGTCGCCCAGCACGAACACGGCGATCGGGATACCGAGGTTCGCGGCATTGACGTAGGAGCTCGCGAGTGCGCCGACGGTCGCGTCGGGCACGGCGCGTTTCAGCGCGAGCTTCGCGATGACGAAGTAGATGGCCCCGACGAGCAGCGCAGTGGAACCGGCGACGGCCAGTACGGGGGACAGGATGACCGACAGATCCGACCTGGCCAACGTGATGAACAGCAGCGACGGCGTCGCCACGAAGAAGACCAGTCGGCTCAGAACGAATTGGCCGTGTTCGCCGAGGATTTTCAGATGGGCGAGCAGGTAGCCCAGTGCGATGACGACGAAGATGACGGTGAAGCCTTCGAGAACGCCGGACATCGTAGAACTGCTCGTTTCTTGCTAGGAACGACAGAAAGGCCACGTAGCCCCAGGGCTACGTGGCCTTTCTCGAAAGCTGATTCAGCGGCTGGTGAACGGCAGCAATGCCATTTCACGAGCGTTCTTCACTGCGACAGCGACCTGGCGCTGCTGCTGCGGGGTGAGCCCGGTGACCCGGCGGCTACGGATCTTGCCGCGGTCGGAAATGAACTGACGAAGAAGGTTGATGTCCTTGTAGTCCACCGTGGTGACCTTGGCGGCATTCAACGGGTTCTTCTTCGGTCGACGACCCGCCTCTGCGCGGACCTTCTTCGACGGTGCTCTCTTGACTGCCATCTCTACCTTTTCCCTTACCAGCTCGACTTGTGGACGCCTGGCAGCTCCCCGCGGTGAGCCATCTCGCGCATCTTCACGCGGGACAGCCCGAATTTCCGTAGGTAACCGCGCGGACGTCCATCCGCAGCGTCACGATTGCGCAATCGTACCGGACTCGAATCGCGTGGCAGACGCTGCAGTGCCGCCTGGGCCTCCGCGCGCTCGGAATCGCTGCTCGAGGGCTTGCGAATGATCTCTTTGAGCTCTGCGCGACGCGTTGCCCAGCGGGCGACGACGACCTTGCGTTGCTCGTTCTTCGCGATCTTCGATTTCTTGGCCACCGATCAGCGCTCCTCTCGGAAATCGCCGTGCTTGCGCACGATCGGGTCGTATTTCTTCATGACCAGTCGGTCCGGGTCGTTGCGGCGGTTCTTGCGGGTGACGTAGGTGTAGCCGGTACCCGCGGTCGACTTCAGTTTGACGATGGGCCGGACGTCGGTGCTCTTGCCCATCAGATCTTCTCCCCACGTGCGCGGATCTTGGCCACCACGGCGTCGATGCCGTCGCGGTCGATGGTCTTGATGCCCTTGGCCGAGAGCGTGAGGGTGACGCGGCGTCCGAGGCTGGGGGCGTAGTAGGTCTTGCGCTGGATGTTGGGATCCCACCTGCGGCTGGTGCGCACGTGGGAGTGCGAGACCGACTTTCCGAAGCTGGGGGTGCGGCCGGTGACTTGGCAGTGCGCTGACATGAGCACTCCTTTCTTGCCGTTATGACAATCGTTTTCGACAAAGCGTTCAAGCGAATGTAGCGTGCATCTCCAGAGAATGACAATCGTTGTCGAGAAGAAAGGCGCTCGTGAACACATCACCGGACGATCGAACCCCGATGGTCCTCGTCTCCGGCTGGACCGGAGCCATGGACGCTGTCGTGACATCGCTGCTCGCGCCGGGAACTGTCGCAGTCCGCCACGACCTGAGCCGCGTCACCGAGGGCGTCGTACGCCGAACGCTGTACATCCTGGGTGAGAATCCGCGCGAGACGATCTTGGAACTGGCGCACGGCTGTGTCTCCTGCACGCTGCGCGAGGACCTGCTGCCGCTGCTGCGTGCACTGTCGAGCCGCAGCAGTGTCGATCGCATCGTGCTCGTTCTGGACCCTGCACTCGAGCCCGAGGCGTTGTGCTGGGCGGTGGACAACGTCATCGTCGCCGACGTGGTGGGGCAGATCGACGGCCCGGCCTCGCGAGACGTACGTATCGAGGCCGTGATCGGCTGCCTCGACGCCGCAACCTGGTTGGCCGACGCCACCGGCGACGACACCTTGGCCGACCGCGGCATCGTCGCCAGCGGTGACGACGATCGAACCGTCGCGCAGCTGGTAGTAGGCCAGGTGGACTACTCCGACGCGCTCGTCGTCACCGCAGGTTCCGAAGTCGACGCGTGGGAGCGCGCCAGGCTCGCGGCTGTCCTCGCGCGGTTGGCACCGAACGCACCCGTCGTCTGGGTTTCGCAGGACTCGATGGTCGACGGCCCAGCAGTTCTCGCGTCCGTTCCCTTCGATGCCCGGCGCGGTGAGATCACGGACGCCCACTCTCCGCTGTTGCGCGGCCAGCCGCCCTTGTCCGTCGACTGCGGAGTCGCACTCGTGGAGTTCACCGCAACTCGGCCGTTCCATCCCGAACGACTGCACGAGGCCATCGACGTGTTGCTCGACGGCGTCGTCACCGCCCGTGGACGGGCGTGGGTGGCCACGCAACCCGACGAAGCGCTGTGGATCGAATCGGCCGGCGGCGGACTACGGGTGGCGAGCGCCGGAAAGTGGCTTGCGGCAATGTCTCCAGTGGAACAGGATCGCGTCGACACCACCAGGCGAGCGATGGCTGCGCTGCGGTGGGACGAGCAATTCGGCGATCGAGACACGTCCTTGGTGATCTTGGTACATCAGGCCGACCCCACCGAGATCGACCGAACTCTGCAGTGGGCGTTGGTGTCCGACGACGAGGTCACCGAACCCGCTCAGTGGGCCACGTGGACCGACCCGTTCGGCCAATGGCACGAAGACCCCTGCGAGAGCAGCGAATCCCCCTACGCAGACCGATCACGAGAGGCAACAGAATGAAGCCAGGCATCCACCCCGACTACCACCCGGTGGTGTTCCAGGACTCGAGCACCGGGAACAAATTCCTCACTCGATCCACCGTCACGTCCACCCGCGAGACCGAGTGGGAAGACGGCAACACCTACCCCCTGATCGTCGTCGACGTCTCGTCCGAATCGCACCCCTTCTGGACCGGGGCGACACGCGTCATGGACACCCAGGGACGCGTCGAGAAGTTCGAGAAGCGCTACGGCCGTCGAAGCCGAAAGAAGGCGTGAGACATGGCTGTTCCGAAGAGAAAGATGTCGCGCTCCAACACGCGTAGCCGACGGGCACAGTGGAAGGCCGTCGCCCCGGATCTGGTGACGGTGCGTTTTCAGGGTCGAGAGTTCAAAGTGCCGCGCAGGTTGGTCAAAGCAGTTCAGGCCGGCGTCTACGACCCGAGCTGACTGCCCCCTCGTGCGCGTTGTGCGCCCTTCCAGGTACGCACAACGCGCACGAGGGCGGAGCCCGGTACGTTTGCTCGATGGACGGAACGGAACCCTCGTCGAAGGACGTCAAGCGATGGCGGCAGTACCTCGCCGACGAGCGGGCCGAGGCCGCCGTCTATCGCGACCTGGCAGGTAGGCGCAACGGCGAGGAACGCGACATTCTGCTCGAGTTGGCCGACGCGGAAGGTCGCCACGAACAGCATTGGCGCAATCTGCTCGGCGATCGCGTCGGGATGCCGCTGAAAGGCGACATTCGTACCCGGATACTCGGTGTGCTGGCGCGCCGCTTCGGATCGGTGTTCGTACTCGCCCTCGCGCAACGCGCCGAGACCCGCTCGCCCTACGCGACCGACGCGGATGCCACCGACGCGATGACGGCCGACGAGCAAATTCACGCCGAGGTCATCCGGGCATTGGCTGCGCGCGGCCGTAATCGACTCTCGGGAACCTTCCGCGCCGCGGTGTTCGGCGCCAACGACGGATTGGTCAGCAACCTCGCCCTGGTACTCGGCATCAGCGGATCCGGAGTGTCCAACCACATCGTGTTGGTCACCGGACTCGCCGGCCTGCTCGCCGGTGCGCTGTCGATGGGAGCAGGCGAATACGTCTCGGTGCGCTCGCAACGCGAACTGCTCGAGGCGTCGTCGCCCGACAGCGCCGCGAATGAGGCCGTTCAACACCTCGACGTCGACGCCAACGAACTCGCCCTCGTCTACCGCGCGCGCGGAATGACCCACGAGGAAGCCGACGCGAAAGCAGCGGACGTCATTCGACTGCTGCCCGCCGTCGAAGAACCGGCCACCGACATCGACGAGCACGAATCCATCGGCACCGGACTCGGTGCCGCCGCAGCGAGCTTCTGCTTCTTCGCCTCGGGTGCGGTCATCCCGGTGTTGCCGTACCTGTTCGGTCTCGAAGGCTATGTGGCCCTTGCCGTTGCCGCGGTACTCGTCGGACTGGCACTGATCTGTACGGGTCTGATCGTCGGACTGCTCAGCGGCGGCCCGCCCGTCAAACGCGCACTGCGCCAACTCGCCATCGGATACGGCGCGGCCGGGGCGACATATCTATTGGGACTCGCATTCGGTGGGGGAGTGTAGGTTCCGATTATTGGGCCGGAATGCACAGTAGCGACGCACATCGACGGGATCCCGGCTGATCGGCGCACTTCTGTGCATTCTGTCCCGTCTCCCATCCTCGCCGGGCGAATCAATTAGCTCGCGTCGGAGACTTTCAGCTCGATAGGGTCATTGCCATGCGCGCCACTTGTCTGCCCTGCGCGGCTCTCGACACGAGAGTCCGTCCGAGCATTGTGCTGCGCGCATATTCATCCGAGCTGTGTGCTGCTCTCACCGGCAAACAGCGACCCATCGAATAGCTCTCTCTCGACGAGGGGGCAGAAAGGAACATCATGCCCCCGAACAAGGTGGGCTTACGGCTGCTCAACTGGGCGTCACAGCTCGAGGACAAGACGCTCGAGCAGGCTCGCGAAACAGCATCGATGCCGTTCGTGCATCCACACGTCGCCCTGATGCCCGACGCGCACAGCGGCATGGGAAGTGCTGTGGGGACGGTCATTCCGACGTTGGGTGCCGTGATTCCCGCCGCCGTCGGTGTCGACATCGGCTGCGGAATGATCGGTGTCCGAACAGAATTCACCCTCGAGGACCTCGACGGACGGAACCTGAAGGATTTGCGACTTGCCATCGAGGCCAGCATCCCCCTCTCACCCGGCAACTACAACGTCGGTGTCGATCGATGGCAGTTCACTGCGCCAAAGCTGCTCGAACTCGAGGAGTTGGCGGCCAGGGACGGTGTAGAGCTGAACCACTCACCGCAGTGGCGGGAGCAGCTCGGTTCGTTAGGCGGCGGCAATCACTTTGCCGAGTTGTGCCTCGACGAAACCGATCGAGTGTGGCTGTTTCTGCACAGTGGGTCGAGGGGCGTCGGCAACAAGATCGCGAAGAAGCACATCGGGATTGCGCAGCGTCTGTGTGCGCAGTGGTGGATCTCGTTGCCCAACAAGGACTTGGCGTACCTGCCCGAGAACTCTCGTGAATTCGGGCAGTACATCAGAGATCTGAAGTGGGCGCAGCGGTTCGCGTACCTGAACCGGGCCGAGATGATGGACCGGTTCGGCGCGGTGTTCGCCGAGTGGATGGGAACTGACAACCACCGCGAAGTCGAGCGAATCAATTGCCATCACAACTACACGGTGAAGGAAACGCACTTCGGCAAGGACGTCTGGCTCACCCGTAAGGGTGCAATCGATGCACACGAGGGTGTGAAGGCGATCATCCCGGGGTCGATGGGGACGCGTTCGTACGTGGTCGCCGGTAAGGGTTCCAAGGCCGGCCTGTGCTCGGCACCCCACGGTGCCGGTCGACAGTTCTCTCGGACCGAGGCCAGGAAGCGGTTCACCCACGAGAACCTGCAGGAGCGGATGAAGGGGATCGAGTTTCGCGACAGTGCCGACTTCATCGACGAGATTCCCGACGCCTACAAGTCCATCGATGTCGTGATGGAGGACGCCCGCGACCTGGTGAGCGTCGAGCACGAGCTACGTCAGATTCTCAACGTCAAGGGGACCTGAGGGCGCAGGGCCTGTTGAACGACGAAGGACGCGCACCGAGATGTCTCGGTGCGCGTCCTTTGTGTCGTTCAGGGGAGGAGAAGACTCACTCCTCGTCGGGGCATGAGAAGGTGATGGTCACGTTGCTGCGGTCGATGGGCGCGAAGTACACCGAGCGCAAGGCAGTTGCTGTGCGATCTGCGTCGTCACAATCGTTGATGAGGCCGTCCAGCTTGATCAGCATCAAGTTGCCGCTGTCCTTGATGATTGCTCGTGCGGCGGAGATCGACTTGCCCTCGATCTTGTCCTTGAAATCGGGCACATCGGCGGCCTGCGCCAGCGGGGCGAATCCGATCGCACAGGCAATGGACAGGGCAGCTACGGTCAACGACTTCTTCAGCATGACTTCTCCTCGGTTTTCAACTGTTGGCTCCCGTTGACTGGCTGCAGCCACAGGGGCGCGTGCAATCACCGGAGGTGTATAACTCACGTCGAACTTCAGCCAACGGGCGCTGACCTCAAGTTTCGTGCTCACAGTAGCAGTGCGTACGGCCGTCGGCGCGCTGGTTGTCCACCGAATGGGCAAGTAAATTGTCGCGATTGTCTACTCGGATAGGTCTGGAGCTCTGACTGGCGCTCGTGTGCCTGGATATCTACCAATCTTTACCGCAGTGTTGCGTGAGGTTGCGGCCTTTCGGAACCGCCGTTGTCCTTGGTCCGGTGGGGGCCTTCGTTCTCGACGGGATTGTCCTCGTTCGTCCTGTTGTGCCTCGCTGTTCTCCGTCTGTTCACCTGTAATGCGCTCTTCTGTTCAGCGCCCGAGAGGGCTCGGCGGTCACCATCGATTCATGACGCTCAATCCCGCAGGCGAGACCGTCGCGACCGGAATTCCGGGCACGCTCGCCGAGAACCTGACGATGGCCGAGCAGCACGACTGGCATCGGTCGTTCTTGCGGCGGCACCCGGTGAGTCGACGCAACTTCCTGGTGGGTGCCGCGGCGACGGCAGCCGCGGTGGGCGTCGGTAATTCGGCGTTCACTCGCACCGCCTATGCGCAGGATGCTCCGCTGGCGGTGGCCGGTCGACACATGGGCTTTGGCAACGACCCGGCGACCCAGTTGCGATTCTCCGCTCAGCTTTCCCGTAATCCCGGTATCACCGGTGTCTTTCTCGATCACGGCCCGACGCCGGCACTGGGTGCGACGACCTCCGCCGAGGTGCGCAACCTCGTCAGCCAAGTTCCGCAGACCGATGGCGGCATCCTGTCGGCCGAGCAGTACTACGTGCATGTGCCCGTCGACAACCTGACGCCCAAGCTGCCGCATTACTACCGATGGCGTACCGCGGACGGTTTCGTCAGCGACATTCGCAGCGCATCTCCCGCGCTGCCGACCGGACGCATTGCCCCGTTCCGTTTCACCATGATGGGGGACCAAGGGGTCGACGAGACCCCCTCGCAGCCAGCGGGTCTGGTCGCCGGTGACTACGAC
The DNA here is from genome assembly GCF_004563845.1 of Rhodococcus sp. 1R11. Lineage (NCBI taxonomy): Bacteria > Bacillati > Actinomycetota > Actinomycetes > Mycobacteriales > Nocardiaceae > Rhodococcus > Rhodococcus sp. 1R11. Next base: position 56,120 of record NZ_SPNG01000010.1, on the reverse strand, counting down.
GACCTGTATTACAAGGCCGACAACGAACCGTCGGTCAAGCACGCGCGCAACATCAATCGTCAGATCGAGGCGTCGCGTCCGGACTTCCACATTCTTGCCGGCGATATCGCCTACGCGGATCCGTCGGGTGCCGGTCTGCCACCGCAGTTCGCGGGCCACGGCAAGACGCCACCGAAGGGATTCGACAAGTTCAATCCCTTCGTCTGGGACGGCTATTTTCAGGCCATCGAGGCCAGCGCATCGACTGCACCGTGGTTGTTCGCCACCGGCAATCACGACATGGAGGCGCTGTACAGCCCCAACGGATACGGCGGCCACGCGGCACGTCTCGATCAACCCAGTACTGGACCGAAGGGGTGCCCATCGGCGTATTCGTTCGTGTACGGGAACACCGCGGTGCTCTCCCTCGACGCGAACGACGTCAGCTACGAGATCAAGGCCAACACCGGCTACAGCGGCGGAGCCCAGAACACCTGGGTGGAGCAGACTCTCGCCAAGTATCGGGCAGACCCGAACATCGACTTCATCGTCTGCTTCTTCCATCACTGCGCCTACTCGACCACGTCGACGCATGCGAGCGACGGCGGCGTACGTGACGCGTGGGTATCGCTGTTCGACAAGTACGAGGTCGACGTGGTGCTCCAGGCGCACAATCACGTGTTCGAGCGCACCGATCCGATCCGCTCCAACCGTGCGACGCGGGTCGCCGGCGACAACGCCACGGTTCGCGGAAAGACCGACGGCACCGTGTATTACACCGTCGGCGGAGGTGGCCGTCCGCGTTACACGTTCCAGGACGGCGAGGGCGTCAGCTACCGGGGCCACGAATTGCCGGACACGGCTGTTCCGAACAGCTACGTATGGGCACCCGACGGCACCAAGTCGGCCGAGTCCATCACGTGGTCGCGAGTGAGATTCCTGAACTACTCGTTCGTCAGAGTCGATGTGGTGCCGGGTATTCCGGGTATCAAGGCCAGCACGATGTCCATCGGAGCGATCGACGAATACGGCAACGAATTCGATCGCCTCACCTTCGAGCGCGACATCGCGGTGGGCCCGATCTTCGGTTCCTCCTGAGCGCCCACGTGAGTGGAACTTCGACCCCTGCTACGAACTTCCACTCACGTGCGGCGCAGCCGCTCTACAGCCACTTCTGACGTTTGAACACCACGTAGAGCGCGCTGGAGCAGATCACCATGGCGACCAGCGCCAGTGGATAACCCAAGTGCCACTTCAGTTCCGGCATGTCCTCGAAGTTCATGCCGTAAATCGCGGCGATGAGCGAGGGCGCGAAAAGTATTGCACCCCAGGATGAAATGCGCTTGACCTGTTCGTTCTGCTCCAGGCTTACCTGCGTCATGTTGCGCATCTCTTCGTTCTGCTGCTGCGCCACCATGGTGGAGTGCACTGTCATCGCGTTCTGCAGGTTGGATCGGAACGACTCGATGCGGTCGGAGATGCGGATTGCGTGGTCCAGCACGTCCCGAAGATTTCGCTGCAGTTCGACGTCGACGTGATACTTGTCGGACCCGCGCTTGAGGGACTCGATCATCTCCACCAGAGGCTTTGCCGCACGGTCGAATTCGGACACCTCGCGCAGTAGGGAGTAGATGCGCCTCGATACGCTGGGATCGCCGGTGAACAGCTGATCCTCGATTTCGTCGATGTCGTTCTGTAACCCTTTCACCACCGGGACGTACTCGTCGACCACCTGGTCGAGGATGCCGTACAGGATCGCTTCGGGTCCGAGTCCGAGCAATTCGGGAGATTCTTCGAGTCGCTGCCGAACCTTACCCAGCTCGGGCGATTCGGCGTGGCGAATGGTGACCACGAAATCTGCTCCGAGAAAAATGTGCAATTCGCCGAATTCGACCTTTTCGGTCTCGTCGATGTATCGGGCGGGTCGTAGTACGACGAAGAGTTGCTCGGCGTAGCGTTCGAGTTTCGGCCGCTGGTGTGCCGCAATGGCGTCTTCCACCGCCAATCGGTGCAGTCCGAATTCATCTGCTACAGCATTGATTTCGTTCAGCTCGGGCCGATACAGGCCGATCCACGCCATGCCGTGGCGGTCACGCATGCACTCGAACGTGATGTCGAGGCTCTCCGGATTCGCGGTCCGCTTTCCCTCGACGTAGACGGCATTGTCGACGATCGGCACTTCGGGTCACCTCGGTTCGAGAACTTTCGAATGTGCCGGACGGCACCCGATCGAGACTATCGCCTGAAACAATAGGGCGATGCAGCAGCAAGTTCATTTCACCACTCTGGCCACTGCGGATCTCGATGCCGCCCGGGCGTTCTACTGCGACGGGCTGGGGTGGACGCCGTTGCTCGACGTTCCCGGGGAGATTCTGTTCTTCCAGATCGGACCCGGTGCGGTGCTCGGTCTGTACGACGCCACCGCGTTCGACGGGGATCTGGGACGGCCGCCGCGCGAGCACGACCTCGGCTCGGTCACGTTGGCGCACAACGTCGACGACGCGGCGGCCGTCGACGCGATGTTCGCAGCCACCCTCGCGGCGGGCGCGACACCGGTGAAAACCCCTCAGCGGACGTCATTCGGTGGCTATCACGCCCACATCGCCGACCCCAACGGAGTCATCTGGGAAATCTGCCACAACCCCGGTTGGAGCGTCGACGACGACGGGACGGTTCGGCTGACTTAGCCGGCACCGACTATCAAGAGAATGGCTGCATTCTCGCTCACCTTGTCGCCGGCTTGGAAGTTGGTTCCGACCACCGTCGCGTCGGGACGGTCGTAGTCGCTGCTCACGTCGGAGAAGCCTGCATCCGATAGTGCCTGCACCGCGTCCGATTCGGTCATTCCGGCCACTGCGGGCAGCGGCGCGCGGTCGGGCGCTGCGTCGGCGATGGCACCGCCGCCGAGGGTCAGTGCTCCTGCCACAGCGAGGGTGGCGATCGTCTTCTTGAATCCAATGCCCATGTCTTCGTCCTTACTCGTCGGCGCTCTCTGACAAACGCAACCGTGCTCCCGGAGGCTGTGACAGCGTTTCGATGTTGCTGTGAAGCAGCTGTCAGTCGCGTGACATGCTCGTTCGGTGCTTCTCGACCTCCTCGGATACATCGGTATCGCAGTCTTCGCGGCGTCGGGTGCACTGGTCGGGGTATATCGACGACTCGATCTGTTCGGAGTCTGCGTCGTCGGAATCACGACGGGCATCGGAGGCGGCATCGTTCGCGATGTGCTGCTCGGTATCCATCCACCGACGTCGCTGGACACCTGGCCGAACGTCACCGTCGGGTTCTTCGCCTCGCTGGTGGTGTTCGTCGCGCATCGGCAGATGGGCAAGGTGCGCCGAGGTGTGCTCGTGCTCGACGCATTCGGGATGGGCCTGTTCGCGTCCACCGGCGCGACGATCGCCCTCGGTGTCGGCGGTAGTGCCCTGTCGGGAGCGCTCATCGGGACGACGACGGCGGTGGCCGGTGGCGTCATCCGCGACGTCCTCGTCAACGACGTGCCCCTGCTGCTGCACCGCGACCTGTACGCCCTCCCTGCGCTGCTCGGTGCGACGGCCGTCGTGGTGGCCGAGGCGCTCGCTCTGCCGGAGAACGTCGGGTTGGTCGCGGGGACGGTACTGGCGACCGGCCTGAGATTGCTGGCCCTGTGGCGTAAATGGAATCTGCCGCAGGCTCGGAACCTACCCACGCTGTGAGCTCCGACTGCCTGAGCGCGTACCGACCGACCACCCCTCTCAGCCGTGTCTCAGTCGACCAGGACAAACTGTACGGATGCGGATACTGGTGGTCGACGACGATCGAGCGGTGCGCGAATCGCTGCGCAGGTCGCTCACGTTCAACGGGTACACCGTGGACCTGGCGGTCGACGGCCTCGATGCCCTGGAACAGGTAGCTGCGGCGCGCCCCGATGCGTTGGTGCTCGACGTGATGATGCCGCGTCTCGACGGCCTCGAGGTGTGTCGGCGATTGCGCAGCGTGGGCGACGACCTACCGATCCTGGTGCTGACCGCGCGTGATTCGGTATCCGAGCGCGTAGCCGGTCTCGACGCCGGTGCCGACGACTACCTGCCCAAGCCGTTCGCGCTCGAAGAGCTCCTGGCTCGACTGCGTGCGCTGTTGCGGCGCACCGCCATGGAAGCCGGCATCGACTCGGAGACCATGACGTTCGCGGACCTGTCGTTGGACCCGGTCACCCGTGAAGTGTCTCGCGGCGAGCGTTCGATCAGTCTCACCAGGACCGAGTTCTCGTTGCTCGAGATGCTCATGACCAATCCGCGCCGGGTGCTCACCAGAAGCCGCATTCTCGAAGAGGTCTGGGGTTACGACTTCCCGACCTCCGGCAACGCGCTCGAGGTGTACGTCGGGTATCTGCGCCGCAAGACCGAGGCCGAAGGGGAGTCGCGGCTGATCCATACCGTTCGCGGTGTCGGATACGTCCTGCGCGAGACGCCCCCGTGATAGGCAGTTCGTTCGGGCGCAAGACGCCCGACGGCGGCGCACTCCCACCTCCTCCGGCACCGATGCGGCCACCGACGCCGTTGACGAGATCGGTGTCGTTGCGGTGGCGGGTGACGCTGTTGGCTGCGTCCGTCGTGGCTATCGCGGTGGCCGTCATGGCCATTGCGGCCTACACCGTGGTCTCGCGCGCGTTGTATGGCGACGTGGATACGCAGTTGCGTTCTCGTGCATCGGCATTGGCGGAATCGGACCTGGTGTCCTACGATCCACGGTTCGTGGCCGGTGCCACGTTGTACAGCACCGACGTGAGTGTCGCATTGATCTACCCCGACATGACCAGCTACAACCCGCCCGGACCCAAGGTGCCCGTCGGCGATTCGGAACTCGCTGTGGTGCGCGGAGATCAGGCCTCGTCGCTGCGCACACTCGACGATCAGCGAGTGCTCGCGCTGCGCACGAAGGACGGCAGCACCCTCATCGTGGCGCAGCGATTGCTGCCCACCGGGGAAGTGCTGGATCGTTTGGCATGGGTTCTGTTGATCGTCGGCGCGTGCGGTGTGGTGCTGGCAGCGGGTGCTGGCATGGCCGTGGGGCGCACCGGTTTACGGCCTATCGCACGATTGACTGCGGCCGCAGAGCGGGTGGCGCGTACCGACGATCTGACGCCGATTCCGGTGACCGGCGACGACGAATTGGCGCGATTGACCGAGAGTTTCAACACGATGCTCCGCGCACTGGCCGAATCTCGCGGCAGACAGAGCAGATTGGTCGCCGACGCCGGGCACGAACTTCGAACGCCGTTGACGTCCCTGCGTACCAACATGGAACTGCTGATCGCGGCCGGGCGTCCAGGTGCGCCGTCCATCCCCGACGAGGACATGGCCGAACTGCGGACCGACGTGGTCGCTCAGATTCAGGAATTGTCCACGCTGGTCGGTGATCTGGTGGACCTTGCACGCGAGGATGCACCCGAGACGGTGTTCGAGCGGGTCGACCTGGCCGATGCCGTCGAACGTAGTCTCGAACGAGCTCGCCGTCGCCGCAACGAGATCGACTTCGATGCCACGCTCATGCCGTGGTTCGTCTACGGAGATCAGGCAGGCCTGTCGAGGGCAGTGCTCAATGTGCTCGACAACGCGGCCAAATGGAGCCCCAGCGGCGGAGAAGTACGAATTGCCATGCGGCAGATCGGTGACGGCCTGCTCGAGCTGACAGTGGACGACGCGGGCCCTGGCATTCCGGAGGAAGACCGCGAACTCGTCTTCGAGCGCTTCTATCGCTCGACGGCATCGCGTTCCATGCCCGGATCCGGTCTGGGACTTGCCATCGTGAGGCAGGTGGTCGTCAAACACGGCGGCACGATTGCCGTCGAGGTGTCCGAGCGAGGTGGAGCGCTCATTCGAATCGTGTTGCCCGGTGAGGGTGCCGCGGACCACGAGACACTCTCGGCAAACTGATAGGCGAGTCTCAGCGCGCTCTCAGTACCGCCCTGCACAGTGAGTAGCAAGAAGGCGGGCGACCTCGAAGCCGAGGTCTCTATCGAAGGAAGCAACAGCGATGAGCGACGACCGTAACGAACCAGAACAGCCCGGACGGGATGCCGGTGCACAGCATCATCCTGCGGACCGGGCTTCACACGGCGGCGAGCACGATCCCTCGACCCAGAACCAGCCCACCCAGCAGCAGCCTGCTCAGAATCCCACCCAGCAGAATCCGACGCAGCAGTTCCCGCCCCAGCAGGCGCATCCCCAACAGGGCTACCCGCAGCAGTACGCCGGCTACGGGCAGAACCAGTACCAGCCCGGCTACGGCCCCTACGGTCAGCATGGCGACCCGCAGGCCGGTCAGCACAACCCGGGCCAGCATGCGCAGCCCCAACAGGTTGCGCCGCAACCGCATTCGGCATCCGGCACCGTCAAGTCCCGGCCGGGTCGGTCTGCTCTGGTGGCCGGAGCGATTGCTCTCGTTCTCGTGGGCGGCGGAATCGGCGGTGCTGTCGGTGCCATCGCGACCAACAACGCCAACGGCAACAACGCCGGTGTCACCAATTCGCTGAACTCACCGATCACCGCCGCTCAGCCGGCCGCCAACTTCCCCGACGGGTCCGTACAGGCTGTCGCGAACAAGGTGTTGCCGAGTGTCGTGCAGATTCAGGTGAAGGGCTCGCAGCAGGAAGGTGAGGGCTCCGGCGTCATCCTCAGCAGTGACGGCCTGATCCTGACGAACAACCACGTGGCCACCGGCGCAGGGGCCAACGGCAAGCTGACCGTCGCGTTCGCCGACGGGTCGGTGGCCGACGCGACCATCGTCGGTGCCGACTCCGTCTCGGACATGGCCGTCATCAAAGCCGAAGGAAAGACGAATTTGACGCCGATCGAGTTGGGCAGTTCGTCCAACCTCGAGGTCGGGCAGCAGGTCGTCGCCATCGGCTCGCCTCTGGGCCTGGCCGGCACCGTCACCACCGGTATCGTTTCCTCGCTCAACCGCCCGGTATCGACCTCCGGTGAGTCCGGCAACCAGAACTCGGTGATCGACGCCATTCAGACCGACGCGGCCATCAACCCCGGTAACTCCGGCGGCGCTCTCGTCAACACCGATGGGCAACTGATCGGCATCAACACCGCCATCGCGACACTCGGCGGCAGTGAGGGCTCCGGCGCTCAGAGCGGATCGATCGGTCTCGGATTCGCGATCCCGGTCGATCAGGCCAAGCGGATCGCCGACGAGCTGACCACCACCGGCAAAGCCACTCAAGCGATGATCGGTGTGCAGGTGCCGTCCAAGGACGATGCCAACGGCGCAACCGTCGTCGAGGTCACCGAGGGTGGCCCGGCTGCGGCGGCAGGTATTCCGAAGGGCGCGGTCATCACCAAGGTCGACGATCGGATCGTCGCCAGCGGTGACGCGTTGATCGCCGCAGTGCGTTCGCACGCACCCGGCGATTCGGTGAAGATCACCTACACGGACGGTGGCAGCGAGAAGACCGTCGACGTGACGCTGGGCACGGCCGAGCCGGCTGCGGCACCCACCGCGCAGGTTCCTTCACTGCAGATCCCGTCGTTCCCGGGCGGTCGCTGATGCTCAGGGAAGCCGGCAGGCACGGAACCATTGCAACTATTTACGCACAGCGTGAGCCGGGTACGGGCCTTACTACTACGGTGAGCGGTATGGAACTCGACGCACCTTTGGCCGGCCGCGCGTTGGTCGTCATCGTGGACGACCGGACAGCTCACAGCAACGAGAAGGATTCGACGGGTCCGCTGGTGACCGAACTGTTGACCGAGGCCGGTTTCTTGGTCGACGGTGTGGTGGCAGTGACGGCCGACGAAGTGGACGTGCGGAATGCGCTGAACACCGCGGTGATCGGCGGCGTCGATCTGGTGGTGTCCGTCGGCGGCACGGGTGTCTCGCCTCGCGACGTGACTCCCGACGTCACGGCCGAGGTGCTCGATCGCGAGATACCGGGAATCAGTGAGGCGCTGCGCTCTTCCGGTTTGGCAGCCGGATCGTTGGACGCAGGGCTTTCGCGGGGGCTGGTCGGAGTGTCGGGCAGCACCCTGGTGGTCAACCTTGCGTCGTCGCGTGCGGCCATCCGTGACGGTATGGCGACGTTGACGCCGCTGGCGAGTCAGGTCATTGCCGAGCTGTCGGGATTGGACGCGTAGACACTGCGATGAACGACGAGCCGATCGAGAATCGACCGGACGACGAAGCGAGCCGGGCCCGAGCAGAACGGGCCCGGCTCGCTCGCATCTTCGGAGACGTGCTGCCGGAGACCACGGGAGACGACCGGGCCGACGGGTCCGATGGCGATTCTTTGTCGGTCGATTGGTTGAAGCAGCAGCGACCACCCCATTACTTTTAGTGTGATCCACAACACATTTTGATGGCCGGAATGACAGGTCTGTTAGTTAGTCGTTTACCTGTCGTTAGCGACCTACCCGGCGGTAGTGCCGGGCGAAGCTGCCGAAAACGGACACCACAGGCGGGGTGTGGAACGGTCCAATCGCGCAATCCGGACAGGACTCCCGCTGCGTCTTCCCATATCAGGGTCGTTTTACTCCTCATCGGCACCTGTAACGGTTTCGACTTCTCGGGAGATGCTGTGACGCAGGTTATCGCTAACACGGGTGTGAAAGATGTTCACGCCGACGAAACACATCACGAGATGGCAACGTTTGGGCGTCGATCGTAGGGATTGTCACGGTCAGGCATCTCCTCTAATGTTCCCCTCAGCTTCCAAGGGATCAGGGCGTGGGACCAACCGGTGCCGCGCCCTTCATCTCGGAACAGATCGATCGAGGATGTGGCCTTCAGGCTCCATCCGGCTCGGGCTCGCACACACTGACGCGTGCGATTCAGTTCGAGGGTGAAAGCCACAAGCTTCCCCGTGCGACACCGCGCTGGGACTGAACATGATGAGGAATAAATGACGGAGATCCAGAAGTCGCGGCGCAGCCGGGGACTCAAGTCCATGAGCGTCGCAGTTGCTGCCAGCGCTTCGGTAGTCGGCCTGGTGCTCGGTACCGGAACCGCTTCTGCCGCTGTCGACAGCGCGAAGTCCATCGTCGACGCCGATGGCAACACCGTGACGTTGACGCTGTCCGACTCCTTCGTCAGCGGCGTTGCGCCTCTCGACGGAAACCCGCTCACCCGTGAGTGGTTCTACGACGGCCGCGCAACCTTCGACGTTCAGGGACCCACGGCTGACGACTTCGAGGGCACCCTCACCGCCGGCCTGCAGATCGGCTACCCGCTGAGCCTCGACGGCGGCGTGTCGGTCGAGTGGGCTTCGCCTTCGGCCAAGCTCGGCATCGGCAGTGGCAACAGCTCGAAGACGGGTATCGAAGGAACCATCGGCGACATCGCTGACATCGGTGCCGGCGATCTCCTTGACCTCCCGATCAGCACCGAGGCCACCTCCAACAGCAACCTCGACATCGGCGTTCAGCTGATCCCGCAGGCAACTGCGACCATCGATCTCGCTCCCGGCGGCGGCGTCGTTCAGTCCGAGAGTGCAATCGCCACCTTCAACGAAGAGGCGAACATCTCCAAGACCGAGGGTGACGCTGCAGGCGCTCAGGGCTCCATCCAGCTCGCCGGCGTCCACGGCACCGCTACGGGCATCCTGGGCAACGTCACGGTCCGTCCGTACGTCACCCTGCTCAGCGCAAAGGGTGACTCGATCACCACGTACGGCCCGGCAACTCGCCTCAACTGATCTCGATCGGTTGATTCTGGTTTCCTAGTTCTTCCGGTTCAGGCCCGCACGGATTCTCCGTGCGGGCCTGAACTATGTTCGGCTCGAACGCAGTTCGACATGTAGAGAGGCGCAGAAGCAGTGACTTACCCGAAAGCCCGTTTCACAGTGTTCGCCGCCGGAGCCGTCGTTGCTCTCGGGTTGCTCACCGGTTGCAGTGGTGGTGACGACTCGGCAGCCACCGGTCAGAACACCGACGTGTGCAACTCTTTCGCCGCCGACCACAATGCGTTCGTCGGTCTGGTGAAGGCGGGCCCGGGGTCGGCAGCCAACATCGAGCAGTGGACTGCGGACAAGCAGGCGGCCGTCGACAAGGTGAAGTCACTGTCCGGCACCGCGTCCGGTGATGTGGCCAGTGCTATTACGACTTTCGCGGACGCCATTCCGGCGGACACGCTCGAACTGTCGGAGCCCGACAGCGAGTCGGGCAAGGCGTTCGTCTCCAACAGCGCAGCAGTGAAGTCCTCTTGTGAGGCGGATGGCACCTCGATCACGCTCGACGAGCTACCGCTGACCACGTTCACCAACTGATCGCCTGACGGGCCCTCCCGGCCTGTGTCGCACGCCCCACAACGAATGAATGCGCCATTCACGCCGTCAGACAGCGTGAATGGCGCATTCATTCGTCGAAGCAGACCGGTGTCAGTCCTTCGAGTGCTTGCCGAGGTCGGGGGAGGAGGAATCGATAGCTTCGCCGCTGCCGCCGGTGGTGTCGGCCGCCGTCGAAAGCTTCTGTCCTGCAGCGGTTCCCCCTGCGAGGATGTCGCGGATCTGCACCAGCACGTCGACGTCGCTCAGTTCCTTCTCCGGCTGGCTGACGAAGCGCTTCTTCGCGGTGTTCACCGGCAGGATCAGGACGAAGTACACGACCGCGGCGATGATGATGAAGTTGATGATCGCCGTGATGACCGCGCCGATATTGATGAACGTGGCGTCGTTACTACTGAGGATCTTGATTCCCCACCCCAGTTCGTTGCTACCACCGACAGCGGCGACCAACGGGTTGATGATGTTCGTGGTGAACGCCGTGACGATCGCAGTGAATGCTGCGCCGACGACGACAGCGACCGCGAGGTCGACCACGTTGCCTCGCAACAGAAAGTCCTTGAATCCCTTCAGCATGAGCCGCTCTCCGATCTCTTGGTATGTTTCGGTCTCGCTAGACGTTAACCCAGATCGATCGACTTCGGACCCCGTGAATCGCCCGGGCACCCGCCTCAATGCAATGTCACCGTCAAAGCGCTCACCAGCGACGCGGCCGCCACCGTCGTCGCATCCTCGGTCCTTAGGGCGAGCAACACCACCCGATCTCGTTGCCGACCCCCGCCGGCCTCGGCGGAGACGAGCACCACCATCGCCCCCGATGCCAGTATCCGAGCAGCAGGTGGGGCGTCGGGATTCTCCTGAGTTTCGACGGTCAGGACGTCCACCCGATCGCCTTCTCTGAGTAGGTCGGTCACGCCCGCATCGGCGAGATGCACCGGTACGACGCGTGCCTCGGCCCCCAGCGCCGCGCTGGCTGTCCGCGAGCCCAACAGCCGGACGTCGGTGAGCAATTCGCCTGCTCGAACCGGTCCGGTCAGTGTCCGTCCGTCCACGTCGGCGGAATCGAGCACTGCGCCGTTGGGCACCGTGGCCGAATCCCATTCGGCGACGGCAACATCGGCCGGCGTCAGTATCGTTCCCGGCGTCAGGTCGCGGCCGGCCGTGACGACGCGGACGCGATCGTCGCCTGCGGCGTCGTCGACGAACAGCAGGACTGCGACGGCCACCAGAATGCCCGCGGCGATGCGTCGAACTTTCACCGATCCCACCCACGCGGGACGCTGAGCGAAGCGGTCGAGCAGCGTCGAGTCCAGTCGGTTCTTGCGGGCAGCCATGACCGGAACGGTAGCGGTCTCAACTGGCCTGAAGAGACCGAAAAGGCCAGCCTGTGGATAACAGACCGGCCTGTGGATGGATCCAAAAACTACTGGCTGGCAGCAGCTTTCGTGGTGGAGGATGATGAGGAGCTGCTCGACGAGGACGAATCCGACGACTTCTTCTCGACCGGCTTCGAGTCGCTCTTGGTCTCCGACTTCGTGGCCGCGGCGTCGGACTTCTTCTCGCTCGCGCCTTCGCTGGCGGTGCCGGAGTTGCCCCGACTGTCGGTGCGGTAGAAGCCGCTGCCCTTGAAGACGATGCCGACCGAATTGAACAACTTGCGAAGCTTGCCGGAGCAGGCCGGGCATACCGTCAACGTGTCGTCGGTGAAGGACTGGACGATGTCGAAGCGGTTGTCGCACTCGGTGCAGGCGTATGAGTAGGTGGGCATCGTGTTTCCTCCGCGCTGGTCACCGAGGAGGTTCGCGCTCTGCTGGCCGAGGCCGAACACCGCCGGTGTCTTGTCTGTTCGTCGAAACTGGGGAGAGCATTAGCACTCTACAGTCAGGAGTGCCAACGAATCGAATCGTAGCGTTATTCCGTACCCAAGCGTACGAGCCCGCCGTCGGGAGTCAGCGCGTGCGTCACGCGGCGGTCGTGCGGTTCGGCCGGTAGCCGGGAGAACAGCTCCTCGTCGCGCACGATGGCGACCAGCATGGCCTCGGGACTGCACAGGTCGAGAGTCCGGTCGTAGAACCCGGCTCCACGGCCCAGCCGGACACCGCGGCGATCGACGGCCAGCGCAGGTAGCAGCACCATCGAGCATTGCCCGACGGCGTCGGGCTCGAGTAGTGGACCCGACGGCTCGAGCAGCCCGTACGGTGCCCGCACCAACGCATCGCGACCCTCGTGACGCGCCCACTTCAGCGGCCCCGGCTCATGGGCACTCGGTAGCAGAACCGTGGCTCCGGCCGCGGCCATCGCGTCGAGCATCTCGATCGACCCCGGCTCCCGGCCGATCGGGACGTACGCCGCCACGACCGAGTGTTCGGCCGCCAATTCGCCGACGGCATGGCAGAGTGCGGAGGACTCCATCGCGCGTTGCGCATCGTCGAGCAGTCGGCGTTCGGCGAGGACATGCTCCCGCCACAGATCCTTCGGCGTGTTCTCCGAAAATTCGGGAACGCTCACAACGGTTCACTCTCCCTCTCGTGCTGTCGTTCAACGATATGCACTCGGGGGTCGAACGGGGCACACGCCGAGCCAATCTCCAGAAACCACGGATAGGGTGAGCACCATGACAGAAGCCGCTTCAGCGACGACCGCCGCCACGCCTGTGCACTTCCGCACGGCCATCGTCCCCGCCGCAGGCATGGGTACCCGGTTCCTGCCGGCCACGAAAACTGTTCCGAAGGAACTACTTCCGGTTGTCGACACTCCCGGTATCGAACTCGTCGCCGGAGAAGCGGCAGATTCCGGTGCACAACGGTTGGTCATCGTCACCTCTCCCGGCAAGGACGGCGTCGTCGCCCACTTCGTCGAGGACCTCGTTCTGGAAAAGAAGCTCGAAGCGAGCGGAAAGCTCGAAATGCTCGAGAAGGTGCGCGTCGCCCCCAAGCTTCTGGACGTGCAGTCGGTCATTCAGCACGAGCCGCTCGGACTCGGCCACGCCGTCGCCTGTGCCGAGGAAGCACTCGACGACGACGAGGATTCGGTCGCAGTGTTGCTGCCCGACGATCTGGTAATGCCGCGTGGTGTGCTCGACGTCATGGCCCGGGTGCGCGCCAAGCGCGGCGGCTCGGTGCTGTGCGCCATCGAGGTTCCCGACGACAAGGTCTCGTCCTACGGCGTTTTTTCCGTCGAAATCGTGCCCGATGCCGTCAACCCGAACGTCCTCAAAGTGACCGGCATGGTCGAAAAGCCCAAGAAGGAAGAGGCGCCGTCCAACTTGGCTGCCGCGGGCCGGTATCTGCTCGACCGCGCGATATTCGACGCGTTGCGACGCATCGAGCCCGGTGCCGGCGGCGAGTTGCAGCTGACCGACGCCATCGCGCTTCTGATCGAGGAGGGCCATCCCGTTCACGTGGTGGTGCATCGTGGATCGAGACACGACCTCGGAAATCCCGGGGGATACCTACGCGCTGCGGTTGACTTTGCTTTGCAGCGCGACGACTACGGTCCCGCGCTGCGTGAATGGCTGAACGAACGCTTGAGCGACAGCTGGGCACCGGAACTGACGACGTACGAATAGCATCGCGGGTCGATGCCATAGAGGAAGGGCCAGATGCGCTCGGTCGAAGATCAACAGACCAGGGTGACCGCAGCGGCGGTGGCTCCACGGCCTGTTCGGGTCGCCATCTCGGAAGCGCAGGGTCTGCTCTGTGCCGAGGAAGTGGTCACCGAGCGTCCCCTTCCCGGCTTCGACCAGGCCGCGATCGACGGTTATGCCGTACGCAGTGTCGACGTCGCCTCCGCAGGTACCGACCTGCGTAACGAGGAGGACGAACGCATCGACCTGACGCTTCCCGTCGTCGGCGAGGTCTCCGCGGGTTCGCGTCAGCCCATCCGGCTGCAGCCGCGTCAGGCCGTGCGGGTCGATACCGGCGCGCCGCTGCCCACGTTGGCCGACGCTGTCCTGCCGCTGGATCGCACCGACAACGGCCGCGCCCGGGTCAAGGTGTTCCGTCCGGTCCGCTCGGGCGACTACGTGCGCAAGATCGGCGACGACGTCCAACCCGGCGACGTCGCCGTGCGTGCGGGAACGATCATCGGTGCCGCGCAGGTCGGCTTGTTGGCCGCCGTCGGACGCGACAAGGTGCTGGTGCATCCGCGTCCGCGATTGTCCGTCATCTCGGTGGGCGGGGAGTTGGTCGATACCGATCGGACTCCCGGGCCCGGCCAGGTGTACGACGTCAACTCCTATGCCCTCGCCGCGGCGGCACGCGACGCCGGAGCCGACGTCAACCGCGTCGGCATCGTGAGCACCGACCCCAAGCGACTGCGTGAAGTGGTCGAAGGCCAGTTGATCCGCTCCGAGATCGTCGTCATCGCAGGAGCGGTCGGCGGCGGCGCGTCCGATGGAGTCCGTGAGGCGCTGGGCGAACTCGGCGACATGGAAGTCGAGCGGGTAGCCATGCACCCCGGATCGGTGCAGGGATTCGGTCAGCTCGGACGCGACGAGGTGCCCACGTTCCTGTTGCCTGCCAACCCCGTCAGCGCGCTCGTGGTGTTCGAGGTGATGGTCCGCCCGCTCATTCGCATTGCACTCGGCCGTCGCCAGCCGCTGCGCCGGACCGTCACCGCGCGGACCGTCGCACCCATCACGTCGATCGAGGACCGCAAGGGATTCCTACGAGGACAGCTGATGCGCGACGAGGGCACCGGCGAATATCTCGTCCAGGCTCTCGGCGGTGCACCTGGCTCGTCGTCACACCTGCTCGCGACGCTCGCGGAGGCGAACTGCCTGGTCGTGATCGACCCCGACGTCACCGAGATCCGCACCGGAGAAGAAGTGAAGGTCTCGTTCCTCGCTCAGCGCGGCTGACGCACGCGCTCACACGCGCAGCGCATACGATCGACGGATGCCGCGAACGTGGTCGAGCCACCCGGGTTGGCCGGCGAAATTGGGTCCAGTGCGAGTGGCCGGGGGAACGGTGACGGTTCGGCCCGTCCGCATGCGCGACGCAGCCTCTTGGAGTCGAATCCGAACCCAGGACCGCGCCCACCTCGAGCCGTGGGAGCCGAGTGGTGAGGGCAGTTGGAATTCCCGACACCACATTTCCTCGTGGCCGACGCTGTGCTCGGGACTGAAGTCCGAGGCGCGCAAGGGACACATGCTGCCGATGGTGATCGAGGTCGACGGTGAATTCTGTGGGCAGATCACCACCGGAAACATCGTGCGCGGCGCACTCCGGTCGGCATGGATCGGTTACTGGGTGTCCAAGGAAGTCAACGGCAAAGGCGTCGCCACCGCGGCGCTGGCGCTCGGACTCGATCATTGCTTCGGACCGGTCGGGTTGCACCGCGTCGAGGCGACGGTGCGTCCGGAGAACCTCGCCAGCCAGGCCGTGCTGCGGAACGTCGGTTTCCGCGAAGAGGGTCTGCTCTACAAGTACCTCGACGTCGATGGCGAGTGGCGCGACCACAAGCTGGTCGCGATCACCTCGGGAGAGGTACAGGGTTCGGTCGTCGATCGATTGGTTCGCGCGGGCAGGGCTGCCTGGGCGTAGTGCTCACTCCACGGTTTCCGGTGGCAGATGTTGTCAAAGTGACAGGAGTGTAATTCGAGTCGGCGCGTCTGCGGGGTTCTCGCACCTGCTCCACATAACCTGAGGGCGTCTCGACTGTCGCCGTCGCCTGAGGGAGGAGAACATCGCCGATGCCGAACTCGATCATCTGGATCGGTCTAGTGGCCGTCTGGCTCTTCGTTCTTCTTCCCATGCTGATGACCAAGCGTCCGCAGATCATGCAGACCACGGACGCAGCACTCGCCACGCGCGTGTTGCATCGGGGTGGCACCAAGCGCAAGCAGCGCGGCCCCGCGACCGGCCACCGCAGTGATCCCGACTGGCGACCGGAGGACGACCTGCGGGTCTCCGCGCCCGCCAGCGAGATCTTCGGCCCGAAATTCGCGTCGATTCGTCCGGACTCACCCGATCTACCCGGTACCGCGGAGGACCCCATGGACACTCACGCAGAAGAAGAAAACGACCTCGAACGCGACGAACCGGTCCACGACGCACCTCGCGCGAGCTCACCCGCACACGAGCCGGGAGTCGTCGACGACGACTTCGTGCCTCGCCGACGCGGCCGCGGCGGATTCGATCCCGAGGCCGACGCCATCGCCCGGGCCGCTCGATACGCCTTCCGTCAGCGCGCGGTTCTCGGCCTGGTGTTCGCCGCCATCACGACCGCGGCACTGGCGTTCATCATCTCCCCGACGGTGTGGTGGCTGTGCGGACTATCCGTCGCAGTCCTCGTCGGATACCTGTACTACCTGCGCAGGCAGGTGCAGATCGAAGAAGAGATTCGTCGACGACGACTCACCCGTATGGGTCGCTCGCGCCTCGGTGTGGAATCGGAGACCGACGAAGAGCTCGAACTCGTGCCGCAGCGTCTGCGTCGACCCGGAGCCGTGGTGCTCGAGATCGACGACGAGGACCCGGAGTTCGAGCATCTCGATCATTACGAGCAGCCGTTCCAGGCACGCCGTGACGACGACGGGGATTTCCGTCGGGCGCAGGGCGCGTAACAGCGGTCCCGAGGGGCTTTGCTAGAGTTGCCCAGCCGGTCGAGACGACGGCAAACGGGGCTGTGGCGCAGTTGGTAGCGCGTCTCGTTCGCATCGAGAAGGTCAGGGGTTCGATTCCCCTCAGCTCCACCCCGAAACGAAGCCGCCACTCACCTCGAGTGGCGGCTTTCGTTGTGATCGAAGGAAATACAGCGCTCGGAGCGGCGTTACGTCGCCACCGCTTGTGTCACACTTCATCCGGTGAGCAGCCAGATGACCGTGCATGTCGAGGACACCGACGCTCATCTGATTGCGGCCAGGATAGTGATGCCCCTCGGCGCAGCGGCGCTGGCGACCACCGCGTCGAATTACGAGTTGGACCATTCGGCGACGCCGTGGCTTCCTCCGATGCTGGTAGCCGGAATGCGAAAGAACTGGAGTATCGCCTTCGACAGCCCGGTGGATTCGACGGCACTTCGAGGTGCTTCCGCGGCGCAGAAGGTGTTTCTCGATTGGCATCCCAGACGGTTCCATGAGATCTCGGTATCTGCAAAACCTTTCGACGCGATGTCCGACGGCCGAGGGGTGGGTTGCTTCTTCAGCGGAGGCGTGGACAGTTTCTATTCGGCGATCACCCAATCCGATCGCATCACCCATTTGATTTTCGTTCACGGTTTCGACATCTCGGCACGGAACGAGGATTTGGCGGGTCGAGCACTGGCCAGTGCCCGGGTTGCGGCCGCGGAACTCGGCAAGCCGCTGATCGAGGTCAAGACCACGTTGAGGTCGGCGTTCGGTGATCGGCTGTTGCTCGACTGGGGATACGACTTTCACGGGGCGGCATTGGCTCACGTCGCGCTGGCATTGTCTCGACACCTGAGGACCGTCTTGATTCCGTCTTCGAACAGCCGCTGGGATCAAGTGATCTGGGGGTCGCATCCCGATCTGGACCCGCTGTGGTCGAGTGGCAGCGTCACAGTCGAGCACGACGCTCTGGATGAGGACCGGCTCGGCAAGCTTCGACGGCTGGGCACGGACGAGACGGCGATGAAGCATCTGCGGGTGTGCTGGGAGAACCGCGACGGCCGGTTCAATTGCGGCGTCTGCGTCAAGTGCATCAGGACGAAAATCGGGTTGGCGGCCGCAAGTGCGGAGAGTGTGGCCCTGCCCGGGCCCATCGATCTGGATGCAGTCAGCTCCTTGTTGTTGACGAACCGGGACTGCCATCACCTGCGAAACGGGCTGGCTGCCATGGCGGACGCAGGCGTGACCGACGAGGGTGTGGTCGCGGCAGTAGATGTGGCGATACGCCGAAGACACTGGAGACAGGCCAGGTCATACCTGCGACGCGTGCGATCGGTGACGATCGACTTCATGCAAATCCGACGGAGATTGCAAGTCGGCGATACTGTTCGATAAAAATTACCCAGCTAAACGACTTGTACGCATAACTCCTCGAAAATGGCCAGTAGGTATGTTTCGGTTGGTATTGAGCGTCGTAATGCAGTTTTCAGGGCTGTGAGCTGGGTCTATTCGTCCTGCGGGCTTTAGTGTTCGCCGACTTCATGTCGTATCTTTATACGAGTGTCTGCGCGTTCGGTAGGTGTCGAATTCAATCAGGGGATCGAAATGAACACTCTCAGTGTGGTAATTCCGGTGCTCGACGAGGTCGACCACATCGGCGAATGCTTGAATTTACTGCTCGATCAGGGTGACGATATAGACCGCATCGTCGTGGTGGACAACGGGTCGACCGACGGGACACTCGAGTTGGTCGAGACCCTGTGCGAGGTCAACGACAAGGTGCAGTTGGTGCACGAGCCGAATCGCGGCGTCGTTCATGCGCGGAACACCGGCTTCGATCTGGTGAAGTCGTCCATCATCGGCCGTATCGACGCCGATACTCGCGTCCAGCCGGGATGGGCGCGCTCGATCGTCGAATTCTTCGGAGAGCACGTCACGGTTGCCGCCGCGGGCGGACGGACGTACCTGTACGAGTCGCCGTGGGCGCCGCTGTTGGCGTGGCAGCATGCACGCGCGGAGCAGCGTGACCCGTCGGTGCGCAGTGCTCTGGCGGTATCAGGCAACAATTTTGCAATTCGCACATCTGCCTGGCACGACGTTCGCGACGTCGTGAGCGACAAGACCTGCGTGCATGAGGACATCGATCTGTGCTTGTCGCTGGTCGGCAAGAAGTTGCCGGTTGCCCAGAACGGCCGTATGAAGGCCGCGGTCTCCGGTCGGCGATCGGCTACGTCTCCGGTGAAGTACGTGAACTATGCGATCGCGGGCTACCGTTCCTACAAGGAACACGGGCTCGCATCGGCCAAGCTGGCTCGAATCGTTGCGATGGACTGGCTCCTGCACACGCTGCGATGGCCGATCTCGAGAATGTTCTCGGCGGTACCCTCGCGCGCGCTGCCCGTCGACGACCGTGCGCTGTCCGACGAACGGATGCGAGAGGCAGCGTGAACCTGCGCTCCCTGATCCCGGCCTGGGCGAGCGACGCGTCGAACGTGGGGTGGGCCCTCTTTCAGATGCGTCAGGCAACCCTCGTAGCGTTGGCCAACCTCCCGGTCGTACCTGCGGTACTGCGGGCGACCTTGCTACGGCCGGCGGGAGTCCGGACCGACGGGCCGTGCCTGATCTACGGCGGCGGGATGATCCAGGGTCGCGGAGCGGTTCGGATGGGTACCGGGGTATTCGTGAACTTCGGGTGCCACTTCGACACGGTTGCCGACATCGTGATCGGTGATGATGTGTTCCTGGCGGACCACGTTCGGATCATCACCAGCACCCATGACATCGGGCCCTCGTGGCGTCGGGCAGGCCTGTTGCGGGGCGAGTCGGTCACCATCGGGCGAGGCACGTGGATCGGGTCCGGTGTAGTCATCATGCCCGGGGTCCGCATCGGTGAGGGATGCATCATCGGGGCGAATTCGTTGGTGACAAAAGATTGCGAACCGGACGCGGTGTACGTCGGCAGCCCTGCCGCCCGTCGCCGGGATTTGAACGATCGACCCGACGCGCGAGTGGTAGCGGGCGCTACGCCGAATTCCGAGAGCAATACTCTGTCGAACGATCGATAAAGGATCCGTCGATATCGAGGAAAGACTTTTATCGACGCGAAATTCGGCGTCTTAATTTGCCGAAGTATTGATGTAGCATCATCAGCGTCAGAGGCTCGACGCCCTTTGCATTCGCTTCGGAAATTGTCGAGCTACGCATTGCCAAAAAGGTGTCAGGGGTTGGCGTTGTGAACACTCTTTCTGTTGTTGTGCCCGCATTCGATGAACAGGCGCATTTGGGTAGTTGCCTGGATGCTTTATTGGCGCAACGTGAACACATTCACGAAATAATCGTGGTGGACAACAATTCCACCGACGATACCGCCGGCGTAGTGGCGAGCTACCGCAGACGGTTTCCGGAGATCGTTCTGGTCCGGGAGTCGAAGCGAGGCGTCGTTCATGCGCGCAACGCCGGTTTCGATCGTGCCGAAGGATCCATCATCGGACGCATCGATGCGGACACTCGAGTCGCTCCGGACTGGGCCGAGTCGGTTCTGGACTTCTTCGACCGCAGACTGGACTATGCGGCGGTGACCGGGCCCATCTACCTGTACGACTCCCCGTGGGCTGCACCGTACCGTGCCTACGTGAACTACTCCACGAAGCGCAAACCCGACGAGTTGCGGGTATCTGCAGCATCGGGCAACAACTTCGCGATTCGCCGCTCCGCCTGGGAAGCCGCCCGCGACCGCGTGAGCCTGCGTACAGACCTGCACGAGGACATCGATCTCTCGCTGTGCCTGTACCGAGTCGGTCTCCAGATTGCTCTGATCAAAACGATGTGCGTCGAGGTGTCCGGTCGGCGACTGCTGACTCCGCCCCTCGAATACCGTCATTACGTGCTGAGTTCATACCGAACGTGGGCTCATCATGATTTGGCGAACAAAGCGCTGGGTCGACTGTTGATCGCAGACATGATTCTGCATACCGTGCATTGGCCGTTGACTCGAATATTGTCCGGATGCGAGTCGCGAATTCTGCCGGTATCGCAATCGAACGAGGTCGTGACATCGGAACAGTATTTGTCACCCGTTCGCGATGCCGAATATGCCACTACGGCGTCTGATCGAAAACAGGGCTGACCCGAGCGGTACGCGACAATTGTCCGATCGGTCGAGCCGATACATTCGCTGTATCTGCTGCCCCCGGAACCGGCCCCACGGTTCCGATACATGGCCCGCGTGATCGCCGACGCGGCGTATCCGGCCATGATCGCGAGCGCACTGCACTCTGCGTCCTTCGCCAGCGTCGCGTGCAGTGGGGTGTGCAGTGGGGCGACGAGCGCACACGTCGTGTCCACGCCGCAGAGCACGTTCACGCCACTGCCTCATCGTGTCCCGGTTCAGATCGATGCACTGTGGCCTCGTACGACGCTGGTGACCCTCTCGATCGGCGGCAACGACCTGAACTGGGCGCCGTTGATCGGGCCGTGCCTGCAACTTGTGCCGCAGGAAGATCCTCGGTGCCGAAACAACCCCGTGGTCCTGCAGGAGATCGATCAGAGGCTCGGGCAGCTGGGGCCGGCGTTGGACGGCGTACTCGACGCGATTACGCAGCGTTCACCACGCGCCGTCGTCGCGCTGGTAGGCCACGAGGCATGCGCACCGATTGCAGAGCGCTGGTTCACCGGCTCGACGACGTTCGGTGCGACACCCGGTGACACATCCTGTTGAACAAACGATCAACTACGTACCGGTCGGCCCGGTAGATTGATGGGTTATATCGTGAACCGACGGTCCGAGCCCTGGATCTGCCCCTGCAACTTCCGTACGGAGTGTGAATGTCGTTCGAGATCGTCGACCTCCCCGAAACGTGGGTCGCCGGTCTCCCCGTTCGCAGTCCCAAACGAGCGCTCGGGCGGTTGAACGATCCTGCCCTCAACCAGGCGTGGTCAGCGGTACTGAATCAGGATACTGCCGGACCGCTTGCGTCCATCTACACGGACTTCGCCCCCGGAATTGGATCGTACAATACACAGATAGTCGGTTACCGGTGCTCGTCGCTCGGGCAGGTGACGCGTGGGCATTTGATCGCAAAAGTGCCTTCTGCAAAATATGCCCGATTCTCAGCGGTCGGTTATTTTCCCGACGTTCTCACTCGATTGTGGAATCAGATCGATCACGCCGAGGAGAACGGGGACATAGTGCGATCGTTCACCGGTGATTACGAGTGTTACCCGCACGCGTACAAAGTCGACCTGTATTTGGCTATCACGCAGCCCGGCGGTTCGTGATGAGCTTTCGGGTGACCGCGCGCAGCGCCGAATTGTTCGGCGGTTTGGTGGCGCCGCGGGTGGTGCCCGGTGCCGAGGCCAGTTGTAGCGAATGGATGCGATTTCTGCGAGATCGTGTGCGCGAGAAGAACATCGATGCCACTCAGGTGACAACCGTGTACGTCCCCGATGCGCACGGCACTGTCAATGCGCTCGTCGGTGTTGCACTCGATTCGCCGAGCGACGTCGCGGTGGGAGATGTGTTCGCGTACATACCAACCGGTGTGTTTGCAGTGTTCGTACCCAGTGGTGCTCTCGCGGATCCGATCGAAGACGTCTGGGCGCAGGTCGACGAGTGCGTTCGATCAGGAGCGCTATTCCGTGCTTACGCCGAGGAAGTAGAAGTCGTTACGAATGCTGGAGAAGTGGAACTTTTCGTTTCGATCGTTTTGTAAACGAGGCCTTCTTCATGTAATTGTCACTTTAGAATCACAAAATCGCCGACGAACCGGTTACTATTGGCGAGCGCTGACAAGCCCGTAAAGGGAACGTGAATTCGAGTTCGTGGGTTCAGCACCCGGGAGCCAGCGTGAACGAAGGTGTCGATGTCATCGCAGGATCGACTGAGCAGGGGTGTAGCAACATGGTGAGACAACTCAGGGCCGAAGCCACTCGGGCGGCGGCGCTGCGCGCCGCAGCGGACCTCTTCCTCGAGGTGGGGCATGCCAATGCCACGCTGAGCCAGGTGTCGGCGCAGTCCGGCGTGACCAAGGGCGCGCTGTACTTCCACTTCGCGTCGAAGGAAGAACTCGCCCGCGCCATCGTCGACGAAGGCCACGAGCGCGTGTCCACGGCCTGCGCAGGCCTGGTGGACAGCCGCAGTCCGGCGCTCGAGTCCGTCATCGGAATCTCGTACTCGGTTCTCGAACTCGCAGCGTCCGATCCGCTCGTTCGTGTCATGTACCGGTTGCAGATGGAGATCGACGGGTCCGATACCGCTCGCGGAAGCGTGTTCGGCACGTGGGGCAACATCTTCGAGCACCTATTCGAACGGGCCATCGAGCACGGCGACGTCGCCCACCACCTGGACGCCGGAAACGCGGCGCTGCTGGTGTGCGAAATGCTGGCCGGAGTACTGATGGTGTCCGAGGCGCAGTCGCGTCTGGGGGATGCGCCGTCGCGTATGGAGAAGGTGTGGAACACCGTGCTGCCATCGTTGGTGCCCGCCGACAAGCTGGCCTACTTCCGTGAATTCGCAGCTCGCAGCCTCTCGAGCTTCGTGCGCGAGAACATCGACTCGAGCTCGGTCACCGTCTGACTTTCCTTCTCGCCCGGGGTGCTTGCTGCACGCCGGCGTGAGGCGCACACTGTGTGACATGGAACACAGGATGTCGGACACTGAGCTACGGAAAGCAATCGGCACCTTGCAGCACCGCGCGGACGATGCGCGGAAACGAGGTGCCGACGACGAAGCGACGCGTATCGAAAGCACCGTCGCCGATTACCGAGACGAGATGTCTCAAAGATTGTGACGGCCCTGTCGGTCGTCACCGCGTAGGGTCGGAATCGACCTGACACGTGGCAACCGGTGGGGGAACAAGCTTCGATGGCTACATACGATCTGCGCGGCAAGAAGACGTTGATCACGGGAGCGGGCAGCGGAATCGGCCGGGCGACGGCCATCGCGGCTGCGGCCGTGGGAGCAGAACTGTTCCTCACGGATATCAATGCCTCCGGGCTTGCCCTGACCGTGGACCTGGTCGGGCGTGCGGGCGGAACGGTGAGTCACTCCTTACCGTTCGACGTCTCCGACTTCGACGCGGTGACCGCCTTCGCAGATGATATTCACGCCGAGTTCGGCAGCCTGGACGTCGTGATGAACGTCGCGGGCATCTCGGCGTGGGGCACTGTGGAGAATCTGGAACATCGGCATTGGAAGTCGATGGTCGACGTCAACCTCATGGGTCCCATCCACGTCATCGAGAAATTCCTGCCGCCGATGATCGAGGCGGGCCGCGGTGGGCATCTGGTCAACGTCTCGTCCGCGGCGGGATTGATCCCTCTGCCGTGGCACGCTGCGTACAGCGCCAGCAAGTACGGCCTTCGTGGCGTGTCCGAAGTTCTTCGATACGACCTCAAGCGCCACGGAATCGGCGTCAGCCTCGTCGTGCCCGGTGGCGTCAAGACCGGTCTGGTGCAGACACTGCAGATAGCCGGCATCGATCGAGACGATCCTCGCGTGCAGAAGCTGCAGCACCGGTTCGAGAAGCGTGCCGTGGAACCGTCAGTGGTGGCCGATGCGATTCTCGCCGGCATTGCCAAGCGTAAGTACCTCGTCTACTCCTCCAACGACATTCGCTTCGGTTACTGGATTTCGCGAAAGTTTGCGCCACCGTACGAGTTCGTACTGCAACGAGCGAACGATCAGTTCTCCAAGCTGCTCGAGCCGCGTCGCGCCGACGGGGCGTCGAAGTCGACGTCCAGTGTGCGAGCGCCGGGGCCGGAGTAGGAGAGCCGGTCGTGCGGGTTGGCCAGAGCGCAGCCTGCCAACGACAGACAACCACAGCCGATGCACCCGGTCAGATCGTCCCGTAGGCGAACCAGCTGCTCGATGCGCGAGTCCAGTTCGCGATGCCACCGCGTCGACAGCCGTGCCCAATCCTCGCGAGTGGGCGTTCGCTCGTCCGGAAGTTCGCTCAACGCCTGGCGGATGGTCGCGAGAGGGATTCCCACCTTTTGCGAGATACGAATGAACGCCACTCGGCGAAGAGTCTCGCGATGGAACCTGCGCTGGTTGCCCGATGTTCGTCGACTGCTGATCAAGCCTTGCTTCTCGTAGAAATGCAACGCGGACACAGCGACGCCGCTGCGCTCCGACAGCTGGCCGGGGGTCAATTCGCGGACGTTCCACTCGGGCATCGGCACGACCTCGACCTTACTTCAGGTCCGGACACCAGCGCTGAACGGCGAATGGGTTTACCGTTCGTTCATGAGCGTCGACTCCGCTGCGGGCCCGTTGGGAGCCAATTCCGAGGTAGGTGTGCTGCGCACCGTGATGCTGCATCGCCCCGGCGATGAGCTCCGGCGCCTGACTCCGAGAAACAACGACCAGCTGCTGTTCGACGGATTGCCGTGGGTGGACCGGGCTCAGGACGAGCACGATGCCTTCGCGGAGCTGCTTCGTAGCCGCGGCGTGACGGTGCTGCTGCTCGGCGAACTCCTGACCGAAGCAATGACGGTCAGCGGTGCTGCTCGGATGCAGGGTATCTCCGCTGCCGTCGACGCCCGGCGGCTGGGACGGGCGCTCGCCGAGGATCTCGCCCAGTATCTGCGCGGTGTCCCGGCAGCCGAACTGGCCCAGATCCTGATGGCGGGCATGACATTCGACGAGTTGCTCGAAGCCGAGTCCGGTGAGGTCGAGCCCAGCGGTGCGTCGCTGGTTCGCCGCATGCATCACGGGGGTGACTTCGTCATCGATCCGCTGCCCAATCTGCTGTTCACCCGTGACTCGTCGTTCTGGATCGACAACCGAGTGGCGATCACCTCACTGGCCTTGCCGGCCCGAGTGCGGGAGACGTCGCTCACTGATCTGATCTACGCATTCCATCCCATGTTCAAAGGCGTCCGACGTGCGTACGAATCCCGTACCGCTCCGGTCGAAGGCGGGGACGTGTTGCTGCTCGGTCCTGGAGTGGTAGCGGTGGGCGTGGGGGAGCGCACCACCCCTGCGGGCGCAGAAGCGTTGGCGCGCAGCCTCTTCGAGGACGATTTGGCGCACAGCGTGCTGGTGGTGCCGATCGCGCAGGAGCGCGCGTCGATGCATCTCGATACCGTCTGCACGATGGTCGACACCGACGCGGTGGTGATGTATCCGGCGATTCAAGACACGTTGTCCGCGTTCACCATTCACCGCGAGGACACCGGTGTCAGTATTCGCGGTGCCGACCCTTTCCTCGAAGCCGCCGCCGATGCGATGGGAATCGGCAAACTTCGATTGATCGATACCGGACTCGATCATGTGACCGCCGAACGGGAGCAATGGGACGACGGCAACAACACCCTCGCTATCTCGCCGGGTGTGGTCGTCGCCTACGAGCGCAATGTCGAGACCAATGCGCGGCTCGAGGCGTCGGGCATCGAGGTGTTGCGAATCTCCGGATCCGAGTTGGGCTCGGGCCGGGGCGGCCCTCGGTGTATGTCGTGCCCGGTCTCGCGCGAAAGGCTGTGACGGACAGGTGTTCTAGAGGACGGAGAGGACCTTGTCGGCAGGCCGAGCCAATACGGTCCCCTTGTCGGTGACCACGATCGGGCGTTCGATCAGAATGGGGTGCGCCGCCATCGCGGCGATCAGGGTCTCGTCGTCGGCCTTCGCCAGTTCGAGTTCCTTGTAGATGCTCTCGCGGGTGCGAACAGCCTGACGCGGTTCGAGTCCGGCGTCGGCGAGCAGCGCGCGGAGTTCGACTTCGGTCGGCGGCGTCTCGAGGTACTTGACGACCTGGGGGACGATGCCCGCATCCTCGATCATTTTCAGAACGGTGCGGGATGTGCCGCAGCGTGGGTTGTGATAGATGGTCGCGGCCCGGGTCATGTTTGCAATCCTGTCACGCGGGTAGCCAACGCGACAGATCAACGCCAGGAACGGGAGTAGTCGCATGACCGACAAGCGCATTGTCATTGCAGGTGGGCACGGCCAGATCGCCCAACATCTCACGCAGGTTCTCACAGCGCACGGTGACCGCGCTGTGTCGCTCATTCGCAACAGTGACCACGTCGATGCCGTCACGGCCCTCGGTGCGCTGCCGCAGGTCATCGATCTGGAGTCCGCGTCCGTCGACGAGCTGGCCGAGGTTCTCGCCGGTGCCGACGCAGTGGTGTTCGCGGCCGGTGCAGGTCCCAACAGCGGCCCCGAGCGCAAGGACACCGTCGACCGGGCCGGTGCGGTGTTGTTGGCCGATGCCGCCGAGAAGGCCGGTGTTCGCCGCTACGTCCTCATCAGTTCCTTCGGGGCCGGTGAGCCGGTCGCCGATGACCTCGACGAGGGATGGAAGGCATACATCCGCGCCAAAACGGCTGCAGAAGAAGATGTTTCGTCCCGTACCGGCTTGGACTGGACCATCCTTCGTCCCGGCAAGCTGACCGATGATGATGCAACGGACTCGGTATCGCTCACCGAGCCTCCACTCGATCCAGGCGAGGTCACCCGTGCCGACGTGGCAGCGGTCGTCGCCCGCCTGATCGACACCGGGAGCGCCATCGGTAAGACGCTGATGCTCACTTCCGGATCGGTGTCCATCGCCGACGCCGTCGACGCAGTCCGATGAGGCGATCGTGCGCGTAAGCATCGATCCGTCGAACACGACCCCGGTGTTCGAGCAACTACGGATGCAAATTCTGGGACTGGTGCGGTCCGGGGATCTGATCGCCGGAACGAAGATCCCGACGGTTCGTGGGCTCGCCGAAGAGCTGAAGATCGCGCCGAACACGGTGGCGAAGACGTATCGGGAGCTCGAGCAGCAGGGAATCATCGAGACTCGGGGCCGGTCTGGATCGTTCGTGGCTTCCGGCGGCGATCCGTCACGAGATATTGCAGCCAGGGCCGCAACGGAATTCGTACGAGCCGTCAGATCCATCGGTCTCGACGACGACCAGGCACGAACGTTTCTCGAAGCTGCTCTGAAAGGGGCAGACGGCCGGTAAGTTGACGCTTCAACCTCCTTCTGTCAGGGTGGTGCTGCCCATTCAGCCGCGCCAGAAGGATGCCTATCAATGAATTCCACACTCGTCCGTGACGCCGTCGCCCTCGTAGCCCGCATCGGCCTGGGAGTCGTCTTCATCGCCCACGGGTGGCAGAAGCTCAACACTTACGGCCTCGACGGCACCGCAGCCAGCTTCGAGGCGATGAACATTCCGGTACCCACGGCGTCTGCCTACTTCGCAACGTTCGTCGAGCTCATCGGCGGCGGCGCACTGGTGCTCGGCATCTTCACCCCGATCGCCGGGCTGCTGCTGTTCGTCGACATGTTGGGGGCTGCATTCCTCGTCCACTTCGAGAATGGGGTGTTCGCCACCGACAACGGCTACGAACTCGTCGTCGGCCTCGGTGTCGGCGCACTTTTGCTCGCGGCGTTCGGTGCCGGTCGCATCAGCATCGACGGAATCACCAAGGGCAAGACCGCAATTCTGCAGTAGTCCGTACCGAGCAGGATCGGGCTGTCAGCGCCAGCTCGGTAACCACAGTTCTTGCTGCCACATCTGCGGAGTGATCGGCATCGCGGTGAGGATCGGCCACAGCCATACGAAGTTGGCGATCACCACCGCGATGTACAGGCACACCAGAAGCAGTCCGGTGCCGCGTCTCTCGGCTGAGGCACTCGCCTTTCCGATGATGTCCCCCAGGACGAGGGCGAAGCCCATCACCATGAACGGCGCGAGCGCCACCGCATAGAAGTAGTACATCTGCCGGTCGAGGGTCGCGAACCAAGGCAACAGTGCGGCACCGTAACCGACGAGAACTGTGGTGTAACGCCAATCTCGTCGTACGAGAACGGACCACAGCGTCCAGGCGAGCATCGGCAAGGCCAACCACCACATCGCGGGCGTACCGATCAGCATGATCGCTTTCACGCACGACGACGCCGAACACCCCGACACGTTCTCGCCGTCGGCGAAGTAATACAGCATCGGACGCAGGCCCATCGGCCACGTCCACGGCTTGGATTCCCACGGGTGCCGATTACCTGCCGAATTGGTCAGTCCTTCATGGAAATCGAGGACGCTGCCGCTGTAGAACCACAGAGACCGTAGGGCACCGGGGACGAAGGAGAACGGTCCGCCGACCCCGATGCCGTTGCCCACCTCGTGTCGGTCGACACCGGTCTCGGAGGTGAACCACGCCCAATACGTCATCAGGTACACGGCGATCGGAACGACCACCAGCGCATACAGCGCAGGCCCGATGTCGCGAACCGCCGTTCCCCGCCACGGTCGGCGAACCCCGTACGAGCGACGAGCAGCCAGATCGAACGCCACGCTCAACAATCCGAAGAACGCGATGAAATAGAGGCCGGACCACTTGGTGCCGCATGCCAGACCCAGCATGATGCCGGCCCCGAAACGCCACCACCGCACTCCCATTCGAGGGCCGAGATCGCTGACGTCCATGCGGCCCTCGGCTCGCACCGTCCACAGTCGCTTTCGCACGTCGTCGCGGTCGACGACCAGGCAACCCAGAGCAGCGGTGACGAACAGGGCCAGAAAGATGTCCAGCATGCCGATGCGGCTGCTGACGAAGGTGACGCCGTCGACGGTGAGCAGGATGCCTGCGATCGCCCCGATGAGCGTCGAGTGGGCGAGGCGTCGAACGATCCGAATCACCAGCAGTACCAACAGCGTTCCGGCGACGGCGGACGAAAAACGCCATCCCCAACCGTTGTAGCCGAACAACGCCTCGCCGACGGCGATCAGCTGCTTGCCGACCGGCGGGTGCACCACCAGTCCGTAGGCCGGGTTGTCCTCGAGCCCGCCGCCGGTGAGCACCTGATAGCCCTGCGGTGCGTAGTGCTTCTCGTCGAACACCGGCGTTCCGGCGTCGGTGGGGTACCGCAACATCGTGAAGCGCGTGATCGCGCAGATGGCGGTGACGACGAGGGTGACGATCCATCCGCGTCGTACATCGGTGTCGTGGAACCAGTCGCGCGCGGCAACGGTGGGCCCGGGACTGACCATCGACCGGTCGCCGGAGCGCTCAGAGGTCAACAAGGTCACGTACCGATCGTAGGCGGTGTTCCGGAGCGGGCGGCAGGCCGCTGCACCGCATGGGAGACACTGGAGACATGCTCATCCTTGCTGCCACCCCGATGGGCGACGTCGGAGATGCCTCGCAGCGCCTGCGCGATGCCCTCGGCAGTGCCGATATCGTGGCCGCCGAAGACACCCGACGCACCAAACAACTGGCATCCTCGCTCGGCGTGGCGATCGGGGGCAGGGTCGTCAGTTTCTACGACCAGGTCGAAACGGCGCGGCTACCCGCACTGGTCGAGGCCGTCGCCGAGGGAAAGACCGTGCTGCTGGTGACCGACGCAGGCATGCCGTCGGTGAGCGATCCGGGCTATCGCTTGGTCGCAGCCTGCGTCGAGGCCGACCTGCCGGTGACCTGCCTGCCCGGACCGTCCGCCGTCACGACCGCTCTGGCGCTGTCGGGGCTGCCGGTGGAGCGCTTCTGCTTCGACGGCTTCGCCCCGCGCAAGCAGGGACAGCGGCGCACGTATTTCCAGTCGGTGCTCGCCGAACCACGTGCCATCGTGTTCTTCGAGGCCCCACATCGGCTCGTCGCGTGTCTCGAAGACGCCGTCCACGTTCTCGGCCCCGACCGCCGCGCTGCGGTGTGCCGGGAGCTCACCAAGACCTACGAGGAGGTACGCCGCGGCGGCCTGGGGGAGCTGCTCGACTGGGCACGTGACGGAGTACGCGGTGAGATCACCGTCGTGCTCGAAGGAGCGGTCGCCGTCGCCGAGGAACCCGAGGATCTCGTCGCCGAGGTGGAATCGCTCGTGGCGTCGGGCATGCGGTTGAAGGACGCTTGCGCTCAGGTGGCCGTCGGAGGCGTGTCCAAACGCGAGGTGTACGAGGCCGTTCTAGCCGCCCGCAAGGATCAGTGACGCTCAGCCCACCACGTGCTGGCGTAGCCCTTCGGTCGCTGCTTCGAGAATGGTCTTGGTGCCCTTCTTGACGAGGAAGCCGGGCAGGGGAGCCTTCGGGTCGACGGTCAGCTCGAACTCGACGTGCGTTCCGTTACCCTTGGGCGTCAACGTGTATCGGCCTTCCTGAGCCTTCTGCTGGGTGCTCTCCACCAAGCTCCAGGACACCTCGTTCTCGCTCCAGGTGTATTCGACCAACTGCTCGTCGTTGATACCGATGATCGAGACCTTCATCTTGACGTGGTTCGGCCGACCGTCGTCGAAGCGGTCGACGACCTCGCACTTCTTGTGCACGGGAGACCACGAGGGGATGCCTTCGACATCGGCGAGTACGTCGAGAATTGTCGCTGCGTCCGCCTCGATGTCGAC
Organism: Rhodococcus sp. 1R11; assembly: GCF_004563845.1. Classification (NCBI taxonomy): domain Bacteria; kingdom Bacillati; phylum Actinomycetota; class Actinomycetes; order Mycobacteriales; family Nocardiaceae; genus Rhodococcus; species Rhodococcus sp. 1R11. The sequence goes on along the minus strand of NZ_SPNG01000010.1, from coordinate 24,985 downwards.
GGACTTGTTCACTGTGACTGCCATGGGGAGAAGGTATCTCAGCTTTCTGTACGGGGGCTGACGTTGTGGGCGAACTCGCCGATGGCGCGTAGTGCGCGCCGGGCTTCGGGGACGAAATCGGCTGCCTGGAACACGTGCACCTGATCCTCGAAGACTTGAAGTTCGCAGTCGACTCCGGCGACGGCGAGGCGCTGCGCCATGAGTTCGGCGTCGGCATAGACCATTTCGGTCGATCCGACCTGGATCAGCACGGGCGGCAGGCCGGCGAGATCACCGTCGACCGGTGAGACCCGCGGCCCGCGTTCACCTTCGATGACGATGCGTGCGTCCACACGATCGGCGAGTGCGGTCAGCGCAGGAACGGCAGTGGACGGGAACACCGAACACTTGTCGGCGTTCTCGTGGGTGAGTTTGCCGGTGGGATCCATGTCGGTCAGGGGCGACATCGTGAAGATCCCGGCCGGTGCGGGCAGGCCTACGGTACGCAGAGCCAAGGTGACCATGAAAGCGAGATATCCGCCCGCCGAATCCCCACCCAGGAGGATCTGGTCCGGGCGGTAGCCCGAATCGAGGAGGAAGCGGTAGGCGTCGACCCCGTCCTCGACGGCGTGTGAGATCGGGTTACGCGGCATCATGCGGTAATTCACCGAAAGTACTGCGCCGTCGACGCTCTTGGAGATGCGTGACGTCATCCGCCGATGAGTCCGCAATCCGCAGCAGACGAAGGCACCGCCGTGCATGTACAGAACGACACGATCGGTTCCGCTGCCCTCGGCCCGAATCCATTCGGCCTCGCACTCGGAGAGCATGACGCGACTGCGGTTGGTGCCGCTGATCTGGGGGACGAGCAGACCCGCGTAATCGACCAAACCCATCGGCCACGGCAGCGACGGTGCCTGCGCCCAGACTGTCAGGAACGGGCGCACGGTGAACTGCAGGTACTTGGACAGGATCTGTGACTGCAGACTTGCGCCGCGGATGTCGCGGCGGCGCGCGGTGGCTGTCGCGTCGGACGTTTTCACTACGGTGAGCGCCGGATTCATAGCCGTCGCCTCCATCCCCGTTGGCTGTGCAGGGCGCGTGTGCGCCGTGCGTCGGATCCCCGTTCTGTTTGGAACCCCTGGTAACGGACAATAGCGGGTGGGATTCCGTGAGCGCACGTAAGGTCGTGTTCTGAGTCACATTCGGTGCCGTACCGTGACATAAAACAAATGGAAAAAGGACAGCTCATGGCACTCATGCCCATCACCGAATCGATGTTTCTGATCGCCGAATCACGGGAGCACCCGATGCACGTGGGCGGACTGGAGTTGTTCGTACCGCCCGGCGATCCGCACGAGTTCGCACAGGAAGTGCATCGGACGTTCACCAGCGGCGAGGTGCACGAGCTGTTCCGCAAGCGGCCGGCCCGCCCGGTGCAGATCATGGGGACTCTCGCGTGGGCTTTCGATCAGGACGTCGACTTCGAGTACCACGTCAGGCGCGCTGTATTGCCCTCGCCGGGACGCATCCGCGAGCTGTTCCAGTTTCTCTCGCTCAATCACAGTGCCCCGCTCGATCGCTACCGGCCGATGTGGGAACTGCACATCATCGAGGGTCTCGCCGACGGCCGAATTGCGTTGTACACCAAGGTGCATCACTCGCTGGTCGACGGCGTCAGCGCGCTGAAGCTCATGCAGCGCACACTCTCGACGGACCCCGAGGATCGCAGCGGAGTGGCCACCTGGGACCCGTCGTTGTTCGGTCGCGGCAGAAAGAAGGTCGACAAGGCCGAGCCCGGGCGGCTGGCGCAGCTGGGCAGCGGCCTGTCCATGGGGCGCAAGATTGCCGGCGACCTGGTGGACTTCGCCCCTGCCTCCGCGCGAATAGGTTTGCGCGCGTTGAAGAAAGAAGGCGCGCAGCTACCGCTGCGGGCACCGCGGACGATGTTCAACGTGCCCATCGGCGGCGCTCGACGCTTCGCGGCGGAGAGCTGGTCGATCGAGCGCATTCGCAAGGTCGGTACCGCTCTCGATGCGACGCTCAACGACATGGTGCTCGCGATGTGCGCCGGTGCGTTGCGTGCCTACCTCATCGATCAGAACGCGCTCCCCGAGGAGCCGCTGATCGCCATGGTGCCGGTCTCGCTGCGCAAGGAGGGCGACGACAAGGACTCCGGGAACTCCGTGACGACCATCCTGTGCAACCTGGGGACCGACGAATCCGATCCGCTGCTTCGCCTCGAACGCATCAAGGAGTCCACAGTCCGAGGTAAGCAGATGATGGGTGAGCTCAACACCCTCGAAGCGCTTGCCGTCGGTGCAATCACCATGGCCCCGTTGCTGTTCGGGCCGGTGCCGGGATTCGTCGACTACACTCCGCCGCCGTTCAACGTGATCATCTCCAACGTGCCCGGTTCCAAGGAAGACCTCTACTGGAACGGCGCGAAACTCGACGGCATCTACCCGGCGTCCATCGTGTGCGACGGACAAGCGCTGAACATCACCGTCGCCAGCAACGGCGATTCGCTGAACTTCGGGCTCATCGGGTGCCGCCGCAGTGTGCCGCACCTGCAGCGGATGCTCACGCATCTGGAGAACACGTTGGAGGAGCTCGAAAAGACGCTGTAGAGCGGCTTCGCCGCATGTGAGTGGAACCTCGTAGTGGGCTACGAAGTTCCGCTCACATGGGCTTACTTCTCTTCGTACTTGGGGAACACCGGCGTCGGGGCCGGGAGAGCGGTGCCGGGCACCGAACGTGTTGCGATGTCGGCGAATTCGCGATCCGAAGCCCCGAGCAGGTCGAGGATGCGCGACGCGGAATCGGGCATGACGGGCTGAGCCAGGATGCTCACGATGCGCAACACCTCGATCGTCACGTACAGCACGGTGGCCATGCGATCGGGGTCGGTCTTGCGCAGCACCCATGGCTGCTGCAGCGAGAAGTAGCGGTTGGTCTCGCCGAGTACCGACCAGATCGCTTCGAGCGCGGAATGGATTGCCTGCACGTCGAATTCGCGGCGGCAGATCTCCAGCAGCGCGTCCGCGCGGGCCAGCATCGCCTCGTCCTCGGCGGTGAACTCACCCGGTGTCGGAAGCTGCCCTTCGAGGTTCTTCGCCACCATCGTCAGCGAACGCTGCGCGAGGTTGCCCAGTTCGTTGGACAGATCGGCGTTGACGCGTGCGACGATCGCCTCGTGGCTGTAGCTGCCGTCCTGCCCGAACGAGACCTCGCGGAGGAAGAAGAAGCGCACCGGATCCAGGCCGTAGTTCTCCACCAACGAGTCGGGAGTCAACACGTTGCCCAGAGACTTGGACATCTTCTCGCCCTTGACATTCAAGAACCCATGCACGAACACCCGCTTGGGTAGCTCGATGCCTGCGGACATCAGGAACGCCGGCCAGTAGACGGTGTGGAATCTCGTGATGTCCTTGCCGATGACGTGTAGATCGGCGGGCCAGAACTTCCGATACGCCTCCGAGTCGGTCTCGGGGAAACCCGCACCGGTGAGGTAGTTGGTCAACGCGTCGACCCACACGTACATCACGTGCGCGGGATCGCCGGGTACCGGCACACCCCAATCGAATGTGGTCCGGGAGATCGACAGGTCGCGCAGACCGCCCTTGACGAAGTTCACGATCTCGTTGCGGCGCGTGTTCGGTGCAATGAAATCGGGCGACGCGTCGTACATCTCGAGCAGTTTGTCCTGGTACTGCGAGAGTCGGAAGAAGTACGACGACTCCTCGGTCCATTCGACGGGCGTGTTCGTCTCGGTCGCGACGCGGGAGCCGTCCTCGTTCACGGTGGTCTCGGCCTCGGTGTAGAACGCCTCGTCGCGGATCGAGTACCAGCCGGAGTACGAGTCGAGATAGATGTCGCCGTTCGCTTCCATCCGCCGCCACAGTTCCTGGCTCGCGGCATGGTGGTCGGCATCGGTGGTGCGGATGAAGCGGCCGTAGGAGCTCTGCAGCAGATCGTGAGCCGCCTGGAAGGCGTCGGAATTGCGCGCCGCGAGCTCGCGGACGTCGATGCCCTCGTTCTGCGCGGTCTGCTGCATCTTGAGGCCGTGCTCGTCGGTTCCCGTCAGAAAACGCACGTCGTAGCCGTCGAGGCGCTTGAAGCGCGCGATCGTGTCGGTGGCGATGTATTCGTACGCGTGCCCGATGTGGGGTGCTCCGTTGGGGTACGCGATTGCCGTGGTGACGTAGAAGGGTGGCCGTGAGGCATCAGCTGGCGCAGTCATGGTGCGCCTACTCTATCCAGCGTGAGTAGAGAACGTCCCGCGCCACCGCTGCCCGATGCCGTCGGCACCCTCGTCGACGCCCACACCCACCTCGATGCCTGCGGAGCGACCGATGCCGCGAGCGTGGCCGCGATCGTCGATCGCGCCGAGTCGGTGGGGGTCACCCGGGTGGTCACGATCGCCGACGACCTCGACGCCGCGCGCTTCGCCGTCGATGCTGCGTCCTGGGATCCGCGGGTGTGGGCTGCGGTGGCCATCCACCCCACCCGGGCGAACGTGCTCGACGACGCAGCGAAGGCCGAGATCGAACGACTCGCGGCCGATCCGCGTGTCGTCGCCATCGGCGAAACGGGTCTGGACTACTACTGGCCCGGCAAGCTCGAGGACTGTGCGACGGTCGCCGAGCAGCACGAGGGATTTCGCTGGCACATCGATCTCGCCAAGCGCCTCGGGAAGCCGCTGATGATCCACAACCGTGAGGCCGACGAGGATCTGCTCGCGGTCCTGGTTGCCGAGGGTGCTCCGGAGACGGTGATCTTCCACTGCTTCTCCGGCGGGCCCGAGACCGCCAAGGCCTGCGTCGACGCCGGTTACGTTCTCAGCTTCTCGGGGACGGTCAGCTTCAAGAACGCGCATGCGCTGCGTGAGGCCGCGGTGTTGGTGCCCGACGAGCTGGTGCTGGTGGAAACGGATGCTCCGTTTCTCACGCCGCATCCGTTTCGCGGTGCGCCCAACGAGCCTTATTGCCTGCCGTACACCGCCCGCGCGTTGGCCGAGGTTCGTGGTCAGGACCCGGCCGAACTGGCGGCGCATGCCACGGCGAATGCTGAGCGGGTGTACGGGCTCTAGCTCCTTGGGTTGCGGCGCAGGTGCTAATTCGTTACCGTACCGTGACCGAACTCGGGCGTTTCGACCCCGACGTCACGCTTGCAACCGCCAGGAATACGAAACTTGTCGACTATCAGACGCCTCAACTCCGCACGTTCGACCACGCTCTACCTGGTCATCGCGGCCCTGTTGATGACGCTGGTCGCCGGTGGCGTGATGGCGGTGAGCCGTCACAAAACCGTGACCATCGACGTCGACGGCGACATGATTTCGCTGAGCACGATGAAGACCGACGTCAACAGCGCTCTCGTCGATGCCGGCTACACGCCGTCCGACAAGGATCTGGTCGTTCCCGCGCCCGACTCCGGGCTGAGCGACGGCGACACCGTCGTGCTGCGCCGCGCTCGTGAGATCACTCTGAACGTCGACGGCAAGCCGGAGGAGATCTGGACCACTGCGCTGACCGTCGAGGAAGCCTTGCAGCAGACGGGCCTCGCCGAGGACGTCCACGTGTCGGCGTCTCGCTCCGAGCGGTTGCCCCTCGACGGCACCGAACTGGACGTGGCTCTGCCCAAGCAGGTAACGCTGGTCGACGGAGGCAGTCCGGCGACGCCGGTGACGCTCGCCGCTCCGACCGTGCGCGAGTTCCTCGACGCAGCAGGCAAGCCGTTGGAAGAGGCGGACACCGTGTCTCCGGATCCTGATGCCGCCGTCACCGACGGTGCCGAGATCGTCGTCACGCGCGACCGGACCGTCACCAAGACCGAGACCACCGACACCGATGCCCCGGAACAGCGCATCGAGGATCCGACGATGAACATGAGCAAGACCGTCGTCGAGAACCCCGGCGCTCCCGGCGTCTCCGACATCACCTGGAAGATCAACATGGTCAACGGGGTCGAGGCCGGACGCGAGAAGGTCCACGAAGTGATCAAGGTGCCGGCGCAGCCGAAGACCGTTCGCGTCGGAGCCAAGCCCGGCACCGAGGTGCCACCGGTACAGGACGGCGCGATCTGGGATGCTCTCGCTCAATGCGAGGCAACCGGGAACTGGGCCATCAACACCGGCAACGGTTTCTACGGCGGCGTGCAGTTCGACCAGAACACCTGGGAACGCCAGGGCGGCCTCAAATACGCACCGCGCGCAGACCTCGCCACCCGCGAAGAGCAGATCGCCATCGCATCGGTGACGCAGAAGTCGCAGGGCTGGGGCGCATGGCCCGCCTGCACCTCGCGTCTGGGTTATCGCTGATCGACTCTCTGGGTCATTCCGCAGGCTCCACTCCCGCCCACGTAGAGTTTCCGCCGTGTCCGAACATGTGAGGGGAGCTGCGGCTCTGCTCGGTCCAGCCGAAGTCCGCTCTCTCGCCGCCGAGCTCGATGTACGGCCCACCAAACAACTCGGCCAGAACTTCGTGCACGACGCCAACACTGTGCGACGCATCGTCGCCTCCGCCGGAGTCGGACCTCAGGACACCGTCCTCGAAGTCGGTCCCGGCCTCGGATCGTTGACTCTCGCCTTGCTCGATGTGGCCGACGCGGTTGTCGCGGTCGAGATCGACCCCAAGCTCGCCACCCGGTTGCCCATCACGGTGGCCGACCGCGCCCCCACCCTCGCCGAACGGTTGACGGTCATCGAAGCCGACGCGTTGCGCGTACGGGCCGAGGACATTCCGGGACAACCGACGGCATTGGTGGCGAACCTGCCGTACAACGTCGCGGTTCCTGTGCTCATTCACCTGTTCTCGGAGCTACCCAGCCTGCGAGTCGCCGTGGTGATGGTCCAGGCCGAGGTCGCCGATCGCCTCGCCGCGGTACCGGGAAGCAAGATCTACGGCATTCCCAGCGTCAAGGCCCGATTCTTCGGTGACGTCAAACGGGCCGGGGCAGTAGGTCGTTCGGTGTTCTGGCCGGTTCCCAAAGTGGAATCGGGGCTGGTACGCATCGATCGATACGCCGAGCCGCCGTGGCCGACCGATACTGCACACCGCAAGTCGGTATTCGCCGTCATCGACGCCGCATTCGCTCAGCGCCGCAAGACTTTACGTGCTGCCCTCGCGGGGTGGGCCGGTTCACCCGTCGCCGCCGAGCGCAGACTCCGTGAGGCCGGAATCGATCCCACGGCCCGCGGCGAAACGATCGATGCTGCAGCGTTCGTTCGCCTGGCGGCTACCGAGGCCTGACGTCTCGTTCTTACAGGTGAATGTCCGACAGCCGCGTCAGTTCGGTCCATTTCGACGCCTCGGCGCGTGCCGCCGCGACAGGTGCGTACCGGTCGGCCTCGGTGAGACCTCCCAGCTCCAAGCCGGTCGCCGACGCGATGTCGGACACCGGAACCTGATACGTGCGGTACGGGCCGAGCGGTGGGGGATCGGTCTCGACCCGAAGCGGCTTGTCGAGAATCGGGTCGAGTGACGGCGACTGATCGAGCACGTACCCGGTGCATGCCGGTGCCGAATCCTGGGACCATGCGGCGATCTTGAAGAAGCGACGCGGTATGACAATGCCTCGGTAGATCGGATCGTCGTCGGCAAAGATGCAGCCACTGAACACCGAGAGTCGTTGCCCGTACTGCTCGGCATGGCCCAGTACGTAATCCTCGAGCCCCAGCCACAGAGTTTTCGACTGGTTCAGCGTGGCCGTCTGCGGAGCGCACACCGTGTAGTGGAAGGTATCCGCGTTGGCACGCGTCGCGACCGACAGCTCGCCCCACACCGGATCTCGTCGACGAACGAGATGCCCACGGTCGAGGTCGTTGTTCGAGTACAACTCGTTGCCCGCCTGCTGCGACGCCGGAAGTCGCTCGTCCAGACGCCAATCATCGCCTCGTTCTACATCTGCGAGGCTCGAGCCGTCGATGTTCACGCCGGTGACCGCGGCGAGGCGTCGGACGGGGTCCATGGATACCGAGAAGTGTGTGTACGGAAGAACCACCAGGCCTGCTCGACCCGGCAGCGGAACGTCGATGTCGGCCAGGAAGGTCGGGTCGAAACCGAGTGGGGTCGTCATGGACCCATTGACTCACGCGTCGGTTACCGGAGGGTGAACCGCGGCAAGGTATCGCCGTTCGAGGGCCGCGTGACGCTCGGCGACCACGCGGCACTCGTCGTTCAGTTCCGGCGGATCGAGCACGGTGAAGTCGGTGTCGAATGCCGCCAGCCAGCGGGCGATCGACGGCAGGGAGTCGCCCGAGAGCACCAGCGCGCACGAGGTGTCGTCGATGGATTCGATTGTGCCCCATTGCTCGTCGACCATCGGGGCGATCGTCTCGATCGGTGCATGCAAACGAATACGTGCCTGAACCTGGGTGAACGCGCGGTCGATTCCCTGCGAGACAAAAGCCGCCGCGCCGCCCGCAGGCAACTCCCGCGGGGTGAACCGCGGGCCCGTGGGAATCTTCGGGGTGAGCCGATCCACCCGATACGATCGCCAATCCTGGCGCAGCACATCCCAACCCAGCAGATACCACCGCGCTCCCGCCCGAACCAAGCTGTAGGGCTCCACTTCGCGACGAGACTCCGAACCGTCGTGCTTGCGGTAGTCGAATCGCAGTCGCTCGTGCCCATGGCACACCGCAGCCACCGTCGACAGCACCGCCGCATCCACCGCAGACCGCGGAGTGTGCTCCACCACGTCGATCCGGAGGGCGTCGAGCCGATGCCGGATACGCGATGGCATCACCTGCCGCAGCTTCGTCAACGCACGCAACGACGCCTCGCCGATCCCCGCCACCGACCCACCGGCCGCCGACTGCAGGCCGAACGCCACCGCCAACGCCTCGTCGTCGTCGAGCAACAACGGCGGCATCTCGGCACCCGGCCCCAATTGATAGCCGCCGCCGACGCCCGGCGTCGCATTGACCGGATAGCCGATCTCGCGCAGCTTGTCGACATCGCGCCGCAGCGTACGAGGCGTCACGTCGAGCCGTTCCGCAAGCTCTGCACCCGCCCAATCGCGCCGGGTCTGCAGTAGCGACAGCAGCCGCAACAGCCGGGCCGAGGTTTCCTTCATGTCCACACAATGCCACCGAATGCGGACACCTTCGGTCCTCTTTGTGCTCTTCTTGCCGCCACCGAAGTCCACTCAACGTGACATTGACCCCCGAAAAGTCCACTAAACGTCACATTGACTCCCCATCGGCGCACGGTCGCGTACCCCGAGCTGGACCGCCTGATGGTGAACCCGGCCCCTGTTTCTCCACTACTGTGGTTAAACGTGCTATCTGTCGTTCCCACGCCCGTTGTCGTTCGGGCCCCGTCGAAGGTGAATCTGCATCTTTCGGTCGGTGACCTGCGTCCCGACGGCTTTCACGAGTTGACGACGGTGTTCCAAGCGCTGTCTCTCTCCGACGAGTTGTCGGTCGTTCCGGCGAAGGCGTTGTCGGTTCGGGTGCGCGGCGACGACGCGAAGGTCGTTCCGACGGATTCGCGGAACCTGGTCTGGAAGGCCGCGGAGTTGTTGGGCCGTCGGGTCGGGCGCGAGCCGTCGGTGGAGATCACCATCGACAAGGGCATTCCGGTGGCCGGCGGCATGGCGGGCGGTAGTGCCGATGCTGCCGCTACGTTGGTGGCGCTCAACGCGATGTGGCATCTCGAACTCTCGCGTGACGAGCTCGACGAGGTGGCGGCCGAACTCGGTAGCGATGTGCCGTTCTCGTTGCACGGCGGTACTGCCGTCGGGACCGGCCGCGGCGAGAAGTTGCTCCCGGTGCTCTCGCGCAACAGCTTTCATTGGGTTCTGGCATTGGCCAAGGGTGGTCTGCAGACGCCTGCCGTGTACGGCGAGCTCGATCAGTTGCGGGCCAAGGGCGACCCGCCCAGGCTCGGCGGAACCGAGGATCTGATGCATGCCCTGGCGTCGGGTGATGCGCGTGCCCTCGCGCCGCTGTTGGGGAACGATCTGCAGGCCGCTGCGGTGTCGCTGATGCCGCAATTGCGTCGCACGCTGAGAGCGGGCGTCACCGCGGGAGCGTTGGCGGGCATCGTGTCCGGCTCGGGCCCTACGTGCGCGTTCCTGTGCGCCGATGCCGATGCGGCGGTGTCGGTGAGCGCTGAATTGTCCGGTGCAGGCGTGTGCCGCACCGTCCGTGTTGCGAGTGGACCGGTTCCCGGTGCTCGTGTGGTCACTAGTGAATCGAATGGTTTTTCCTGATGGTCAATCTCGTCAATCTCGAAAACGTCAGCAAGTCCTTCGGCGTCAAGCCATTGCTCGACGGCGTCTCCCTCGGTGTGCAGGAGGGCGAACGCATCGGCATGGTCGGCCTCAACGGCGGCGGCAAGACCACCACCCTCGAGGTTCTCGCCGGCATCGAACCCCCCGATTCGGGACGCGTCAGTCGCGTCAACGGCCTGCGGATGGCCGTCGTCACGCAGCGCGGCGTGTTGCCGCCCGGGTCGACGGTCGGTCAGGTGGTACTCGATCCGCTCGGGATGGCCGAGCACGAGTGGGCCGGCGACTCCCGGGTGCGAAACATCCTGACGGGTATCGGTATTGCCGATCTGGGTCCGGCCGGTAGCTCCGGACTCGACGCGCCGATCGACAATCTTTCCGGTGGCGAGCGTCGACGAGTCGCGTTGGCAGCGGCCCTGGTTCAGGATCTGGATCTGTTGGTGCTCGATGAGCCCACCAACCACCTCGACGTCGAGGGCGTGCAGTGGCTGGCGGCGCATCTGGTGAGCCGTCGGAGCGCGTTGGTGGTCGTCACGCACGATCGCTGGTTCCTCGATACCGTCGCCAACCGCACGTGGGAAGTGGTCGGCGGCGGTGTCGAGGCCTACGAGGGTGGCTACAACGACTGGGTGTTCGCTCGCGCCGAGCGCTCCCGTCAGGCCGACGCATCGGAGGAGCGGCGCCGCAACCTCGCCCGCAAGGAGTTGGCGTGGCTGCGCCGCGGTGCCCCGGCCCGCACGTCCAAGCCGAAGTACCGCATCGAGGCGGCCGAGGCTCTGATCGCCGACGTCCCCGCCCCACGTGACTCCGTCGCGTTGTCCTCGTTCGCTCAGCGCCGTCTCGGCAAAGTCGTCATCGAACTCGAGGACGCGCGTCTGGAGACTCCCGACGGCCGCGAATTGGTCAAGGACTTCACGTGGCGTCTGGCTCCAGGTGAGCGCGTCGGTCTCGTCGGCGTCAACGGTTCGGGTAAGACGACGATGCTCCGCACGCTCGCCGGTGAACTACAGCCTGCTGCTGGTAAGCGCATCCAAGGCCAGACCGTCAAGATCGGTTGGCTGAAGCAGGAATTGGACGACCTGCCCAAGAAGCTGCGAGTTCTCGATGCGGTCAAGGAAGTGGCCGAGCGGATCACGTTGGGCGACAGAGAAATCTCTGCGGGGCAGCTGGCGGAGCGGCTCGGCTTCACCCCTGCGCGTCAGCGCACCCCCGTCGGAGATCTCTCCGGCGGTGAGCGTCGTCGGCTGCAGCTCACTCGTGTGTTGATGGCCGAGCCGAACGTGCTGCTACTCGACGAGCCGACCAACGACCTGGACATCGACACCCTCCAGCAGCTCGAGGACATCCTCGACGGCTGGGCGGGCACTCTGGTCGTCATCAGCCACGACCGGTACCTGATCGAGCGCATATGTGATTCGACGTGGGCATTGTTCGGCGACGGCAAGCTCACCAATCTGCCCGGCGGCATCGAGGAGTACCTCCGTAGGCGGGCCATTCTCGCTGCTGACGCGACGCCGGACTCGCTGACCACCGGCTCGGTACCGCGCAAGGCCACCCGTGACGCCGCGTCCGAGCGCGCTGCTCGCAAGGAGCTCAGCAAGCTCGAGAAGCTCGTCATTCGCCTGTCCAAGCGAGAGACCGAACTGCACGCCGAACTCGCCGACGCGTCCACCGAGCAGGGCAAGCTCGTTGCTCTCGACACCGAGCTCAAGCAGGTCCTGGCGGACAAGGACGTCGCCGAGGAACGTTGGATGGAATTGGCCGCCGAACTGGAATGAGCGGCCCCGCCGCCATGTGGGTGGCTGAGTAGAGCCTGCGCCATGTGAGTGGTAACTCGTAACCTGCTACGAAGTTTCGTGCACATGCGCGCAGCGCATACTGTGGTCATGGCATCGGTCGTCGCAGAAGTGATGGGTTCGGATTTCGCTCGTCTGCATCCCAAGGTCCAATGGCGTTTCGGTTTGCAGTCTTCGGATCATCGGGCTCAGTTCGGGGTCGGTGTGATGGAGGAGATGACTCATTCTCGTCTCGTTCCGCCGCCGCTGCTGTGGGCCGGTCGCAAGCGTGGCCTGTTTCCTGCGGGGGTGGGTAAGGATGTGCCCTTCACCATCGCCAACTACGCGTACGTCGACGAATTAGGCCGCGAGACAATGTCTTTCGTGCGTCGATTCGCGTTCGCCGCGCGTCCGCAGGGGATGAATTCGGTGATGGTGTCGTCCGCCGAATCCGACGCGTATGCGCTGGACTATCTGGGATTTTCCTCGGACATGGTGGTGCACACCACGTGTGCGGTCGACTCCGACGGAGGGTTGGTGCTCGAGAGCGAGGTGCCGCGGTTTCTGCTCGGTCCCATTGCGCCGAAGTTGCCGAAGGTGGCCTCCGCGGTCACGATCGGCCGCGAATGGTGGGACGCGGCAGAGGAACGGCACCGCATCGAGATCGAAGTCAAGAGCCCGGTGCTCGGCCAGTTGTTTCTGTATCGCGGGTGGTTCACCGCCGAGGAGCGCGAGTGCCGTCCCGCCGACATACCGTCCGACGCGCGGCCACGCTCGATCGAATCACGCGAATAGCGCTACTGTTACGCGTCGATCGAAGCAGGTGAAAGGGAGTCCGCATTGGCCGTAGTCGAAGCCGAGGTAGTCGGTGGTGTCGGGCATATCGTCCTGAACCGGCCGGAGGCCCTGAACTCGTTGAACGAGGCCATGATCCACGGCATTCGTGCGGCACTCGATGCGTGGCGGGACGACGACACCGTCGGTTCGGTTCTGGTGACGAGCAGTTCACCGCGCGCGTTCTGCGCCGGCGGAGACATCAAGGCCATCAGGCAGGCCGTGATCGACGGCGACCGAGAAGCCGGGCCGCGCTACTTCTCTGCCGAGTACGACCTCGACGAGATCATTGCGACGTACCCCAAGCCGTATGTGGCGGTCATCGAGGCCGCGGCGTTCGGGGGAGGGCTGGGAATCTCGGTTCACGGCAGCGTGCGGATCGTGACCGAGAAGGCTGTCATGGCGATGCCGGAGACCGCGATCGGCTTCGTTCCCGATGTGGGTTCGAGCTATTTCCTGTCGCGGTTGCCCGATCGCATCGGCCGCTACTTGGCACTGACGGGTACCCGAATCACCGGATCCGACGCTGTGACACTGGGATTGGCGACACACTTCTGCCCCAGCGAATCCGTCCAGGCGCTGAAGGACGACATTCTCGGCGGCACCGATCTCGGTGAAGCGTTGGAGCGATACACGGCCCCGCCGCCGACGACGGAGCTGTCGTTCGACGCGAAGGCGGTGGCCACGGTGTTCGAGAAGACGTCGCTCGTCGACATCATCGACGCATTGGAGTGCGACACCGCATGGTCTCGCACCACGAAGACTCAGTTGGCAACGCTGTCGCCGACGTCCTTGATGGCCACCGATGCCCTGATCGAGCGGGCTGCGAACAGTTCGTTGCGGGAGTGCCTCGATCGCGAGTTGCGGCTGGCGACATGGATCATCACCGAACCGGACTTCGCGGAGGGTGTGCGCGCAGTGTTGGTCGACAAGGACCGCGCGCCGCAGTGGAAGCCTCTGGTGCTCGAGATGGTGCGACCAGAGGCCTTCCAGCAGCTGCTGTGACCGTCAGCGGGTCAGCGGTAACCCTTGGCGGGGTTCTGCAGATCCAGCACGATCGTCTGGCCGTTGGAACGCACGTGGATCTCCGGGTTCTGCAGACCACCGGAGACGAGGTATTCGCCGAGGAGCTGAAGCAGCTCGTCGGGGCCGACGGAGGTGTCCGGAGTGCGGATGTCGCCGGTACGGCTGCCGAGTTCGTTCTGGGTCAGCCGACCCGCGATACGCACCGACGCGACGCCCATGGCGGTACGACGGTCGGGTGCTTGGCCGCGGCCGAGCGACGGCGACGTGCTGGCGCTGGAGGCGTGAGCGGTGGAACGGCCGTTGGTAGGCAGGCCGTGTTCTGAGATCTGATCGCTGGTGGTCACTTCAACCTCGTTCGATTCCGTGGCGGGCTTCTCTGATGCTGCGGGCTGTGGAGCGGATACCGTGTCGGTGGGCGTGACCACTGCCGCCGGAAAATCGGTGGTGGTTTCGGCCGCCTTCTCGGCGGGTGCAGCTACCGAACTGTCGGTGCGGGCACCGTTGGACGGAGTGGAATCGGACTTCGGCGGCGTCGCCAAACGATGTGCGGGAGCGCCACCGACCTTGATCCCGGCCAATGGGTAGTTCGTTCCCTTAGTCATGTCGTTTTCCACTTCATCGTGATTCTCGGGTGGTTCCGCGCCGAGACGCCATGATCGGAGAACTCACATGACGCCCAACTCGGCGTCGAGCACGCCAAAACGTACTCGAAGTTTGTTCGGACCGCCTGAGAGTAGCATCACGATTGTTTAGATCGCCATTTTTTGGTCCAAAGGCTTGTTCTGGATCCTGAACCACACCACGAAACCCCAGGTCACGAACGCGGCGTATACCAAGTAAAGGACAGCGGACGGGTAGAAACCGGCGATCACCAGCAGCGGGACGCCCACGACGTCCACCGCGATCCAGATGAGCCAGAATTCGGTGAGCCCGCGGGCCATGCCGAACGTCGCCAGCATCGAGCCGGTGAAGATCCACGCATCGGCCCACTTGCCGAACGAGCCCAGGTACCCGAACAGCTGCGCGAACACCACCGTTCCGACGACTGCAACGGCGATCATCACGAGCCGCTCGCGGGCAGTGCCCCAGCGCGGAACGACCGCGGCCCCCGAGCTCTTGGAACCGCGCATCCACCGGGCCAGCCCGTAGGCGCTGACGGCGATGAACATCAGCTGCCGTCCGGCCTGTCCGTACAGATCCAGTGCCTGCGGAGTGTGGAACACCCCGCCCATGAAGACGGTGAACAGCAGCGCATTTCCGATGATCCCCACCGGCCACGCCCACACGACTCGACGCATCCCGCCGACCGCGGAGAGCAGTCCGAAGCCGTTCCCGATCACCTCGCGCCACAGCACCGGGTGGCCCAGCACACTGAATTCGGCGTCGAGCAGATCTGTCAGCACCGCGAAAAGCTACTGATCGCCTGCAGCGACGAGGGGCTCGAGGGTGAGCTCGGGCATCTCCTTCTGGATGTACTGCAGTCGCCATTTGTCGCTGACGAGAGCCAGCAGGGCGCCGTCGGTCCGGGTGAAGATCTCGACGCCGCGCTGGCGGCCCAATTCGACGGCCGACGCCGCGTCGGTGCGACGAGCGAGTGAGTAACCCAACGGTTCCATCCGAGCGTCGACGCCGAATTCGGTCTTCATTCGTGCGGTGACCACCTCGAACTGCATCGGGCCGACGGCCGCGAGAACCGGGGAGGCATCGCCGCGAATGTCGTTGCGTAGCACCTGAACCACGCCTTCGGAGTCAAGTTGCTCGACGGCTCGGCGGAACTTCTTGTACTTGTCGGCGCTGTCGACGCGCAATGCCGAGAAGTGCTCGGGTGCGAACGATGGGATCGGTGGGAACTCGACCTTCTTGTCGGTGTAGAGCGTGTGGCCGGGCGCGAGCGCGGTGGCGTTGACCAGACCGACGATGTCGCCGGGGTAAGCGTTCTCGACCGTCGTCCGGTCCCGCCCGAAGACGGTGAGCGCGTACTTGGTGGTGAACGGCTTCTTGGTCTGTGCGTGCGTGACGACCATGCCGCGCTCGAACACGCCCGAGACCACGCGCATGAAGGCCAGGCGGTCCCGGTGTGCGGTGTCCATGCCGGCCTGCACCTTGAACACGACGGCGCTGAAGGGATCGGTCACCGCGCGCACCCCGTCGGAGACATCGGCACGGGGGCCGGGTGCGGGGGCCAGCGCCACCAGGGTGTCGAGGATCTGGCGCACGCCGAAGTTCAGCATCGCCGAGCCGAAGATCACCGGCGACGTCTGGCCGGCGAGGAACATCTCCTGGTCGTGTTGCTGGCCGCTCGAGATCAGCAAATCGCTCTCCTCGACGGCGGTGTCCCAGTCGACGCCCTCGCGCTGCGCGGCGGCCTCGGCCGTCATGAATTCCTCGGGCGCGATCGTGGCACCACCCGCGGTTCGGGTGAAGCGGATGTAACTGCCGTCCTGCACATCGAGCAGGCCACGGAAGTCACCCGCGATGCCGACGGGCCAGTACAGCGGCGTCGGCGTCAGGCCGATACGTGACTCGATCTCGTCGAGCAGTTCGAGCGGGGACTGACCCGGGCGGTCCCACTTGTTGATGACGGTGATGACCGGGATCCCGAACTGGCGGCACACCTGGAACAGCTTGAGGGTCTGCGGCTCGAGGCCCTTCGCGGCGTCGATGAGCATGACGGCCGCGTCGACCGCCGTCAGGACGCGGTAGGTGTCCTCGGAGAAATCGGCGTGCCCGGGGGTATCGACGAGGTTGATCACGTTGGTGACCTCGGCGTCGGGGGAGGTCTGGTAATTGAACTGCAGCGCAGTCGAACTCACCGAAATGCCGCGCGCCTTCTCCATCTCCATCCAGTCCGAGACCGTGGAGCGGCGGCCGGCCTTGCCGTGAATGGCGCCGGCCTCGGAGATGACGCGGGCGTGCAGGGCGAGGGCCTCGGTGAGCGTCGACTTACCGGCATCGGGGTGTGAGATCACCGCGAATGTTCGACGCCTCGCGACCTCGAAATCGAGTTCCCTGGCCGAGTGTCGAGCGGGGCCGGAGTTCGGTCCTGACCCGTCGAGTGCTGCATCGACGTCGGGGGAACTGGGCGGGGTACTCACGAAGGCCTCTATCTCGTAGTCACGGCAACGGCAAAGGTCAAGGATACGCGGCCGGTAACGGTCACCGGTCATCGCGGGATTGCTTAGGGTGAGGGACGCGGAAGGACCGTCGAACGAGGAGATGACGCGTTGAGCAAGTTCACCGACGAGATGTTCGAGACCGCAAGCAGCAGCAAGCGTGGTTTGGTCACCGGGGAGCCCGAGGCGGCGTTGCGCCAGTCGTGGGGTGAGATCCACGAGCAGGCGCGGCGGATGGCGGGCGCGCTGGCCGACGCAGGGGTCGAACACGGCGACGCGATCGGTATTCTCGCCGGCCAGCCCGTCGACATCGCACCTGCCTGCCAGGCCACGTGGATGCGCGGAGCGTCGGTGACGATGTTGCATCAGCCCACCCCGCGGACCGATCTGGCCGTCTGGGGCGAGGACACCGAAACCGTCGTCCGGATGATCGATGCGAAGGCGGTGATTCTGGGAGCCCCGTTCGACATCGCCGCACCGGTGCTCGTCGAGCGCGGCATCACCGTGCTGAAGATCGACGACATGAAGTCCGGTCGCGACATCGATCCGGTGCCGACGGCCGAGACCGACATCGCGCTGCAGCAGCTCACGTCCGGCTCCACCGGGTCGCCCAAGGCCGTGCGCATCACGCACGAGAACTTCTACGTCAATGCGTACGCGATGATCGATCGCATCGAGTTCGACGTGAATTCCGACGTCATGGTCAGTTGGTTGCCGCTCTTCCACGACATGGGCATGGTGGGCTTCCTGTCGGTGCCGATGCAGGTGGGTGCCGAGGTCGTGAGCATCACGCCGTTGGACTTCCTGCGCTCGCCGCTGTTGTGGGCCAAGCTCATCGACAAGTATCGCGGAACAGTCACTGCTGCACCCAATTTCGCGTACTCGCTACTGGCGCGTCGGCTGCGTCAGGCGGAGGACGATCTGGATCTGGATCTGTCCACGCTGCGTTACGCGTGGAACGGTGCCGAACCCGTCGACCCCGACACGATGATCGCGCTGGCCGAAGCGGGCGCGCCGTACAAGCTCGATCCGGCGGCCCTCGCGCCGGTCTACGGAATGGCGGAAACGACTCTCGCCGTGTCGATTCCGGACCCCGGCCAGGGGCAGGTGATAGACGTGGTCGACGCGGATCTACTCGAAACGCTCGGCCGCGCAGTCCCGTCCACCCGCGGCAACACCCGATCCCTGGCCACTCTCGGAAAGTTCGTTCCCGGTCTCGAAGGCCGCGTCGTGGACAAAGAAGGTCAGGTGCTCACCGCGCGCGGTGTCGGCATCATCGAGGTCCGTGGCAAGGCCGTCACTCCCGGATACATCACCGTCGAGGGCCCGGTGTCCACACAGGACGCCGACGGCTGGCTCGATACCGGCGACGTCGGCTACATCACCGAGGACGAACTGGTGGTCGTCTGCGGCCGGGTCAAGGACGTCATCATCATGGGCGGCCGCAACATCTATCCCACCGATATCGAACGAGCGGCGGGCACCGTCGCGGGAGTCCGGCCCGGTAACGCGGTCGCGATTCGTCTCGACGCCGGCGACAAGCGCGAAAGTTTCGCTGTTGCAGTCGAAACGAACGCCATCGACAACCCCGACGAGGTCAAGCGCATCGAGCGCGAAGTGGTCCACGCGGTGCATTCGGAGGTAGGAGTGCGCCCCCGCACGGTGGCAGTTCTGGGGCCGGGCAGCATTCCGAAGACGTCGAGCGGCAAACTGCGACGGGCCAATTCGATCTCGCTGCTGAACTGATCAGCGCGGGTGCACCTGGTTCTGGGCAGCCTCGAGACCGGTCTTCAGCAGTAGCTCGGCGGCGTCGGCGGCTTCTTCGATCACGACGCCGAGGTCCTTGCGTTCGGGGGTCGAGAAGGGCTTGAGCACGAACGACGCCGGATCCATCCGTCCCGGTGGGCGTCCCACGCCCACACGGACCCGGAGGTAGTCCTTGGTGCCGAGGTGCTGAGATATCGAGCGCAGACCGTTGTGCCCGCCCTCACCGCCGCCGAGCTTGAGTCGCAGTGCGCCGAAGTCGATGTCCAGTTCGTCGTGCACCACCACGATGTTCGCGGGGTCGACGGAGAAGAAGCGAGCCAACGCCGCCACCGGCTGGCCCGAAAGGTTCATGAACGTTCGCGGCTTCGCGACGACGACCGAACGGCCGTCGAGCCGGGCCTGCACGATGTCGGAATTGGACTTCTTGTGCGAGGAGAACGACGAGCCGACGCGTCCGGCAAGTGCATCGGCAACCATGAAGCCCACGTTGTGCCGAGTCTTGTCGTACTGCGGACCGGGGTTGCCGAGCCCGACTATCAGGGCGGGACCGTTTTCGGTGCTCACGGGCGTCATTCTTCCATCGATGGTTCGAAACGAACGGCGCGCCGTCTCCCGAAGGAGAACAGCGCGCCGCTCGAGATGCAGGGGGAGAAGATCAGCTCTCGTCGGAGCTGTCGTCGCCCTCGGAAGCTGCCTCTTCCTGAGTCTCGGCCTCGCCGGTCTCGGAGATCGGCTCGGTGCCTTCGCCGTCGGCCTCGAGGTCTTCCTCGGACGGTGCCTCGACGACGTTGACCAGGAGGGTCTCGCCGTCGGAGATGAGGGTGACGTCGGACGGCAGATCCAGGTCGGCTGCGGTGATCTGCGTGCCGATCTGAGCACCCTCGACGGAGACGACGAAGTTCTCCGGGATCTCGAGCGCGTCGGCCTCGATCTCGACGGAGGTCGAGTCGGTGGTGACGAGGGTGCCCGGTGCGGCGTCGCCCTCGACGATGACGTTGACCTCGACGGTGACGCGCTCGCCCTTGTTCAGGACGAGGAGGTCGGCGTGCTCGATGCTGCGACGGATCGGGTGCACGACGATCGACTTGGTCAGTGCCAGCTGCGACTTGCCGGCGATGTCGAGGGTGAGCACAGCGTTGGTGCCGTCGTTACGCAGCACGGCGGCGAATGCGCGGGCATCGAGTGCCAGGTGCTGGGGGTCGGTTGCGTGTCCGTACAGAACGGCGGGAACGAGGCCGTCGCGACGAGCGCGGCGTGCGGCACCCTTGCCGAATTCGGTGCGGACCTGTGCGGTGAGGTTGTTTACCTTCGATGCCATGGTGCTACATGCTCCTGATAACTGTGATCTGTGGTTCGTGCGGCGTACTTCGTCGGGCGGTCAAACTCGTCGGGGCGGACACGAACGAGCGCGGCCAACGGGGCCGAGCCGCGTCGATAACGGTGGATCCTGATGAGCCGGATCTACCCTCGCCGAGACAACCTGGAAGACAATACACGACCAGGTCACGTGCGCGGAAGTTCGACCCCTGCTACGAACTTCCGCTCACGTGCGAGCGCAGCGAGCAACTCGGCGGCCACCGACCGGGCGACGGCGATCGCGTCGTCCCGGCCGCCTGCGGTTCCCATGACCACCGCACCTTCGTGCAGCAGTGACAATCGAGTCCCGAGTTCTTCGGATTCGGGGTATCCGGCTTCGGCGGCCAAGCGTGCGAACAGCGATCGTGTCCACGCCTTTTCCGACTCTATGATGGCCAGCACCGGGCTGTCGGTGCCGCCGAACTCGGCGAACGCGTTGACGAATCCGCAGCCGCGATGGTTGTCGCGCATCCACAGGTCGAGTGCGTCGTAGACCCCGAGTACCCGCTGCTCACCCTGGTCGAGGGAATCGACGTACTGCGTCACGTGCGCGCACCACAGGTCGTATCGACGCTTCAGGTAACGCTGCACCAGGCCGTCCTTGGAGCCGAAGCGGTCGTACAGGGTCTTCTTGGTGGTGCCGGCTTCCTCGGCGATCAGGTCGACGCCGACGGCGCGGATTCCGCGGTCGTAGAAGAGCTCGCTCGCGACGGCGAGGATTCGTTCCGCTGCCGGGGTCAGTGGCTTGTCGTGCATGGTGACCTTTCGAAAGCGCTGGTCAGAATGGGGTGCACTGCGAGTATACAGACCTGTATGTTTACATCGCCTTCATGACATCACGCATCGACGTTCTCGCCGGTACAGCTCTGGTGATTCTGTGGAGTTCGGGCTTCATCGGAGCAGAACTCGGCACCGCCGAAGCTCCGGCCCACACGCTGCTGGCCTGGAGATATCTGGTAGCAGTCGTGCTCCTCATCGCCTGGTGCCGATGGCGACGACTCACCCCGACGTGGCACGCACTGCGCATCCACGCGGTCCTCGGCCTCTTCTGCCAGTTCCTCTACCTCGGTGCCACCATCACCGGCATCGGCATGGGAGTCCCTCCGGGCGTCGCCGCCCTGATCGCTGCATTGCAGCCGCTGGTGGTCGCGCTGGCATCGAGCAGGATTTTCGGCGAACGCGTCGGATCGAGAGGAATCCTCGGCCTCGTCGTCGGCATCGCCGGAGTGACGCTCGTTGTCGTCGGGGACCTGTCCGGTGCCGATCTCGCCTGGCCGGTCTATCTCCTTCCCGCCGCGGGCATGCTGGCGCTGTCGGCCGGGACGATCGGGCAGCGGCTACTGGATCCGAAAGAACCCATCGCGCTGGCCATGGCGATCCAATGTGGCATCAGCGCAGTCGGATTCATGACGTTGAGTGCACTTGCCGGTGACGCGGTACCGCCGATGACGACGGGTTTCTGGGCTGCGGTGGCGTGGACGGTGGTGCTGTCGACCTTCGGCGCATACGGCGCGTACCTGTTCGTCGTGCGCCGCAGTGGTCCGACTCGTGCCAGCGTGCTGCTCTACCTGACACCGCCGACGACGATGCTCTGGGCTTTCCTGATGTTCGGCGACGCGGTCACGTGGTTCGGTATCGCGGGCCTCGCAGTCTCGGGGATCGGGGTCGCCGCCTACCTCAGCGCACATCCGGACCGCAGGGCCCGCTCACGCACCGGCGAGCGCAGCGAGCATCGTGTCCAGCTCGGTGAAGGTGACGAAGTAGTGCGGAGATGCACGGACGACGGCGTCGAGTCCCCGGCCCGTCATGTCCAGTCGCGTGGAGCCGCGATGGCTCACCGTGACCGTCACGTTTCGGTCGGCAAGTCGATCGCGGACGGCCACCGGCTCCTCGCCGTCCACGGTGAACGAGACGATGCCGCTCTTGCGGTCACCGAGATCGTGGACGGTGACCCCAGGAATGCGTCGCATTCCGGCACGTAGGTAGTCGGCGCGCTCGGCGATGGCGTCGGCGACGTCGTCGACGCCCAGTTCGAGTAGATAGTCGACGGCCGCGCCGAGTGCGAGCCGAGCTGCGACGTCGCATTCCCAGAACTCGAAACGTGTTGCGTCGTCGGCCATTCGGTAGGTGGACGAGTCCTCCCACTGCGCGCTGTGCAGATCGAGAGCCGGTGGATGCAAGCTCGCGGCCAATTCCGGTCGCAGGTACAGGAACCCGGTACCTCGGGGCCCCCGTAGCCACTTGCGTCCGGTGGCCGACAGGGCGTCGACGCCGAGTTCGTCCACGTTCACCCGCAACTGGCCGATCGACTGACAGGCGTCGAGCAGGACGAGGGCACCGTGCCGATGGGCGAGATCGGCCACTGCGCGGGCCGGGTTGATCAAGCCTCCGTTGGTGGGCGCGTGCACGACCGACACCACCTTGACCCGGTCGTCGAGCATCTGCTCGAGTGCGTCGACGTCGATGCACCCCGATGCGTCGCTCGGAATCACCTCGACGGTGGCCCCGGAGACCTCGGCACGGTGCAGCGCGGAAATGGCGTTACTGGCGTATTCGGCCTCGCACAGCAGGATTCGATCCCCGGCCGACAACGGCACCGAGTAGAAGAAGTCGGACCAGGCACGAGTGGCGGAATCGCTCAGAGCGATGGTCGACGCCGGTGCCCCGATCAGGATTCCGATCGATGTCTTGACCGCCGCGAGATCGTCGACGCGTTCGCTCGCGGCCCGGTACCCGCCGATCTCCGCCTCGCGGCGCAGATGGGCGATCGCGGTGTCGACGACGACGGTGGGCGGCAGCGAGGAGCCGGCGCTGTCGAGAAATACCCGGCCCGACGCACCAGGGGTTTCGCGGCGAATGCGGTCGTGATCGAGCATCGATAGTCCTTCCGGTAGCGAACTCTCGGGCATCAGGGTTCCACAATCGGTAGCCTCGATACGACGCGGGATCTCGGCGTTTTCGATCCTGGCAGCTGGGTACATTGCGTAGTCGGATCGCGGTGAGTGGGAAGAAGGAAATGTGTCCTCCAACGAGAAGTCCCTCGAGCTGAGCACACGCCCAGCCATCGAGGCATATGTGTCGAAGGTGTGTTTCAAGCTGGGGCCACCGTCGCTCATCGGTGCCGAACTCGAATGGCTCACCGCCCTCGACGACGGTTCGCGGCCCTCCCTGTCAGCTCTGGCCGCTGCGCTCGGTGATCACTCCCCGCGCAGTATCGCTCCCGAATCACCCGCCCTGACGCTGCCGGGCGGAAGTATCGTCACCGTCGAACCGGGCGGCCAAGTCGAATTGTCCAGTTCGCCTTCTATTTCCGTTTCCCAGCTCGAACCGCTGCTCGACGCCGATGCCCGTCTGTTGCACGACATGCTCGGTCGCGACGGCATCTCCATCAACGCGGTTCCCGCCGACGCCGTGCGAGATCCCGAACGACTTCTGGTCCTGCCGCGGTACTGCGCGATGGAGAACCGTTTCACCACCATCGGTCCCTTCGGCAAGCTGATGATGTGCAACACCGCCGCTACCCAGGTCAGTGTCGACGCCGGACGTGATCGGGCCGAGGTCACGGCGCGGTGGCAGATGCTGCACGCCGTCGGCCCGGCTTTCGTCGCCGCGTTCGCGCGGTCTCCCGAGCTCGCCGGTGCACCGGCGGGTGCGTGGGCATCGCAGCGAATGCGGACCTGGCTGGAACTCGATTCCAGCCGGACGACGGTGCCGAACACGGGCGATCCGATCGCCGATTACGCGCGGTGGGCCCTCGACGTTCCGCTCCTTTGCATCAGGGGAACCACCCAGAACTGGGAAGCGCCGTCCGGCATCACGTTTGCGCAGTGGCTCGACGATCCGGGCGTTGTCGGTCGCCCGGCAACCTTCGGCGACCTCGATTACCACCTGACGACGCTGTTCCCGCATGTCCGAGCCTGCGGGCACCTCGAAATCCGTTACCTCGACGGGCAACCCGACGGGCAGTGGGTGATACCGGCCGCCGCGTTCGAGGCGCTGTTGTCGACACCCGAGCTGGTGGCTCGCGCCACCGAGATCGGCGCAGGCACGGCCGGTCGGTGGCTCGATGCTGCCCGCGCAGGTCTGGCCGATGGCGAGCTGCGCAGGGCCGCAAGCGAAGTGCTCGATCTCGCATCGTCCGCGGTAGGAGAGTTCTCCCAGCAGTTGCGTGCGGCATCTCGGAGATGTCGCGCAGGTATTTCGCCCCACGAATTCGATGCGGTCTCGCCCACATCGCAGAGCCGAAAGGAATCGGTGTGAGCGCCGAAGAACTCAGGACCAGGATCGAGACCGTGCTGACTCGGAGCCGGTCCCGCAGCGCCGCGCTCACCGAGTGCCTGGACGAAACCGAACTGATGGCTCAACATTCGCCGCTGATGAGTCCGCTGATCTGGGATCTGGCACACATCGGCAGTCAGGAAGAACTCTGGCTCGTGCGCGATGTCGGTGGCCGCGACCCGGTGCGGCCGGACATCGACGAGTTGTACGACGCGTTCAAGCATTCGCGTTCGTCGCGAACGTCCCTGCCGCTCCTGACGCCCGAGGAAGCGCGTGCCTACGTGCAGACCGTTCGAGACAAGGCCTGGGACGTGTTGGAGCACAGCACGTTCGAGGGCCGGCCGGTCGAGAAGCATGGGTTCGCGTTCGGAATGATCGCCCAACACGAGCAGCAGCACGACGAAACCATGCTGGCAACCCACCAGTTGCGTTCCGGTCCTGCTGTTCTCACCGCTCCCGCACCGCCGACGTCCACGACGCCGGTCGCAGGGGAAGCCATCGTTGCGGGCGAGCCGTTCACGATGGGAACCTCCCTGGACCCGTGGGCGCTGGACAACGAGCGGCCCGCACACCCTGTGCACGTGCCGACCTTCGCCATCGACCGCGCCCCGATCACCA